>JAEZGI010000080.1 GCA_023416995.1 Bacteroidota bacterium
CACAAAGCTTGGACTGGCTGTAAGCGCGGTAAATGGCCAGCGTTTGTACACCAATAACAGGTGGCCCAATGCGGTTGTAATAAAAATTGAAAACGCCGTTTTTATTGATATGCGCAGTAATGGTGCAGGACGGTCGGACATTGATGGCGCAAAATGATTAGAAATGAATGTATTTAACAGGGTTGCTGATATAACTGTAACCTGTCATAAAAGACTGGCTCCATACCTTGAGCAGGAAATCAGGACGCTTGGTTTCCGGGTTGAAGAAACATTTGTAACCGGCGTAAAGGTGCGCGGTACGGTTACCGATTGCATAAAGCTGAACCTGTCATTGCGTTGCGCCAGCCAGGTATTATATAGCCTGGGCAGTTTCAGTGCAACGAACGCAGATCAGATCTATAATGAACTTAAAAAGTTTCCCTGGGAAACACTTATTCCGGACCCCGGATATTTTTCGGTGACGAGTAATGTAATGAATGATACGATCAACAACAACATGTTTGCAAACCTGCGGGTGAAAGATGCGATCGTTGATCGTTTGCGCGATCAGCGTGGTATCCGGCCATCAACTGGTGCTGAGCTTATTGGTACCGTGATCCATTTATTCTGGAAGGGAGATTATGCTGAATTTTTTGCAGATACTTCAGGCGATTCACTTGCCCGTCACGGATACCGCCGCATACCCGGAAGAGCACCAATGCTCGAGGCACTTGCTGCGGCAACAATCCTCGCGACACGATGGGATCGCAAATCGCCATTTGTTAACCCTATGTGCGGATCCGGTACACTTGCCATTGAAGCCGCATTAATTGCATCCAACACAAGTCCCGGTCTGTTCAGGACCAATTTTGCTTTTATGCATCTTCAGCAGTTTAATGAATCCATGTACCTTGAACACCGCGGAGAACTTGAAAACAGGATAATCGATGATCCCGGGGTTAAGATCATCGCTACCGATTACAGCAACCAGGCAATTGCAAATGCGATAAAAAATGCGAAAGCCGCGGGTGTAGCAGATATGATCGGTTTTGATGTCTGCGATTTTGCAGATACTGAGGTTCCTCAGGGTGAAAAAGGGGTAATGTTTGTGAACCCTGAATACGGTGAGCGGCTCGGTGCTTCCGACGAACTAACGGAAACATATAGCCGAATAGGTGATTTTATGAAAAAGAAATGTGGTGGATATTTTGGATATGTATTCACCGGCAATCTTGACCTCGCTAAAAAGATCGGGTTGAAAGCCGCAAGGAAATTAGAGTTTTACACAAGTACCATTGATTGCCGGTTGCTTGAATATGAATTGTATGAAGGCAGCAGGAGAGTAGTTTGACCAGCGAAGCATTTTCTTTTTAAATGTATATTTGCCCCGCTTATGAGAACATTTGAAGATAATTACCGGCACAAGGGATTACGAAAAAAGCTGGTTGAAACCGTGCGGGAGAAGGGCATCACAGACGAACGTGTGCTTACAGCACTGATGAATGTGCCACGACACTATTTTCTTGATTCGGCTTTTGAAAAAGTGGCATATGAGGATAAGGCTTTTCCGATTGCAGAAGATCAAACCATTTCACAACCATATACAGTAGCATACCAGTCGCAACTACTCGGGCTGAAACCATTCGACAAGATCCTGGAGATCGGTACCGGTAGCGGCTACCAGGCAATTGTACTGGCTGAACTCGGTGCCCAGGTATTTACCATTGAACGCCAGCGAAAATTATTCGATCTGCTTAAAAACTTTGTTCTTCGTAATAAGTATCCTAACATAAAATATTTTTATGGGGACGGGTATGAGGGGCTCCCGACTTTTGCCCCCTTCGATAAGGTGATTGTTACAGCAGCAGCGGCAGAGATCCCTCCTAAATTGGTGGAGCAATTAAAGACAGGTGGCAAGATGGTTATCCCGGTCGGAGGGCCCGGGGTTCAACAGATGTTGCGTCTTACAAAAAATGCAGATGGTACATACGAGGAAGAAGTATTCGACGATTTTTCGTTTGTTCCGATGATCAAAGGCCGTAACAGCTAAATGATGTTTACCCTTTGAGAAAACGCACGACTCTTTTTATCACCTGTTCATCCTTGTATATTCTTCGGTGACCAAGTCCTGTTGTTTGTACAAACTCAAGATTCTTCGGGTTATCTTCTTTTACATTTAATGCATCACTGATTGGAGTGATCTTATCTGTGTCGTCATGCACCCAAAGCACTTTTCCATTGGTTTTTTGAATGGCACGTCTTATTGAAAAGTATGAAGGTGGCTCACCGGCTTTTGTGAGGATGATATTATCAAAATGTTTCCTGACCGCATCGTTTAAGGCGAACATTGTAAAAAAACGGTCAATAGCTGTTGTGGTTTCTGTTGCCGGTGCCACAAGTGCAATGCGCCACGATTCCTCCTGTGGCAGATCCTCAAGTGCCGTCATAAGCGACAACCCCCCGAACGAATGGGCAACAAAGTTTTCTATAGGACCAAATTTCTGAACCACCTGTCGGATTACCCGGACATAATCAGTTAACAGGATGCGCTTCCCGCCTGACTTTCCGTGGGCAGGCGCATCAAAAGCAAGTATCTCGAAGTCCAGCGAGATCAGTTCGCGGATATATGGTGCGAAGTTGTAGGAATTAGATTCAAAGCCATGTACAATCAGTACTTTCCTGGCACCGGGATGGTTCCATCTGTGGCCGGTAACGAGGTGATTACCCACCGCAAAACTTAACAGCTCTCCATCACTAAAAATCTTGTCTGGAACCGGGAGGTTTCTTCTCATAGGTGTTGAGAAAAGTTTGAACGCATGTTTAGCAGCTTTCTCTGATGAAAGCATCGACAACAAGCGAAGATTGGTTTTATAGTATATGAGCCCCAGTTTTTGTGCTAACTTCATAACCTGAAACAAGATTAACTACACAAATCTATTGCACTGAAGCTAATATGCGCGTAGTAATTATAGGGTCGGGCAACGTGGCCACAGTTCTGGGCAAAAGAATTGTAAGGGCAGGTCACGAAGTAGTTGAGGTTTGGAGCAGAAACTTAAAACCTGCCCGGGAACTTGCGGTTTTGCTCAATACGACGGTAAGTAAAGATATACGTTCAGTAGCGCCGGCGGATCTTTATATTCTTGCCGTGACGGATGCAGCCGTTCAGGAGATAAGCGCACAGTTAAACATAAACAATGCACTCGTAGTACATACTGCAGGTTCGGTTTCTATCAATAGCCTGGAAACCTGTAGTGCCAACACCGGCGTTTTATATCCATTGCAAAGCATCCGTAAAGAACGAGATGCCATGATCCGGATTCCACTACTGATCGACGGCAATAATGAATACGCTCTTGGACTGCTTAATGAGTTTGCCTCCTCGATATCAAATGATGTCAGGGTTATAAACGATGAACAACGGCTTCATTTGCATGTTGCAGCCGTTATACTTAATAACTTCTCAAATCATTTGTATACGCTGGCTACAGACTATTGCGGGAAGAGCAACATTGACTTTAGTTTGCTCTTACCTTTAATTACAGAAACGGGTGAGCGGCTCACGGATATGAATGCAAGAGATGTGCAAACGGGACCTGCGGTGCGAAAAGATACCGTCACCATCAACAGGCATCTTTCGTTACTGGAAGAAGAACCAGACCTTCGGGAAATCTATACGTTATTTACTGAGAAGATAATTTCTTATTACGGGGTTCATTAATGGAAGCCGGTTATTTTTTCTTTTTCTTCTTTTTCTTGCTGCTAAGATCAACATCGAACAGGTATCGTTCAACCAGGATATTCATATGATGTTCCACATGACCCGCCGCAATGTATCCAAGGGCCAACGCATTGATAGGTTTTCCGTTCGCAACGCCGGTATTGGCAAGTTGCTCTTCGTCCAGTGAAGCATACATATATTCAGTAGCGGCCCTCAGAAAATCAAATTCATCGACAAGATCATTCCATTTTCGTTTAACCGCTTTGGATGTGATGGCCCATTCATTTTCGTCAAAACCTGGTAAAGCCGTGCTGTCTTTGCGCGCAAAGGTCAACGCCCGGTAAACGAACACACGTTCTGCATCGATAATATGCTGAAGCATTTCTTTGATGGTCCATTTGCCTTCGGCGTAGCTGAAGCTGATTTTTTTACGCGGAATACGTTTCAATAGTTTTCGGAAACGCCGGGTATTATTATGTAAGGCAGTAAGTGGATGATCTTCTTTGACAAGACTGATATAGCCAGTATAAAATTCCGCAGCAATAATACCGGGCTTCGATTGCATATTCACCTGGGTTTAAATTGAAGAAAATGTAGCAGGATTCTCATACAAATATGCTTTAATTCATCAAACAAAAAAAAAGAGCCGCAAACTGAAATTTTGCGGCTCATAATTTTATAAAGTTTAAGCTTATCCTTTTTTATTCTTAAGCGTTGGCTTAGGTGCTTTTTTAGCAGGCGCTTCAGGATTCAGGGTAGCTGCAATCTTAGCTGCCTCATACACATTGATAACACCACCGGTGCGGCTGATCTCAGACAAATTGACAAGGTCGCCGGTGCCTGGCTGACGCACTTTCTCATTAAGTGGTTGTGCAGACTTTTCGAGACAATACTTAACCTGCTGCGGAGTGAGGTAAGGGAAGTATTGTAAAAGGAAAGCAGCAGAGCCAGCAACCACGGGTGCGGCCATACTTGTTCCTTGTGCGTTACCGTATGTTGTACCACCCGGAATGGTTGAATAAATACGAACACCTGGCGCAAATACATCTACCTGGTCTTTCCCGTAATTTGAAAAGCCTGCAGTGATACCACCAGCTTTCGGGTCGCCGCTGGCGCCTACGGTTATCCAATTACTTGCGCGTGTTTTATTACTGCCCAGCAAAGCATTGGGAAAGTTATCAGTACTGTCTATGTTTTTCGCGTCATTGCCTGCCGCATGTACCAGCAGCACACCTTTTGATTCGGCATACTTAACTGCTTCATCAACCCATTTTTTTTCTGGTGAGAAGTCTTTACCAAATGACATGTTGATCACTTTAGCACCATTATCTACTGCATAACGGATAGCCAATGCGATGTCTTTATCGTGCTCGTCACCATCAGGTACGGCACGTATCATCATGATTTGTACATTATCCGCAATTCCATCCATGCCTTTGCCATTGTTCCTGGCAGCGGCAATAATACCAGACACGTGGGTACCATGAAAAGGGGTAGTGGCCATCACATCGCCATTACCATAATACTTGTCATTAATATCTGCTTCGTTATCACCTGTAATTTCGCCACGGTAATCACGGGGAGCCGTGGTTTGCGCGTTGTTCCTGGTTTCAATTTTTGCTTCTTCGCCACTCACAAATTCACCAAAGCCTTCAAGAAATTCAACATTACTGACGTCCATCATCTGGTTCGCTTTAAACAGATACATAATGGCGGCCTTTGCGCTTTTATGTGCTGTTTCAACAGGTTGGAAAGCCTCCAGTTCATTACCGGTGAACGTATCTTTTTTCATTGCAATCCGGAGCGTGCTGTCATTTTTTTTGGCTGTGTTTAACACACGGCGCATCAGTTCAACATCCACACCTTCCTCCTCATCATCACCTTCTATCTTTGCTTTCGCTTTCAACCAGGTCTTGTATTCTTCCAGTGCTTCACCTTTAAGCGAAGCTGTATCAATTTGCTGGTCGCCGAATTTTGATTTTAGCTTGTAATATACGCGGTTGCCTTCGTACGTATCCTTTGTAACGTTACGACCATCTGCAGCGCCTAAAAAATTCCAGCCATAAACATCGTCAATGTAACCGTTTCCATCATCATCTTTGCCGTTGCCGGGAATCTCTTTTGGATTGCGCCAGAGCACATCTTTGAGATCTTCATGTAAGGTATCGATACCAGAATCAATCACCGCTACTACTACGGTTTTGCTTTTCAGGTTCTTACTTTTGATAAATTCATAGGCTTTGTCGACACTGATTCCGTAGTACCCTTCAGAGGCCTTATCTTTCAAATGCCATCCTTTTGGCACCTCACCGTTTCTCGGGCCCGGATCTTGTTGCGCCTGCGCAAAACTTCCCGTCACCGCCAGCACACAGGCAGCGAATGTTAAATTAACGAGTCTACCCATTTTTCTTTGTTTATTCATTTCAGTTATAGATGTGACATATTTTGATTTCGTTGGACACAACGAGCCAAAATACTGATTTTTAAGAATTATTAACGGTTATCTGGGTTTTGTTCAAAAATGAAGCCACTCATGATAACAATACATGAGTGGCTCCGAAAATGTTTATAAGGAAAGTTAATTTTCCAGTAAAGTCAGCTCAACCCTCCGGTTGGCTGCCTGACCAGCCTTGGTTTTGTTATCAGCAATAGGTTTTGTCTGACCATAACCCATGGTTGACAAACGGCCACTCTCAACACCTTTTGATACAAGATAAGTTTTAACAGCGTCTGCCCGTTTTTGCGACAATACCAGATTGCCTGCGGTCGTACCGGTGTTATCAGAGTGTCCATCAATCTTCATCGTTGTATGGGCGTAGGTTTTGAGAATCTCTGCGACCTCATTCAACCCTTCAAACGACTCGGGGCTGATGATATCGCTTCCCGTTTTGAAGAAGATATTTTTGGCTGCGTATTGCACTTTTTCAACGGTCTCTTTCCTGATCTCCGGACAACCTTTGTTTGTAGCGGAACCGGCAGCGTCGGGACAGGCGTCATCTTCATCGTTTACGCCATCCTTATCCCTGTCTGGAACCGGGCAACCGTCATATTTTGCTGCACCTGCCACCTGAGGACACTTGTCGTTTTCGTCATTTACGCCATCGCCGTCTGTGTCGGGGATCGGGCAACCATCGTATTTGGAAGACCCGGCGATCTCAGGACATTTGTCCAGTTCGTCATTTACGCCATCACCGTCAGTGTCAGGGATCGGGCATCCTTTGTACCTGGCCACTCCGGCTACGCTAACGCACTGATCAGTTTCATCAGGAACTCCGTCACCATCAGTATCGGTTGCGGGGCAGCCCAAGTATTTTTCGAGGCCAGGCACATCAGGGCATTTATCCTGTTTATCCGGAACCCCGTCGCCGTCAGTATCTTTTAGAACCGGTGGCGTTAATTTATTAAGCCAGATGCCCAGGGAGGCACCAATTACTTTATGTTTTGACTCACTCGGATACATTGTTTTGCGGAAGTTCGTGAGACCTTCACTATAAAAACCTGTGATAAACACACTTCCAATGTCGAAACCTGCGCGGATATTGTAACCGAAATCTACGGTCTGTACTTTATTCTCAGCATTTCCGGACTCGATATTCTGCTCATTGTTAACCAGTTTTAGGGTCGATTCGAGATCGTAGTCGGGGTTTGCAGAAAGATTTCTTTTGAAGGTACGGGCAGTCGTATTTTCTTTTCCGGAATAGAAAAACGAAACATACGGACCCGCAGAAACCAGGAAACCGGCTTTGGGTCCCAATGGCAACCGGTAAGCGAGGTTCAGTGGTACATCGATATAGTTTACGAAGTAATCGCGGCTAAAAAACACTGAATCCACGGGTTTATAAACCGTGGTATCGTTTTGCTTGAAGTATTTGTTCCCTTTATTTGAAAAAAGAAAAGCTGGTTGAAAAAAAACAGTTTGTTTTTGATTTAATGGAACTGACAACAAAAAACCCAGGTGAAGTCCGTTTCTTTTTTGGAAAAATGGTTTGGTATCCTTTTCCCAGGCCGGTAGTTGGTTTGTTTCAGTAACAGATGAGGAACTGGGTCCTCCAAGAACCCCAACCCTGATTTGCGACCAGGTGGTACAATTTACGGTCAATATCAGCAGGAGCAGGATAACGGTTTGTTTCATAGCAGTACTTCTCTCGCCATAAAACGCGCGGGGTCAGGAATTATTGCGAAACTTCGACCCGCTTTTACGGAAGAAATGTAATGCCCTGCGCCAGCGGTAACTGGTCAGAATAGTTGATGGTATTTGTTTGCCGGCGCATATAGTTTTTCCAGGCATCACTGCCGGATTCTCTTCCTCCCCCGGTTTCTTTTTCTCCCCCAAACGCGCCACCGATCTCTGCACCTGATGTGCCGATATTCACATTGGCAATTCCGCAATCGCTACCCGATACAGACAGGAAATATTCTGCTTCCCTAAGGTTAAGTGTCATTATCGAAGAGGAAAGTCCCTGGGGTACATTGTTCTGAATGTCGATCGCCTGGTCGATCGTTGAATATTTAAGCAAATAAAGTATGGGGGCAAAAGTTTCCTGTTGCACTATTTTGAAATGTGGTTCAACTTCGGCCACGCATGGAGTAACATAGCAACCACTTTCGAAACCGGGACCGTCCAGTTGTTTGCCTTCAACTATAAAACGGCCTCCTTCGTTTTTACATTGTTGAATGGCTTCCAGGTAAGCCTTAACCGCATCCTTGTCAATCAAGGGACCCATGTGTGTGTTCTCCTGTAATGGATCACCAATGGTGAGTTGACCGTATGCGGCAATAAGTTGTTTTTTAACCTCGTCATATACGGATTCCTGTATGATCAATCTTCGTGTTGAGGTACACCGTTGTCCCGCGGTACCGACAGCACCAAAAAGCGCTCCCCGGATCGCGATATTAAGATCAGCCGCCGAAGAAATAATGATTGCATTGTTTCCGCCAAGCTCGAGTAACGCGCGGCCAAGTCTTGCACCCACTGCCGCACCAACTGACTTACCCATCCGGGTTGAGCCAGTAGCAGAAACAAGCGGAATTCGTCCGTCGGCAGCCATCCACTCTCCGGGTTCACGCGCACCTGTAAGTAAACAGGATACTCCTTCAGGTACATTATTCCGCGCGAAAACTTCGGCAACAATGTGCTGGCAGGCAATACCGCAAAGCGGCGTTTTTTCTGAAGGTTTCCATACGCATACGTTTCCACATACCCAGCTTAACATAGCGTTCCAGCTCCATACTGCAACCGGGAAGTTGAATGCTGATATAATACCTGTTATGCCCAGGGGATGCCACTGCTCGTACATACGGTGCAACGGTCTTTCACTATGCATAGTAAGACCATGCAACTGGCGCGAAAGCCCAACAGCAAAATCACAGATATCGATCATCTCCTGCACCTCACCATATCCTTCCTGAAGACTTTTACCCATTTCATAAGATACCAGGTTGCCCAATGGCTGCTTAAGCCTACGCAATGATTCGCCGATCTGACGCACTATTTCGCCCCGTTTGGGAGCTGGCCAGGCGCGCCATTCTTTGAAAGCCTGTGTCGCAGTACTGATCACAGTCTCATAATCATTGGCTTCAGCGGCGATCACTGTTGCAATTTTTTCTCCATTTACCGGTGAAACCGATTCGATGGGAGTGGTGCCAGAGGCAAACCACCGCGTACCGGTTGAATTACCTTTGTTTGTTTCTTTTATATGAAGTGTTTCGAGTATTGATTTCATATTTTTCCTTTTATAAGCCAGCGGAGCTCACAAGATACGCAACACCCCGGATTTGAAACAACTGGCAGCCAGCCCAGTAGCGACAGTTGATAAAAAAAACTTATAAAAATTATGAATAATGGGATATTGTTGCAAGCTTTACATCATCCTAATCTGCTATGAAAGACCTGCTGTTCGCAGGTTTTTTATTTCTGCCCATAGCGTTTCAATCAAGTTCTGATCATCCTCAAGAAACCGTAACCCTATTTCTTAACTTGATTAATGCCTTACCATGAAAATTTCTTGCCCTGGCAGACTCATGTCTGTGATGTTAACCCTCCTTGCGCTCGCAACAAACGCAAATGATTTTGTTGTTTCGCCCAAAAGACTAATCTTCTCTTCAGCATTCGAAAATTCGCTGCTCGTTTTTGAAAAACTAAATCCTGGCAAAAATGATGCGAAGGTTTGCGCCTGCCAGTTGATGTTGGTTAAATCAGGCCACGAAGCAGCACTAAACATCGCCGTGTTTTCAGAAAAGATCAGTAGCGGTGACCTTAGTGCTGAATTTGCCATCGCTACCCAGGTACTGGAAGAAGAGAGAAAACACATGAAATCTTTCTTTTACAACAAGGTCAAAGTAATTGCAAAGGAAGTGGTAGCAACTGATTGCCGTACCATGTATAATCAAATGAAGGTGCAATACGCCGATCTTAAAATGTTCGAGTTGCTTGACGCTGATGCTATCACACGTTTCAAATCTTTAAACAAATAATATCTGAGGTAGCATCATTAAGGCGGTGAATTTTTTCATCGCCTTAATACTGTTCTGAATCGTTGGGGAAGTCGTTGCTTTTCACATCAGTGATATAGGTTTTGACTGCACCTGTGATTTGTTCATGCAAATTCAGGTATTGTCGCAGGAATCTTGGTTTGAACTCAACGTTGATGCCCAGCATATCATGCATTACCAGCACCTGGCCATCACAATATTTGCCGGCACCGATACCAATGGTAGGAATCGATAAACTTTCAGATACTTCTTTGGCGAGCAATGCCGGTATTTTTTCAAGCACTATGCCAAAACAACCCGCTTCCTGGAGAAGTTTCGCATCTTTTCGGAGTTTTTCGGCTTCCTGTTCTTCACGGGCACGAACGGTATATGTTCCGAATTTATAAATTGATTGTGGGGTAAGTCCCAGGTGTCCCATTACCGGCACACCAGCTGCAACTATACGTTTTACCGATTCAAGCACTTCTTCGCCACCTTCCAGCTTTAATGCATGCGCCCCGGTTTCTTTCATGATCCTTATCGCCGATGCAAGTGCCTCACGGCTGTTGGACTGGTACGAGCCAAAGGGGAGATCAACAACTACAAAACTTCTGTTCACACCACGGATAACTGAGGCGGCATGATAGATCATTTGTTCGAGTGTGATTGGCAGCGTTGTTTCGTGCCCTGCCATTACATTCGATGCAGAATCACCCACCAACAGGATATCAATGCCTGCTTCATCAAACAATCGTGCGAATGAATAATCGTATGCAGTAAGCATAGAAATTTTTTCGCCATTCGCTTTCATTTTAAGAAGCGTATTGGTGGTTATCTTTTTTACTTCCTTGTGTATACTCATGTTAAATAGTTAGGCGAGGCTGTTTAAACAAGCTGGGGTTTTACCTGGTTATAAAGGTGCTGAATAAGCCCATCTGCAAGTCCGATTTTCGGCACAAAGATCTCACTGATTCCTGCCCATCTCATTACGTTGATATGTATCAGTAAAGCAGGTACAATTACATCGGCGCGGTCTTCACGGAGTTTGTACACTCTGATCCTGTCTTTCAATGAAAAACTGCTGAACTCTTTATAATAGTCTTTGAGCGTTTCAATATTAAGCGACTTTCCTTCCTTTCTTTTGGATAATGAAAATATCTTGTTGATGTTGCCACCTGAGCCGATCGCAACAGTTTGCTGGTTGTAGTTTCTCGTTTCTCTTTTTATATAATCCCGCAGTTCATCCCACATAAATTCATCTACCTGGCCCTTCAGCAAACGAATGGTTCCAATATTAAATGATCGCTTAAAAACCATCTTTGTATCAGAAAAAAAAGTGAGTTCGGTGCTGCCACCACCAACATCAATATACAGATACGACAGATCCTTATTGAGATTTTCAGCTATATGGTTCTCGTATATGAAACTTGCTTCGGCATCACCGCTGATAACTTCAATGGCAATGCCGGTCTGAGTTTTAACCTCATCAATTATCCGGCTGGCATTCACGGCATCACGCATGGCAGAAGTTGCGCAGGCAATCAGATGTTCAACTCCATACGCTTCGATAAGGTGACGATAAGCCCGCATCGTTTCCATGATCATCTTTTCCTTTTCAGGTGAGATGTTTTTGTTTTCAAATACATCAAAGCCCAGCCGGAGTGGCACACGTATAAGATTCAGTTTCTGAAACTGTGGTTTGCCGGAATCAGCGATGGTGACCTCTGTGATTAACAGTCGGGCGGCATTACTTCCTATATCAATTGCTGCTAATCGCATGGCGCCAAAAATAGTCTGTTATGGTATAACCGGCAAAAGTAAAAAACCATGCCATTTGAGGTCAGGACAGCAGATGCTCGCTTTTTTGATGAAGATAATTATAGATATCAACCTGCGATCGTATCCGTTTGGATTCACTGTTGCGTGCATACCGGTTGCTGAGTTCATTATCCAGTTCACGTGCTTTTACATTATCATTTAATTGAATCTGCAAAATTGTTTTCAGTACTTTTTTAATGTTTTCATCAAAGATGGGGCAGGTAACTTCAACACGATGATCAAGATTTCGGATCATCCAGTCTGCAGAAGAGATAAAAACTTTTTCATCACCTTCATTATGGAAAAGGAAGATCCTTGCATGTTCAAGATATTCATCAACAATGCTGATAGCTTTCACGGGATGTCTGAATTTTTTATTTTTTGAGAACATACAGAAGATACCCCGAACAATAAGTTTCAATACTACACCCGCTTTCGCTGCCTCATATAATTTTTCAATCAATTGTTCATCTGCAATCGAATTGCTTTTGATAATGATCATAGCAGGTTTACCGTCCTTTGCATTTTTTATCTCCCGACTTATCAGTCGGTTCAATTCGCGTCTTAAATGGGTCGGGCAGGGGATAAGAGTTTTGCAGCTTTTCAGCATGTCGGTGCCTTGCTTCCATCTTTCCATATAATTAAAGAGGCGACTCACATCGGCCATGATCTGTTTATTGGCGGTCAAAAGACAATGATCGCCATACACTGTAGCGGTTCGTTCATTCAAATTTCCCGTGCTTACAAAACCGTATAGCAAAGTATTGTTGTTTACCTTTTTCCGGATAAGACAGATTTTTGCATGCACCTTCATATCCGGTATTGAAATCATCACTTTAACGCCTTCATCTTCGAGGCGTTTTTTCCATTCAAGGTTTGCTTCTTCTTCAAATCTGGCCCGCAGCTCGAGCATAACAGATACTTTCTTGCCATTACGCACCGCGTTTACCAGCGCATTGATCACTTTAGAATTTGGCGCCAGGCGATAAGCGGTAATTTTGATTTCAACCACGTTGGGGTCTATCGCCGCTTCCCTTAGCAAATCGATCACTGTACTGAAAGAATGATATGGAAAGTTAAGCATGATATCTTTCGCCAATACAACATCAGTAACCCGTATCGTATGACGTAACATGGGATGTGTAAACGGTCGTTTGCGATGACTTTTCTTGGAGAACACATCAGGAAAATCCATGAAGTGCCTGAAGTTGTGGATCCTTCCGCCGGGAATGAGACTGCTTTTACGGGACAGGTTTAGTTTCTTCATCAAAAAATTCAGCAGACCTTCATCCATCTGCTGGTCGTAAACAAACCGGACAGTTTTGCCTTTGCGGCGGTTTCGAACACCTTTTTCAAGTTTCTGGATAAGACTGGTTGAGATGTCGGTGTCCATATCAATTTCAGCATCCTTTGTAACCTTAAACAACCACGATTGATAACTCGTATAACCGAAATAGGAAAAGATGCTCCGCAGATTATACCGGATCACATCTTCTAAGAGGATGATATGGTGCTGGCCTTCGGGTGAAGGAAGTTTTATAAATCTTCCTATGGTGCGCGATGGCACCTCGATGATAGAATAGGCTTTTTGAGTTTTATCGCCTCTCTTCGACATAACCACACCGAGGTAAATTGATTTATCACGCAGGTAGGGAAAGGTGGGGATGCTTTCAATCATCAACGGAATGATGTTTGAACGCACCTCCTCTTCAAAAAAATTCTGAACAAATTTTTGCTGCTCCTTTGATAGTTTTTTCTCAGTAACCAGGAAGATATTGTCATTCTGCAACTCACGTCTGATGCTTTCCCAAACGGCACCAAATTCTTCCTGCTGTCTTAATACGATCTCCTGGATCTGGTCAAGAATTTTGTCGGGCGAAACCTCGAGGTGCATATTGCGCACCTTCACACCTACATCAGCCATTCTTTTTAAGGTGGCAACACGTACCCTGAAAAATTCGTCGAGGTTATTAGAAAAAATGCCAAGAAATTTAACCCTTTCACGGAGCGGCACTGTTTTGTCGGCCGCCTCCTGTAACACCCTGCCATTGAAAGAAAGCCAGCTTATATCCCTTGCTATCGTTTTTCGTTTCATTTCTGACATCAAAATACTTTTTGCCAAAGATGCTTTACGCTTTGCCGCGTTTACATTAAATAAATATTAATTGCTACGAATATAATGGTAAAGCTCAAGAGTTAAGATGCAAGGATGTCCTGAACGCCCTTAAGATTGTCGTATATGACATCCTCACAGCAGGGAGCGATCCTTAATTTTATCAGCGGCAGCCTCGAAGCTGCGACAAAAAATAATTTATATGAAAATTGTCAGGGTTATTTACACCACCACCACCGGATTTGCAGCTACAAACAGTAAAAACATCAGGGCCGTGGTTGCGGAACTGAAACAATTGGGGCATCCCGGTATTAAATACAGTACTTACCTGGCTGATGACGGCAAAACTTTTATGCATTTCGACCAGTTCGAAAATGAAGCCGCGCACCAGGTGTTGGTGAACCTGGAAAGTTTCAGGAAATTTGACCGCGAACTGCTGGCGAGCGGTCTGGAGGTTGAGCCAAGATTGGATGTTCTGAGCCTGGTAGGTTCAACCGAGTTTTTTTTTAACAGCCCTGCTGGTGCAAAAATTGAGTAGTTGAAGAGTTAAAATGTTCAGTTATGGAAAATTATGTGCCTATCAACTGCGATTATTATGATGAACTGGAAGCATTGGCAACTATCGGAAAACAGGTGCGGATCGTTTACCAGGAAAATGGTGAACAATCTGAAGCACGGGGAATCATAAAGGATTTATTCACAGAGAATTCGGTGGAGTATATGAAACTCGATACCGGGTTCGTTATAAGACTGGATAAGTTGGTTGAAGTAGACGGTAAAGTGGCTCCGAACGTATGCTGATACTGCATAGTTAGCCCATCATTCAAAATTTTTCGAATTTCTTTTGAATATTAAAGAGATTTGACGACCTTTGCCGTCCAAAATTTTTTGAAGTCATGGCAAGAGTATGCAAGATTACAGGGAAGGTTCCCATCGGTGGACACACCGTTTCCCATTCAAATATCAAGACAAAGCGCCGGTTCTTACCAAACCTGCAGACAAAACGCTTTTTTCTTGCTGAAGAAGACAGGTGGATTACCCTGAAACTTTCTACTGAAGGTATCCGTACCATCAATAAAAGAGGTTTATTGAATGTTGTGAAGGACCTGAGGGCCCAAGGTGAAAAAATCTAATTAATAGTCTAAAGTTATAACAATGGCAAAGAAAGGAAGCAGGGTTCAGGTGATCCTGGAATGTACCGAGCACAAAACAAGTGGCCAACCTGGTACAAGCCGCTATATCAGCACCAAGAACAAAAAGAATACTCCTGAAAGGCTGGAATTGAAAAAATTCAATCCGATTCTGAAGAAGTATACTGTGCATAAAGAAATAAAATAAGTATGGACCCTATCCGGGTTGCTTAGTGGCAGTCTGGTATTGATCCGATAAAGTTTCAAACTCATATCATGGCAAAAGCAGCAAAAACCGCGATTAAAAAAGATACTAAAGCCGCAGCAGAAGCGAAGAACTGGACAAAAGTGATTCGTGCGTTCCGCAGTCCAAAAACTGGCGCATACACATTCAAAGAGTCAATCGTTCACAAGGATAAGGTGAAGGATTTCCTCGTTCAGAAATAATTTGTGGCTACATATTATATATGTAAAAGCTGTTCTTCGCGGAACGGCTTTTTGTATTTTGGCTCATCAAACACCATATCTTCGCGAAGCTTAATTGGAAACTATGGGATTTTTTGGAAAACTTTTTGGTAAACAGGAAAAGGAGACGCTCGATCAGGGGCTGCAGAAAACGAAAGAAAGCTTCTTTTCAAAAATAACAAAAGCAGTTGCCGGTAAAAGCACCGTTGACGAGGAAGTGCTCGATAGTGTAGAAGATGCCCTTGTTAGTGCAGATGTGGGTATCGATACGACAGTGCAGATTATTGATCGGATCGAAAAACGAGTGGCCCGCGACAAATATCTTTCTACAAATGATCTTAACCGACTGTTACAGGAAGAGATCCGGGGGATACTGGTGGATGCTTCTGAACAAAACAATTACACTTTTGATTCGCCTTTGCCCGCTAAACCTTATGTAATACTGGTGGTTGGCGTGAACGGTGTTGGAAAAACAACCACAATAGGTAAGCTCGCTTATAATTTTAAAAAGGCCGGGAAATCAGTGTTACTCGGAGCCGCAGATACCTTCAGGGCCGCTGCGGTTGACCAGCTGACGATCTGGAGTGAACGTGTGGGTGTTCCGATCGTTAAACAACCTATGGGGTCAGATCCTGCTTCTGTGGCTTTTGACACAGTCCAGAGCGGAGTAGCGCGGGGATCGGATGTTGTGATCATTGATACAGCGGGTCGTTTACACAACAAGGCGTACCTCATGGAAGAGCTTAGTAAAATCAAAAGGGTCATCCAAAAACATATTCCTGATGCCCCGCATGAAATCATGCTGGTTTTGGACGGGTCCACAGGTCAGAATGCACTTGAACAGGCAAAACATTTTACTGCAGCTACCCAGGTTACTGCGCTCACCATCACAAAACTGGATGGAACCGCCAAGGGCGGGGTAGTGATGGCTATTGCCAACCAGTTCAAGATCCCGGTCAAGTTTATCGGCGTCGGTGAAAAAATGGAAGATCTGCTGGTGTTTGATAAACACGAGTTTGTTGACAGTCTTTTCAATCTTGAAAGAAAAAGCTAGACCTGTCTAACCACCGGTTGTGGTAATCTGGAGGTTCCTCTAAGTATTGCCAGACCAACCAGGCAGGATATCAGCGACCCCGTGAGGATAGCTATCTTGGATTCCTGTATCAGCCCTGCATCGGAAAATGCAAGATTTGAAACAAAAATGCTCATAGTGAATCCTATGCCACCAAGACAGGCTACACCAAGCATCTGCCCCCAGTTTACTTCTGTTGGCAGACTGCCTACCTTTAACTTAACCATCAGGAAGCTCAGCAGGAAGATTCCTATCATTTTCCCAAAAAATAAACCGGTCATAATGCCGACACTGTTGCGCGTTTCAAGACCCGTCACCCAATCCTGACCCAAAACCAATGCGGTGTTGGCGAGTGCAAAAAGTGGCAGTATAAGGAAAGCCACCGGTTTGTGCAGGAAATGCTGAATCTTATATGAAGGATTTGTGCGATCATCACGTTCCGAAAAGGGTATAGCAAAAGCAAGTAATACGCCAGTGATCGTAGAATGTACTCCTGACTGCAGCATGCAATACCACATTGCGATTCCGGGTATAAGGTAAAACGCGAGGTCATGGATCTTTAGCCGGTTCATCACCAGCAAACAGGCAAAAATGCCAAGTGCCAGCCCTAAATACAGACCCGATATTTCAGTAGTGTAGAAAATCGCTATAACAATGATGGCACCAAGATCGTCGATGATAGCAAGCGCCGTCAGGAAAATTTTGAGGCCGAGCGGTACCCGTTTACCAAGCAGCGATAACATTCCAAGGGCAAATGCGATATCCGTTGCCATCGGAATGCCCATTCCGTCCTGGGTGGGCAAACCATTATTAAAAAGGAAATGCACGAGTGCGGGAAACACCATGCCACCGATTGCCGCGGCCACCGGTAACATCGCATTCCTGATATTTGATAATTCCCCGATATAGATCTCACGTTCAATTTCCAGCCCGACAAGTAAAAAGAAAATCACCATCAATCCATCATTGATCCAATGTTCAACCGACAGGTCCAGTTGCAAACCGGCAAAGGAAAGATCCAGGTGCTGGTGCCAGAACCCGATGTATGCAGCTGCGCCGGCACTGTTTGCAATAAAAATCGAAATAATCGTGCAGGCAAGCAGCATTAAACCACCGGTTTTTTCACTGTTAAAAAAATCCGTGAACATGCCTGAAAGTGCTCCTTTAAATAACGCCATAACCCGATTTGAGCCGCAAAACTAAGGGATTTGATTTAAGAGGCATATTTGGTACCTTTGCGGCCCGAACATGAAAGCAAAAACACTAAAGAAAGACAAAGTAAATATCATCACCCTCGGCTGCAGCAAAAACATGGTTGACAGCGAGGTACTTAGCGGGCAACTGCTGGCAAACTCAATTGATGTTGTACATGAAAACCGCAAACTTGATCACAATATTGTGGTGGTTAATACCTGCGGTTTTATTGATAAAGCAAAAGAAGAATCAATCAATACCATCCTTGAACAGGTTGATCTGAAAAAACGTGGTAAGCTCGACAAGGTTTATGTTACCGGCTGTTTGAGCGAACGCTATAAAAACAATCTTGAACAGGATATACCTGAAGTGGATGCTTATTTCGGCACCATGGAACTGCCAATGATCCTAAAGCAATTTGAAGCTGATTATAAAGCCGAATTGTTGGGTGAGCGACTACTCGCAACCCCTTCTCATTATGCTTATTTAAAAATATCTGAAGGCTGTAACCGAACCTGTAGTTTCTGCGCGATCCCGCTGATGCGCGGGCAGCATACCAGTAAACCAATCGAGGTGCTGGTCGCCGAAGCAGAACGGCTGGTTAAGTCGGGCGTGAAAGAAATTATGCTGATTGCGCAGGAGCTTACGTATTATGGGCTGGACATCTATAAAAAAAGAATGCTGCCGGAACTGATGCACAAACTGGCAGACATCCCGGGGCTTGAATGGTTGCGTTTGCATTATGCTTATCCCTCGAAGTTTCCTTTGGAGATACTGGATGTTATGCGCGAACGCCCTAATATCTGTAACTATCTCGACATGCCACTTCAGCATGCAAGCGATAATATGCTGAAGGCAATGAAACGTCAGATTACCCAGGCAGAAATGGATGATCTCATTTATACCATCCGAGAAAAAGTTCCGGGCATTTGTCTAAGAACAACGCTTATCGCGGGTTTTCCTGGTGAAACACAAGATGACATAGAATCTATGAAAGGTTTTCTTCGGAAACACCGTTTTGACAGGGTAGGCATCTTCACTTACAGCCATGAAGAAGATACCTCGGCTTATGGATTAACGGACAACATTCCTGCAGAAGAAAAAGAAGCGCGTGCACAGGAAGTTATGGAGGTGCAACAAGAGATAAGTTTTGAAAAAAACCAGGAAAAAATCGGGCGCACTTTTAAAGTGCTGATTGATAAAAAAGAGTCAGGAAGATATCTTGGCAGAACAGAATATGACAGTGTTGAAGTAGATAATGAGGTTATCATTGCAGGCGATCAGAAACTTCAGCCCGGCACTTTTGTTAATGTCAAAATCACAAAGGCATATGATTATGATCTCGAAGGAGAGATCGTTTAACCTGTACTGACTATTAACTTTTCATTGGTAAACTATTCGTTCCTGCTTCCTTCTTAGATGTATAAAAACAAATGGAGGAACCAGGTTATGAAAAGATTTTTTACACTCGCAGCATTGTTGGTTAGTATGGTATCTTTTGCCGCTCCAAAACCCAAGGCGGGCCGGATCATCATCACCAATTCGGACAACAGTATTATACAGGTTCGTGTTGACGGCAGGTCGTATAACGTTACCGGACAACCGATGATTTTAAATAATCTTGCCGGTGGCCGCCACCAGCTTCAGATCTTCAGGATTGACCGCCGTGTGTATGGTCCTGGCAAATCCAAACCGGTCCTGATTTATAATGCACCCGTTTATGTAGATCAATCCTTTATTGTTGATGTTAATGTTGGCAGGACCGGTAAAGTTTCAATCGGTAAATCAATGGTGATCAACAACGGAAATGACAGGTATAACCAAAGGGATGATTGGTATGCCGACAACAGAAACGGTTATGGCGGCAACAGGAATGACTATGACAGATATGAAGATAAGAACAAAGGGGCAGGCCATAACCAGCAGCCTAAACCCAGCCGTCCGGACCGTCCTGGATTTTAATCAGAAATTTATTACATCAAAGCCGCCTTCATGGCGGTTTTTTTATGCGCGTCGGCGTACATCGTTATATTCGTAGTCAATTATCTCGGTCGACCCCTACCTTTGTCCGCACAATGTTGCCAGGCAATGGTGCCGGTGATAAACAGACAAGATCCGGTTAAGGTCGGTACGCAATTATCGTAACATCATAAAAATTTTTACATGTTCCAGGAAAACACAACAGAACAAATTAATGAGATGATGGAAAAGGCTTGGAAAGCATTTCATGTATATCGTAAGCTTCCCATAACCGAGAGAGCGAGATTTATGCGCGCGATTGCAGTTGAGTTGGAAAACTGCGGAGATAAATTGATACAGACGGCCATGGCCGAAACTCATCTTCCGGAAGCACGCTGCAGAAATGAACGCGGACGAACCATACACCAGCTTAACAGTTATGCGGCCGCCTGCGAGCAGGGTAGCTGGCTGGAAGCGCGGATAGATACCGCGGACAGTAACCGCACTCCTCCAAAACCAGATGTCCGGAAGATGCTGGTACCCCTGGGACCCGTAGTGGTTTTTGGCGCAAGTAATTTCCCTTTTGCATATTCAACCGCCGGTGGTGACACTGCCTGTGCTTTTGCTGCCGGTTGCCCGGTGATCGTTAAGGCACACCCCGCACATAGTCAAACCAGTGAAATTGTATCGGAAGCAATATTGAAGGCGGCACGCGACACCGGTATGCCTGAAGGTATTTTCCATCATGTGCATGGCGCTTCTTTTGAAACCGGGAAAACATTGGTTACGCATCCGCTAGTGAAGGCTGTTGGTTTTACAGGCTCCACTTCGGGAGGCAAGGCATTGTTTGATTGGGCGAACCAAAGAAAAGAACCCATTCCTGTTTTTGCAGAGATGGGAAGTATTAACCCGGTTTTCCTGCTCAGTGGTAAAATGAAAACCGAGGCAGCTGCAATAGCCAAAATGTATGCAGCTTCCATTACGCTCGGTGTTGGACAGTTCTGTACCAATCCAGGTTTGATCATCGGTATTGCCGGCGAAGAGCTGGATACTTTTGTGTCGACCCTGGGAGAAGAAATCAGTAAAGTAGCTCCGGCAAAAATGCTTCATGCCGGCATTGCTAAAGCCTATCGGGAAAACAGGAGCCGGGCGTTGAGCCAGTCTGCCGTTACCACCGTTGCAGAAGCTGCAACAACCGCGCAGGAGGGTGAGGCCATTGCAACAGTTGCTACTGCAACAGGTGAAGCTTTTCTTAACAACCCGGTATTGCACCAGGAAGTTTTTGGTCCTTATTCACTGGTTATTCGTTGTGCAAATGCTGAAGAAATGTTACGGATAACCCGTCATCTCGAGGGCCAGCTTACTGCTACCCTCATGGCCACTGATGATGACCTGGTTGCCAATGATGAATTTGTTGAAGCCGTTAAAAATATCTGCGGAAGGTTGATACTTAATAATGTTCCCACTGGTGTTGAGGTCGTACTCAGTATGCAACACGGTGGACCATATCCTGCAACTACAGATTCGAGGTTCACTTCGGTGGGTGCAGACGGTATCAAAAGATTTGCACGGCCGGTTGCCTTTCAAAACTGGAGTGATGCTTTATTGCCGGACGAACTTAAAAACGACAATCCTTTAAAGATCTGGCGAACCGTCAACAATGAATTCACGAAAGAGCCTGTGAGATAACCACGGCTTTAAGACATCTACTAATTAATATCACTGGTTAATATTGCTGCATGAACCATTCAGTATTGAATAACCGCTTCTTAGTTTGTGGTTTGCTTTTGGTATTCGGATTGGCGTCCTGCGCCGATCCGGCAAGCGAACCGGTTGAACCATCAAAACAAAATGCTGTGACAGCTTCAAAACATATGATCGAGAATAGTCTTATCGGCCAAAAAGACGGTGCTGAAATATTTCAATACATTCTTACCAACAAAAACGGCATGGCTGTTAAGTTGATGAACTATGGTGCAACGGTTACCGGCATCATGGTGCCGGATCGCAACAACGAGATGGGAGATGTAGTTCTTGGCTTTGATTCCTTACCCGGTTATTTGGAACCCAGAAATTCTTTTTTTGGGGTGATTGCCGGTCGTTATGCCAATCGTATCGCAAACGGAAAGTTCGAGCTTGACGGACAAACCTATACTCTCGCCAAAAACAATAACGGGAACAGCTTGCATGGCGGGTTAAAAGGTTTTGACAAAGTGGTATGGAACGCCAGTGTTAACGACGATGATAGTTCAGTTTCATTTAACTATCTAAGCAAGGATGGGGAAGAAGGATACCCGGGAAATCTTAATGTAACGGTTACGTATAAGCTAACTGATGACAATGCGTTGCGCATCAGTTATACCGCAACCACAGATAAAGCCACACCGGTAAATCTCACGAATCATAGCTATTTTAACCTTTCTGCGGGAAAAAAAGCCGACATACTCGATCATGTGCTTCAACTGAAAGCAGGCAGGTTTACCCCGGTTAATGATAAACTGATTCCGACAGGTGAGATAAAAAATGTTGAAGGAACCTCGATGGATTTCAGGCAACCAAAACCTGTGGGCCGTGATCTGGCCCAGGTAGAAGGTGGTTATGATCACAACTGGATTTTTGACAAAGCCGAAAAACAACTTGAACAGGTTGGCCGGTTATCCGACCCTTCAAGTGGGCGGTTTATGGAATTTTATACAACGGAACCAGCTGTTCAATTTTATTCAGGCAATTTCTTAAACGGTCAGCCAGGTAAAAACGGGCTGGTTTATGGCAAACATGCCGGTATGTGTCTTGAAGCACAGCATTATCCTGACTCGCCCAATCAACCTGCGTTTCCTACAACCATTTTGAAACCGGGAGACAAGTATCAACAAACGACTATTTATAAATTTGGCCGGGAATAATTGGCCTGACGAACCTGTTTTCATGTCTGAATCATTTTGTAATAAAGCCACTGGGGCCAAGCTTTGTTTTATCCTGTGTTTGATATTCACCGGGGCAGTGCACGCCCAGGTGGCCCGGGCTCCAGCATATCCGCTGATCACACATGATCCATATTTTAGTATCTGGTCATTTGGCGATACATTAAACGCAGCACCAACAAAACACTGGACCGGTAAAAATCACGCACTGCTGGGAATGGTGCGGGTGGATGGAACGACCTATAATTTTTTGGGTTCCGTTAATTACAGTTCAAAAACGATTCTTCCAACCGGTAGTCAGTCTGCTTATAACTGTCAATACACTTTTGAAAAACCGTCTGATAACTGGATGATGCCCGGTTTCAAAGCCACCGGATGGAAAAACGGCAAAGGACCTTTTGATGACCAGGGGGTAAAACCGGCAACACAATGGACCTCCCGCGATGTTTGGGTCAGAAGGGTTTTTACGCAGGACGAACTTGACTTTAACCAGTTGCTGCTGCAGTTGAAAAATGATGATGATGTTGAAGTTTATCTGAACGGTAAAAAGATTTACAGTTGTAGCCCCTGCGTAAACAGCAGTTTTATCGAAATCGTTTTGCATGACAGTCTTTCTGTTGCGCTTAAAAAGGGTGAAAACGTCCTGGCAATGCATTGCACGAATACTGGTGGCAGGGGCGTTCTTGACGCGGGTCTGGCCCAAAGAAGATCAGTAAAAAACGTTACACCCGCTTTTCAGCAATTCGTAAATATGACTGCAACGGCTACGCAGTACCGGTTCCTTTGTGGTGGTGTGAGTCTTAATCTGAACTTTACTTCACCATTGTTACCAGACTCGCTCGATTTATTGGGCCGACCGGTTACTTATGTTGACTTTGATGTTCGGTCAATAGATGGCAAGGCACATGATGTACAGGTATATATCGGCGCCTCTTCTACGATTGCGGCAAACACGCCCGAACAGAAGATGAAGGTTGATATGTACAAATTAAACAGCCGCCAGTTGTTGAAGGCCGGCACTATTGAACAACCCATCCTCCAAAAAAAGGGAGATGATTTACGAATTGACTGGGGATATTTTTATCTGAATGTTCCTGAAAGCCCGGCTATCACACAGTTCAGCACAACAATAGATGAAACCATTGACAATTTTGTGCAGCGTGGCCAGGTTGGCAGTGGTGGTAAAAGACTCACGGAAGGTTATAATATTATAGCGGGTAATTCATGGCAACTTGGTAAGATCGATTCGGCAGAGAAAAAAGGTAGCCTGATCGTTGCTTATAACGACCGTCAAAGCCTTCAGTTTTTTGGAACGAACCTCAGACCCTGGTGGCTACGCAAAAGAGAGATGACTTTTGAACAGGTGATGCTTGAAGCCGCAAAAGATCGCGACAGCATCCTTACCTTATGCGACAGGTTTGATAAAAAAATGTATGGGGATGCACTTGCCGCTGGCGGAGAAGAATATGCAAAATTGCTTGTGATGGCCTACCGACAGGCAGTTGCAGCTCACAAACTGACTGAAAGTCCCGACGGCGAAATTTTGTTTATGTCAAAAGAAAATTTCAGCAACGGCTCCATCAATACAGTTGATGTGACTTATCCCTCTGCACCGCAGTTTCTTTTGTATAATCCTGAGTTGTTGAAAGGTATGCTGAACGGCATCTTTTATTACAGCGAAAGCGGTAAATGGAACAAGCCTTTTCCGGCACACGATCTCGGTACTTATCCGATAGCTGCGGGTCAAACCTATCCTGAAGATATGCCTGTTGAGGAAGCTGGCAATATGATAATTCTTACCGCAGCAATTGCAAGGGCCGAAAATAGCGCTGAATATGCGCGGAAGCACTGGAAAACCCTTACCCAATGGGTAAATTTCCTTGTCCAGGACGGTCTCGATCCGGCTAATCAATTATCAACGGATGATTTTGCCGGTCATCTTGCGCGGAACGTCAATCTTTCAATGAAGGCAATCGTAGGCATCGGTGCTTACGCTAAGATGGCTCAAAGCCTCGGTATGGCCGACACGGCCGCGAAATATCGCGGGATAGCAGTTGATTATGCCGGTAAATGGATGCAGATGGCGGATGATGGCGACCATTATACGCTGGCTTTTGGGGCAAAAGGAACCTGGAGCCAGAAATACAACCTGGTATGGGACAAACTGCTGCAGTTGAATCTTTTTCCTCAAACTGTGTATGAAAAAGAGATACGCTTTTACCTGACCAGGCAAAACCTGTATGGATTACCGTTAGATAGCCGCAGAACCTATACAAAATCGGATTGGATCCTGTGGACGGCCACGCTGGCAAACGACCGGGCGAGTTTTGATGCTCTTGTTAAACCGGTGTACCGGTATGCCTTTGAAACCAGGTCGCGCGTTCCGCTTAGTGACTGGCACGAAACTATAAATGGTAACCAGGTGGGCTTCCAGGCGAGAAGCGTTGTTGGTGGTTACTTTATAAAGCTGCTTGCTGAAAATTGGTTAAAGTAATTAAAATCAACTTATAACTGAAAACATCTGAACCGATTAAACAGCGTTTTGTTAACTTAGCTTACAACTATTGCAATATGAAAAAATATATACTCTCGGCCGCAGCGATGTTATTTCTCGTCACCGCCATGTTCGGACAGCGTCAACTAACGGAAATATGGAAAACTGATTCGGTATTGAAAGTGCCTGAATCCGTTTATTATGATAAGACAGCAAAAGTGTTATATGTTTCTAACATTGATGGTGAGCCCTGGGGCAAGGACGGGAAAGGTTCGATAGGCAAGGTTGGCCTCGATGGTAAGGTAATAGCTGCAGAGTGGGTGAGCGGGCTCCATTCACCAAAAGGCATGGGTCTTCACAAAGGTATCCTGTACGTTGCCGACCAGCAAGAGGTCGTGATGATTGATATCAAACAGTCACGTATCGTTAACCGCATCGAAGTGGATGGTTCGCAGGGCCTCAATGATATTTCCATTGACGGGAAAGGTATTGTTTACGTGACCGACAGCCGGGGAAAGAAATTGTATAGAATACAGAACAACAAGCCATCATTGTACCTTGACTCACTGCAGGGTCCCAATGGCGTGCTGGCCCACGATGGCAAATTACTTATTGTTGACAATGGCGCGTTGTATCGTGTTGAAACCGATAAAAGTTTTACAAAACTGGCCGATGGCATGGAAGGTGGTACCGACGGTATTGAACATACAGGAAACGGAGAATACCTTGTTTCATGCTGGGCGGGGATCATATATCATGTAAAAGGAGAAGGTAGAAAAGAAGTTCTGCTTGATACGCGCGATCAACAGAGCAATACGGCTGACATAGGTTACGATCCGGTAAAAAAGATCGTTTATGTGCCTACTTTCTTCCGGAACACAATAGTGGCATATCAATTTAAATAACCGGGGAAAACACCGATCAAGTAAAACTGGTATGAAAGGTTCCGTTAAAAATAGATCCATGGTTCCTCTTCATGCCAGTACTGCTTATTTTTACTCCTTATGGACTGTAATTCTACCAGGATAGCATACCCCGATACAGGTTATTTCTCTAAAATTATTGTTGATTATATCACAGGCGCGGAAGCGTTAAGACCATTTTATACGCACCCGGTAAACGCCGAAGGCATGGCGGCGGCTATCCATGCACGTGAGCAATTTGATACCGACCGCCAGTTGCTGGTTGAAGCGCTCACCACCCAGTATGGTGACACACCCACTTCGGAATCTGTTACCGCCAACATCAGGGCGCTTGCAGATAACAACACCTTTACCATTTGCATTGCGCACCAGCCCGTGATCTTCACAGGAACGCTTTATTTTATCTATAAGATACTACATGCGGTAAAACTTGCCCGCGAATGCGAACAGTTGTTTCCGGGGAAAAAATTTGTTCCTGTTTATTATATGGGATCAGAAGATGCGGATCTTGAGGAACTCGGCACCTTTTATATGGGTACTGATAAAGTTACCTGGAACACAACACAGACGGGTGCAGTGGGTAGAATGAAAACCACCGGTCTGGACAAGATCATTACAAGAATAGAAGGTGAGATAGGTGTACTGCCTTATGGTAAAGAACTTACGGATCTGTTCAGAAACTCTTATCTGCAAAGCCCGGATTTGCAGACAGCAACATTTCGTTTGATTAATACCCTGTTTTCAAATTATGGTGTAGTTATACTTATCCCCGATTCGGCTTTGCTGAAAAGTAAAATGATCTCCGTATTTAAGGATGATCTTTTCAACCAGGCACCGTCTCAGGTTGTAAGCAAAACAATTGAACGGCTCAACGAACACTACAAGGTGCAGGCGAACCCAAGAGAGATAAATCTGTTCTATCTGAAAGATGATATACGTGAACTGATTTCTTCAGAAGACGGTGTGTATAAGGTTCGAAATACTTCGCTCACTTTTACACCGGATCAGATCACTGCCGAACTGCAGGAACATCCCGAACGTTTTAGTCCGAATGTTATTCTACGTGGCTTGTTCCAGGAGCAGATACTGCCGAATGTTGCTTTCATAGGCGGCGGGGGTGAAACTGCCTACTGGCTGGAACTGCAGGATCTTTTCAAACATTACAATACTCCGTACCCGATGTTGGTACTACGGAATTCTTTTCTGTTGATTAATGCAAAATGGCGTGACCGGCTTGCTAAGCTCGATCTGGGGACCCATCAGATCTTTTTGTCTGCCACAGCCCTGTTCAACGAGCGGGTAAAAGCTTTATCTGATCACCAGATTACCCTGAACGGTGAGGTGTCAACACTCAAAGACACTTATGAAAAGATGAAAGAATACGCTGCCGCGGTGGATAGCACGTTATTACAGCATGTTGGGGCATTGCAAACGAGAGCCCTGAAAGCCATACATGAACTGGAAAAGAAAATGCTCCGTGCAGAAAAACGAAAATTTGAAACCGAAGAACGGCAATTGAAGCAGGTTAAGGATGCTTTATTTCCATTGAATGGCTTACAGGAGCGTATCGATAATTTCATTCCCTGGTTTGCATTATATGGTGAGACGTTTTTCGAAACGATTTACCATCATTCGCCGGCATTCGAACAGCAGTTCACAGTTTTGACCGAAAAGGGTTAACAGGACAAAGGTTGATGGGTGTGGCTTTGGTAACCGACCGATCCGTCAATGTTTAATACGGATCCTGAACACGCGTGTTCCTCCTTTTTTATCGTCTGAAACAAGAAAGGTTTTTACTTTCCCGTTTTTATCAGACTGCATGCCGATTGCTTTAATAGCAACACCAGCAAAATTTTTACTCACGTCTGGCAGTGCCATGAATTCATTGATCTTGACTTGTTTTCTTGCAACCTTGCGAGAAGCATTTTCTACAAGACCAAAATAAGATATAACATCCTCACCACCCTCGACCGCCGTTACCGAGTTAAAGGTCAGCAACAGCCAATCGTTCTCCGGAGAATAACACATCCCTGTAATAAGAACGGCTTCGGGTGCATTTTCAGGGTACTTAACGGGCAGCAGGCTGATTTCTTCTGTGTCCTGCTCTTTCCATACATCAATATCCGTAACGACGAAGTTGTTTGATGATGAACCCTGGTTTCCACGGTTTGCCAGCACCAATCGTCCCAAAACAACAGCCGCGGCCGTTATATTGGTCTCTGGTAAACCAGAGGTCTTCAAACGTTCGTCAAACCGGTTAATTACAAAATCTTCGCGTGTTTTATTATCCAGATTGATCAGAACGGCTTTATGCTGACCGTTACCTGAGCCATCCGTGGCAAGGGCAAGCAAACGAGGTATTTTGTTGATCTCCACAATTGTTGAAGCCTGCAGATCGCGGTGAGCATCCGGCGATGGTGTTGATCCTGGTGCAAATAACGGGATACGCGCAGTTTCTTTCCACTTGGGTGATAACACCAGTATCTCAGTAGAATAAATATCTGTAAGAAAAATATTGTCATCATGATATTCGATGCTGGATCCACCATCGAAACCCGGTATATGTTTGTGTTCGAGCAGTTTTATTTTCATGTAAAAGCTATTGCGCTTTGCGATACCTTGTTAAGCGATTAAAGATCAAATTGGTTGTTCCATCCCTGTGCCTGCAAATTCTTCACCTTCGTAAGCACCTCTGCTTCAAGATTTTTTTTATAGGCACTCACAGCATCTGCAATTTGCTGGTCGAAAGCACCAATGATACTTGCCGCAAGTATCCCGGCATTTTTACTTCCATTCAGCGCTACAGTAGCAACAGGAATGCCATTGGGCATTTGTAGTATGGATAATATGGAATCCCAACCATCAATTGAATTGGACGATTTAACCGGTACGCCAATTACGGGCAAAGGAGTGATAGAGGCCACCATACCTGGAAGATGTGCAGCACCGCCCGCACCAGCGATGATAACCTTAAGACCCCGTTGCCTCGCTGCACCGGCATACTCAACAAGCCGCGCCGGAGTGCGGTGTGCAGAAACTACAGTGAGTTCAAAAGGAATACCAAAGTCTTTGAGTATATCAGCGGCTGGTTGCATGACCGGAAGGTCACTGTCGCTGCCCATTATAATTCCAACCAAAACTTCCATGCGAGATATTTCGCTGCAAAGAAAGTATAAAAATCACAAACCGTACATTAACAATGTTGAGGGAAACATCAACGCACCAGGTCGCCTTTTATACGGAGTAATTCAGTTTCTGCAAGCTTTGTGTTGTACCGTGCTGCAATGAGGCGGTTATAAGCGTCTGCGAGACTGATCTGCGCCTCCCGCAGTTCGAGATAAGTAGACACACCCTGACGGAAACGCGCAAGCGCTATATTCACGTTTTCCTTCGCGAGATTGATATTTTCTTCTTCAAGTGCAAGCGCCTGTTTTTGGTATTCGTAATCTTTATAAGTATTGCTCAGATCTACATCGAGGATGTTTTTCTGGTTTTCAAACGTCAATTGCTGGTAACGGACGTCAAGCTCAGCAATTTTTAACTGACGTTTCACCGCAAAATTGTTTAAGATCGGAATAGTTGCCCCAAAACCATAGTTAAACCCGTTATTCCGGCTGAAGAGCGGGGTAAAAGGATTTACAACAGCCAGATTGTTGAGCCTGGAATAGTTATAAGCACTGTTGAAAGAAATAACCGGCCATCGGTCAGCTTTCCTTTCTTTCACTGTTAGCGACGCCACATCAATATTTTTCCGTAATAACCGCATATAAGGATTTGTCTCCTGCAGGTTTTGCGCAAGCTCTCCATACTGGATATCAAGATTCAGTGGTATGCTGTCGCTTACCTGGTATTGTTTGGAGTTTGCGGCCTGGCCCAATACCTGGTTCAATTGCTCTGTTAGCTGTGCAATAGTGGTTCGTTGCTGAAGCTGGGCCGCTTTCTGCGCGTTCAGATCCACACGCGCCTGTAATAATTCAGGTTTGCTGCCGAGGCCAACTGATAACTTTTTGTCTGCAAGCTTAACACGTTCTTCGCTGATCGACATCTGTTCTTCAACAGCTTTCAATTGTTGTTTTGCCTGCACCACATTGTAATAGTTATTTATAACGGCGGCTACGGTATTGCTTATCTGGTTTTTTACAGTGAATTCCCCGACTTCCACCATTTGTCTTGCCTTTTCGCGGGTAGCAAACATTCTTAACCCATCAAACAACACCCATTGCAACCCCATTGATGCTGTGATGTTGCTGGATTTTGCATTGTCAAGGGCGCGTTTACTTCCGTCGGCCAGTTGCTGACGTTGATTATTCTGGTTCCAGACTTTGGTCACGGTACCATTAACCCTGGGTAAAAAACCGCCCCAGGCAAGTTCTTCATCTGTGCCATAAACGGCCGAGTCGTTACGTACCAGGCGGATGTCATAATTATTTTTCAGCGCAACAGCAATAGCTTCTTCCAATGAAAGCATATCCTGGGCCGATAGTACGCTGAAACAAAAAACAAATCCAAGTAACGTCAAAAGTCTTCGCATATAATTTTGTTTAAGCCCTTTTAGCGGCTTCTTCATCCATAATATCCAGTTCATTGCGATGCATTTTGCGCGAAAGAAACGAATACATCGCGGGGATAACATATAAAGTAAGGATCAATGAGAACATAATACCGCCCACGATCACGATACCTAGTGGGATACGGCTAGTTGCTGCGGCTCCCAACGATAACGCAATTGGTAATGCACCCAGCGCCATGGCAAGACTGGTCATGAGAATGGGGCGCATCCGCGCAGTAGCAGCATCGATCACCGCATGGGTTTTGTCAAGACCCGTTTCTCTTTTCTGGTTGGCAAATTCGACTATCAGGATACCGTTCTTGGTTACCAGCCCGATCAGCATAATCATCCCGATCTGCGAAAAGATATTCAGCGTTTGTCCGAAGATCCATAATGACAACACGGCACCCGCTATCGCCAGCGGCACCGTAAGCATGATCACAAACGGGTCGATAAAACTTTCAAACTGCGCGGCCAGTACCAGGTAAATAAGACCTATCGCCAGCAGGAACGCAAAGGCTGTATTACCGGAACTTTCGGCAAAGTCCCTTGAAGATCCAGATAAGGAAGTTGTGAAGGTCTCATCCATCAGTCTTGAAGCAATTGCCTGCATCTCCTTGATACCATCGCCAATTGTTTTGCCTGGCGCAAGACCTGCAGAAACGGTTGCTGATTTATACCGGTTGAAATGATACAGGGTAGGGGGAGTGGTCTGTTCAGTAATAGTAACCAGGTTGTCCAGGGAAATAATTTCACCGCGCGAGTTGCGCACATAGATGTTTTTCAGATCGGTTGGATCATCTCGTTCACTTCGTGCTACCTGTCCGATCACCTGGTATTGTTTACCGTCTTTGATAAAGTATCCAAGTCTGCGATTACTTAAAGCTAGTTGTAAAGTTTGCGATACATCTCCTACACTGACGCCGAGTTCGCTTGCTTTCAGACGATCAATAACGATGTTCAACTCGGGTTTATTAAACTTCAGATCTGCATCAACACCCTGGAAAACAGGACTCTTGTTCGCTTCTTCAAGAAACTTCGGTAATACCTCGCGTATTTTTTCAAAGTTGTTATTCTGTATCACGAAAGCGACCGGCAAACCACCCCGCCGGTTTACCGAAATGGTTTGTTCCTGTATCACGAAAGCACGACCATCGGGATACCTCGGTAAATTGCGATTCACCATATCCACAAGTTCCTGCTGACTTTTATCACGGTCCGGAGGATCTACCAACGAAACGCGGATAAAACCGGTATTAACAGAACCACCTCCCGAAAAACCCGGCGCGGTTACTGATAAAACAATACGCCGGCCATCTATGGAATCAATCATTAATTGAGAAAGGCGGTCAATATATCCATCCATGTAATCGAATGCCGTGCCTTCCGGAGCCGTAACCTGCAGTCTGAACTGGCTGCGATCTTCCATAGGTGCCAGTTCAGACGGAATGCCCTTACCAACAAAATAGATGATGGCAAAACAGGATAAAAGGATAAGCACCGCTGCCCAGCGGGCTTTCATGAACAGTTTAAGCGAACGGTGATATCCGTTTTCCATACCCCTGAAGAAAGGTTCGGTAACACGGTAAAACCATCCATGTTTATGTTCCTTCCGGGTAAGTTTTACGGCAAGTACAGGCGTTAGGGTGAGAGATACAAAGGCAGAGATCAATACGGCCCCGGCGATCACAATACCAAACTCACGGAACAAACGCCCTACGAAACCTTCAAGAAATATAATGGGAAGAAATATAACGGCCAGCGTGATGGAAGTGGCAATAACCGCAAAGTAAATTTCTTTGGAACCTTCGCGGGCCGCCTGCCATTTGTTCATACCCTGTTCCATCTTTTTGTAGATGTTCTCAGTTACCACGATACCATCATCCACAACTAGACCAGTGGCAAGAACAATACCCAGCAAAGACAATACATTGATGGTGAAGTCGCTGATATACATGATGAAAAACGCACCCACCAGTGCCACAGGTATGTCAATGAGGGGGCGAATGGCAATGAGCCAATCGCGGAAGAACAGGTAGATGATCAGAACCACGAGAATGATAGCAATCACCAGTGTTTCTTCCACTTCTTCAATAGAACGTTTGATAAACTTGGTCTGATCAAGCGCGATGTTCAGTTTAATATCATCAGGGATATCTTTTTTCAGTTGTTCAAGTCTTTTGTAAAACTCATCAGATATGGCCACATAGTTAGAACCGGGCTGAGGCACTATTGCAAGACCAATCATCGGAATACGGCTTTCCTTCAATACCGTTTCTTCGTTTTCTGGTCCCAGAACGGCAGTGCCGATGTGCTTCAGGCGTATATCGCTGCCGTTGATATTTTTTATGATAATGTTGCCAAATTCTTCTTCGGTAGTTAACCTTCCAAATGTGCGAACAGAGAGTTCGGTAGCATTACCCGAAATTTTACCTGACGGAAGTTCTACGTTCTCGCGCTGGAGCGCGGTTTGAACATCGCCCATGGTCAGCTGGTATGCGCTTAATTTGGAAGGATCGAACCAGATACGCATTGCATATCTTTTTTCTCCCCAGATCTGTATGCTACTTACACCGGGTATGGTCTGAAGTCTTTCAACTAATACATTATTCGCGTATTCAGTAATCTGCAACTGGTTGCGGGTGTTGCTCTGCACCGTCATAGATATGATCGCATCAGAGCTGGCATCGGCTTTTGATACCACCGGGGGAGCGTCAAGATCATCCGGCAGGTTACGTACTGCCTGTGAAACCTTGTCACGTACATCATTCGCTGCGGCTTCAAGGTCAATACTTAGATCGAACTCAACGTTAATGCTACTGGTACCCTGGCTGCTGGAAGAGGTGATGTTTTTGATCCCTGCAATACCATTGATAGCTTTTTCGAGCGGCTCGGTGATCTGTGATTCAATAATATCCGCGTTTGCCCCGGCATAAGAGGTTCTGACGTTTACGTTGGGTGGATCGATGGCAGGATAATCGCGAACGCCAAGAAATGTGAACCCGATGATTCCGAACAATACAATCACGACATTCATCACCGTGGCCAGTACGGGCCGTCTTAAGCTCAGCTCAGAAATATTCATGATTGGGTTATTGAACGTTTGTTAAGTTAATCTTCGTTTCGGGCCGGATGGCCAGCAAACCTGTGGTGATTACCGTATCGCCTGCTCTAAGACCATCAGTAACCTGTACATAGGTAGAGTCGCGGATTCCCGTAGTAACCGTAACGAACTTCGCAATTCCGCCGTTAAAAAGAACGGCCGTTTTATTTCTGGCCTGCGGAATGATAGCCTGCGTAGGAACAATCAGCGCATCATTATCTTTCCCTAACTGTAAAGCAATTTTTGCAAAGTTCCCGGGCACGAGATTCGGATTATTACCTTTTACTACAGCACGGACACGGAGCGTACGGGTGGTGGCTTCAATGCTGCTTTCTGTTGCAAGCACCCGGGCAGTGAATTGTTCGCCCGTGCCGGATACCGTAAACTCAACTTCGCGTCCGCTTTTCATTGCATCAGCGTATTTTTCAGGAACAGTAAATTCGAGTTTTAGTTCTTTAACCTGCCTGATACTTGTGATAATATCAGCGGGGGTAACATAAGCACCAAGACTGATCGCCTTTAAACCTACGCGACCATCGTAAGGCGCACGGATCTCTGTTTTGGCAATGCTTACCCGGATCAGTTCGATATCGGCCTTCAGGTTGTTCACCTGCAGTTCGCTCAGATCATACTCCTGCTGACTGATACCATTTATGGTAAGCAGTTCTTTCTGGCGTTCGGCAGTTTTGGCTGCAATCTCCAGCTGCACTTCCAGTTTCCTGAGTTGCGCCTGGAGGTCGGCATCAAACAACTTTGCCAGCAGAAATCCTTTTTTTACTGACTGACCTTCCGGGATATGTAACTCGGTTAGCCGGCCTGAAATCTCAGGGCGGATCTGCGTTTCTTCAAAAGGCAATAAACTTCCGGGCACTTCGAGTGCCTCGCTGAGTGATTTCTGTTTCACTATAAAACCCTGCGCCTGTATCGCGGTATTTCCTCTTCCTCCGGGTTTGGGTTCGGCAGTCTTAGGTTTTTCGTTTTTACATGAAGTGAGGGTCACGGTCAGGGCCAGGGAAAAAAGAGCAATCGACTTATATAACATCTGCAGATTTTGTTCGACGGTAAATTTAATATATTATGACGCCGGCGAGGGAAAAAGCCAGCGCGCATCTGGCATTATTTTTATGCGGAAATCACTTTTAATGCTGTTTTAATTTTTCCGGCCTTAAAAATCAGTTCCTGTTTTTCACGACTGAGAATAGTAACATGCCCCATCTTTCTTCCCGGCTTTGTTTGCGCCTTACCATATAAATGAACAAACACGTTATCCATGGCCAGCACTTCGTTGAGACCCTCATACACCGCTTCGCCTGAATGATTTTCTTCGCCCAATAGATTCACAATCGCTGCGGGCAGAATGGCTGCAGTGTTCCCCAGCGGGTAGTTCAACATCACCCGCCATAACATATCGAATTGGGAACTGAAGTTACCTTCAATGGTGTGGTGCCCGCTGTTGTGAACCCTGGGTGCAGTTTCGTTTACAAACACATCACCCGACTTGTCGATAAAAAGTTCCACCGCATAAATGCCTGGACTGTTAAGTCCTTTCACCACCGCAAGCGAAATGGCTTCAATACGCCATAGGGTTTGTTTAGGTATATCGGCGGGGCTGATCTGGTAGTCGAGCAGGTTCAGACGTTGATTAAAGACCATATCAACCGGGGGATACAATGCCGTCTGGCCAGCTTCATTGATAGCAATGATCTGTGCGATCTCCTGTTGGATGTCAACCATTTTTTCCAACACGGCAGGCGCATCAAAACCCCGGTTGGTTTCGGACTGTGTTTTAATAACCTGCACGCCCTTTCCATCATAACCGCCTTCACCTATTTTGTGCACGGCGGGCAGGAAGTCGCCATGCTGTGATAACTCTGCGCGGTTGTTAGTAACCTTGTAAGCAGCCGTTGGGATCTGGTTGGTTGAATAAAATTCTTTTTGATGAATCTTATTTTTGATGATTCGCAAAGCAGCCGGTCTTGGGAAGATTTTTACACCTTCCTGTTCAAGTTTCTCGAGCGCCTCAACGTTTACTGACTCTATTTCGATGGTGAGCACATCCACCTTCTTTCCAAACGCATATACATCATCATAATTCCGGATGTCACCAACAGTAAAGTGATGACATAAATGAGCCGCTGGTGCAGCCGGGTCATTTTCCATCAAATAAGTCTCTACAGGGTAGTTAGCTGCCGCCTGCAATAACATACGGCCCAGTTGCCCGCCTCCAAGAATTCCCGCTTTTACCATCTTATAAAGTTGAGGCGCAAATATAGAGATTGCAAAACGGAGTTGAAATTATGGTCCCTGGAATATGCTTCTTTTTAGAAATTAACATAATTATAGTGATGTGAATAACTACTACTAGGAATCGGCCGCCTGTTTGTAGTAATTTTATCGCATTACGGTTCATATTATAACCAGTTAATATTTTATTCCAATATCTCCGGTTTTTATTCGTTTAAATCATCACTACCATCGGTCATGAAGGTTCTTTTTGCCATATCGTTAGCATTATTTGCCTGCTTTAATGTTGAAGCGCAGACCTCTTCTGCAAGTTTTGCATTCGTGGATTACCAGAAGTCTTTCCCCCGTATCAATGAAGCGCTTCGCCGCAAACAGGATACACTCATGAAACAATTTCGCGAAAAAGGCCTGGAATGGCCCGCGAAATACATGTATGTGCGGTCATTTAAGTACGATAGTCATCTTGAGGTTTGGGTTAAATCAGAAAAAAACGAACCATATAAATTGTTCAAAAACTACCGGGTTTGTGCCCTTGCGGGTACATTGGGTCCCAAACGCATGCGTGGCGATTACCAGGTGCCCGAAGGTTTTTATTACATCAATGAATTTAAGCCAAACAGCATGTATCACCTGGCGCTGGGGCTCAACTATCCAAACGCCTCTGACCGGATGCTGAGTGATTCCCTGGCACCGGGTGGTGATATTTATATACACGGCAGTTGTGTTACCACAGGCTGTATCCCTATCATGGATTCACAGATCGAAGAATTATATATCCTTGCAACCTGGGCCAAAAGCCAGGGCCAGGATTTCATCCCGGTGCATGTTTTCCCAATCAGTTTTAATAATCAACGGAGTGCCACCTACCTCGCTAAATATCTCAAGGATTTCCCTGAGTACGGCCCAATGGTGGCGCAGTTCCGTCATGCCTACGATTATTTTGATAAGAAAAAGCAGCTCCCACTTATAATGGTTGACGACAAGGGCCGCTATGTGATAGAAGGGGAGATACCCAAAGAGGTTAAACCCGAACCGAAAAAGAGGGTGGAAAAGATCCGCAAGGTCTTTGATGAAGATGCAATACCTAAACTCGTTGATAAGTTGCCCGTGTATCCCGGGGGCAATGAGAAGTTCCAGGCATTTATTGAAACAACCAGCGCAGCAATGAGTAAATATCTGCTGGAGGGCCAGGATCGTACCTATATCATGATTGAATTTATCATTGATAAAGATGGTAAACCCGGTTATGCACGAGTATTAAAAGGCGGTAACGAAGACTTAAATGATAAGCTGGAGGATGCTTTCGATAAGATGCCTGATTGGACACCTGCCGTTCGTCTCGAGAAAAATGTTCCGATGAAAGTTAAACAGTCGCTGGTAGTGGAAAAGAAAAAGTAACGCCCGATGAAACGGGCGCTAAACTTAAATGATATCCATTGCTTTTACAAAAAAGGTGGTCATGAAAGGCAGGATCATTGTCAGGTACTCCCAACCGGTGAAGATTGCGAATAACAATGCAGCTGTTGAAACGAAAAATCCTATCCAGTAAATTCCTTTGTTCTTATTTGTAGTAGTCATTTAAATCCGTTTTCGCAAAAATAGGGTGAAAGGCGCACAATTCACAGCAAGCTTTAAATTTTTACCCGGGAACATAACTTCTGTTTCTTTACCTCAGCTACCTGTATAATACCGTCCGTACACTGCGAGCTGCATAAGGGCCCGTTCTTTGCTTCAATACGGGGAATAATAAATATTTTCGCGCCACCTAAAGATCGTACTGGGATGAAAATTCAATTTTTTCTACGTTTTCACACGCACCCCGGCCAAAAGTTGTCCATTGTGGGAGATATACCGCAGCTGGGTTCAGGCAACCAGGCCGAGGCTTTCGATATGCATTATTTGAACAGTGAATACTGGTATGGTAGCATAGAAGTAGATCCTGCGATTGTATCTAAAATTCATTACAATTATCTGCTCACTAATGCCGACGGTTTCCAGGTAATGGAATGGGGTAACGACAAAAAGATCGACACCGGAAAACCCGGACTGGAAATTATCAACTGTCATGACACCTGGAATCATGCTGGCGAATACGAAAATGTTTTTTATGCCGATCCTTTCCAAAAGGTATTGCTGAAGAAACCAGAACCCAAATCGAAACCCAAACCGGTTAAATCGTTTACACATATATTCCGGATCAAGGCACCACTTCTCGGGAAAAATGAAGTGCCTTGTATGGTAGGAAGTGACGCTGCCCTGGGAAGCTGGAAAACATCAGCGCCCGTAATCATGCATCCCGAAGGAAACTGGTGGAGCTGCAAAGTGAAATTGCCGAACGAAGCATTTTATATCACTTATAAATACGGAATTTATAATACCCGTGATAAGCAATTTGTCCGATTTGAAGACGGTACCGGCCGAACATTACAGGGCGATGGTGATGCGGCAAAGCTTACAGTTTGCCACGATGGTTTTATATACCTGCCCAACAATACCTGGAAAGGTGCCGGGGTAGCAATACCGGTATTTAGTTTACGAAGCCGCAATTCGTTTGGAGTAGGTGAGTTTACCGACCTGCGTTTACTGGCAGACTGGGCAAAAAAAACCGGGATGAAGCTGATTCAGATCCTGCCCATCAATGATACCACGGCAACACATGGCTGGCAGGACACATATCCTTATGCTGCTATCTCAGCTTTTGCTCTGCATCCTATTTATATTAATCTTTTTGAAGTGGCCGGCAAAGAACTGGAACACCTGCTGAAGCCCTTAAAGAAAAAACAAAAAGAGCTGAATGAATTAAAGGAACTTGATTATGCTGAGGTAATCAAAATCAAGTTCGCAGTGTTGCAACAGCTGTATTATGCGCGTAAAAATGAACTGCATAATGATCCGGACTTCCAGTTGTTTTTTGAAACTAATAAACACTGGCTGGTTCCTTATGCAGCATTCTGTTATCTCCGCGATCGTAATGGCACTTCCGATTTCAGCAAATGGAAATTGTACAGTCGTTATGACAAGGATGCAATTGAAAAATATGTTTCCCGCAAAGCGAGACATTATGATAAGGTAGCGATCCATTATTTTATTCAATACCATCTGCATCTGCAGTTGAAGGCGGCTGCCGATTATGTGCACCGCCAGGGTGTGATTTTAAAAGGAGATATTGCCATCGGGGTTTACCGGTACGGTTGTGATGCATGGATGGATCCGGAATTGTATCATGTCGAGATGCAGGCTGGTGCACCGCCTGACGCCTTCGCCCTTAAAGGACAAAACTGGGGTTTCCCGACATACAACTGGGAAAAGATGGCTGAAAACCATTTTGACTGGTGGAAGAAACGTTTCCTGCAAATGAGTGAATACTTTGATGCTTTCCGAATTGATCACATACTCGGTTTTTTCCGGATATGGAGTATTCCGGTGGATTCAGTGGAAGGTATCATGGGTCGCTTTATTCCGGCTATCCCCGTGCACATCAACGAATTTGCAGAAAGGGGTATCTGGTTCAATGCCCGCAAATATACAAAACCCTTTATCAACGATGCTGTATTGTGGGAACTCTTTGGGCCAAACACGCCGAAATTCAAATCCTTTCTGGTGGCTAACGCAGATGGAACTTATGAGCTGGATGAAAAATTTGCCACACAGCGCCAGGTAGAGGAACATTTTTCAGGACGCCAGTTGACCGATGATGATGTAAACATCAGGCAAGGATTGTTCGATCTTATTTCAAACATTATACTGTTCGAGGAACCCGGAAGCAATGGCGAAAAATTTCATTTCCGGTTTGGAATGGAAACAACTGCTTCTTTCCGTCACCTCGAATGGAACACAGGTCAGCAGTTGAGAGCGCTGTACATTAATTATTTCTTCGAACGACAGGACCATTTCTGGATGCAGCAGGCTATGCAGAAACTGCCTGCGTTAAAACGGGCTACCAATATGCTGATCTGTGGAGAGGACCTTGGACTGGTTCCTCATTCTGTTCCGGAAGTTATGCGTCAGTTGGGCATACTTAGTCTTGAAATTCAGCGCATGCCCAAGGATATGTCCAAAGAATTTTTTCATCCGGGCGATGCACCATATCTCTCTGTAGTTACACCATCTACACATGATATGAGTACCATCAGGGGTTGGTGGGAAGAAGACAGGGAACGCACCCAGCGATTTTATAACTTTGAATTAGGTCAGTGGGGCGATGCGCCCTATTTCTGTGAGCCATGGGTCAACCGGAGCATTCTGTTGCAGCACTTATATTCACCTGCTATTTGGTGCATTTGCCAACTACAGGACATACTTGGAATAAGTGAAGCATTACGCAGGGAGGATCCCCACGCAGAAAGAATCAACATCCCGGCTGTTCCAAGACATTACTGGAACTACCGGATGCATTTAACACTTGAACAATTATTGAAAGAAGCTGATTTCAATGATGAACTAGCCGGTTATATACAGGCAAGTGGTCGTTGACGGAAGCACATTCACCAACAATGAAATCAAACCATTACGTATTTAACCTGCCCTTTGAATATCCCTTTACGATTTCAAGTGGAACGAAAACACATCAGCCCACTTTTGTTGTCCGCCTGGAACATATGGGGCGGGAGGGATACGGAGAAGCTCCGGCCATCACCTATTATAATCTGCCAATTGAAAAGATAGCAGCTGATTATGAAGCCCGTAAACTGATGATTGAAAAATTCGCCTTTACCACACCCGAAAGGTATTGGCACTATCTTCATCATCTTTTTCCTAAAAATAATTTTCTTGTTTGCGCGCTTGACATCGCTGCCTGGGATATGTATGCGAAGTTTTCAGGTAAACCGCTTTATGAGATCTGGGGGCTCGATCCCGCAAAAAGTCCGCTGACAGATTATACTATCGGCATTGACTCCATTGATAAAATGGTGGCTAAGATGCAACGCCGGCCATGGCCGATCTACAAAGTTAAATTGGGTACACCTGATGATATTGCAATTGTGAAGGCTTTGCGCGAACACACCGATGCAAAGCTGCGGGTTGATGCAAATGCAGGTTGGACCCTCGATGAAGCACGGGAAAAAATTCCCGCTTTAAAAGAACTGGACGTTGAGTTCATTGAGCAGCCCCTGCATAAAGATGATTGGGAAGGCATGAAGAAGTTGTATGCAGAATCTGTGCTGCCATTGATCGCCGATGAATCCTGTGTTATTGAAAGTGATGTTGAGCGGTGTCGCGGGCATTTTCACGGAATCAATATCAAGCTTACGAAATGCAGTGGAATCACGCCTGCTTTTCGTATGATTGAACAGGCGCGATCCTTTGATATGAAGGTTATGATTGGTTGCATGAATGAAAGTACCATTGGTTCTGCTGCTATTGGTCATCTTGCTCCATTGGTTGATTATATCGATATGGATGGTACACTTTTACTTTCAGAAGACATTGCTACCGGGCTCAATATAGAAAATGGCAGGGTGCAACTGTCAGGCGGCCCGGGTCTCGGCATTGAGTTTACAGGGCTGAAATAATTTTTTTACAACATGCGCCAGGAAGCGTCCCGCACTTTGAAGCTCGCTTTCCCCATAATTATCGGGGAACTTGCACAAATGGCCTTACATATTATCGATGCCGCAATGGTTGGCGCCATCAGCTATAAACAGTTAGCGGCGGCTGCGCTTGTGGTGAATGCCATGAACATACCGTTTGTGCTGGGTATTGGAATGACGATCTCCGTCTCTCAAATGGTATCACTGGCGCATGGGCGCAATGATCCTGCCCGCGTGTCGCATTATTTCTTCAATGGTTTCTGGTTGTGTGCAGCTACTGCAATTATGATTTCTATGTCCCTTGTTTTTGGCCGCAATGTGCTTTATCACCTGGGGCAGGACGCCGATGTTGTGGAACTTGCTTTGCCATTTTTGAAACTGATGGGCATCTCGATTATACCGATGTTGCTCTTCATGACACTTAAACAATTCGCAGATGGTTTGCAGTATACCCGAACCGCTATGATCCTTTCACTGGCAGGCATGCCCCTTAACATTTTACTCAACTGGTTATTGATTTATGGCAACTGGGGTTTCCCGAGACTTGAATTGGTTGGTGCCGGCTGGGCTACACTCATTACCCGTACGCTGATGTTTGTGGTATTGGGATTTGTGATACTGAACCATTCGGTTTTCAAAACTTATATCGGAGATCGTGCTGTGCAATGGCGCTTCAGGTTAAAAACGATCCGCGAATTGTTACATATTGGTGTTCCAAGCAGTTTACAGATTGGTATGGAGGCCGGGGCCTTTGCTGTGTCTGGTTTGATAATCGGCACCATCGGCGCGGTGGCACAGGCTTCGCACCAGATAGCGTTAAGCTGTGCGTCGTTTACCTTTATGGTGTCGATGGGATTGGCCCAGGCAGCATCGATAAGAGTGAGCAATTCATTTGGATCCGGTAACTGGCCAAAGATATCGGTGATCGGAAAAAGCACTTTGTTAACTGCACTCATCTATGGCATCTTTTGCGCAACAGTGTTTACCATATTCAGATACCAGCTGCCAATGCTGTTTAATAAAAATGAATTGGTACTGGAGATGTCTGCCATGTTGTTATTGTTTGCCGCCATTTTCCAGATATCAGACAGTACACAGGCCATAGGAGCCGGCTTGCTTCGTGGAATCAAAGACGTTAGAGTGCCAACAATTCTTATTGGTATAGCTTATTGGGTGGTAGGATTACCTGTTGGGTACCTGCTGGCTTTCAAATTTAATTTTGGACCGGCTGGTATATGGCTTGGGCTGATCATAGGTCTTACGCTCACCTCATTATTTTTGTTATGGAGGTTTTTGAAGATCACGCGAAAAAATGTAGCGGTGGCATGATTTTTTGAAAGGGTCATGCAAATAACATTGTGAAAATGAAAAAAGTAAGTTTGATGCTGCTATGCGCAGCAGTTGGGTTAACAGCGTCCGCTCAGAAGATTGTTACCTTCGGGCACACCGCAGGTATTGGGAACAGCTGGCTCAGTAATGGTGACAAACTCGCGCCAGGTTTTGATGAAGCAAAAATGCATATCGCTTACAGTCTCGGTTTCCGTATGGTGAAAAGCATTCATCCAAATTGGGGTATCAGCTCTGATCTTAATTTCTCTTCGCAGGGTGGTACCTATGGTGCGGACAATGATGCAAAAATGGTTTTCCGTGCTAATTATCTGCGTCATTCATTGCAGGGCGTTTACTTCTTTGGCGATCGTGGCAATCGTGTACGACCAAAGATCAGTGTGGGTCCTTCTATTGCGATCTATGCAGGCGGTAAAACAAAACTTAAAGACGGGTCGAATGAATCCGTTGCCGATTTCCGTTCAAAAAATCTTTACAAAACCTGGGATTTTGGTCTAACAGGCGCTGCGGGTGTTCACATCCGGGTTAAGGAAGATGTTTGGTTAAGTGCAGAAGGTGCATATTACCACGGTCTCACGAATGCGAATGATCTTAGCGATGTAAAACTGCACCACAGGGGTCTTGCGTTTAACCTGGGCCTGCTGATGAGTCCTGATTATTCCAAAATGAAAATGCACATGAATAAAAAATAAGCTGACACAAAACCATAAGAAGAAAGCACCGCTATTGCGGTGTTTTTTTTGTCAGTTTGACGAGGTATCAGATGGCAGATCAGCTGACCGGATGATGACATCTTCCAACGCGTACCCTACACAAGTAAGTACCAGGCCCGCCTTTACTTCCTCGTCGGTAAGCACTTCATTGGTTTTCATCCGGATCTTTCCTATAGAACATTGTAGTACACAGCTGCCACATAATCCGGCACGGCAACTGAACGGGATATGAATAAGGTTTGCCAGTGCTGCATCAAGTATCGTTTGTGGAAATTGAGTAAGGAAGCTGAAATTTCCATCTTTTGTTTGAAGCTGCACCTTGCGGGGTGTTTGATCTACTTCAAAGGGTATAACGTTGGTTTGGGGAAATGCGAAAATCTCTTTTTTGATCTGTGTTCCGTCAAAGCCCATCTGGCGCAATGTAAACTCTGCCATACGCATAAAGGGAAGCGGACCGCAGATATAAAACAACGCAGATGATCGTTCCGATCCCGTTTCACGGTTTACAAGGTGTTCAAGCAGTTCATTATTGATTTTGCGCAGTGGCCAGCCTGGTCCGGGGGGGACGCTGATGAAATTAAAGAAATGGAATTTCTCTGTGTAAAGGTTTGCGAGCTCGTTAAGTTTATCATGAAAAATAACATCACTGACGGTATGATTTTGCAGGACAAGTTTAACCGGGTGGTTTGTACAGGTCAGAAAAAATTTTAGTAACGAGAAGACCGGCGTTACACCGCTCCCTGCAGCAAAAAGAAATATATCTCTTTGTGCAGGGCCCTCTGTGGGTGCAACAAAACGCCCGCCAGGCAACTCTGTATTGATTTCCGATCCAACTGTTATTGTTCTGAAAAGGTGTCTTGAAACCTCGCCGTTTGTTATCAGCTTAATGGTGAAAGCAACATGCTCGTCATAACCCGGGCAGGTACTGATAGAGTAGGAGCGTCTCAATTCCCGACCGTTAAGATCAATGATCAGTGTTATAAACTGACCGGCTTTATATTCGATTGATGCGCCATCTGCCCGTTTAACAACATAAGTTCTTACATCATGGGTTTCATGAATTATATCGGTTACGATCAGAACAGGCATATTTTGATTTTATACATCGGCTCACTGAATGCGTTAATGTTTCAAAATCATCCGCCCCATACTTCGTCCTTCCAGCATGGCATCAATGCAAGAGCTGAGTTCTTCAAGTTTTATTTCTTTTACAATAGCCGGGAACTTGTCCTTCACGTTCCAGTCTTCTTCAAGCAACTTCCATATAGACTGGCGCGTAGACATATTCATGCCTGCCGAGCCAACACCGGCCAGATTTACGCCATTTAATATAAAGGGATATATCGTGGATGTGAGGGCGTTAGACTGTACAATGCCTGTGCTGACAATTGTTCCTTCCGGTGAGCAGGCTTTTAACAGGACGTTTAATGTGTGACCACCAACAGTATCGATTGCACCGGCCCATTTTGGCTTCAGTAAAGCTTTACCGGAAAAATCCTGCACAAATTCCCGCGATTCAACTTTTGCAGCACCGAGATGTTTGAGGTATTCTTCGGCGCTTTCTTTTCCGGTGACTGCAATTACTTCAAACCCGGCTTTGGCCAGGATCGCGACGGCCAGGCTTCCAACCCCGCCTGTTGCGCCGGTAACAACTATGGGTCCCATTTCTGGTGTCTGAGAAAGCGCCATCATTTTATACAAAGCAGTAGCAGCAGTGTAACCTGCAGTGCCAATGCACATAGATTCTCTTAAGGTGATGTTGCGGGGCCTTGGCATTACCCAGGCAGCAGGAACACGGATGTACCCACCAAAACCACCACAGGTATTCATGCCAAGATCATAACCCGTTACCACAACCTCGTCGTCGGCGGCAAATTCAGGGTTCCTGCTCATTTCTACTACGCCGGCAGCGTCGATGCCGGGTGTATGCGGATAAGATCTCGTAATGCCTTTATTGCCGGATGCCGACATGGCATCCTTATAATTCAAAGATGAGTAACATACCCGGATCAATACTTCCCCCGCCGGGAGGTCCTCAATTTCACGTTGAACTATTGACCGTTCAAATTTTCCGTCCGCTTTTTCAGAAATCCAGAGCGCTTTAAATGACATGTGGTTTAGGTGTTCGTTTATCAAATTGCTTTATTCAGGTACCAATGTTCCCCTGCACAGTTTTATCAAATCAAATGCCGCTGCCCCTCTTGGGATATACAGGAAGATTGCTTTCTTCCAATCGCCGCGTTCCGGATATTCAAACGCCGGCAGTATGCAATCTAATCATAACACATCATTTCTATTGTATCGCCCCCGTTTTCCTCATGGAATTTGTGTAACTTCATTTCCCCCTTATTGAACATCACACAATTAAAAAAATAGATTATGAAAAGAACAGCAACAGCCGTTTGGAATGGTTCAGGAAAAGAAGGAAAAGGACATCTCACTACTCAAAGCACAACGCTTAATCAAACACAGTATTCGTTCAAGTCAAGATTTGAAGAAGGGGTTGGAACGAATCCTGAGGAACTGATTGGTGCCGCACATGCGGGTTGTTTTACAATGAAACTGAGCTTTGTTCTGGGTGAGGCGGGATTCACTCCTGAGTCAATTGAAACCACAAGTACCATTACTTTGGATAATGGCGTAATAACTGCGTCTGACCTGGTAGTTAAGGCAAAGGTGCCTGGTATCAGTGCAGAACAATTTCAGACAGCGGCTGAAGATGCCAAAGCAAACTGTCCTGTTAGTAAAGTGCTGAATGCCCAAATTTCAATGAAAGCTGAACTTTCCTGATAACATCAAGCAACAAAACCCCGAAAGGGGTTTTGTTAATTAATAGTTTGATGTTGTACCATTTCTACTGAACGACCAAATTTTTCACCGATGGGATATCCAAGAAGGAATTTCATTCGGGATACAACGATAGCTGCCGGCAGTTTTTTTATTGTACCCCGCCATGTGCTCGGAAGAGGTTTTGTTGCCCCGAGTGATAAACTGAATATTGCCGGCATTGGTGCGGGCGGCAAGGCGGAAGTAAACCTGCCATTCGCCTGGAACAACGGTACCGAAAATATAGTAGCCTTGTGTGATGTTGACGATCGTATGGCGGTCAAAGCGCGGCAACGTTGGCCCGCTGCACCTTACTACCGCGATTTCCGGGTGATGCTTGAAAAAGAACAAAAGCATATTGATGCGGTTATAATCACAACTCCCGACCACATGCACGCAGTGCAGGCCCTGGCAGCCATGCAGATGCGCAAACATGTTTATCTCGAAAAACCGCTGACTCATGATATTTATGAAGCGCGGGTTCTGACCCGTGCGGCGGAAAAATATAAGGTGGTAACCCAGATGGGTAACCAGGGAAGCAGCGGCGATGATACCAGACTCATTGAAACCTGGATCCAGGGCGGTATAATCGGCGATGTTTCTCGGGTACATGTCTGGACCAACAGACCTACCTGGCCTCAGGGTGTGCCATTGCCACAGGGCAGGTTCGACGTGCCGCCAGAACTGGATTGGGATCTATGGTTAGGGACGGCACCGCAACGCGATTACAACCCCGGTTATCTGCCTGCGATCTGGCGGGGCTGGTCAGACTATGGCACGGGCTCGCTTGGCGATATGGGTTGCCATTTTATTGATGTACCTTATCGCGCGCTAAAGCTTGGATACCCGGTTTCCGTAGAATGCAATGTTGGATCAGTTTATACAGGTTTTTTCCAGGAAGCGATTTATCCGGAGAGTTACCCGCCTTCTTCCATTACTTATATTCAGTTCCCCAAAAGGGACAATATGCCTGCGGTAGAACTCATCTGGTATGATGGCGGAATGAAGCCTCCCAGGCCGGCAGAATTGGGACCGGAGGAAGCAATGGGCGAGCAGGACGGCGGAATCATTTTCGAAGGTTCAACGGGTAAATTAATGGCGGGGCTCTTTGGCAGGAAGCCAACTTTACTTCCTTTATCAAAAATGGCCTCAACCACGCTTCCGGCTTCGGCTTTCCCTTTTGTGGAAGGAGGGGTTGATGGCCACCAGCAACAATGGGTAAAGGCCTGTAAAAAAGGTTATGGAGCTTATACAAGTTCGTCTTTTGACAAAGCAGGACCGCTTACAGAAACAGTTCTGATGGGCAACCTGGCAGTGCGCAGTTACAATTACGCCGAGAACGGCACCAACGGAAACAAATATTTCCCCGGTCGTAAAAAACTACTGTGGGATGGAGAGAAAATGCGGATCACAAATTTTGACCCGGCAAACCGTTTTGTTCAGCGCGACTACCGCGGAGACTGGCGTTTGAATCTTTAAGGAAATAATTGGGGATGTGCAACCATTTTAATAAACTTACCGCCTCTACAAATATTTGGGAGAATATAGATTACGGTCGTAAATTGGCTTTGCTAAAACGATTTTTCTGAGTTCGTAGTTACAAATAATCAACAAAACAAAATTAGATTGTCATTTATGAAAAAGAAACAAATGCCTGGCAGCAGCCGTCGGAAGTTTATTCAAAACTCCTCGCTGGCAGCGGCTGGCTTTTTTATTGTGCCCCGCCATGTGCTGGGACGTGGTCATGTGGCACCAAGTGATAAACTGAACATCGCCGGGATCGGTGTTGGTGGTAAGGGCGAAAGCGATCTGGCTTCGTTTGCAAAAAGTCCAAACGTTAACATTGTTGCCCTCGCTGATGTGGACGATCGTATGGCGGTGAAGTCGAGACAGCGTTTTCCAAAAGCGAAATATTTCAAAGACTACCGCGAAATGCTGGAAAAAGAGCACAAGAGCTTTGACGCCTGTTCTATCTCAACACCGGATAACACACACGCGGTTGCAACCACAGCTGCTATGGCCCTTGGCAAACACGTATATACCCAGAAGCCATTAACCCATGATATCTATGAAGCCCGTAAGGTAACTGAAGCCGCTAAAAAATATAAAGTGGTCACCCAAATGGGTAACCAGGGTGGTAGCGGCGACGGTGTTCGTATTACCAAGGAAATCATTGATGCAGGTATCATTGGAGATGTAACAAAGGTTGATACCTGGACCAACCGCCCGGTTTGGCCACAAGGAAACCCAACACCAAGCGGACAATATGATATTCCAAAAGAACTTGACTGGAACCTCTGGCAGGGACCTGCAAAAGCGATCCCATTCAATCCGAACTATCTGCCATTTAACTGGCGTGGATGGTGGGCCTATGGTACGGGAGCTTTAGGTGATATGGCATGTCACATCATGGATCCTGTGTTCCGTTGCTTACCAATTGACTATCCATCAAGTGTTGAGGCAAGCGTAGCAACCTTATGGAAAGAGATGTGGAACGATACTGTTAACCAGGATAGCTGTCCTCCTTCTTCAATCATACATCTCACTTACCCAAGAAAAGATGGTAAGGGCAACATCAAAGTTACCTGGATGGATGGTGGTTTATTACCACAGCGTCCGGAAGAATTGTTACCGGAAGAACCAATGGGCAACTGGGATGGTGGTGTGCTTTTCCATGGTACAAAAGGTAAACTGATGGCTGATTGTTATGGTGCCAATCCGAGATTGTTGCCAACTGCAAAAATGAAAGAGATCACATTACCTAAGCCGACCATTAAACGTGTACCTGAAGGACACTATCTGCAATGGGTAAACGCTTGTATCGCAGGTTATGGTAAAGGCGAAACAAGTTCACCGTTTGAATTTGCAGGACCTTTCACAGAAAGTATCCTGATCGGTAACCTTGCTATCCGCAGTTTCTTCCTGCAAAACCCCGCTGGTAAAGGCTGGAACGACAAATACCTCGGTCGTAAACAGTTGCTGTGGGATGCGAAAAATATGAAGATTACAAACTTTGATGAAGCAAATGCATTTGTGAAGAGAGATTACCGCGAAGGTTGGAGCATGACGCTTTGATAAATTATCTTAACAAAAAAAGTGAAGCCGAAATGCTTCACTTTTTTTTTATTGAATGTCTTCTGACTCTTCATTTTCGGTTATCAATGCCGACAACGCGAGCAACTCCTGTTTTTTATAACCTGTTTTATCATCGTCAAAACACTTGCTGAATTCCTCCAATAGCAACTGTATGATCTTCTTATTTGATAAAGGTTGAAAATATGATGGTGAAGGTGAAACATTTATCTTCTTAAAATAACTATCAACATCTGCATGTGTGAATACTTGTCCGCTTGTAGGATCTATAAAAAACTCTGTTTTGTATAAAGGGTCCTCCGTATGTCTGGTGAAGTCATATTCAGGTTTGAAATACCCAAGTACAAAATGTCTGGGAATATTCACGGCGCGCACGGGTACATCAAGCAGTTCACTTAGTATTACGTATAAAATGCCATTGGCAATGGTGTTACCCCGCTTGGATTCCAGTTGTTTGTTGATCAGGAAATCTTCACTTTGAACGTAAGTTACTTCGCTGCCTTTAAGATTGTAATAATTGTAAAGAATGCTGGTGAGTACATGCACCTGTTCGAGCGGGGTGAGATAGCTGTTTAACTCGAGCCAGGTATTACGTCGCAACTTTTCAACTTCCTGGTAAACAGTAGCGGTAGTAAGTTCAGGGTATTGAAACCGCGCTACAAGAATGGCCCCGGTTAAGAGATCCTGGTGCGCATTAGCGTTCCAGGCAATGATTTCTTCGGTAAGATCGCGGTAATGCAGACGATGTATCAGCAGTTCGATTCTCTCCTGTATATCACCACTGATCGTATTTTCCCAAAGATTTTCGAGATTGGGGATAATGCCCTTCCCATAATTGATGATCCTGTTGGAGACGACGCCAAAAACTTCTTCATCCGGATCATCAATCAAATGGAACAATGCAGATATTTCTTTATTTTCTTCCATTAGTTTTAGTTAGGGTATTATCTGATAATCTGTTAATGGAGTGAATTTCGTTTAACCGGTAAACATATGCGAAAATTGTTTTCCACAAAATCAGCTATAATGTTACTAATAGCAAACATAAAAATGATACCAACCCCCGTTCCGGCATTAAGCATTCAGGGGCAAACACCTCGTGAAAAGTTGTTCCAGTCCTTCACGATCAGCGGGTGAAACCGCCCTGAGCGGTATTACGATGGCGTGATGTGAATTTGTATACAGGTAGATGCAATGCGAGGTTGTAACCTTTTTCGTGACCTGTTCCCAGGTGTACCAGGTGTCGGAAACCGCGTCGGCATCCTGGATCCCGGCTTCATCTAAACGCACCACGGAGGAACTGAGCACATGCTGATTTTCAGCCTGGGCCAGTATCTGGTTCACCTTCATCCTGATCGATCGTTTTACGATCACCGGCACCAAAAAAAAGTATAGAACACCGATACCAAAAAATATCGAGAAATCGATAACAGGATCATGTGATCGTTTTGCAAAAATATAAAGCCCCGCTATGGCTATATACATCACCATCACCCGCAGGTAATAGCTGTAACGATAGCTTTTTTTTGAAGGCGATGACCAGGCCGTATAATAGTTATAGTCCAGGTATTCTTCGCGCGTAAGATGAAAATTGAATACAAACATCATAATGATCTGCCCGGCTTTCCTTCTTATAACGTAAAAGCCGTCGCAATCATATAATACCTCAGCTGTCAGACTTCTTTTTGCGATAAGATTTTTTCGGCGGATTGGCTTTTGCTTCCTCGATGATCTTCTGAACCTCCTCCAGCGTAAGGTCCGCTGCCGTTTCCAGCTTATCTTTCGGAATCTTGAAATTCCTGAGACCCTGTTTGATATAAGGTCCGTACGGCCCTCTTAATAACTGGATCTTCTCTTTTTCAAAAATCTTAATAGTGCTTTTTTCTTTAGCCTCACGTTTCTCCACGATGATCGGCTGTGCCTCTTCAAAAGTGATAGTATAAGGATCGTATTCTTTTGACAGAGAATAAAATTTCTTATCGTGTGCGATATAAGGACCAAACCTGCCGATATTGACTACCACATCTTTATCTTCAAACTGCCCGATGGTTCTGGGCAATTTGAAAAGTTCCATGGCTTCTTCATAAGAAATGGTTTCAATGCTCTGCGTATTTTTCAGCTTTGCAAACTTTGGTTTTTCTTCATCGTTTACATCGCCGATCTGGACCATTGGTCCGTATCTTCCCATACGTGCCACTACTTTTTTCCCTGAAGCAGGATCAACACCCAATTCTCTTTCACCTTTAATGCGTTCGGCATTTTCAATGGTACTCTCAACATCTTTTTTGAAAGGAAGATAGAAGTCATCAATCATCTTGTTCCACTTCAGCTTGCCCTGTGCAACCTCGTCAAACTCATGTTCAATGCGGGCCGTGAAGTTGTAATCCATGATATCATCAAAATATTGCTTCAGGAAGTCGGTTACAACCAAACCGAGATCTGTCGGAAACAGTTTTGACTTTTCCGCGCCGGTGTTTTCCTGTTCAATTTCAGTTTTGACAGTGGTTCCTGATAACTTTAAAACGCGGTAATCTCTTTTCACACCTTCCTTATCACGTTTTTCTACATAGCCGCGTTTAAGAATGGTTGAGATCGTGGGAGCATAAGTAGAAGGTCGGCCGATACCGAGTTCTTCCAGTTTTTTTACAAGAGAAGCCTCTGTATATCGTGGTAGTGGCCGGCTGAATCTTTCCGTTGCCTTCATCTCTTTTAAAGGAAGTACTTCACCGGTTTTCAACGGGGGTAACACGCCCTCCTGGCTATCTTCTTCTGTCAGTTCCTCTTCGTCTTTGTCTTCCATATAAACTTTCAGGAAGCCATCAAATTTCAGCACTTCACCGGAAGCAGTAAGTTCTTCTTTATTGGTTGATATACTGATTTTCGCAGTCGTTTTTTCCAGTTCGGCATCCGACATCTGCGATGCCATGGTACGTTTCCAGATCAGCTCGTACAACTTGCGGGTGTCTGCATCATCGCTGGAATTGTTTTCCATATAGGTGGGGCGGATGGCCTCGTGGGCTTCCTGTGCAGATTCATTTTTGTTTTTGAATTTCCTGACCTGCACATATTTGTCGCCGTATTGTGCGCTGACCTGTGCTTTGATGGCATCAGTTGCGGTTTCACTTAAACTCACGCTGTCGGTACGCATGTAGGTGATCTTACCACTTTCATATAACTTCTGTGCAAGAATCATGGTTCGGCTAACAGAATATCCCAGTTTGCGGCTGGCCTCCTGTTGCAGGGTTGAAGTAGTAAAAGGTGCGGCCGGTGTTTTTTTGCCGGGTTTAACCTGTACATCAGCAACCTTGTATTCAGCATTTACGCAGGATTGCAGGAACTTTTCCGCACCTGCCGCATCGGCCTGCTTTTTTCCTTCTGCCTTGAAACTGACCGGTTTGCCATTGAGGTCATTGGCAGTAAAAGTGGCTTCAATCCGGAAGCTACTGGTAGGTACAAAAGCATTTATCTCTCTTTCTCTTTCAGCGATGATACGTACTGCAACGCTTTGAACCCGACCGGCACTCAGGTTGTTTTTCATACTCATCTTCCGCCACAATACCGGGCTCAGTTCAAAACCTACTATCCGATCCAACACACGCCTTGCCTGCTGGGCGTTAACAAGGTTCATATCTACCGTGCGCGGACGCTGCACAGCGCTTTGAATAGCGGGTTTGGTAATTTCATGAAACACGATCCTTTTGGTAACACCGGGATCGAGCCCCAATACTTCACATAAATGCCAGCTGATCGCTTCTCCTTCGCGGTCCTCATCCGTTGCGAGCCACACTTCACCAGATTTCTTTGCAATGCCCTTCAACTCCTTCACCACTTTTTCTTTGTCTTCAGGAACGATATATCTTGGAAGGTATTTGTTGTTGACATCAATGCCCATATCACCCTTCTCAAGATCACGGATGTGGCCATAGCAACTTTTTACTTCGAAATCGTCACCAAGGATCTTTTCTATTGTTTTAGCTTTCGCAGGAGACTCAACTATCAATAAATTCTTCGCCATACTTCAATTATCGGGTTTAAAACACGCCTCTTGGCGTGCAAGTTTAGGTTATAACATGCAAACTAAAAAATACCGGGCCCCGTGGAATGGCGTCAATTTGCCCCATTTGTTAACAATTTATTGTCTGATTACATGCAATGAACCACAATCAACCCCGTTGTAATATTGCTCCGCTTTAACCAACTAATCCATTTCCGACACCATTATTATTAACCGTAATTTATTTTCTATGTCTGGCAACCAACAACACCAGGGCGATGATTTGTACTCGTATGATTCATTCGGGGGGAGCAAAAAACAATCGGACAATTCTTTTTTATGGTGGTGTGCGGGTGCACATCAGTCGTTACTGCGACAGTACCCTTCAGAACACAGCAAATACACTGGTCTCGGAGGGGTGGTACTTGCTACTTTCCTTTTGGCTTCGCTTTCATCGGGATATGCTATTTACAGTATATTCGGCAGCATCGGGTGGACGATCCTTTTTGGTTTGCTGTGGGGATTGATCATTTTTAATTTCGACAGATTTCTTGTGTCAACCATGCGCAAGTACGGAGTTTCGAAACGCCGCCAGCTCTGGATGGCTGTACCCCGGTTGTTCCTGGCGCTGCTGATCGGTTTGACGATCGCAAGACCGCTGGAACTAAAGATTTTTGAGAAAGAGATAGATGTAAAGGTGGTGGAGAATGTTCACAAAAAAGTTCAGCTGAACGATAGTCTCCTCAACATCGAAACACAGCAATTTCTTACCAATGCCAGGAATGAGAGGGACCGGCTGATGACAAGAAAAATCGCGCTCGAAGATACTTTGTATCAGCTTAGACAATCTTATGTACAAGAGGCCGATGGAACCGGAGGCTCATTTAGCCGGGGCATCGAAAACCTGACAAGGATGAAGATGAATGTGTATAATGCGGCCAGGACACAGGCTGAACCGGAGCTTGCTTCGCTCACAGCAGGTATTGCGACACAGGACAGTGTCCTGGCTTCTTCCGGCAAGGCCCTGGAGGCGAAAAGAGCGGCTTATGAGAAATCTGCGCTTGCCAATGTAGGTTTTCTTGAAAGAAATAAGGCGTTGTCTGATCTCGCATCAGAAGAGTCCAGCGTGTTTTGGGCGAGTCTCATGATTTCTCTCCTTATTATATTAATAGAGGTCGGCCCGATTCTCGCCAAACTTATCATGCCGCTTGGACCATACGACATTGCACTTGCCAAAGAAGAACTGACGCTGATGACAGCTTCTGAAAATGAAATGCGTAAGGACAAGGAATTGACTACAGAAAAGAGACGCAATTTTTACCGCCGCCAGAAAGAGGTGTCGCAGGAACTGACTGAAAAAATGAGCGTCCTGCAAAAAAAGCATATTGACGAAGAACTTGACAAATGGGAGCGGGGAGAGTGGAGCCCGAAAGATCACCGATCTTCAATGGATGCGGTGATGCGGAAAATCCGCGAACGCTATCAGTTAGACGACGACAGCTTGTTATAAGCCTTTATTGAAGAAAAAGGTAGAAGGCAATCGTTCCTGCCGACAATGCCACCGCAATAAACATGGTTGAGCGGGTAACCGCCAGCCTCATTCTTGCTGCGGGTAACCATAGAAAAACGAGGGCAGCTAACAGTACCAGGATGCCGGAACCGGCGATTGCGATGAGTGTTGTATCGCCGAGTTTTATGGCCTGGTAAAATCCGCCACTGACAATTGTCAGGAAAAGCAGGAACACAGCATTTGCCATTACCCATCCCGATTTTCTTAGTTTGAAAAGCGCCAAACTTCCTGCAACCGAAAACACTATGATCAGAATCGTTCTTAAATGATTCAGGAATTCAGCGGTGTTCATGGAAATGCGTTTGTCATCCATTTGTACAAAGCCCGTGGTCTCTGAAAACACGCTCACAAGCCACACCAGCAGGTAAACAACACCAATGATCAGCAATAATATGGCACTAAATTTCCCGCCCGGGTTTAAACGTGCAGGTTGTTGAATCTCGCGGACCGATGCTGTCATGGTTTTGATTGTGTTGCTAAAGTAAAAGTCTTTTTTCTTCAAAAGCAAAAAGGTTGTTTGCTTTGAAACAAACAACCTTTTTGCAACCTGTCGGCTGATATTATTGTTGCACGCCCTGCATACTGTTCTGCATACCTTCCGTTTCTCCGCGCATGTTTTTGCGTTTGAAAAGAGATGTATCGAACTTGCCAAAACGCCAGTTGAAATTCAATCTGAAAAACTGGGGATCACGACGGCGAAATGTGTTCTGTACAAACAGATCAGATTCTGTGTAAATATCATTCCGTCTTGTGCGCAACACATCGCTGAAGCTTAAAGTAAGACTCGCACGTTTTTCTTTGAGGAATTCATAACGTACTGCGATGTCCACACCATAGTTCGGACGGATATAACCTTGTGATGATGATTGCGGACCTCCGAAAAAGCCGCCACCGCCGCCGCCCATACGGCCGCCACCGCCACCACCTCCGCTTCCGCCCGGAGGCAGCACGGTTTTAGATTGATAATCACCGCTCAGTTGAACAGAAAAATTTGAAGGCAATTTGAAACTGTTATTGATCTTACCAAACCAACTGTAAACATTACCCTGGTTTTCGAATCCTTGCTGTTCAACATCTATTCGTGATGTGAACAGGTTCAGACTGCTTGTGAGATCCCACCATTTGGTGATGGGGTTTCTTCCTATCAATTCAAGACCTCCTACATAACTGCTGTTAGCATTTATAAAGGTGTTGATGAAGGCTTCTTTCCCGGTAACGGGATTGATTTCTTTGTCCTGGAACCTTGTGATCAGGTTATCAGTGTATTTGAAATACACCGAGCTGAGAAAACTGTGTCCGCCACCAAATTGTTTTGAATAGGAAATTTCAGCAGAGTAGGTAAACTCAGGTTTCAGATTTGGATTACCCCGGCTGAAATTCAGTGAATCTGAATAATCAGTGAACGGGAACAACTGGAAGAAGTTTGGTCGATTGATTCTCCGCGTAATATTCATTTGTAATTCCTGGCTGTTCTTCAATTTCTGGCTGAGGAAGATGCTTGGGAACAAGCTGACAGGGAAGCTGTTGCTGTAGGTTGATGAAGTATCCTTACCCAGACCGGTTACCGTGCGAACCGTTCCTTCATACTCAGAACTCTCGATCCTTAAACCCAGCTGATATCCGAAATCGTTTATGCTATTGGTATAGGTCGCGTAACCTGCGTAAACCTTGTCTTTGTTGACATAGTCAGATGAAAGCTGCGGTACCTTAAAAAACACGCTGTTGCCGGTATCCTGGAAAATATCGTTGCGGCTGTCGACATCCCTTATCTGCATCCGCGCACCAAATTCAACCTTGGCTTTTTCAGTGATCGGGCTGACGTAATCCGTTTGCAAGGTCACAAACTGGTTTTTGCCGCCACCTTCAACCCGCTGATCAAAGTAAGACTGTTTTGCACCGCCATACTGATTGAAATAACCTGTGCTTGTAAGCGTGTTATTATCATTCCGGCTTTGATTGAAATTAAGATCTGCTGTCCATTCACGTCCTGGTTTCACAAACAACTTTTTATAGCTGAGCTGACCACCCATGTTTTTAAAACCACCATCAGTGTTTGCTACCCGGTTGCTATAAGTTGAAACGGTTCCTCCCGGCAGAATGTTGTCAATAAATATATCGCTGTTGGTATTTGGCTGGAAGTTTCCTCTCACCAGTACGCCGGAGGCACTGATGGTATTGCGGTTGTTGATGAAATAGTCAAAACCTGCGCGGCCAAAAGCAAAGTAACCGTCGTTTATATTTTTATCGTCCTGCAAAAGGCTTGAGGTCTGGCCGGGAATATAGGTTTCACGGCTGGTAGTGCCGGTAGAAATTGATTTACGTTGACTGAAGTTGGCATTTGCAAACATGTTCACTTTACCCTGGCGCACATTAATGTCGCCTCCCAGGTTCACTTTCGCACGTTGATCAACCCCGGCTCTGAAATTACCATTATACCCGGTCTTCCTGTTTTTCTTAAGCACGATGTTAAGTATACCTGCGGTACCGCCGGAAGCATCAAACTTAGCGGAAGGGTTTGTGATCAGTTCAACGCTGGCAATTGCATCGGCTGGAATCTGTTCAAGCGTCAGGTTCGACGGCCGGCCATCCACAAAAATCTGCGGAGCATTATTCCGCATGGTAACATTGCCATCTATATCAACCGAAAGCGAAGGGATACTACGCATGATATCTGTAGCATTTCCGCCGGTAGAATTGATATTTTTTTCAACGTTAAACACCTTGCGATCGATGCCCATTGACATCAACGGTTTAGACGCTGATACGGTAACAGTTTCCAGTGTTTTTGTATCGATCTCAAGTTTGATATTTCCAAGGTCCTTGTCAACCGCGGCCAGCGCAGCACTCATATCGCCTGGTTTGCCCATCTTTAATTCAAACGCAACCGGCAATTCTATCTCTTTATAACCGATAGCAGTTATTTTGAGACGATATCTTCCAAAAACGGGTAAGCCTTCAATGCTGAAATCGCCGGATTTGCGGGTAAGCATACCACCCATAATGGTATCAACCCGTTGTTTTGTAGCTGAGTCGAGTTTGGTTCCTAATAACTGAACAGATACGGCCTCTATTCCTTTGTTTGTTTTTTCATCAACGATCCGGCCGTAAAAGTGACCCACATTCATCGATTGTCCGCCCATTCCGCGGCCCGCAGCACCGGGCATCTGTGCGCTTGCAAATAGGGTGCAGATGGATAGAAGCGCCACTAAAAATGGTGTTTTCATGTTTCTACAGTAGTTTTTTTGTTTAGGTTTTCGCAACATCATGTTATTTGTCGGGCCCGATGATTTCTCAGGTCACACATTAGACTCCGATCCATGTAAAAACCTGTGGCAGCATATCGATATTAATGTTAAATGGTGTTAACAAAAGATGAGCGGTTCAGAAAAAAACTTTCGATATGTTTTTTGAACGGATTCATAATTCTATTACTTTTGCAGCTCAACTGGTGGTTGTAGCTCAGTTGGTTAGAGCATCAGATTGTGGTTCTGAGGGTCGCCGGTTCGAACCCGGTCATCCACCCAGTATTACCCGGAAGTAATTCCGGGTTTTTTTATGCCCGCCCCGGCAGGATCCGCCTTGTTCAGCCCTGAACATTTGGGATATATGGATGTTAATATTGATTTTAGCCCGCAACAACTCATCTACATAATCGTTATTTTTGGAACAATGAAAAATGCGTTAGCCATTATGTTTAAAAAGAAAAATTTACCCGTTGTCATTCTTTTAATCGGAGCGGCAATGATCCTTGCATTTCGAAGCTTTGGTCTTGGTAACGCAAACCCGCCTACAAAATATGAACGCATTCTTCATAATGTAGGCGACATGATTTCTGAGATTCACTATAGCCCGAAACAGATCAATGATTCTTTTTCAAGAGCCATTTTTAATAAGTACCTCGAAGAGAAAATTGATGCACAAAAAAATATCTTATTAAAATCTGATATCGCCACTCTCAAAAGGTTTGAAACCAAACTGGATGATGAGATTCTGGGTGGTACCGTGCAGTTTGTACCGGCGGTATCTGAAGTGTACAAAAAACGCCTGCTGGAAACCGAAGCCATTTACAAAGAACTACTTTCTAAACCCTTTGATTTTACTTCGGAAGAAACAACAACCTTAAACACAAAAAAGCTTGATTTTCCCAGCGATGAAGTCGAAAGGAGAGAAGCCTGGAGAAAACGCCTGAAATATTATGTGCTGGACCGGTATGCCGAACTACTGGAAACCCGCGAGAAAAACAAAGGCAAAAAAGATTTCGTTGTAAAAACGGATGCGGAACTTGAAAAAGACGCCCGTGCCCGCGTGCTCAGCATTATGAATCGGTCTTACGACAGATTGAAATTGAAGGTAAGCGATGATGACCGTTTCAGTGATTATGTAAACACGGTTACTGAAACCATGGATCCGCACAGCACCTTTTTTCCGCCTGTTGAAAAGCGTTATTTCGACGAACAGATGAGCGGGAAGTTTTTTGGCATCGGTGCATCACTCATCAGGGAAGAAGATGGGAACATCAAAATAGGCACCTTACTTACCGGGAGCCCTGCCTGGAAGTCGGGCAAGATCACTGTTGGTGACCTGATCCTTAAAGTTGGACAAGGTAAAGAAGAGCCCGTTGATCTCACTGGTTTCGCGGTTGAAGATGCTGTAAAAATTATTCGGGGTAAAAAAGGCACAGAGGTTAAACTCACAATTAAAAAAGCCGATGGTTCCATAAAAGTGATTTCACTGATTCGCGATGAAATTGTGCAGGACGAAGTTTTTGCCCGCAGCGCAGTAGTGAATGGTCCCCAGGGCAAAATCGGATTCATCTACCTGCCAGAGTTCTATGCTGACTTTGAGGATCCAAAGGGTCCACGCTGTTCCGAAGATGTTCGCAAAGAGATCATCAAACTCAAAGAACAAAAAGTTGACGGTATCATTCTCGATCTACGGAACAATGGTGGCGGATCCCTGTATGATGTGGTTCAGATGGTGGGATTGTTTATTGAAGGCGGACCTATTGTCCAGGTAAAGGATCGTGATGGCAAACCACAGATCTATTATGACCGGGACAAATCGGTTTTGTATGACGGCCCGCTGGCTGTTATGGTGAATGAATTCAGTGCATCTGCATCTGAAATCTTTGCTGCAGCGATCCAGGATTATAACCGCGGGATCGTGATTGGAAGTACATCTACCTACGGTAAAGGCACCGTGCAAAGAAACATTGGCCTTGACAAGATCGTAGGCATGGTGAATTCGAACAGTGATCTTGGTACAGTAAAACTGACCCTTCAGAAGTTCTACCGGATCAACGGTGGTTCCACTCAATTACGCGGCGTTGCTTCTGATATTGTACTGCCGGACATCACGGAATATTATAAGATCCGTGAAAAAGACAACCCCGATGCATTACCATGGGATGAAATCAGGAAAGCAGATTATAATCGTTGGAAATACGGACTGGATCTGGCTCCATTGAAACAAGCCAGCCAGGAGAGGATCAAAAATAATGAGTTCTTCAACCTTGTATCATCAAAAGGTGAATGGCTGGTTCAACAGAATGAAAATGAGGTTACACTAAATCTCAAAAAATACAAAGCAGAACAAAACCTGGTTCGTGCAACAACCCGTAAGATCGACAGCCTGAACAAAGTACCAACTGAGCTCGATGTACGTGCGCTGGAAGAAGATGAAAAGCGACTGGCTTACGATGCGGGTAAATCTGAGCGCTTCAAGAGCTGGATCAAAAACCTGCGCACAAACGATGTTTACCTGAGCGAAACGGTAAATATTGTAAGTGACATGATAGTTCAGAAAAATATAGTTTATAACACCAATAAAAAATAACCGGCTTTCCGGCCTTAAAATAAATAGCCGTCCTTTCGGGGCGGCTATTTGTTTTAAGGCTATACACAGCACAAATAATTGCTTACTTTGCTACCAGCTTTAAAAGTTCAATATGCTACTTGATCAGTTTAAAACCGTCCGGCTTTTTGTTTTTGATATGGACGGCGTTCTTACAGATGGAACCATCCTTGTTATGGAGGATGGCAATCATTTACGCCGCATGAATGTTAAGGATGGATATGCACTGCAACTTGCCGTTAAACAGGGCTATGATGTTATGGTGATCTCTGGAAGTGATGCTCCGTCTGTAGTTGGCAGAATGAAAAAACTTGGAATTGCCGATGTGCATATCAAGGTGCTTGACAAACTGGGCCATCTTAAAAGCTATCTTGAGCAAAAAGATTATACTGCTGCTGAGGTCTTATACATGGGGGACGATCTACCCGATCTGGAAGTAATGCAGTTTGCCGGACTAAGTTGTTGTCCTGCCGACGCAGTTCCGGAAGTAAAAGCGGTCGCAAATTATATTTCGCCTTTTAAAGGAGGGGATGCCTGCGTTCGTGATGTGATAGAAAAGGTCCTCAAACAAAACCGTCATTGGTATCACCTGCAGGATGTTGCCAGTCGTTAGTAATCCTATATAATTATCTTCGCCACACATGAAACTGATTCTGGCATTTTTTCGCTTGGTCCGTCTGTTGAACCTCGTGTTCATCGTGCTGACACAATGCCTGTTTCAGTATTGCATTGTCGTGCCCGCGTTCAACCAGTACAGGAACGAACCTATAATGAATGCGCCGCTTTTCTGGTTGCTGGTCCTGGCTTCGGTTTGTATAGCAGCGGCAGGTTATGTTATTAATGATTATTTTGATCTGAATATAGACAGGGTTAACAAGCCTGACAAGCTGGTAGTTGAAAAGATCATCGGTCGCCGCTTTGCGATCCTTTGGCATTTAGGGTTATCCGGTCTGGGTATAATCCTTAGCTTTTATGTGGGTTTTAAAATTGGCAATCCGCTGATAGGGTTGTTTAACAGCGGTTGCGTGATCTTATTATGGTTTTATTCAACTTCTTTTAAGAAACGACTGCTGATCGGTAATATCATTATTTCGTTGTTGACAGCATGGGTGGTACTGGTACTGTATGTTGTTGAGATACCACATCATCCTTTCAGACCAATAGACAAAAACCTTTTGTTGTCAGTAAAAAGGATTTTTAAACTGGCGGTGCTGTATGGCGGTTTTGCATTTATTATTTCACTTATCCGTGAAGTAATCAAAGATATTGAAGACATGCATGGCGATGCAAAATACGGCTGTAAAACAATGCCTATCGTTTGGGGTCTCCATGTATCAAAGGTCTTTATTGCCACCTGGTTAATCGTGTTGATTTGCACCCTCGCCATTATCCAGTTATATGTTTTCCCGTTCCGGTGGTATTGGCTCATTATCTATTGTCTTGTTTTGATACTCCTGCCACTTTTTTATGTGTTCAGGAAATTATTTACAGCTAACAGCAGCAAAGATTTCCATCATCTTAGCCAGGTGGTGAAGCTGGTGATGGCAACAGGCATAATCTCAATGATTTTTTTCCGGATTTATCTTTGATTTATTATAACGGTAATGGACAATCGAATACTCTACCCGGCCTTAAGTGGCAGACAAATAATACTGGCATCACAATCGCCCCGGCGGAAGCAATTACTTGAATGGGCAGAGGTTCCGTTTTCGGTCCGGGTTATTGCAACGGATGAAAGTTTTCCTGCAGAACTTGAGGTTTCAAAGGTACCGATTCATATTGCCCGGCAAAAAGCGCTTGCAGTGCAGGCACAGCTACCGACAGGTTCAAATCCGATCATCATTGCGGCAGATACCATTGTCGTTGCAGGCGGAGAAATAATCGGTAAACCCATCTCCGCGGAACATGCATTTTCAATATTGTCGCAATTGTCAGGTGCCACTCACCAGGTGATAACAGGTGTTGTGATTCTTGGGCGGGAGGAGGTTAGTTTCGCTGATATAACCACAGTTATGTTTCATCCGTTGGATGAGGCAGAAATACGTTATTATATAGATCGATATCAACCTTACGATAAAGCCGGGGCATATGGCATCCAGGAATGGATTGGTGTAACGGGAATCCGGTCGATCAATGGCGACTTTTATAATGTTATGGGACTGCCCGTGAGCCGGGTTATACAAGCGTTAAAATCGGATAAAGTTTAGCTGAAATCACGATCCTGTTGATGGCGCTTCGGGTTAACTTGACCGAAACGCAAAAAATGACCGAAAAGCTTCTTCAGTTTATCTGGCATCAACAATATTTCAATAAGGAAGATTTACATACCGAGGGGTTGATATCTCAGTCTGTGCAGGTTCTGACTCCCGGCATTTTTAATACGAACCAGGGACCGGATTTCCTTGACGGAAGAATTAAGATCGGCTCACAGGTATGGGCAGGCAATGTTGAATTACATGTGAAGGCTTCTGACTGGGATAAGCATGGTCACGAGCAGGATCTTAATTACCAAAGCGTGGTGCTGCACGTGGTATGGATAAATGATTTGAATCACGATGTTTATCATCCTCCCATGATCAGCCTCGAAAGCAGGGTGCCGGGTTTACTGTTGAAGCAATACGGGGAATGGATGATGAGCCCGTCTTTTATTCCCTGTGGTAGTCGCATCACGGATGTTTCTGAACTGGTGTGGACGAAATGGAAAGAAAGGCTGGTCGTTGAGAGACTTGAACACAAAACAGCCGGCGTATACGATTATCTAAAAGAGGCAAACAATCACTGGGAGGAAGTGCTTTGGTGGATGATAGCTGTGAACTTTGGTATAACTGTCAATAAGGAGGTGTTTGGACTGGTGGCTAAAACACTTCCCATTGCCTTGATAGAACGACATAAAACACAGATCAATCAACTGGAGGCTTTGTTGTTTGGACAGGCGGGTTTGCTTTCGGGCAAGTTTACAGAAGCGTACCCGGTGATGCTCAAAAAAGAGTACCAGTTTCTAAAGAAGAAATTCGGGTTGCGGCAGGTTTTTGCACCTGTTCATTTTTTGCGAATGCGGCCCGTGAATTTTCCAACGGTCCGGCTTGCTCAATTGGCTGCATTACTGCATCAGAGTGATCGCCTTTTTTCAAAACTTCTTGTTGCGGGTCGTGTTGTAGAACTGCGTAAGCTGTTTGATGTTACAGCAAATGATTACTGGCATTATCATTATCGTTTCGGGGAAACGACACCATATTTACCAAAAAGGATCGGTGCGCAAATGATTGATAATATCATTGTAAATACTGTGATACCGGTTGTTTTTGCCTATGGCCGGTACCACAGTGATGATGCTGTTACTGACAAAGTATTTCACTGGCTCGATATGCTTGCAGCAGAAAAGAATCGTGTTACCACGCGTTTTTACGCGACTGGCATCAGGAGTGTCAATGCTTTTGACACCCAGGCCCTGCATCAATTGAAAACCCGTTATTGTGATGAAAAAAGATGCCTGGCCTGTGCCGTGGGCAACTCATTGCTGAAAAGTTCAGATTAACTATTGCGGTTGTTGTACTGCCCAATTGAAATTTACGTTTACGGCTATATCAGGGTGAATGCTATATATCACCGGGCAGGTATGAGCGGCCCGTTCAAGTATGGTGCGTTGTTTTTCGTCGGTCTCTAAACTGTCAGGAAAATGAAACGTTAAATTAATGCCACTGATTCTCCGCGGATCAGCAGCCATAATTTTTTCAACCTCAATTTTTACATCTTTCAGATCTACGTCCATATCACGCGCTTTCATGCCCATGATAGTTAGCATGCAGCTTCCAAGCGCTGTTGCCACAAGATCGGTCGGAGAAAATCTCTCACCTTTGCCCTGGTTATCGGTGGGCGCATCGGTTTCGACAACAGTTCCGGATTTTAAATGCGTGCAAACTGTCCGTAGATTTCCTTCGTATACTACAGTTGAGGTCATATCAATTTTTAGCCTAAATTTACGCTAGATAAATCAAATCATTACCGGTGAAGAAAATAGTTTCGTTATTTATCGCTTGTATCGTAGTTATTACAGCAGTGGCTCAGGGTCCCGGTTCCAACCGAACATCAAGAAGAGATGAGAAAAAGGCGGCAAAACGCGAGCGCATAAACGCTTTACTCCGGCAGGAAGAAGAAGGCGAAATGATTTTTCACAAACACAGCATATTCGGAATTAAACTTGCCACAGATGGATATGGTTTAACGTATGAGTCCGGCAAGTTCAAAACTCCCCGCAAAGCATTTTTATTACAGTTTGAGTTGAGCGAAAAGAAACATCCTAAAGAGCGCAAACAGGCCGCTTCTGCCAACGCTTTCCAGGTTAATTCGGTTGTTTACGGCAAACTGGCTAATTTCTACCAATTTAAGGTGGGCGTTGCGGAACAACGTGTGCTTGGTGGAAAAGGAAACAAAAACGGGGTCGCAGTCAGTGCGATTTATGGTGGTGGCGTTTCGTTTGGCGTTGCAAAACCATATTATGTTGACGTGCAGGATCAATCGAGTCAAACATTAAGGCGCACTTATCCGTTAATAATAGACAGCAATTATTATGAAATAAAAGCAGCAGGGATAGGAGCAGGATGGAGCGATTCGCAATTAAAACTTGGTGCGCATGCAAAGGCTGCCATGCGCTTTGATTACGGCCGCCTGAATGATGGTATTACTGCCATCGAAGCAGGGTTAGCGGCAGAGTTTTACGGACGCAAGGTTCCACAGATGGCATACAATACGCAAAAGCAATTCTTCTTCAGCGCTTATGTATCGTTGCTGCTTGGCCGGCGAAAGTGACGTACTTTTGCAGGCAGAAATTTAAAAACATGGACGAACTACCGATAGTTAACACGATCAGTGCAGAAACAAGGGTAAAAAAACCGGATTGGTTGCGGGTTAAACTGCCGATCGGAGAAAGTTATAAACACGTAAGAGGTCTTGTCGACACCCATAAGCTTCACACAATTTGTGAAAGTGGAAACTGTCCCAATATGGGAGAGTGCTGGGGTGAGGGCACGGCTACTTTTATGATACTAGGAAACGTTTGTACGCGCAGCTGCGGATTTTGTGCAGTAGCCACCGGCCGCCCCGATGCAGTGGACTGGGACGAGCCACAACGCGTAGCAGAGGCTATCAACCTGATGAAGGTAAAACATGCCGTTCTTACTTCGGTTGACCGCGATGAACTAAAAGATGGTGGTAGCATTATCTGGTTTAATACGATCCGTGCGGTTAAAGCGCTAAATCCTGATACAACACTGGAAACACTTGTTCCGGATTTCAAGGGTCAGACCGAAAATATTCAACGGATCATTGATGCGGCTCCTGAAGTGGTATCACATAATATAGAAACGGTTGAACGACTCACCCGCCAGGTTAGGATCCAGGCAAAATACCGTCGTAGCATGGAGGTGTTGAAGACCTTAAAACAAGGTGGCATGCGTACAAAAAGCGGAATCATGCTGGGTCTTGGTGAAACAAAAGAAGAGGTTATTCAAACCCTGCGGGATCTCAGTGAAAATGGGGTAGATGTTGTAACCATTGGCCAGTATCTTCAGCCCACAAAAAAACATCTTCATGTACATCGGTTTGTACATCCTGATGAGTTTAATGAATACAGGGAAATCGGTTACGAGTTAGGTCTTGATTATGTTGAGAGTGGTCCTCTGGTAAGATCATCATATCATAGCGAACGCCATGTGATCCCTGGTTATGGCCGCAATCAATGGTTGCAAAGCAAAGAGGCCGTGGCATAAAATACTGCTCTTGAAATCATTCATCCTGACTTTTTGCGCGATATGGTTTATCGCGGCGTCCTTGCCTGCACAAATCAGGTGGCAAAACGTGTCTGCCGGATATGGCAAACTGCCTTCGTCACTGCAGGTGTATCGAACCAGCGACTCGCTCAATGGGCGCCCTTTTATTGCCTTTTGCGTTATAGCCAATCTTAAGGACCGTAAACTCGACTTTACCGCACTAACGGGCGAGGGTAAGCGCTTTACGCCAACTCAGTATTATCTGCAGAACGACTCACCTTTATTGGTTGTGAATAGTACTTTCTTTTCGTTTGAAACCAACCAGAACTTAAACGCTGTCATTATCAATGATACTTTACGGGCCTACAATGTGAGTGCTTTGCGCAGGAAGGACAAGGATTCGTTTTATTATCCTACCCGAAGCGCTATTGGTATCACCAAAGGCCGAAGGGCAGATGTAGCCTGGTTATTTACCGATACCACATATCATCGGGCCTACGCTTTTCAGCGCGACCCGGTAGTTGCTGCAGGACCAAACCCTGATCCTTCCTTTAAAGATCTCAACACCTTTGCGAAATGGCGATGGTGGCGCGTCCGGACAGCTGTTGGTGGCGGGCCCGTTCTTATTCACGACAAACAGATACGAATTACCAATAAAGAGGAACAAATGTTCCCTAACGGCGAGGCTGATAAACATCCACGAACCGCGATGGGATACACGGCCGACCGCAGATTGGTCATACTTGTGATACAGGGCCGAAACCCCGGGATTGCAGAAGGCGCCACGCTTGCAGAAGAAGCACAGTTGTTACTGGATCTGGGTTGTGTTGAAGCGCTGAATCTTGACGGGGGTGGCAGCAGCTCCATGCTTGTAAACGGTAAACAAACTATCAAACCTTCCGACAAGGGATCGGAACGACCGGTGCCGGCGGTGTTTGTGATCGCTGCAAAATAACTTCGGTCTTGGATAGACGCAAAGCGACTGAACGATGGGTCAACAATGCGTAGGTCTAAACTTCGCTAATAATCGTATAAAAAAAGGCGCCATTACAAGGCACCTTTCTTATCTGTTTCTGATTTGTAATTTATTTCAGATCCCAGGCTAAAGCGCTCGCACCCAGTATAGCAGCGTCGGACTCTTTCAGATGACTAACGAGGATCCTTACCTTATTTTGAAAAACCTGGATAAGATTTGCTTCCATGGCTTCACGGGTAGGCTTCAAAAGATAATCGCCTGCCTTTGTTAAACCGCCAAACAAAATGATTGCCTGCGGACTGGAAAACATAATAAAGTTTGCAAGCGCAAGACCAAGGATTTTCCCTGTAAATTCAAAAATGTCTTTGGCCAATTGATCACCCTGGATCGCAGCATCGTATACCGACTTGCTATCAAGTTTGTCTACCGGAACATCGCGTAACAAACTTGGCTTATCGCTTTTTTCAAGCATTTCAATAGCAGTGAGCATGACCCCGGTAGCAGAAGCGTAACTTTCTAACGAACCATACTTGCCGGTACCCTGGTGTAACCTGCCATTAGGGATCGTGATTGTATGACCAAGCTCTCCTGCAAATCCATCATGACCGTAAATCAACTGACCATTAGCTACAATGCCACTTCCAACACCAGTGCCCAGCGTGATCATGATAAAATCTTTCATGCCTTGAGCGGCACCGTACATCATCTCGCCGATAGCTGCAGCATTTGCATCATTGGTAAGCGAAACCGGTAACTGAAACTTGTCTTTTATCAGTTTAGCCAAAGGAATAATTCCTTTCCATGGAAGATTGGGTGCATATTCGATGGTACCGGTATAAAAATTACCATTTGGCGCACCAACACCAATGCCTTTTATACGTCCCTGGCCACCTGCACGTTCTATCAGTGGATATAAACTGCGGTGCAACTCATCAATAAAACTTTCAATGTTCGTGTGATTCCTGGTTGATATTTCGCTGGAAAAAAGCACATTGCCGTTGCGATCAACGATACCGAACTTTGTTCCGGTGCCTCCAATATCAACACCAATTACAAGGGCGTCCAAAGAGGAACTAGTTGTTTCCATAAATACAAAAATACATATTAGAATGTCAATCGGGAATTATCTCTTAGTGCCCGCCACCGATTTGTTTGTCGAAATCGAGACCCTGTGCCCTTAGCACACTTCTTAATTTCACAGCGATGAAGGCAAGCAGCGCAAAACATAATGCTGCAACTATGTAAGAATTATGGAAGCCGATAGATTCATAATCTCCCAATGAGCCCTGTAATGGTGGTATTACCGCACCTCCAAGGATCATCATAATAAGAAAAGCCGATCCCTGGCTGGTGAATTTGCCAAGACCACCAACACCCAAAGAGAATATACATGGCCACATCACTGAACAACAAAGACCACCGGCCATAAATGCATACACAGACATGATGCCGTTTGTAAAGATACCAATCAGCATTGCCACCGTGGCGAGAACCGACACCGTTACCAGCGTCTTAACCGGTTTTTCCTGGCCGTAGAAAAATGCCAGGATAGCAATCACTACCCAAACGGAAAAGCCGTAAAGATCAGTTACATCCTTGCCATCAAGGAAATTCGCGAACAGGATCACGCCAAAAGCTATAAATGGCACTACTACTGTAGCAAGTCGTTTATAAAAAAGTGAGAGGTTGAAAACTGAAATTGCACCTGTCCACCGACCGATCATCAGACTACCCCAATACAGAGAAATGTATTTCGAGATCGTGCTTTCCTGCAAACCACTCTCGGTAAGGTAGCCGGGACTGATCAGGAGGGCACCGAAATTATTGTCGATAGTTACTTCCACACCCACATAAATAAAGATGCCGATCATACCATAGGTAAGTTGTTGATAACGCATCGCTCCCCAGCCTTCAGGACTTCTGATTGCGCTTGAATTGGAATAGAACAAAATGCCTATAACCGCTATCAGTGTAAGCAACAGTAACGGGAGCTTTGGTACTTCGGTCAACTGGCCAATGATGATCAATACAACGATGCTGGCGGTCATCATCATCAGCGCACCGGCAGCTTTGTTTGCTTTTTCAAATTTATCGTCGTTTTTGCCGGCAGGTAGTTTCGACAATGCGAAAAATACGGCTACAGCCAGGAAAACCCCCGCAACGATCAGGTATAGGTTATTGATGTTTGTAATAGTTACTTCTTTAACGCTTTCAGCGCCTACGGAACCAAACAGGAAAACGTTGATGATGATGGGTCCTAGTGTAGTACCAAAGGAGTTAACGCCGCCGGCCAGGTTCAAACGGTGAGAACCCGTTGCCGGGTCACCGAGCACGATAGCGAATGGTTGAGCGGCTGTTTGTTGCAGTGAGAAGCCAAGTGCCACAACGAATAACGATGCAAGTATCGCGGGAAACGAGTTAGCATTGGCAGATGGTATAATAAGCAATGCACCTACGATTGATATCAACAGTCCGTAGATGATTCCTTTTTTATAACCCATGCGGTTTAAAATATCGTATCCAAAGCTGTTTGAAGCGACAAAAAGTATTAATGATCCAATAAAATAAGCACCATAAAAAGCCGAGCCGATTAGTTGAGACTGAAATTGGGTGAGATTGAAATGATCTTTACAAAAAGGAATAAGAATACTATTGGAAGCCGCAATGAAACCCCAGAAAAAGAAAACGATAACCAGGGTGGCCAGGGCTCCGGTATTTGTTGGGATTTTTGAATTTTCAGCGTTTAAGATATCTTTCGAAGGACCTGCAGCACCAGTTGGTTGATTCGCCGTATTCATAGATTATACTTCAGAAATTTAAATGAAGGGCTGAAAGTACCAAGTTTTTCCTTGCTGAAAAATTTTTTCATTGCTTAGTGGTTGATTTGTAAATCCTTCCTAAATTGAATTCGTTAATCATTCAATTTCACGAGATTATTAAGCATGGAGATACTTCACGTTTCAGCAGAATGTTATCCGGTCGCAAAAGCAGGTGGATTGGGTGATGTAGTAGGGGCGCTGCCAAAGTATCTTAACCAATTGGGCCATACAGCAAAGGTGATCATGCCTATGTATCGCACAAAGTTTCTATATGCAAACGACTGGGAAGTGGTACATAAGGGTGGAACAAATCTCGGAAACTGGTGGTTTGAATTCACTGTAATAAAAGAAAAAACCAATAAGCTTGGTTTTGATCTCTACCTCCTTGATATAAATGGTCTGCTTGATCGTGAGAAGGTTTACGGTTATGCAGACGATACAGAAAGATTTACAGCTTTCCAGATCAGCGTGCTGGATTGGGTTACATCCTGGAACCACCGGCCTGATGTGATCCACTGCCATGATCATCATACAGCGCTGATACCGTTTATGATGAAACACTGCTATCGCTATGCGAAACTAAACGCTGTACCTTCCGTGCTCACCATTCATAATGCTGAGTACCAGGGATGGATGGGTTGGGATCGTATCAATTATATACCGGAATGGGACATGTGGAAATGGGGTATGCTCGATTGGCAGAATACTATCAACCCACTTGCCAGCGGAATCAAATGCGCCGACAAGGTAACAACGGTAAGTCCTACCTACCTCGAGGAACTCAGGTATATGAGTAATGGGCTTGAAGCCTTGTTCGAATACGAACGCGGAAAATGTGTTGGGATCCTGAACGGTATAGATGCTGATGTATGGGATCCTGCGGCCGATACTTATATCAGCCATGCTTATTCGCCTAAGACCGCTGAAGCCGGGAAGGCAAAGAACAAAATGCAGCTTTGTGAGCAATTCAATCTTGATTTTGAAAAACCGCTCATCGTTTTTATTGGACGGCTGGTCGGTGAAAAAGGTGCCGATCTTCTTCCACAGGTGATTGGCGATAGTTTTTATTTTATAGGCAGAAAGATGAATTTTTTGGTGCTTGGCAGCGGCGAACCGGTTGTTGAAACTGGTCTGCGTGACCTGCAGGCGCTGTCGCAATATGATTACAATGTGTTCGTGGGGTATAATGAAACCCTGAGTCACGTGATGTATGCAGGTGCTGATTTTCTGCTGATGCCTTCGCGTGTGGAGCCATGCGGGCTGAACCAGATGTATGCCATGCGGTATGGAACCATTCCAATGGTTCGAAGAACCGGCGGTCTTCGCGACACAGTAATAGATTTTGGTGACCCGGGTGGTTATGGTATATGTTATGATTATACGAGTGTTGGTGATATTTCACATGCCATTTTCCGTGCTGTGGAACTATACCGGGATAAAAAGAAAACCAATGCTTTACGGGCAACGATGATGGCTCTTGATTTTAGCTGGCAGAAAAGTGTGGCCGGGTATGTTGACCTGTATAAGACAATGGTTCCCGGATAGTTTATCATATATAATATCTACATTTACGATAGGGGATTAATCTAAATCGAACGTTATGACTCAGAAAGTGCTTGCTATTATTTTAGGAGGAGGGGCCGGTACAAGATTGTATCCGCTTACAGCCAGCCGTTCAAAACCTGCGGTGCCAATTGCAGGTAAATATCGCCTCGTTGACATACCCATCTCAAACTGTATCAACTCGGGCATTACAAGAATGTTTGTGTTGACACAATTTAACTCAGCTTCTTTAAACAAGCACATCAAAAACACCTATCACTTCAGCGTATTTTCAAGCGCCTTTGTAGATATTCTTGCGGCTGAGCAAACACCTGATAACCCTTCCTGGTTCCAGGGCACAGCCGATGCGGTTCGACAGTCGCTCCGCCACCTGAATCAACACGACTTTGAATATATCCTGATCCTTTCAGGTGACCAGCTGTACCAGATGGACTTCCAGGAAATGCTTCAAAACCACCGTGACAAAGGAGCTGATATCACCGTCGCCACCATACCGGTAGGAGAACGTGATGCGCCTGAATTCGGTATCCTGAAATCAGACGAAGAAACTTATATCACTTCTTTTATTGAGAAACCCAAAAAAGAATTGCTGCCTGATTGGGTGAGCGATACCGGACCCGAGATGCAGAAACAGGGAAAAAACTACCTCGCATCAATGGGTATCTATATTTTCAACCGCAAATTGTTATACGATTTGCTGACTGAAGATTATAAAGACTATGCCGATTTTGGCAAGGAGATCATCCCCGCTACCATCGAGACCCATAAAGTAGTCAGCTATCAATATGGCGGTTACTGGACAGACATCGGTAATATATATTCATTTTTTGAAGCGAACCTTGCGCTTACGATGGATATTCCGCCGTTTAACCTGTTTGATAATTCTAATGCAGTTTATACAAGGGCAAGAATGCTGCCGCCCGCGAAGATCAGCGGCACCACACTTGAAAAGACAATTATCGCGGAAGGATGTATCATACAAGCGAGCAGGGTAGAAAACAGTGTGATAGGAATCAGGAGCCGTATCGGGCTGGGAACAACCATCGTGAGCAGCTATCTGATGGGTACAGACTATTACGAAACCATTGAAGACATGGCCTATTCACAGGAAAGAGGTCTGCCAAAACTGGGAATAGGCGAACGTTGTTACATCCGGAATGCCATCATAGACAAAAACTGCCGGATCGGTAATGATGTTCGTATCAATGGCGGAGCGCACCTTGAAAGTGCTGATCACAGCCTTTACACAGTGAAGGATGGGGTAGTAGTCGTAAAAAAAGGTGCCATCCTTCCTAACGGTTTTGTGATTTAACTGCGATACATCTCGTCAGCCCGGTATCATTTTTAACGCGATGTTCGCAACAAGGAATCCTTCTGAAAAGAATCCTGGTTGACACTTCATTAATACATTGAAGCTGGTTTACTTTCCATGTTGTCAATAGCAGCAGGATTCTGAACCAGCTTTTTTATTTACATTTATTCAGCTTCAAAACCAGCTTACCAAAACCTTACTATGTCGCTTGCGCCTACCCAGACTATTACTGATCCGGATCTTGAACCAAGACCATTTCTTAAGTTTTCGGAGATCTTCAATATGAGTTTTGGATTTCTCGGAATCCAGTTTGGTTTTGCATTGCAGACTTCAAACGCCAGCGGAATTCTCAGAAATTATGGTGCTGATGTTGAACACCTGTCGTGGTTTTGGCTGGCCGCCCCGTTGGTCGGCTTAATCGTTCAACCCATAGTAGGGCACTACAGCGACCGCACATGGAACAGGTTCGGCAGAAGGAAACCTTATTTTCTCGCTGGTGCATTGTTGTCGGCCAGTGCGCTGGCACTGATGCCAAATGCGGGAATCCTGGGTGCCATAGCTCCGCTGGTTTTAATTGGTGCCGGTTTTTTGATGATCATGGATGCCTGTTTCAATCTTGCAATGGAACCATTCCGCGCACTGGTGGCAGACAATCTTCCTGATGCACAGACCACGCTTGGTTTTTCAATCCAGACTTTTTTGATCGGTGTCGGAGCAGTGGTGGGATCTTTTCTTCCGTACATTATGAACAATTGGTTCGGCGTTTCGAATGAAGCTCCTGAAGGTGTAGTTGCAGATAATGTGAAATACGCTTTTTATGCAGGAGCCGTAGTGTTTGTACTAAGTATCATCTGGACCGTGATTAAAGCAAGAGAATATCCTCCTGCAGAATACGAAAAATATCATGGTAAAAACAAAGACATTCATAAAGGACTGTCCGGCATATTTGGGGATGTATTAAACATGCCTCAAACCATGAAACAACTCGGGCTGGTGCAGTTTTTCTCATGGTTCGCGTTGTTTGGTATGTGGGTGTTTACCACCGATTCCATTGCCACGCACATTTTTGGATTATCCATTGATGACAAAAGCTCGAAACTATACCGTGAAGCACAGGAATGGACCGGCGTCATCTTTGGCGTTTATAATGCCGTTTCCACCGGCTATGCTTTGCTGTTGCCTGGTATCGCCAGACGTTTTGGACGCAAAAACACCCATGCGCTTTCGCTGTTTTGCGGCGGCATCGGACTGTTATCAATTTATTTTGCCCCGAACAAAGAATTCCTGATTTTGTCGATGGTGCTGGTGGGGATCGCCTGGGCAAGCATTCTGTCAATGCCTTATGTTATTCTCGCCAGTTCGATCCCTGCAGGCAAAATGGGTATTTACATGGGGATCTTCAACTTTTTTATCACGCTACCCCAGATTTTGAATGGTATAGTAAGCGGGCCGCTTGTAAAACATGTTTATAACAATGAGCCAATCTATGCACTGGTGTTATCAGGCGTAATCATGTTGTGCGCTGCAGCGAGTGTTATTTATGTTTACGATCCGGGGGCCCTGCGCATCAAAGAACAAACGAAGTTGCCATGAAAATAATCATCGTTCTTTTAATCCTGGGTTTTGCAGTATCACTGCCGGCACAGGATCGCCTAAGCGTGTACCCATCGCACTGGTGGGTGGGAATGAAAAACAAAAAACTCCAGTTACTTATTCATGCTCCAAACATAGGTGAGGGTTCACCAACAGTAACCGCTCGTTACACAGGTGTGACGGTTACAGGAAAAACGACGTTTCCGGGAAAAAACTACCTGGCCATCGATCTGATTTTGGCTACCAACGTACGACCCGGAATTGTGCCGGTTGTTATCCGGAATACTGCCACAGGACAGACCGACACGGTCCGTTACCAATTAAAAAGCAAACCTCAGGGTGATGGTGTCACCCGTATCAAAGGGATAACACCGGCCGATTTTATATACCTGATCATGCCTGACCGCTTTTCAAACGGTGATCAAAGCAATGACCGGATCCAGGGTTATAAAGATCAGTCTCTTGATCGCAACGATATCTTTCATCGTCATGGAGGCGACCTGGCTGGTGTGCAACAAAAACTTGACTACCTGGAGGATCTGGGAGTTACAACCATTTGGCTCAACCCTGTGCTTGAAAATGATATGCCTGAACGTTCAGAACACGGTTATGCCTTTACCAATCACTATAAGATTGATAAACGACTGGGTGGAAATGAAGCCTATCATGCACTGGCTGGAGCTGTGCATGAAAAGGGAATGAAACTGATCCAGGATGCAGTGTATAACCACGTCGGTATTGAACATCATCTTTACAGGGACCTGCCTGACAGCAGCTGGTTTCATTGGTGGCCAGTGTATACAAACACCACTTATAAGGATCAAACTTTGATGGATCCTTATGTAGCTGCGGCCGATAAAAAACGAATGACCGATGGCTGGTTTGTTCCGCAGATGCCGGATTTAAATCAACAAAATGAATTTGTCGCCAACTTCCTGATACAACATGCCATCTGGTGCACAGAAGAGTTTGGTATTGACGGATGGCGCATTGACACTTATGCCTACAATGATCTTGCATTTATGAATCGCTGTAATAAGGCGTTGCTGGATGAGTTTCCCAAATTGCATCTGTTTGGTGAAACCTGGGTACATGGCGTAGTAAATCAAAGTTTTTTTGCAAAAAATAAAATCGCCGCGGCCTTTAAAAGCAATCTGCCAGGTGTAACAGATTTTCAACTTAACCTGTATGGTATAGTGCCTGCATTAACACAACCATTCGGATGGACGGAAGGCGTGAACCGTTTATATCTTACGGCATCTAACGATCTCGTGTATGCGAATCCTGAGAAGAATGTCATCTTTCTCGACAATCATGACCTCAGCAGGATCTATTCCGTATTAGGAGAGGATTTTGCAAAGATGAAGATGGCCATGGCCTGGCTGCTCACTTACCGCGGTATACCGCAATTATATTATGGCACAGAGATATTGATGAAGAACTTTGCGGATCCCGATGGGAAGGTAAGGCTTGATTTTCCCGGAGGCTGGCCAGGTGATGCCGCTGATAAATTTAGTGCAACCGGTCGGACCGAGCAGGAGAACGAACTGTTCAACTTCACGCGAACACTTGCCCGTTTCCGGAAAACTTCGCCTGCATTAACATCCGGTAAGATGATGCATTTTGTTCCCGAAAATGGTGTTTATGTTTATTTCCGTTACACTTCAGCAGAAACTGTCATGTGTATCATGAATACAAATGACAGGGAAATGAACATCGATGGTCAAAGATTCAATGAACGCACAGGACCTTTCAGCATTGGACGCGACATCATTTACGGCAATACTATTAACATCAAACAAAATATCAGTGTACCGGGTAAAACTGTGCTGGTGCTTCGCTTACAATAGAACGCGATAAATCGGGTGATCTATATCGTCATGAACCACATATTCCGCGCAGCCTCTTTACCCCAATTCTTCATACTGTTTTGTAAAGTTTTATTCAGATCTGCCACCGATGTTTTTTTGCCTTTGGTAGGCATTTTAATCTCAGACTCCTGCATTTGCAGTTCAAGCTTTGTAGCAAAAATTGTAACATGCATACGCGGTATTGCCACGCCCAATATCATTCCCGGTAAGCCGTTGAACCCTTCCGGCCCGCCACTGGCAAGTATTTCATCGGTATAAAAAGCCACCACATAAACTGAATCCATCATGATCGTTTCTGCACGTCGGCAGGTAAACCCAGCGATTTTCCTTGTTTCAGAAGTAATCTTCCAATTTATCTTTCTCAAAGAATCCTGAACCAGGTACAATTGCTCAAACACCTGTTTGGACGCAGCGGTGGTTTTTGAATTATAATCATTGTACACGGTATTCTCAGAACCCGGAAAGTTTTTCCAGTTGTTTGCCTTCGGGTCAAATACCTCTCTGCCAGGTTTATACAAAGAACGCGATTCCGTAAACACCAGGTCAAAGTATGAGGTCAGGAACTGCGGTGCATTCTTTTTTATATAGTCGTTAAAACTTTCACCGTAGTCATAAAGTTTATGAATGTTTACCTTTCTTTCAAATTCAATCCTGCCGCCCGCAACAAAGGTTTGAGCCGATACTGCCCCGGCAACTATCATGGTAATATATAAAGTGATAATCTTTTTCATTGTGGTTGGTTTAATCGTTAATCCCAGGGATTTGAAGGGGCCTTTCCATTTTTAGAAAAATTATAAGTGAGTGACAGCAGCCAGAAACGTCTCAATGTATCGTATGTTCGCTCGGTAATATTGGTGCTTGAAATGTTTCGCTGGAAGCCGATATTCTGATCTAGAATATCACGTATCTCAAAACGCAGCACCAGCGTTTCATCCTTGAAAAACTTTTTACCGGCAAAAGCGTTCCACCTGATGACGTTGAGGTCGCGATCAAATAGCTCGGTTTTTTGACGAAGCGAAATTGCGGCGTTGGTGCCCATTTCAAATTTTCCAGGTAAATACAGGGTTATGTTAGGGTTAATTGAAGCCATCCAGTATTTTGTTGATATGTCGGGACGGATGCTTGATTTTGAAATGTTACGGGTTACGCTGCTATAAATATCAATGCTGATCTTTTTCTGTTTGAAATAGTATAGTCCAAGACCGCCGCCAAAGCTGGAATTAGTGTTTGTATTTTTAGCACTATTGACTATTGTATTGTTCTGCCCGGTATTACCATTCAGGTTGAAGTTGAGATTCAATTCAGTACCCTTCACTTTAAATCCGTAACCCATATACACATTTGCATTATAGTTGCCTGACACGTTTACGGGTTCATAAATTCGTTTGCCAAGCGTATAATCAAAAGTTTCAGCGGTACCAATCGCATTGTCAACAGTGCTGAAACTTGCATTCGCATACATATGCTGATTGTTCAGGACCTTATAATTGCTAAAGTTTAAAGAAAAGCTGTTTCTGAACTCCTGTTTCAGGTTGGGATTACCACGATAAATATTCAAAGGATCGGTGTTATCGCGCAGGGGTTGCAACTGATCGATAGTTGGCTGACGGGAATTACCATTGTAATTAAAACTCAGGCGTTTCTGTGGCCCCATGATATAACTGAAGTTTGCCCGCGGAAACAGGTTTACATAGTTATAGGTGAGCGTTGTATCCTGCAAAAGATCCTTCTGGCGAAAATCAGAGTTTGAAATGTCTGAGCCCACAGACAAATTATATTTCTTTTTATTTACCCTCCAGCTAAGGCCCCCACGATGCGTGAGCACATCAAATTCATAATCGGTGGACAGCGAATCGATATAGTCCTCATATTTACCATTTCGATCGGCCAGGGTTATTCTTTCAGTATGACTCGCACTTTTTGCGATACTGTAATTTACTTCAACAAACATGGTTTTTGAGATCGCTTCAGTAAATACCGCTTTACCAGCAAGGGTCAGCAATCTGGAATCATTTCTTTTTTGCTGGTTTATTGAATCCTGCGACCGTAATGTGTTGTCTTCATTGAAATATCGGTTATCTGAAAACAGGAATCCGTCGTTTTCGCGGTTATTGTATGTCTGGTTGAAGTTTAGCGACATCGTACGGCCCGGCTTGCGGAATCGTTTGCGGAGCAGGGCAGTGGTAGTGAGCATTTGCTGATCTCCATTGTTTATTGTATTGCGTGTGCTCTGGTTCACCTTCTGGAGGCCTTCACTAAGCGACTCCGCATAGTTGGAGCTGAAGGAGTTTGTTTTGCTGATGGAGCCATTTGCGGTAACCTTCAGCGTTGTAAAAGAATCAATCTGTACATCGTAAACACCAGTTACCATGTTACGCAATCGGCTCGATTGATTTGAGCCCTGCTCGTTGCGATAATACAATGTGTCGGGCAGTATAAACTGCGAAGTGGTACGTCCGCTTCCAAATGTGTTTAGTTTATTAAAACGATAACTACCGTTAACACTGTTTTTAGCTTCATTGTATTTATTGGAATAATGCAAACCACCGCTCCAACCAGTTGGCAGCCCTTCACCATAAAATGATCCTCCACCGCCAAACTCATCACCGCCGCCGCCCATCACCATACCAATGCCATCATCCATTTCAATAATTTCCGCACCACCGCCCGCATAGTTACTTTGGTCGCGCCAGTCAAGACCGGTTTTTCCGGTATTTGCCATTGTACCAAAAGCTGCTAATTTTCGTTTGCCTTTGAAAGCGTTGATCATTGCTTCATTCTGGAATTTATCCGGTAGTCCGCCTGCAGCAGTCACTTTTCCAAAATAGCCGTTCTTTTTGTCCTCTTTCAGTTTGAGGTTAACCGTTTTTTCCCGTTGGCCATCGTCAATGCCCGAAAAGGCAGCCTGGTCACTTTTTTTATCGTATAGCTGTACCCGTTCAACATTATCTGCGCGGATATTCTGTGTAGCAATGGTCGGGTCGTTCCCAAAAAATTCTTCTCCATCTACAAGTACCTTCTGAACTGCTTCACCCTGGGCAGTAATTTTACCGTCCTTGTCAATCTGGAACCCCGGCAGCCGTCGCAACAGATCCTCAACATTGGAGTTAGCAGCCAGTTTAAAGCTGTCGGCAATAAACTCTGTTGTGTCTTTTTTGATCCTCACTGCGCCGAGCTGTTGTTTCACGACAACTTCTTCGAGCAACTGTGATTGCGTGATCATTGGCACAGTTTTCATATTTAGCTGAGATTTGCCATCCAGTGGTGCATCAGCAAAATAATCAGCATAGTTGGGGTGAGTTACCAAAATAAAAAAGGCTCCTTCCGGGAGCTTATCAATAACAAAATTTCCGGCCTTATCTGTACGGGTGAATTTTACAAGCACCGAATCAGATTTGCGTAACAGGGAAACGACTGAGTTGCTAAGGTTTTTGTTTTCACTGGTATCAATTACAGTACCTTTAATAGATGCAGTTTGAGCAAGCGAATAATGACAAAATCCCATAAGCAGGATAACACCGAGCGTTAGTTTTTTCATTAATGAGGTTTGGCGGGTGAGAGGGAACGAGTTTCGAATATCGATTTAAATTTCATGTGATGAGTTGTAACAAACTTAAATTAACGTTAAAGGGCATCTTTCAACGAACAATCTTATAAATGGCTCGCTATGACTCAGAACGGTAAAAAATCCACAAATAAGACTGAAAAAAAATCCCGGAAGGACAAACCTGTAAAAGACAAGAAACATAAAAATAACATGACGGCGAAATACGAGGATATTCACTTTGTAGACAGCACGAAGCCTGTATGGAACTATTCGATGTTCAGTGAAAAGGACATTACCAACTTTCAACATGGTACTCATTATAGATTGTATGAGCTGTTTGGGTCGCACCACCAGACAGTTTTGGGCCGGGAAGGATATTATTTTGCGGTATGGGCTCCAAACGCAACTTATATATCGGTTATCGGGAATTTTAATGACTGGAAAACTGACGCACATCCGCTGTTTGTACGACTTGACAAATCAGGAATCTGGGAAGGTTTCATACCTGGCATTGCCAAAGGCGAATCTTACAAATATCATATTCATGGTTACAAAGGACGCCGGATGGATAAAGGTGATCCTTATGCGAATTTTTGGGAGAAGCGACCGTTAACTGCGTCTATCACCTGGCAACTCGATTATGAATGGCAGGATAGTAAATGGATGAAGAAACGCGATAAACACAACTCACTTGATGCGCCATGGAGCGTTTATGAAATTCATCTTGCCAGTTGGATGCGTCCAAACAAATTTGACGAAGAATCCTACAACACTTATGATATAATCAGACAGCAGTTGGTTCCTTATGTGAAAGAGATGGGCTTCACGCATGTTGAGTTCATGCCTGTGATGGAACATCCTTTTGATGGCAGTTGGGGTTACCAGGGAGCGGGTTATTATGCTCCCACATCAAGGTTTGGCAGCCCGCAGGACTTTATGCGCCTGGTGGATGAACTGCACCAGGCAGGCATCGGAATAATACTGGACTGGGTGCCTTCACATTTCCCCTACGATGCGCATGGTTTGTTTATGTTCGACGGCAACCATACTTACGAGTATGCTGATATGCGGAAAGGTTTTCACCCCGACTGGAACAGCTATATCTTCAATTACAAACGTGGTGAAGTAAAATCGTTTCTAATAAGTAACGCCCGGTTCTGGATGGAAATGTTTCACGCAGACGGGCTTCGTGTTGATGCGGTAAGTTCGATGCTCAAATTGAATTATTCCAGAACCCAGGGACAGTGGGAGCCAAATGAACAGGGCGGTGATGGTAACCTGGAAGCGATCGCTTTTATAAAGGATCTCAACGAAACATTATACAGGGATTTTACTGATATACAGACTATCGCCGAAGAGGCAACAGACTGGCCGGGAGTTTCAAGACCAACATTTGGTGGAGGACTTGGATTCGGAATGAAGTGGATGATGGGGTGGATGCACGATACACTTAACTACTTCAAGATGGAACCACGGCACCGTCAACACTACCAGGACAAGTTTTCGTTCAGCATGATGTATTACTATGATGAAAACTTTATGTTACCCCTTAGTCACGATGAAGTTGTTCATGGTAAATCACCCATGTTATACAAGATGCCGGGAGATGACTGGCAGAAATTTGCGAACCTTCGCGCCATGTACACATACATGTACACACACCCCGGAGGCAAGCTCATGTTTATGGGCAACGAGTTTGGCGCCACTACCGAATGGAACTACAAATCAGAACTCCAGTGGGAGCTGCTGCAGTATGAAAGTCATAGTAAACTAAAAGATTGTGTTCGGGATCTAAACAACCTACTACGCGAGGAACCGGCTATGTACCAAAACCAGTTCAATATAAACGGCTTTGAGTGGATCGATCTCAGTCATCGTGAAGCCTGCGTAATAGCATTCAGGAGAAAAGGAAAAAATGAGAAAAACGATTTGCTGGTAGTGCTCAACCTGATGCCCGAACCCCGACACAACTGGAAAGTATACGCATCGGGCAAGTCGAAGTGGAAAGAGATTTTTAACAGCGATGATAAAAAATATTGGGGCACAGGTGATGTGTATAATCCCGATATCAGTTGTACGCTTGTTGATGAGAAGGAAGACAGGTACGAATTGAATCTGCATCTTCCCCCGCTCGGGGCCATCGTGCTGAAATGATTGTATGCCCGATACAATGCAGGCATGTGATTTCGCGTTTTAATTGCTGAGAAAACCAGTAAAAAGTAAGTGAAAATCCATCCTATGTATAAGATTCTCATAATGAGCGTGTCCGTGACTGCAATCACTTTGAGTGCCGCAGCGCAGGCAGACAGTGCCGCATTTTACTTCCGCAAAGGCACGGAAGAAAAAGAGGCACGTCGTTTTCGCGAGGCCGAAAAACATTTCGCCAGGGCCGATCAGTTTGCGCCCGGAGATGCGAAAACGCTAACAGCATTTGCATCAACCCTTCTTTCCCAGAATAAATACGCTGAAGCCCGTCAAAAACTGATGCAGGCCGAAAAGGTTGCGCCCGAAGACCAGGCTGTGCTTGGGCAGATAGCAGAATTATCTTTGAATCTTCGCCAATGGCCGGATGCGATCAGTTATGCTCAAAAACTGCAGCGATTGAAAGGGGAGAAACCTGTTAGTTTTATTATTGCAAAGGCATTTTACGAGCAGGAGAATTTTGGTGAATCCTTAAAATATTGTGAACGCGCATTCAAAGAAGAACCTACACGCGCGGAGATTCCTTATATCGCAGGTAAATGTTTCATTGAAATGAGCAACTACAAACGTGCGGCAGGTTGTTACGAACAAGCACTTTCCCTTGATTCTACAAGAACCAACTGGATGTATGAAGCAGGTTTAACTTATTATGCGGTTCCGGACGATAAAAAAGCTATCGAATGGTTTGAAAAGGCCGGCGCCAAAGGTTACCCACGTTCAAACGATTTTCTTGAAAATCTTGGTAACGCTTATCTGAATGCCGGGAACTTCGACAAAGGGCTCGTGTTTTTGCAAGAGGTGCTGGCAAAAAAACCTGCTGATATCGAGCTCCTGTATAATGTGGCAGATGCTTACTTCCGCGGTGGAAAATACCAGGATGCAATTGATTATTGGGACAAAGTACTGACGATCGATAAAAGCAATGCCCGTTCGCTTTATATGATTGGTCTTAGTTATCAGAAAAAAGGCGAAACCGGCAAAGGAACACAACTTTGTGACCGGGCCATACAGATGGATCCATCACTGAAGTCGCTGAAGCAGGAAAAAAAGATGTAAGAAGATAATTGTCGGGCGTGCACAAAGCACGCCCTTTATTTTTTACATACGCTCCGGCGCACGAATACCCAGCAGCCTGAGCACTGATTCGATAATGTTGACGGTCATTTGCGAAAGCTGAAGCCGAAGTTCTTTTTTCTCAGGTGTTTCTGCGGCAAGCACCTTGTGCACTGTAACAAAACTGTTGAAGGTCTGTGCAAGCTTGAATACATAAGTTGCGAGCGCCGATGGATTCATTTCTGTACAAGCCTGCTGTAAAACAGCCGGGTACTTTTCAAATTCAACAATCAGGTCTTTTTCCAATGGCAGCAAATCGGTGCCAACCGATGTGCCCGCGGGTTGAGCCTTACGGAGAATTGATTTAGTACGCGCGTAACTGTATTGTATAAATGGACCGGTGAAACCGTGAAACTCGATCGACTCTTCGGGATTAAAAACCATCCGTTTTTTAGGATCTACCCTTAACAGGAAAAATTTCAGCGCTCCGAGGCCAATGGTATCGTAGAGTTCCACCAACTGATCTTCGTTGAAATCGGCCGTCTTGCCAAGTTCTTCCGTTTTCTGGCGGGCGATCTTTACCATTTCATCTACCAGTTCGTCTGCGTCTACCACAGTGCCTTCGCGGCTTTTCATCTTACCGGAAGGAAGCTCCACCATGCCATAACTTACATGAAAAATGCCATCGGCCGAAGGCAGACCTAATTTCTGGCAGATCAGTTTCAGCACTTTAAAATGATAGTTCTGTTCATCGCCAACAACATACAGACTCTGGTCCGCCTTAAATTCTTCATATTTATGAACCGCAAGACCTATATCCTGGGTTATATAAACCGAGGTGCCATCACGGCGGCGCACAATTTTCTGATCAAGTCCATCTGCAGTAAGATCGATCCAAACGCTGCCATCTTCTTTCTGGAAAAACACCCCTTTTTGCAGCCCTTCATCTACAAGGTCCTTACCGAGCAGGTAAGTGTCGCTTTCATAATACGTTTTGTCAAAGTCGCTGCCAATACGACCATAGGTCACGTCAAACCCTTCGTAAACCCAGCCGTTCATCATCTTCCAGAGACTAATGGTGGCGGGATCGCCATTTTCCCATTGCAGGAGCATTTGTCTCACTTCCTGCATGATGGGAGTGTTGTTGCGGGCTATCTCGCGGATCTCAGCATTCAGTTCCGCAACCTTAGGATCACCGGCAGGAAGCTGCGCCAGTTTCTGCAAAAAATTTGAAAGTTTCTCGCGGTCCGCATCGGCGAAACCTTCCAGTTCGTTATTCATGATCCGGTCCGTAACCGGCTGCGTCTGTTGTTTTAACTCATTTTCGAACTTCACATAAAAGTCGCCGACCAGGTGATCGCCTTTTACACCGGAACTCTGGGGCGTGGCGCCGTTGCCAAATTTCTGCCAGGCAAGCATAGATTTACAGATGTGTACCCCCCGATCATTTACGATACAGGTCTTGACCACATCGTAACCATTGGCTTTATATATTTCGGCTATGCTCCAGCCGAGAAAATTGTTGCGAAGATGGCCGAGATGCAGCGGTTTGTTGGTGTTGGGGGAAGAATATTCAATCATTACCCGTTTTCCGTTTTGAGGCAGGCGGGCAAAAGCCACATTGTTATAATCCCGCGAAAGTAGCTGGAGCCAGTAGCCATCAGCTATAGAAAGATTCAGAAAACCTTTGATCACGTTAAAGCCAGAGAAAAAGTCCGGGTAGCTATTAATCAGACTGTTACCCAATTCATTTCCCAAAACATCGGGCGACTTGCGGAGCGGTTTAAGCAATGCAAACAGAACAACAGTGAATTCGCCTTCAAACTCTGGTTTGGTTTCGTTCACCTGGATTTCTGAAGGTTTAATTTCTGCATTATAAAGTGAAGCAAGTTGCTGGCTGACGGCGTCCTGTATCCGAGTAACGATTCCCATATTCAATATTAAGGCGGCAAAATTACTACAACCGAACGGAATGGTCATAAATCAAAAAGCTGCTCATATTCTGAGCAGCCTTCTGTTTGGTTTGGGGGTTAAAACCAGGTCAAATATGCAGGAAATTTGCGAACGACCGACAATTCTGCATATTTTCTTGATCTGAGTCAAACGCTGGATAAGTATATTTTGCAGCTGTTCGAATTGGTCAGATAGCGCATTACTGGTAACTTCGCCCGCTTTAAGTACGATGAAGCAGGCAATTCTCGCTGTGATTGATTTCTTTTATCCGCCGTTCAGACGATGGATACCGCTGCAAACTTTCCGCTATATCGCTTGCGGGGGTGGCAATACCCTGCTTGATATCTTTATTTATTTTATCAGTTACAATTTCATTTTAAACAAGGAAGTAGTTCACACCAGTGTTGGTGCTATCAGTCCTTATATCGCTGCCTTCCTGATTGCTTTTGCCATCAGTTTTCCTACAGGTTTTTATCTGAACCGAAATATCGTTTTTACGGGTTCAACACTGAGGGGCCGGGTGCAGCTTATCAGGTATTTTGTTTTGGTAATGGTATGTATCGCCCTCAATTATGTGTTCATCAAACTTTTTGTTGAGCGCTTTCATTTCTATCCAACGGTGGCCAAATTTCTCACGACCATAATAGTTGTCACCTTCAGTTATCTTACTCAGAAAAAGTTCACTTTTAAAGTCGCCAGCAACCCGGAACGATCCAGTTGAATTTCGCGGGGCGGCTTTCCGGGTCCGGATAAAATGCTGTGCCGAATTAGTTCATTCTCTGCTTATTCTGACTCTGTCGGTGATACTGCCATTTTTGCATTCAACTGCCGGATGGCACAATCATTGACTACTATCACCGAACATTAAATTCATCAAATTATGGGAAAAATAATAGGTATTGACCTGGGAACAACCAACAGTTGCGTATCGGTCATGGAAGGCAATGAGCCGGTAGTTATTGCCAACGAGGAGGGTAGAAGAACTACCCCGTCAGTTGTAGCTTTCTTGAAGAATGGCGAGCGTAAGGTAGGCGATCCTGCAAAACGTCAGGCTATTACTAATCCAACAAATACAATCACATCCGTTAAACGCTTCATGGGTCGCCGGTATGACGAAGTGACCAATGAAATCAGCCATTGGAGCTATAAGGTAGCGAAAGGTGACAATAATACCGTTCGTATTGACATAGACGGCAGACTATACACGCCACAGGAAATTTCGGCGATGACCCTGCAGAAAATGAAAAAAACTGCAGAAGACTATCTTGGTCAGGAAGTAACCGATGCAGTAATTACCGTACCCGCATACTTCAACGATGCGCAGCGTCAGGCTACCAAAGAAGCCGGTGAAATCGCAGGATTGAATGTTCGTCGTATCGTTAACGAGCCAACTGCAGCAGCACTTGCTTACGGTTTGGATAAAGGTGGAAAGGATCACAAAATTGCGGTGTTTGACCTTGGTGGTGGTACTTTCGATATCTCAATTCTGGAACTGGGAGATGGCGTATTTGAAGTGAAATCAACCAACGGTGACACGCACCTGGGTGGTGATGACTTCGATAAAGTGATCATGGACTGGCTCGCTGATGAATTCAAAAAAGAAGAAAACGTTGATCTTCGTAAAGACCCAATGGCTTTACAACGTTTGAAAGAAGCTTCTGAAAAAGCAAAGGTTGAATTATCTTCTTCCAGCGAAACTGAAATCAATCTTCCTTACATAACAGCGATCGAGGGTGTGCCTAAACACCTGGTGAAGAAGTTATCACGTGCGAAGTTTGAACAATTGAGTGACGATCTTTTTGAAAGATGTCTGAAACCATGCGAACAAGCGCTAAAAGATGCGGGTCTTAGCGTATCACAAATTGACGAGGTGATTCTTGTTGGTGGTAGTACCCGTATTCCAAAGGTTCAGGAAATAGTTGAGAAGTTTTTCGGACGCAAACCCAACAAGGGTGTTAACCCGGATGAAGTGGTTGCGATCGGAGCAGGTATACAGGGTGCTGTGCTTACCGGAGAAGTGAAAGATGTATTGTTGCTTGACGTTACTCCTTTAAGTCTTGGTATCGAAACTTATGGTGGTGTAATGACCCGTTTGATCGATTCAAACACAACCATTCCTACCAAGAAATCAGAGACATTCTCTACTGCCAGCGATAATCAGCCTGGTGTTGAAATTCATGTGTTGCAGGGTGAGAGACCAATGGCGAATCAAAACAAGAGTCTTGGTAAGTTCAACCTTGCTGACATTCCACCTGCTCCACGCGGTGTTCCGCAAATCGAAGTAACCTTCGATATTGATGCCAATGGTATTCTTCACGTTACAGCGAAAGATAAGGGTACAGGTAAAGAACAAAAGATCAGGATCGAAGCAGGTAGCGGTCTTAGCAAGGAGGAAGTTGAAAAGATGAAGGCTGAAGCGCGCGCAAACGAAGCTGCTGATAAGGAAGCACGTGAACGCGTTGAAAAAATCAATGCCGCTGATGGCCTGATTTTCCAGACAGACAAACAGTTGAAGGAATACGGAGATAAAATTCCTGCAGATAAAAAACAACCAATTGAAGCCGCACTTTCAAAATTGAAAGATGCACACAAAGCACAGGATCTTGCAGCCATTGATGCAGCAACTGCAGAGATGAATGCAGCCTGGACCGCAGCTTCAGAAGAAATATACAAAGCACAGCAAGGTGGCCAGGCTGGCGGTCCACAAGGACCTGATGCCGGCGGAAGCCAGCAAAACAGTGGTGGGGAAAACGTAACCGACGCTGAGTTTGAAGAAGTGAAATAACAAATGGGTTATTGAAAAAAGGCTGTCCAACTGGACAGCTTTTTTTTTGACCCTGCCCGAATTAAACGGTGGCACAGTCTTTCGTGTGTTATAGCATGGAAACAACACAAATTGTATTGGCCGAAAGACCCCAGGGCAAGCCAAACGAAAAAACTTTCAGATCAGAAACAATCTCACTTCCTGCAATAAAAGACAGTGAGCTACTGGTACGCGGGCTTTATTACTCTGTTGATCCTTATATGCGTGGTAGAATGTCTGACCGGAAATCGTATGCGCCGCCTTATGCGATAGATGCACCGATCGACGGAAGTGTAGTCGCCGAGGTGCTCGAATCAAAATCAAATGAGATCCGCAAAGGTGATCTTATTACCGGCCGGATGCCGTGGCGAAAGGAAATGGTAGTGTCTGCGGCAGCCGTCAAAAAAATCGACGCGTCATTTGTTTCACCGAGTGCATACCTCGGAGTATTGGGTATGACAGGGCTAACTGCATATATCGGACTGATGAAAATTGGTAAACCAAAAGCCGGCGAAACAGTGGTGGTATCTGGTGCAGCAGGTGCCGTTGGCAGCACAGTGGGTCAAATCGCAAAAATTCATGGTTGTCGGGTGATCGGGATTGCTGGCAGTGATGAAAAGATTGAATTTCTTAAAAGTGAATTCGGTTTCGACGAAGGCATAAATTATAAAACGGAAAAGGATTTAAAATCAGCCGTTGAGAAACATTGTCCTGACGGAGTGGATATCTATTTTGATAATGTGGGTGGTCCTGTATCTGATGCGGTGATATTGAATTTGAACTTCCACGCCCGTATTCCATTATGCGGTCAGATTTCAGGTTATAATGATACTGATCCCGCTCAGGGACCCCGGCTAATGCCGGTCCTGTTAACAAGGAGTGTATTGTTGCAGGGATTTATCGTAAGCAACTATCAACAATATTTTGCGGAAGCGATCTCTAAACTAACTGAATGGGTCAAAGAAGGAAAGGTGAAGTTCCAGGAAACAGTTGTAGAGGGCTTTGATAACCTGCCTGCTGCCTTTATTTCATTGTTTGATGGTGCGAACACAGGCAAAATGGTAGTCAAGGCTTAAAGTACCCTCAGATTATACCCATTTTTTGCATCAGGAAAGAGGCGTTCTTGTTACGCGCCACCCCGTGTTGAAGCGTATAATCAAACAGCAGCTCGCCGTTGTCGATCACACTTTCAAAACAATAGTTACTGATCTTTCCTGGCAGTTCGGTCGCCATTACGCTTAAAGACAAGTCATGCGTTGCAAATAACGTGAGACAGTTGTACTGCAAAAGCTTTAATATAAATTTTTCTGAACCGTGTGTTTTGTCGTCCGAATTGGTTCCCCTGAGAATTTCGTCAATTAATACTAATGCAGGTTTGCCCGAACCAAGTGTATCAATGATCCTCCGCAGTTTTTTCAATTCGGCCATGAAGTAGGAAGTGTTTTCCTGCAAAGAGTCACCAACCCGGATAGAAGTAAGGATCAACATCGGCTTGAACAGGAACCGCCTGGCACAAACAGGGGCACCGCATTGCGCCAGCACGAGGTTTACACCAAGTGTTCGTAAAAATGTTGTTTTGCCTGACATGTTAGAACCGGTTAACACAATCAGCTTTTCGTTCCGGCCGGTGATAATGCTGTTAGGTACTCCTTTACCGCTACGGATCAGGGGATGCCCAATTGCATCGGCTTCGATACAAAGATCCTCTGAAACTAACGGAAATGTATAACCGGGGTTGTTGAATGTAAACGCAGCGAGTGAATTGAGCAACTCGATTCTGCCGACCACATCGGTCCAATCATCAAACTTCAATTTGTTTGCATCTTTCCATCGCTCCAGCTGCAGCATACATTGTATATCATATAACAACAGACCATTTAAGAGGATAAGCACAACCAGGTTCAGACGCTGATCAAACATCGACGCGAGCCTTGCCAGCCTGTACATGCTGTCACCAGCATCCTCAGCTTTCGATTTGAGTTCGATTAATAGTTTGCTGTTGCCCGGATCAACAGTTGTGAAATGTTTCAGAATACCCGAGTACTGATCCAGGATGGCCTGTTTTTTTGTAACCAGTTTATGTTGACTGAAGATATATTTCGAGAAGGCAAAGATGATGATAAAAGCAATCGCAAGTCCAACCAGCAGCGGACCCTGGTTGTCAGTATCCAAAAAGTAATAAAACGCCCAGATATTAAAGGCGGGTACGATAAAACGGATCACCTGCAGCCATTTCAGGGGTTGCATACGGTTGGTTTCCTGCAGCCATGTTTTGATATCCTGCAGGCTGCCGGACTCCTCTTCGTGAAGAAGACCTTGCGCCGTAATCATTTGTCGTATCTCGTTCTGTGTGGATAATTTCCTGACCGCCTCCTGGGTTGATTCAATCTGTGTTTCATCGATTAAAGAACCAGTCAGGGCCGCAGCAAGTCTATCGCTGCCTAAGCCAGTAGTGGTCCTGTTAAGCAGTTCAAATAAAGAGCCGCCGCCAAATATGTCAAGATCTGCAGAATAATTATCTGCGTTTGTAAACCCCGCGCCGTCGCTGAATTTGTTTTTGTTACCGGCGATTATGTTGAGTTCGTTCTGGTTTACAAATACAAGTTTTTCCTGCAGTCGTTTTCGGTCTTGCAGTGTGAGCGCAATACGAACGGATATTATAAAAAGAACGGTGCTTATGATTCCAGGTAAGATAGAGGCCTGTCCAATAATGGCCTTATATATAAACCAGGCTCCGACCAGAAAAAATAACAGTCGCAGGAATGACAAAACAGACGACTGTTTCCGTAGTTGTTGCAGACGTTGATTGCCGGCTGCGAGATTTGCAGCATATGATTGTTGGGCTGAACTCATTGATGATTTGTTCTGAGTTATTGGCGCATAAGTACCTGCAGGGTTTGTGGCGACTGCTGTTTTAGTACAATGGTTTTTCCGGCGGTCAGCGATTGACTGACTTCATCCGTATAATGCCTGATAGTAAGTAATTCCAGTTCTTTTTCAAGCTGCACGTCAAAAAAATCTGCTGCGCCAAGCGCCAGTGTCTGGATCTTTTCATCCTGGTCATCCAGGCATAAAAGCACAGATACTGCGCCTGTCTGGATCAGTCTTGGCTGAATTTTTTGTTCTTCCAGCAGGCGGTATAATACACCAACAAGATGTTCGCCGACGAAAGAAAAATCACGCGAATGAAGCTGCATCAGTACCTGATTGTTTTTGATCACAATCACGGGTGGCAGCGTGTTTTTGGCCCTGGTGTGAATCACAGTGCCTGGAAGCGTTGCATCAAGAAAACATTTCACATACAGAGGAATGTTTTTGTTTTGCAGTGGTTTGATTGTTTTTGGATGTATCACCTGTGCTCCATAATAAGCCATCTCAATCACTTCATTATAATCGAGACTGCTGATCAGTACTGCTTCAGGAAACAACTTTGGATCGGCGTTCATTACACCTTCTACGTCTTTCCAGATGGTAAGATCGGCTGCATCGAGAATATTTGCGAATACTGCGGCAGAGTAATCACTGCCTTCGCGGCCAAGTGTGGTGCTTTCGTTCTCACTGGTGGCACCAATAAAACCCTGGGTAATCACAATACCATTGCCTGTCAGCAAAGGTTTTACATCAGATAGAACTTTGTCGCTGGTAAATGTCCAGTCAATAACGCCGTCTCTGAAAGTGTCGTCGGTGCGGATAATATCACGTACGTCGATCCATGTGTTAACGACATTTGCTTCGTTCAGCCATGCGCTTACAATGCAGGAAGACATCAGCTCGCCGGCACAAACGACCTGGTCATAATAATAATCAAAGCTGCGAACAGGCTTGTCGTGCAACAGCCATTCCACCTCCGTAAAAAAATCATTTAACTGCGAATACGCCTGGTTGTAATGGGTTACAAGAAGATATTTGGCAATATTGAGGTGATTTTGTTTTACAACATTAAACAGTTGTAATGCTTCTTCCTGATGACCCGCGAAAAAAGCTTCTGCTACTTTTTCAAGTGCATTAGTGGTTTTCCCGATAGCTGACACGATTATTACCATAGGTTCCGGCTGGTATCTTCTCACAATTTCTGAAACCTGTCGTATGTTGTCTACTCCATTCACACTGGCGCCGCCGAACTTGAATACTTTCATTCCCGATTGATGATTTTGAGGCAGTAAATGTCGCATTTATTTTTAAACTCATTTTCAAAGATTACATTTGTCTGATCACCAACTACCTGTTATGTACAATCTGAATCGCAAGATATTTACGCTGGATGAGTTTACGATACAGCAAACAAAAGGGTTCCCGAATGCGACCGGGGAACTGAGTGGCTTACTTCGTGATATCGGGCTGGCTGCCAAGCGGGTCAACGTTGAAGTCAACAAAGCGGGCCTCGTAGATATACTTGGTAATGCTGGCAGTATCAATGTTCAGGGCGAAGACGTTAAAAAGCTGGATCTTTTTGCTAACACCCAGTTTACAGGTGTATTACAAAACGGTGTAAGCTGCGCAGGTGTAGTAAGCGAAGAAGTTGAAGATTATATTGCCTTTGATGATGAAGTAAACAAGGCTTCGAAGTATGTGTGTTTGTTTGACCCGCTTGATGGTAGCGGTAACATTGATGTAAATGTAGCTATCGGTACCATTTTTAGTGTTTATAAACGTGTAACCCCGTTGGGTTCGCTTGCTTCGGCAGATGATTTCTTACAACCCGGGGTGAAACAGATTGCTGCAGGTTACATTGTTTATGGTTCTTCAACAATGCTGGTGTACGCCACGCGGCGTGGCGTTAACGGATTTACGCTCGATCCTTCAATTGGTGAATTCTGTCTTAGTCATCCCAACATCAAGTGTCCGGAAGCAGGAAATATCTACTCGGTTAACCATGGTAGCTTTTTTGATTATTCAGAAGGTGTGCAGCGTTATATTGATCTTTGTCAGCGTAAAACTGCTGCGCAGGGTGGACCGTACACACAGCGATATTGTGGTAGCATGGTTTCAGATCTTCATCGTAACCTCATTAAAGGCGGAATCTTTATGTATCCTGCGTTAAAGGGACATCCATCGGGCAAACTGAGATTGCAGTATGAATGCAATCCATTTGCGTATATAATAGAAGTAGCCGGCGGAAAAGCAACAGATGGTAAACAGCGGATACTTGATATTAAACCCTCCACGATCCATCAAAGATCGCCGTTGTTTATCGGAAGTAAAGATATGATGGATGAGCTTGAAACCTGTCTTTAACAGAACCGTTTAAGAACACCTGATAATTTCGCTAACAACTCATTTTATAGTGCATGGTAATCATAGACGTAAAGGACCTCACAAAAAAATACGGGCAGTTTGAAGCTGTAAAAGGCATCAGTTTCCAGGTAATGAAGGGGGAGATTTTTGGATTACTTGGCCCTAACGGCGCGGGTAAGTCAACCACATTAGAGATCATTGAAACGCTTAGGGACAAAACATCCGGACAGATAACAGTAAATGGTTTTGATCTTGATAAAGATCCTAATGAAATCAAAAAAATCATTGGTGTACAATTACAGGCTTCGGGTTTCTATCCCGGATTGACGCTTACCGAACTACTGCAACTTTTTGGTGGTTTATATAACCAGGCTGTTGATACCAAAGCATTGCTTCATACTGTAAACCTCGAGGATAAGGCTAAAAGCAAATTCAAAGAATTGAGCGGCGGGCAGAAGCAGCGATTTTCTATAGCAACAACGCTGATTAATCAGCCTTCGATCATTTTTTTGGATGAACCTACAACCGGCCTTGATCCGCAGGCAAGGCGCAATCTCTGGGATTTGATTACTGCGATAAGAAAACAAGGTACTACAGTCATCATCACCACTCATTATATGGATGAAGCGGAAGTGTTGTGCGACAGGGTGGCAATTATTGATTCAGGTAAAATCATTGCGCTCGATACACCTGATAAGCTGATCGACAATCTTGTGGCCTCCGGGTTCGAACGTCCTAAGGAGGTTAAAAAAGCCAACCTCGAAGATGTGTTTATTCAGCTTACGGGTCATGACCTTCGCGCAGAAAGTTAAACACTTTAAATTTCGACTATGTCATCTAATGAAAAAGATCCAAGGTATCCCATCGGGCATTTTCGTGAACAACCTTTTTCTGAAACCTGGAAAAGACAATGGATCAGTGATATCCGGAATCTGCCGGCAGTGCTTGAACAGGTAATTCAGGATATGGATGAGACGCAACTGGAAACGCCTTACCGCGATGGGGGATGGACCGTTAAACAATTGGTGCATCATATCGCCGACAGTCACATGAATGCGTATATACGTTTCAAACTTGGATTAACTGAAAACAACCCTGTCATCAAACCTTATGATGAACATGCCTGGTCACTACTTGCTGATTCAGACAAACAACCTGTAAATATTTCTGTGACCTTACTTCATGCATTGCATCGTCGCTGGGTAACAATTCTTGAGGCCATGACTGATGAGGATTTCAATAAAACAATTTTTCATCCTGAAAGAAAAATACAGATCTCATTATGGAACCTGCTGGGTACGTACTCCTGGCATGGTAACCACCATTTGGCGCATATCACTACTTTGAAAGAACAAAAGAACTGGTAATACCTGCACTATGAAAGATTTGAAATGGAAAACACTGGCTTCGGAATACCTGTTTAAAGATCTCTGGTTTACTGTAAGAAAAGATACCTGTGAGCGGCCCGATGGAAAGATTGTGACGCCTTATTACGTGTACGAATTCCCGACCTGGGTAAATGCCGTTGCAATTACAACAGATGGAAAGATCATTCTTGAACGCCAATACCGGCATGGCTCGGGTGAAGTGGGTTTTGAAATCCCTGGTGGATGTGTGGATGATACTGATGCCAGCAACCGCGATGCGATTGCACGCGAGCTGCTTGAAGAAACCGGCTACGAGTTTGATCGTTATGAATACCTCGGAAAAACTTCGGCCAACCCTTCAACAAACAACAACTGGATGCATATGTTTCTCGCCACAGGTGGTCGTAAAGTGAAGGGCCAGGAACTAGATGAGAATGAAGAGATCGAAGTTCAGCTTGTTACTATGGAAACTTTGAAAGAAATGTTGCACACCAATCAGTTTACACAAAGCATGCATGTCACAACCATTTTTTACGCACTGAAAAAACTAGGCGAGCTTAGCATGTAATGGTTCAATTCACTTCACCCACTACAAACACACTACCGCAAATGAGTACCAGGTCAGTTTTTTTGGCATGAAGCAACGCATTTTGCAAAGCTGTATTCACATCCGGCCACACTTCACCGGTAAGCCCTGCAACTTTGGCCCGATCGCTTAATTGTTGAGCATTCAACGCTCTTGGAATTTTTGCCTGCGTGAAATAATAGCGGGCGTTCCGGGGCAGCAATGCAAGCACCTTTTCAATCTCCTTGTCTTTTACCATGCCGATAATAATATGAAGATCGTCATGTTCTGTCAGTTCGATCTGTGCTATTAGCTGGGCAATACCGTCTTCATTATGTGCAACATCCAACACCACCAACGGATGCTCCTGTTTAACCTCCCATCTTCCATGAAGATTTGTAAGCACTTTTACCTGTGACAAAGCATGTCTGGTTGTTATATGATTGATGTTGTAACCCATCAATCTCAGCTGGTGAACCGTTTCCAGTACGGTCACAAGATTTTTTGTTTGATAGTACCCGGGCAGATCCAGCAGATAATCTTCCCGATCGGTGTAGTGGCTGCTGTCGACGCTTGCGAACAATTTATGATGTTCATATTTCCATTCAGCGACATACTGGGTTTTATCAGCGAAACTGATCGGAGCCTGTAACGCTGCTGCAGTTGTTTTAAAGATGTTTGCCGTAAGCGGATTGCTTTCCCCGATAACAACCGGAATACCTTTTTTTATAATGCCTGCCTTTTCGGCCGCGATTTTTTCTATTGTATCGCCGAGGATATTCATGTGATCCATGCCGATATTGGTGATTACCGAAATGAGGGGTGTCACAATATTTGTTGAATCCAAACGGCCTCCGAGCCCGGCTTCAACGATCGCTACATCAGTTTCCATCTCGGCAAAGTATTGGAATGCCATAGCGACGGTGATCTCGAAAAATGATGGTTCCAGTTTGTCGATCATCGGTATGATTCGTTCCACAAAACTTACCACGAAGTCCTGGTTGATCATTTCGCCATCAACCCGTATTCTTTCGCGGAAATCTTTGAGATGCGGGGATGTGTATAATCCGGTTTTGTATCCGGACGACTGCATAACTGCAGCAAGCATGTGGCTTGTACTTCCTTTGCCATTAGTGCCCGCTATATGTATTGATTTAAAACGTTGTTGTGGATTGCCGAGAAACTCACATAAAGCAAGTGTGTTTGTCAGGTCTTTTTTGTACGCGGTAGCCCCCTGGTGGCTGAACATGGGAAGCCGGGTAAAAAGATAATTGATCGTTTCGTCGTAAGTCATGTGCAACAAAACTAACAAACACCGTATTTGGAACAGAAAGAAAAGACGTAATTATTTATAACGGTTAGCTCTTCAAACGGAAATTAAAGATGATTGTTCCCGCAGCTTCTCCGTCACCATCATTAAAACGGACCTGGAGCGCTTTGCGTCGGGCTATCTCTTTCATTGATGGATCTGAAGTTGTTGATCCACGGGGCTGGTAGGTAGCAGAGATAACCTTTCCATTTTCATCTACTTTGATATCCATGGCGACCTTTGCATTTTCGTTGAATTCATCTTCAAACAAGGGAACACCGGTAATTCTGCGGCCCTGCAATCCTCTTGAAACGGTTACGCCACCGGTGCCTCTGCCACCACCTTCATAGTTTTTGCTATCGGGGTTGCCACCAGGTTTACCCTGATCACCAGCGCCGCCGGCAACACCCTGGTTACCGCCTTTTTTGTAAGAGTCGGACTCGTTACCGCCTTTACCGTCACCACTTACACCTTTAAACACAGCTTTTGGTTTTGGAGCCGGGGGGGTGGGGTTTGTTACAGGAGCGGGTTTGGTAACCGGTTTTTCGGCAATTACTTTTTCCGGTGCTTTGGTAGCATTCGGTTTGGTTACGGGCGGTTTTACGATTTCCGGTGCATCCTCATCTTTATCATCTGTTTCAATATCCTTCACGGGCTCTGCAGCAACGGGAGATGCTTTGGGTGGCGTATATGCCGGTCTTGCTTCAGATGGGGCCGGTCTTTCGGGCGACATCGGTTGATCTTCGCCAAGTCCAAAATCGCTGTTGCCAAGATTAACTTCAATACCTTCTTCTTCTGGTTCAGGAGGGGTAACCGGCAGGGTCCATTTCACAAACAAAAAAATAATCAGCAAACCCGCACATATGCCGGCAGTATAGCCGCCGGCTTTTGTGTTCTTTTTTGATTCAAAATTGTCGGTGATATATGAAACGTTCTGGGCCATGTACGAAAATTTACCGGGTAAATTTACCCAATGTTTGGGTATAACGAAACAAAGAATATGCTAATTGCCACTGAGTGTGCGGCGGAACTGTTAAAATTGAAGCGCCTGCCTACTTCACAAAAAGATCGTATGCAAATCTTAAGATGGTAGCACCAATCACCAGCAGGAAAAACAAACGGATAAACCGGTTGCCTTTTAAAATTGCCAGCCTTGCGCCGATAATACCGCCGATGGCATTACAAATGGCCATGGGAAGTGCTATGCTGTAAATGATTTTTCCTGCCGCCATAAAAAACACAATTGAGCCAAGGTTGGTAGCAAGGTTTACAAATTTTGCATTTGCGCTCGCCAGCAGGAAGTCCTGCCCGAGTATACTAATAAAACAAATGATCAGGAAGCTGCCTGCGCCCGGTCCGACAAAGCCGTCGTAAAACCCAATTACAAGACTGATCAGGGCAGCATACAGAAAAAGCATTTTACGCGATAATTTTCTACTGATATGGGTTCCAAAATCTTTCTTCGCATAAGTATAGATTGCCACTGCGATCAATATACATAAGAGTAAAGGCTTCATAAACCCGTTACTAACGAGCGTGAGTAAGCGCGATCCGGCCATTGCCGCAAAAAACGCCACCACAATCATCATTGCAAGTAAAGCTGCCTGAACTTTCACCTTACGGGCGTATTGAAAGGCCGCAAACGAGGTTCCTGTAAAAGCCGGGATCTTGAGGCTGCCGATTACTGATGCTACCGGTAGATTTGGTAGCAGTATCAGAGCTGCAGGTGTTTGAATAAGACCGCCGCCTCCAACTATCGCATCTACAAAGCCGGCAGCAAATGCGGCAATACACAACAATATAAGTTCAGTAGTCATTTTGCAGCCTGTATGGGTTGGGCACTTTTTGAGCTTCCTATGTTGGCAAGTACAAGTCCTGCAATTACAATTACACCGCTGATGAGATGCACAGCGGTGATTTTTTCATTTAAAATCAGTACGGCCTCCATAGTGCTGAATACAGGGATGAGGTTGCCGAACAAGGAGGTCCTTGCTGAACCAAGAATGGCGATGGCTGCGTTCCAGCACAAATAAGAGATTACGCATGCTCCCAAACCGAGGTAAACAACGATCCAGAACAGGTTCCAGGTAGGTTGCACAGGATCGGAGTTCATGTTTTCCCAGATAAAAAAAGGAAGTAACATCAAGGTGCCCGCACAAAAAATTACAACCAGGAAGCTCAGCGGCGATATACCATGGGGTTTCACCTTAACCAGTGTGTTGTAAACTGCGAAGAGAAACGCACCCGCTATGAGCCACCAATCGCCCACACTAAAATGAAAACCCAGCAGTTTTTGAAGACTACCGCGTGACAACAACAACAGGATCCCGGAAATGCAGATCAATAAACCGATCAAACGTAATGGTCGGATCTTTTCTTTCAGGAATATCGCTGCCAGTATGATTGCCATTACCGGCGAAGTGGTTGTTGCGATCAAAGCGAGGTTGATAGCAGGGGAGTAGTGCCCGGCAACATACAGAAATGTATTATACAGCGTGATGCCACTAAATGCTACCCAGAATAAATAGCTTTTATGTGTTTTTATAGTTGGCCAATCTTCTTTTACTTTTTTAAATCCGATTGGTATAATAATTACCGAGGCACATAGCCATCTGTAAAAAGCAAGACTAACCGGAGGGATCTGGTGAATTACACCACGCGCCACCACGAAGTTTCCTGACCACACTACTGTAGCTGTAACTGCAAGTAAAATGCCTATGTAAACCTTTCTGTTTGCCAATGATCAGATTATATCCCGGCTCATGAAGAATAAATTAATGCGCATAATCGATATCGTAACTGCCGACAATCCGTTCTTTTGGTGGATTGAAATACCCAAACTTCAGATCAGGGAATTCTTCACGGATCAGCTCCATCAATTGTTTGACGCCAAGTATTTCACCGGTTTCTGCAATGTTGATTTTCCCAAGATACCAATCAGGATCAATGTTGAAATTGCGCCATTGAATCATCGACAACTTTGTATCAATAATCAACTTGCGCAATGCTTCATATTCTTCCTCGCTATCAGTCATTCCGGGAAATACAAAATAGTTGATGCTTGACCAGCCACCATAGTGCCGCACTACTTTAAGACTTTCAATAATGTCTTCAAACTCGTAGTTATTCGGACGGTAATAGGCTTCATAAATACTTTTCCTTGCAGAGTTGGTACTTACACGGATCGAGTCAAGACCCGCCTCACATAAAGCTTTCACGGCATCGGGTTTAGAGCCGTTGGTATTGATATTAATGCTTCCACGCGGCGTATGGCGGCGAATTTCTTTTATAGCCTCACGTATTGTTTCCCACATCAGCAAGGGTTCGCCTTCGCAACCCTGGCCGAAACTTACGATCGGAAATGGCGCGCTCACAAGATGCGGCACAGTAAATTCGATTATCTCTTCTGCGCTTGGTTTAAAACGTAACCTGTCCTGCGTTGAAACGATGGTTTCATCTTCAGGTTGGAAAGAAATACAGCCAATGCAATTTGCATTACAGGCAGGTGAGGTGGGCACGGGGCATTCCCATCTTCCCATAAAAAAATTTCTTGCTGCGGGGCAGGTATATGTCAGACAGCAGTTTTCAGCCAGGTGTTTAACCAGGCGGTTTTGCGGATATGCGGCCATCAATTTTGAAACTCCCGATTCGATCGTTTCAGTAATATAGCCTTTAGCTTCCTGCCGGATGTCCTGTTCAATTCTGACTGCCGGTACATAAAACTTTTGGTCGAGCCACCCCGCCGCGGTATAACAAAACAGGGGTAGGGTTGGAGCATCCGGCCCGGTTTCATAAGCAGCTATCCATAACCCTGTATGAGCAGGCGGAATAAACGCTGCTACTGCCCAGCCTTTTTCGCATAACCGCATTTCGCCGGTACGAACATCTATCCCGATGCCCCTGCGGCCCGGAAGCTCATACAATGAACCGCCTTCAGGTAATTCAATCCATTCCTCTTCGGGTATGGGGTAAGCGTCCCAGCCACTGCGGCCGGCAGTATATAATGTGGTGTCTTCAAAAATGTTTCCCTTGCCGTCAGAATACAGAATATACGGCGATTGTTGTAGTGCCATTTGTTTGATCAATTCACTGCAGTTTTCCTCGGAGGCTGACAATCAGGTTATTATCCCAAAACCAGCCGCTTGTGCTCATCGCTGCTGCAGATAGTGCCTGCAAAATTCGTGAATTTGATCGAGTTCTTCGAATTGAAGATTTTGGCGAAGGTTGAAATGATAGCTTTTGTCGGCTGAAGTGCCGATAGTGATATGATCATAATGGGCATCAATATGCGAAATATTGGACCAGATCAGGAACTTGCTTTCCGGTAAGGCCGGTATCGTAACGCCGGTGTGATGAATGGCAAGGAACTCGGTTTTATCCAGTTTGTTTTCAAGATAAAACAGGTAGATATATGCGCTGCTTATAAGGATGTGTACAGAGGCATTGAGCCATTGCGAGCGCACCAGCATATGAAGACCGATGCCGAGGAAAAAAATAAATTCGACGAAACGGAAAAACAGGTTCACTTTAGGCAGATCTTCAAGAATATGACGCGCCGCAAAAACCAGGATGAGAATGTCAACCGCGATCAGGAACAGGCAGCCAAAATATACATAACTCCCTCCGGCCTGGCTCACATTGGTTATTGCATGAACAAGAATCAAAACGGCGGCCGTAACATGCAATGATCGGCCCGAACGTTTCAGCGATTGATATGAAGGATGGATGATAGGTAATGCTAATGAATTCATAAAGCAGCCGTTTTATTGCAGATGCAGAAGTTAACGAATTCCATAAACTTAATTCCGTTTTTTTATGCCGATGTTTGAGAAGCCTGCTGCGCTGCCAACAAACGTTCCCGGCAAAAATCATTGAATTCATCCTCGTCAGCTTCTCCTTCCTCATCAATGGTTTCTTTCTGAAAAAGTTTATTCGATTTGAAGTCCAGCGTTAGCAGATTGTCACGCAACACCACATTGTTGAAATCGTTCCAGGAGTATCTTTTCTTTATGATTGAATTAAAAACGATCTGTTGTTCGGTGAAGCCAATTTCAAGAGGGAATTTAGCATGGAACTCAAACAACCCAAGAAATGCAAATACAAAAACGAGCCACTGCATTTGCGGCATCACTGTCCATACTATCGCTGAAAAGAAAAGGGCACGGTTGTAATAGATCTTTTCCTGCTTTTTTACTTTATGCAAATAAATGTTGCGGCCCACAACCACAGCAATAAAAAGAAATCCTATGAGGTAAACGATCGTTTTTTGAGGTGTGATGAGTTGTTGACGAAGAAATATCAGCGCCGAAAGACTGCACAGCAAAAGACTGAGGCGGTCAATATATTTACCGGTATCGTTGCGTAAAGTGACTATGTAGTTAAAAATCATCCGCTCAGTTGTTACTTGCTACAAGCAAATTACACAACTTCCACAGAATATGTGCACCAACGTTAGCATCCCATCCATTCTCACCAACGCCGATCTCCATCAGATCAAAACCGATCAGTTTACGCCCACTTTGCATGATGCGGCGCATCATGTAATAAATTTGTTCTGATTCAAACCCGCCCTGAACGGGAGTTCCTGTGCTGGGGCAAAGTTTTGGATCGAGGCCGTCTACATCAAAACTCAGAAAAACATTTTGAGGCAGATGGCTGATGATTTCATCAGTAATCTGCTTCCAGGTTTCACCATCATATTGTCTTTCCTTGATATCCTGGTCCAGATAAGTTACTACACGGGCATTGCTGTTAGCTATATAGTTCCATTCTTCATCAGAAAAATCACGGATGCCTACCTGCACCAGCTTTGTAACCTGGGGTATTTCAGTTAATGCATTATACATAATGCTGGCATGACTGTATTTAAACCCTTCGTAACCTTTGCGAAGGTCACAGTGTGCATCAACCTGCAGAATGCCAAAATCGCCATGTTTTTCGGCAAGCGCCTTATAATACCCTAACGGTGCTGAATGATCGCCGCCAAGCAGCGCCACAAGTTTGTTCTTATTCAGCAGTTCCCGCGTTTGTTCGTAGACCCATTGATTCAGGTATAAACCACCTTCATTGATGTCTTTAAGTGATTTGCACATAAAATTGTTCTGCGAAACAATTTCGCCATGTGCTATATAATCGATCAGTAATTCGGCTTCTTTGCGCAGGTAGTCACTTTTAAGGAGGATTTTCTTATCCGGTTGTCGCATGTAGATGCCTTGTTTCCAGGCATTTTTGGTATAGGCATCAAAAAGGTCAACCTGCATGCTGGCTTTGAATATGTGATCGGCTGCGCGCGCGGTTCCGGCATTATAGCTTACAGTCACTTCCCAGGGAACGGGCAGGATCACCAGGCGGGCTTCTTCTTCTGTAAAGGGCAATCCAAAGATGTTATTATCGGGATTGCTGGCTCCGTTCTGATCGAATTTGGATAAATCTGTCATATAAAAGTGCTGCTACTTCAAAAACGGTTCGCAAGGTAGCAACAGTATATAGAAGTTGCAAAATAAATAGGCAACGTTGCAACTTTGGGCAGCGGCGCTGATTTTTAACGAAATCGTTAAAGCGGGTGAGATAAAACCTTCAGTATTAAATCTGTTTAATCAGCCTGTGAGCGCAATTTTTAAGTACAGTTGTGATGGCTTTTTTGTGTTAGCTTTGCTTCGAATTTTTTATCAGAACAATGAAGAAAATACATATTGCCATCCTGGTTTGTATAGCTATTGTGATTGCGGTGTTAATCAGCACGATGGGCGATCTTTCAAGTTACGAAACACTGGCATCCGCCCGTCAGAAAGCCGGCAAAAGCGTAACGATCATCGCAAAACTGGATAAGTCCGCCGACAAGCCAATTATATACGATCCGGCGCGCAACCCAAATTACACGTCTTTCCACGTTATCGATTCGCTGGGTAATAAGGCGCAGGTAGCCTACTACTTTGAAAAGCCATACGATATGGAAAAAAGCGAACGTATCGTTTTGAAGGGAAAGATGAATGGCGATGTTTTCGAAATTACGCGCAAAGACGGCATCCTGATCAAGTGCCCTTCGAAGTACAAGGACGACCCCCGTGCGGCGCAAAACAATCTCAGTCAAAACTAATTTGCAGCGATGGACTATATAGGTGAGCATCTTTTCCCCGGTCAACTGGGGCATTTCCTTATCATACTTTCTTTTATCACGTCGCTGGTGGCCACAGTGGCCTATTTCAGGTCGGCAACGGCAAAAACCGAAGCAGATGCTTTGTCGTGGCGCAAAATTGCACGGACCGCTTTTGTAATTGACCTCGTGAGTGTGGCGGTTACTTTCGGCATAATCTATTTCCTGATCTCGAACCATTATTTCGAATACTATTATGCCTGGAACCATTCGGATAAATCGCTGAGTACTGGTTATCTCCTTGCGAGTATCTGGGAAGGGCAGGAAGGAAGCTTTTTGCTCTGGGCATTCTGGCACGGTGTGTTAGGGGTGATACTGATGAGAACAGCAAAGAAATGGGAGGCACCGGTGCTGGCGGTTGTGAGTCTGGCGCAGGTTTACATGGCCACTATGGTTTTGGGACTGCATTTTGGAGATCTCCGTATCGGAAGTTCGCCCTTTGTGCTGAGCCGGTATATCAATCCGGTCTTCATGGATATGCCCAATTATCTCAGTCTTCCGGTGTTCCAGGACGGAAACGGGCTTAATCAACTATTGCAGAATTACTGGATGCAGATCCATCCGCCAATTATCTTTCTTGGTTACGCTTCTTTCATCGTTCCCTTCGCATACGCGGTGGCCGCACTCTGGAAGAATGTGCACAGTACCTGGACCAAACAGGTGATTCCCTGGGTTTTATTTGCCGCGGCTATTCACGGCCTGGGTATCATGATGGGAGCAAGGTGGGCTTATGAATCGCTAAATTTTGGTGGTTACTGGGCCTGGGACCCGGTAGAAAATGCATCCATGGTTCCGTGGCTGGTAGTAGTTGCCGGTCTGCACACCATATTGATCTATAATTCAACCGGGCACTCTTTACGGGCATCCTACCTGTTTATGCTGCTGGGTTTTCCTCTGATCCTGTATTCAAACTATCTTACAAAAAGTGGTGATCTGGCCGATACTTCCGTTCATGCTTTTACCAGTCTCGGATTAAACTGGCAATTGCGCATCGGTGTTTTACTATTCTTTATACCGGCTATGGCGTTGTTTGCCAAAAAATACAAACAAGTGCCGACGATCACCAAGGAAGAAAACACCTATTCACGCGAGTTCTGGATGTTTATCGGTTCCCTTGTGCTGTTCCTGACAGCTCTGTTCGTAATTGTGTTTACTTCATTACCCGTTATCAATAAAATCATCAACACCAATTTCAATATTGGCACAGATGTAGAATTTTTCTACAACAGGATTGTGGTTTTTGTCGGAATCGTATTAGGGGTGTTAACCGCGGTGAGCCAGTTTTTGAAATACAAAAACACTGATAAAGCTACCTTCTGGAAAAAACTGATAGTCCCGACGGCCGTGTCGCTTCTGATCAGCGCTGCAATCAGCATGTGGGGTAATATTAACTATGATACTTATGGCCTTGGTTACCTGGCAGCAATTCACCTCGGAATCTTTGCAGGCGTTTACGCTGCGGTCGGAAATGCTGCCTATATCTGGACGGGTCTCAAAGGCAAATTAAAAGTGGCAGGGGCTTCTGTCGGCCATGTGGGTTTTGGGCTTTTCCTCGTAGGCATACTGATCTCCGCATCCAAAAAGGAAATACTTTCTGTTAACCGTTTAAATCCTCTGAACTTTGGTGAGGGTAACAAAATCACCGGGACAGGTATGGAGAATCTCACGCTGTACCAGGGCGTGCGTAATGATATGGGTGAATACTATGTTACCTATGTGGACGATAGTACGGTGAATGATGGGCGCAAAATCTATTTCCATATCCTGATGGAAGCCAAAGACGGTTCTGATAAGTTCATGTTGTATCCTGATCTGATGCGTAACACAAAAGGCGACCAGGGTATTTCAAACAACCCAAGCGCCAGGCACTATTGGAACCGGGATATCTTTAGTTATATCAACCACAGTTCTAAACTCCAGGAGGGGGAGGATACAGCGAAGTTCGTGACGAATCTTGTCCGGCCCGGCGATACTATCTTTTATAGCAACGGATTTATGACCCTTGACCGGGTAGTGCTCAATCCCAACAACGACCGGTTTAAGTTCACAGAAAGGGACACCGCTATAATGGCGGACCTGACGGTTCATTCTTCGAACGGAAGAAAACTTAAGGCTACCCCGGTATATCACCTGAAAAACAACCAGGTCAAATACACCATCGATACTGTTTTTGCTGAGGGTCTTGCCGTTGGTCTTTCCCGGGTTGCAGATGCGGAACGGATCGAGATCAGTGTTAAGGATTCGACAAAATTGGTTCCCTTTGTTGCCTTTAAGGTGTTGCGGTTCCCCTTCATCAATCTTGTATGGCTCGGCACCATCCTGATGATCGTTGGTTTTGTGATGAGTATATCACGGAGGGTCAGGTTGTTATCTTAAACGCTCGTCAGGACATCCCTGCGCGGGCCGGGAACTTTAATAAAAAACTCACCCTGTTCCGGGTTACCTTCCTGCTCCTGCAGTATAATGATTAGAGAATAATTATTATTTTAGGGACTGGCATGTATATATACCGGGAAATAGTGGGGAGAATTCTGGGCCTGTCATTGGCTATACTGACAACATTGACAGCAGTGGGACAGGTACCCGATAGCATCCTGAAACACTATCCGTTGCCCGAACTGGGGCCCAATGACACGATTCCCGTCCCGGTTACCCTGCATCAACAGGAAATCGTACCGCTGCAGAACCTTGAATGGGTTTGGGTCCAGGCAAAATATCCCCCGCATCTGCTGAAAAAAAGAGAGGCATATAACCGCCTCCGGAATGCTGTGTACGTTTGTTATCCTTACGCCCGCAGAGCAGGTATTATCCTGAATGATATCAATTACCACCTGAGTAAGATCCCTAAAAAAAGCGACCAGCGGAAATACATAAAATCGCGCGAAAAAGAACTCAAAAAGCAATTCTCTGATCCTCTGACAAACCTCTCTGTTTACCAGGGCCGTGTGCTCATGAAACTGATCAACCGGCAGACGGGTAACAACTGTTACGAAATCATCAAGGAATATAAAGGCGGGGTTACAGCCAGGGTGTACCAGACGGTTGCATTTTTCTATAACAGCAGTCTTAAACAGCCATATGAAGTAGATGGCAAGGACAGTGAAATTGAAAAAATCGTTCTGGAAGTAGAAAAAATGTACACCATGCGCTGATCAGCGCTTGCTCACTTATAGCTTTGTGATTTTGTCGAGGATGCCTGTAGTTGAGAATCCTTCAACAATGGGATTGATCACCACCCGTCCACCCCAGGAAATGACTTCTTTGCTTCCCACGATCTGGTCCAGTGTATAGTCACCGCCTTTTACAAGCACGTCTGGTTTCACAGCAGTTATCAGTTCCAATGGTGTGTCGGTATCGAACAGAACCACGGCATCAACAATAGCCAGGGATGCCAGTAAAAGGGCGCGCGCATTTTCATCATTAACGGGCCGGCCCTCGCCCTTAAGACGTTTGGTGGATGCATCGGAATTCACACCAACTACCAGGAAATCTGCTTCCCGTGCAGCATCAGATAAGGATGCTATATGACCCTTGTGCAGGATATCAAAACATCCGTTGGTAAAAGAGATCGTTTTACTTTGAAGTCTGAGTATGCTTATCATCTGGAGTAAGCCTGGCAGATCAAATATTTTGCGATGAACAAACTCAACGTTTTTCATGTCTTGTGTTTTTATTTAAATATGGCAGCAGTGCTAAGGCTATAAACCCACTTAACAGCATCTGAAAAAACTGAACACCCCACATCAGGCTTCCAGAAGCAAAGCCAAGACTTTCCTTTAACCCATACACCACCATAGTCTGTTGCACGAAAATAGGGTAAACGCCGATACCCCCGGGTGTTGGAATGATCATGGCGATACTTCCGGTGGACAATACCGCCAGGGCTTCCTTCAGACCATAACCCGCAGTTTCCCTCAGGCCCCACAAACCGATCTGAACACTCAGCAGGAACATGACCCATATAAATATCGAGTGGATCAGGAACCACTTTTTATTTTTAAGATATCGCACACTGATCACACCGGCCCATACACCAGCCAATATCTCTTTTAGTTTCCTGATAAAACTGATATGAGATAATTTCCGGAACACAAACCAGATACCCAAACCCAGTAACACCAACAAACTAACGACAAGGACTATGCGCTCGGGTGACAGTGACGCAGTTTTTGATTGAAATACTGATCCGAGTAAACCGCTGATATACGCTCCAATAACATCAGCCTGAACCACAACCGTAATGGCAATGATAATAGCCAGGCAAATCACATCAAACGCACGTTCTGCTACGATAGTGCCAACCAGTTTATCGGCCGGTACTTTTTCATAGCGGGCAAGTATCGTGCATTTCAATACTTCGCCTAATCTTGGTACGGCGAGGTTTGCCATATATCCCACCAGCACCGCCATATATGTATTGGAGAGCCTGGTTTTGTATCCCAGTGGTTCCATGAGAATCTTCCATCGCATGGCGCGACTGAGATGGCTAAGTAACAATGTGGTGATAACAGGCAGGATCACCCAGTAGTTAGCATTTGAAAAAGAACTTTTTATATCTGACCAGTCTTCCTCAGAGATTTTCCTCATTGACCACCATACAAGAAACACACCGAGCCCGAGAAAGAACACATATTGCAACAGGCTCAGCAGTTTCTTTTTCATAAGTACGATTAAAGTGTGTTGCCTGCTTTTGGAAATACAACATAAGGTTTGAAGGTCTTTGCCGCTTCAAAGTCCATACGCGCATAAGAAATTACAATAACAATATCACCCACTGCACCCTGGCGCGCTGCGGGTCCGTTCAAACAACATACACCAGAACCTCGTTTGCCTTTGATGAGATAAGTTTCTATCCGCGAACCGTTATTAACATTAACAACCTGTACCTTTTCGTTCTCTATCATGTTAGCTGCGTCCATAAGATCCTCGTCCAAAGTGAGGCTGCCGACATAATTCAGATTCGCTTCAGTTATAACGGCCCTGTGCACTTTGGATTTCAACACTTCTATGTCCATAAATAATTGGGGTATTAAAATTTGTCTGCAAAATTACGACGCGCGTAATTAGGAAACGACACTGGTTTTTTTCTTTTTGGTAACACCGCTTAATTCAAGATTATCGATCAAACGGATATTTTCGAGAAAAGCGGCTACAAGGCAAACGAGCGGAGTTTGTCCGTCCCAATCATTTACCAATTCAAGCGTCTCGGTGGTGGCAAAAGCTATATAATCAACCGCAAATCCATGTTCAGTCAGTTTAGCTTCGGCTTCTGAACGTAGTGTATTGAGCTCGCCAGGTTCCAGCGATTCAGCAATAAATCGGAGCGTTTCGTATATAGCAGTTGCGTTTTGTTTTCCCTCCGCACTTAGCCGCTGATTCCTGCTGCTAAGCGCGAGACCGTCCGATTGTCTCACTGTTGGCGCTGTTATCAGTTGTATATCCGAGCGCATTAATTGCAACAGGCGGCTCACTACCATACATTGCTGGTAGTCTTTCTGACCCATAAACAAGTAATCGGGTGAGACTATTGTAAGCAGTCGTTTCATTACTTGGCAAACGCCCTGGAAATGTCCTGGCCGGGATGAGCCTTCAAGAATAGTTTCCAGGTATCCAAGATCAAAAACTTCCTGTGTAGTTGTACCGCCGGGATAAATTTCTTCGACCGTTGGTGCAAAAAGAACGGCAATACCCGTTTGTCCAAGCAATGCCGTATCGGATGCTAACGATTTTGGGTACTTGTTAAAATCTTCCGTGTTATTGAACTGAGTAGGGTTAACAAAGATGCTGCAAACGGTGAGCAATCCCTGGGAGACCGATTGGTTCAAAAGCTCGATGTGACCGTTATGTAGTGCTCCCATTGTGGGAATAAACCCTATTTCTTTGTTTTGCTGTTTCGCAATTGCGAGATAATCGTGTAGTGCCGCGGCCTGGGTAAAAACTCTCATAATGGTCTGTTTGCATGCTGCTATACTAACCCGAAACCCGTTGGTATCAAGGGATTGCGACTAATACCAGTAATGCTGTGTGTGATTTCATTTTGTTAATAAGAACTACTGAACCGGCCCTCTGCGCGGCCGCAACGGCTTACTCACGCTAGGTTTTCGGTAAAAAAACCTTACCTTTGCCAGCAATTTTCAAACTGGCTAAACACCAATTATATCATAATGCTTACAAAGAAAAGAATTTTATTTATTGCCAACGAAATGTCTCCGTACCTGGAACTAACAGACTTTTCTGAGATTGTGAACAAGCTGGCAATAAAGGCGAACGAAGGAGGTTATGAGGTTCGTTGTATTATGCCAAGGTTTGGAATGATTAATGAAAGACGCCATCGTCTTCATGAAGTAGTGCGTTTATCGGGTATCAATGTATCTGTTGATAATGATGATTTTCCCCTGCAGATTAAAGTAGCTTCGCTCCCTAATGCCCGGTTACAGGTTTATTTCCTCGATAATGAGGACCTGTTCAAGAGAAAGTATATTTTTCATGATGAAGAAGAAAAATGGTATGATGACAACGGTCTTCGCACCGTGTTTTTCTGCAAAGGTGCTTTGGAGACCGTGAAGAAATTTGGCTGGCCCCCTGACATTATTCACTGCAGCGGCTGGATGACCGGTCTGATTCCATTGTATCTTAAAACCGCTTATAAAAAAGAACCTGTCTTCGCGCATAGCAAAGTGGTTTATACACTTGGTAATACCAGCTTCAAAGAAAAGCTTGGTGCAGACTTTCTGAAAGTTGCAAGTATCAGTGCAAGCATCAAAGAGAAAGATCTTGAACCATATAAAGATCTCAATAATGTAGCGTTACAGCGGGGTGGTGCCACTTACGCAGACGCAGTAACATTCGGTGCGGATAAAGTTGATAAAAAGCTGATTGAAGAATTTGGAAAGGTGCGTGGCAAGAAGGTTCTTGCACATAGCGATGATCCAGATTTAACAGACTATTTACAATTGTATTCGGACCTTGCCAAATAGGTAATTCACTGTTATCCATCATACAACAAACACTTTGTGAATAGGAAACTCTTTGCTCCCTTATCTGTTTTAGCGTTCTTTTTACTGGTTTACTCATGCACAAGAATCGATACAACTGATATCGGTAATGATCTTATTCCGGCAGTAGATAATATCAATACGTTTGATACCATTTTTGATGTAGTAACGGATAATTTTTTGTTTGAAGACAGCTCGAGGGTTTTTGACGATGAGGATCATGCGCTGGGTGTTATTGCCAACGATCCGATTTTTGGCCGGCTTAGCGGTTCCATCTATTTTAGTATTTCTCCTCCTGCATTCGCAGCCAAACCTTTTATTCCCGTTGACAGTATTAAGTTTCCGATAGACTCAGTGGTGTTGTCCCTCGCTTACAATGGGGTTTATGGTGACTCAATGTCTACCCAGCGTTTTGAGGTGCTTGAAATAGAAAACGATACCAGGTTCAGGGATTCCGGTATTGGCTACCGCATCAGTGATCCTGGTGTTAATACAGGAGCTGTTCTTGCAACACATGAACAAAATTTTGATCGCCTGAATGTGCAGTTCCAGGTTGTTACAGGAAGGGATACTGCTACCGTTAATAACCAGATGCGTATTCATCTTGATAAATCATTGGGCGAACGGCTGATCAATTATGATACCGCGGTATACAGAAATGATACTACGTTCCGGGCTGAATTTGAAGGGCTGGCGATCAGACCGGTGAATGGTACGCAAACCGCGCTTGCCTATTTCAATCTGAAAAACGAGGCGACCAGGCTCACTGTTTATTACAAAGCAAAATCAATGAACGGGGTGGTTGATTCACCACTGGTTGCGAACTTCTCTTTCAGGAACTTCAGAAACATCAACAGCATCGAACGAAACACGGCAGGAACAGAATATGCAAATGCGATGATGCCGGGAACAGCGTCCGATGAAAAGGTATATGTAGCAACTTCACCCGGTTCTTATGGCACCATCAAAATTCCAAATCTGCAGGATCTGTCTAACCGTGTGATTCATCGTGCGGAGTTAATTGTTACCCCGGTAACACCGCCCGGTACTCCATACCAGGAGCCATATTATTTGTTCCTTGATGCCTGGGACTCTACAGCCAATCTGCCAAAAACCATTCAGAACGACTTTACATATAACCAACAAACAGGGCAATACAATCAACTGCTTTTTGGTGGTTTTCTGGTGCGTGGCCAATATGTTTTTGATCTTTCGCGTTATGTACAGGGAATTGTTACCCGTAAAGAAAAAAGTTACACATTGAGAATTTACGCTCCTTATAAAACGCAGGCGGTATATATACCACAGGGGATTGCTGACAACTACCCGCCATCCTCCGTGATCGGGTTAGACACCAGTTATCGTAAAACAGGTTCTCAACTTTACCTGAACCCGCAAATCGGTTATGGACGCACAGTTCTTGGTGGCGGAACGCACCCAACCAGTAAGATGCGATTGAGAATAATTTATTCAAAGATTTAATGGGTACGCTTATCTTTGCGCCTGATTTTTTGATTTTCCAACATTTTATACGTTCAAATTTTATCAAATAAAATCACCATGCCTTATTTATTTACTTCCGAGAGTGTTTCTGAAGGTCATCCGGACAAAGTAGCCGATCAGATCTCTGATGCCCTGATTGATAATTTTCTTGCTTTTGATCCTCAATCCAAAGTTGCCTGTGAAACACTGGTAACGACTGGTCAGGTAGTACTGGCCGGCGAAGTAAAATCGAAGGCTTATCTCGATGTACAGGAAATCGCACGTGGTGTTATTCGTAAAATCGGGTATACCAAAAGTGAGTATATGTTTGAGGCAAACAGTTGCGGCGTATTCTCAGCGATCCATGAACAATCAGCCGATATCAACCAGGGTGTTGATCGTAAAAAGAAAGAAGAACAAGGTGCCGGTGACCAGGGTATGATGTTTGGTTACGCAACCAACGAAACGGAAGATTATATGCCGTTGGCGCTCGACATCGCACATAAGATACTGCAGGAACTTGCGGCATTGCGTCGTGAAAATAAAGCAATCAAATATCTCCGTCCTGATGCAAAAAGCCAGGTTACACTGGAGTATGATGATAACAACCGTCCTGTACGTATAGATGCAATTGTTGTTTCTACACAACACGATGACTTTGATACAGAAGCCAAGATGCTTGCGAAGATCAAAGCGGATATCATTAATATTCTGATTCCACGCGTAAAGTCAAAATATCGCAAATACGCCAAACTGTTTAATGATAATATCAAATATCATATCAACCCCACCGGAAAGTTTGTAATCGGTGGACCACATGGCGATACAGGTCTTACTGGTCGCAAGATCATTGTGGATACCTACGGTGGTAAAGGTGCTCACGGTGGTGGCGCATTCAGCGGTAAAGATCCATCCAAGGTAGACCGTTCTGCTGCCTATGCAACCCGTCACATTGCCAAAAACCTCGTTGCGGCAGGTGTTTGCGACGAAGTGCTTGTACAGGTTTCATATGCTATCGGTGTGGCTAAACCCATGGGCGTGTATGTAAACACATATGGTACTTCACATGTAGAACTGAACGATGGTGAAATATCAAGGATCGTTGAAAGCGTATTTGATATGCGTCCATATTTCATCGAACAACGTTTGAAACTTCGTAACCCGATATATAGCGAAACCGCAGCTTATGGCCATATGGGTCGTAAACCGGTAATTGTTGACAAGGTGTTTACTGCACCTGATGGTAAATCGGTAAAGAAAACAGTTGAATTGTTTACATGGGAGAAACTTGACTATGTAAACAAGGTTAAAAAAGCCTTCGGAATTAAGTAATCAATTCATAAAAAGCCGGGCCTGTAAGAGTGATCTTGCAGGCTTTTCTTTTTGTATACATTCAAAACCTGGAATATGTTACCTCCTGAAGAAACTTTAAACCCCTGGACCACCTTGTCTGCCCGTCCGGTGTATGAAAACCCCTGGATACAGGTTACAGAATATGATGTATTGAACCCATCTGGTGGTAAGGGTATTTATGGAAAGGTGCATTTCAAAAACCGGGCGATCGGCGTTATACCCCTGGATTCGGAACTGAATACTTACCTGGTTGGGCAATACCGATACACTCTGAACCAGTACAGTTGGGAGATACCTGAGGGCGGCGGGGTCATGGGAGAGGATCCGCTCGAGTCCGCTAAACGCGAACTGATAGAAGAAACTGGCCTTATTGCCGCTGAGTGGACCGTACTGCAGCATGTACATCTTTCTAATTCGGTTTCCGATGAATTCGGAGTGGTGTATCTTGCGCGTGAGCTTACGGCCGGTGCTGCCAGTCCCGAAGAAACTGAACAGCTCCAGGTGGTGAAACTGCCTTTTGAAGAGGCATATAAAATGGTTGAAGCCAACAAAATCACCGATTCATTATCAGTGGCGGCTATTCTTAAAGTTAAACTCATGATAGCAGATGGAAGAATCAGGTAACAGGCCCGTGCCGAAGAAAGCGGCGATCATTATTGGCCGTCAGCCAATAATCGAAGCAATGGAAAGCGGCAGGCCAATAGATAAAATATTGTTTCAGCAAAATGTTAGTGGTGATTCGATTGGTCGGATCCGCAAACTTGCACAGGAAAGAAACATCCCGATCCAGCAGGTGCCCGCGGGTAAACTTACCAGTCTGTCGCGCGGCAATCACCAGGGGTGCATCGCACTTGCAGCATTGGTAGAATATATGAATCTGCAGCAGGTGATAGACCAGGTTGTGGGAAATGGCGAAGTGCCTTTATTCGTTATGCTTGATGGTGTCACTGATGTTCGTAATATAGGAGGCATTGCACGTACAGCGATCTGTTGCGGTGTGCAGGCCATCATAATACCCGATAAAGGTATCGCGGCCCTCAATGAGGATGCCATGAAGGCCTCAGCGGGTGCACTGGAAAAAATCAATATCTGCAGGGTAGGGAGTTTGTTGAAAGCTGTGGACGAGCTGCATATGAACGGCATACAGGTGTATACCTCTGAGATGAAAGCTGGTAAATCATTACTTGATATCAGCTTTCGTGAGCCATGCTGCGTGGTTATGGGTAATGAAGAGAAAGGCGTACAGCCATATCTGACCAAAGCGGCCGACGAACATTTTGCTATCCCAATGAAAGGAGATTTTGATTCTTTTAATGTGTCGGTGGCTACGGGCATCATCCTGTTTGAAGCAATGAAACAACGTTTGTAATGTCTGCCGTCGATATCCGGTAAACCTAAATTGCAATCATGAGTAACAAAATCACTCTTGTTGAATGTCCACGTGATGCCATGCAGGGCTGGAGCGGCGATATACCAACTGAAACCAAAATAGCCTATATCAACTTACTGGGTGAGGTTGGTTTTGATACGATCGATTTTGGAAGTTTTGTTTCACCAAAGGCTATCCCTCAAATGGCCGACACAAAACTTGTGTTGCAGTCGCTGGACTCATCGAGGATCAAAAGTAAGTTACTGGCAATTGTGGCCAACCAGCGCGGTGCGGAAGAAGCGGCGCTCTTCCCGGAAATTCGTTACCTGGGCTATCCCTTTTCAATTTCTGAAACTTTCCAAAAACGCAACGCCAACACTACCATTGCGCAATCACTCGAGGTTTTGAAGAACATTGTATCTATAACCCGACAAACGAACAAACAACTTGTGGTTTATATTTCAATGGCCTTCGGAAATCCTTACGGTGATGCGTATTCGCTTTCAGAAGTGTACCGGTGGTGCGGGGAAATTCACGAGCTCGGCGTTGATATCGTGTCGCTGGCTGACACCGTTGGTGTGGCCACTCCTGACCAGGTGTTTTCCATCACCGAACATGTAATTGCCAACAGCCCTGAACAATCTTTTGGGGTTCATCTTCACTCATCACCGGAAAACTTTCAGTTGAAGCTGCAAGCCGCATTAGACGCTGGTTGCAGACGGTTTGACGGTGCCCTTAATGGTATTGGTGGCTGCCCTATGGCAGATGATGTGCTGGTAGGAAACATGAACACACAACAAATGATCGCTTTTTTTGAGGCTGAGGGTTACGAGCTTAATCTGGATCATAAGGCACTTGATGCAGCAGGAAAAATGGCATCTAAAATTTTTGTATCATGAAACTCCAGTTATCTTTTACTCCTCAGAAACTGGTTCCCCTAATTGAACATCAGCATAAGATTTTATTGGTAGGATCCTGTTTTGCTGAAAGCATAGGGGAAAGACTATCGGGTTTGAAGTTTGATGTGCTGCAAAATCCCAATGGCATCCTTTATGACCCTGTTTCCGTAACCAATAGCATTGTATCATATATTGATAAACATCTTTACTCACTCCGCGATCTAATCGAAACACAAGGTTTATGGCACAGCTGGCAACACCATGGCAGCTTTTCCGGTGCGGATGCTGACCTGGTACTCCAAAACCTGAACCATTCACAGGATCTTGCACACCGCTTTCTAAAGAACGCCGACTGGTGTTTTATTACCCTCGGATCAGCCTTTCATTATGTGCTGGCCGAAACCGGTGAACCCGTTGCAAACTGCCATAAGGCTCCGGCCAAAACCTTTGTAAAAAAACTGCTCACCATCGAAGAAATAAAATCTTCGCTGGACACATGTATACACAGATTGTTCCATTTTAACCCCGGCATCAGGATTATTTTTACGGTTAGTCCTGTCCGTTATATCCGTGACGGCTTAATTGAAAACAATCTCAGCAAGGCCAGGCTGATAGAAGTGGTGCAACATCTTGTCAGCAAATTTGAAGGGATACACTACTTTGCTGCTTACGAACTGGTCAATGATGTGCTGCGTGACTACCGGTTTTTTAAAGAGGATATGGTACACCCAAGTTCACAGGCAATAGATTTCATCTTTGAGCATTTTTCAGAATCTGCATTCAGCGAACAGACCAGGCTTCTTGCCAACGAAATCAGCAGGTTCAAAGGCGCGCTCAATCACCGGCCATTGCACCCGGGAACGACTTCCCATAAACAGTTTATCATAAAACTCAGAGAGGAAATGAATGCTCTCCGCGCGCGGTATCCTCACCTTGATTTCACCAAAGAAGAGACAGGTTTATAGATACGTGGATAAGCGTTTAACATATAAACCACTAGTTGGTAAACATCTCTTAACGGCTGCCTCAGGGTTTGTTCCAAAGATTTTTTTCTGAAAGGAAGGTTTCAAGTCTTTCCAGCAGCAACAACTGGTTCAGTGCCCTGTTCAGGTTTTGTTCGTGGTAAGTTGTTTTGTAATAGATATCGTTATTGAGAAAATCGGTAACAAAACGCAGCGCCTGCATATAAATCAACAGCTGCCCGGAATAGTGCACATCTTCAGTTTCTGCAGCAGTTAAGGTGCCTGCAATACCATCCAGGTATCCGGCAATGATTGAGTCGTAAAATCCGGGCACTATGTTGATGTTCTCCCATTCCGTACTGTTTTCATCTCGGGAGCAGGCCATGGTGCGGATCATATCACCAAGATCCGAATAAAACAGTCCCGGCATCACTGTATCCAGGTCAACCGGGCATATCACTTCATTGGTAGTTTTATTAAACAGGATATTGCTGATTTTGCAATCGTGGTGCATAATACGTACCGGGTAATTGGTTGTGTCATGGGCAATCCGGTCGTAATATTCAACCAGGTAGTACCGTTCACGAAGTGAAGCAATTACATGTGTCGCTTTTAAAAGTCGCTTAATTCCGGCCTGGGTAATAGATTGTTCAAACTGATTATAACGATGGCGGAGATTATGAAAGGAAGGTATGATCACTTCAAGTTTTGCCGGATCAAGACCGGCTAATGATCTGGAGAAAACTGCAAAACATTTTGCTGCCTGGTACACTTCTGCCGGGGAAGCAGCAATTGCGGAACTATATGAATCAGCGACGAAAGCAGTTGCCCTCCAGAAGTTATCCAATTCATCGATCCAAAAGTTTTTTCCTTTCCTTGTGTTAGATAAGGCGGGGATCTGAATGGAGTTTGATGACCTTAATTGTTCATCAATTAAACGGTAGTTGTGAATGATATTTTCCGGCTGACTGAATGTTGCCTGGTTGATACACTGCAGCAATAATTCTTTGCCATCAGGATAAACAACCTTGTAACTGTGATTAATGAGCCCGTCACCAAATGCTTTAACCTGCGCCTCACCATTGCCAAACTGCGCTGCTGCCTTTCTTACAATACTATCTTCCATGTATAACCGAAATTATTAATTAATGTATACGGTCTCCACGGACCTCAAGTTTTTTCATGATCTCTACTTCGTGATCGAGCCATTGCTGCCAGCGGCGGCGCACTTTTGCAGGGTCAACATATGTATCGGCCAGCTCAATAAATAACTGGTAATGGCCCGCTTCGCTTTCCATGAACCTCCGGTAAAAATTCCGAAGATATTCATCGCTGAGGCCTTCACTCAGACGTTTGAAACGCTCGCAACTTCTTGCCTCAATTAATGCCATGGTCAGCAATTTATCAAGGAAGCTGTCTTCCGGAGTGCCATCTTTCACCTGGAACGCAAGCAACGCGTTCACATACTCGTCTTTTCGCTGTCTGCCCAGTTTTAAATTGCGTTTGTGAAGTTCTGCTAAAACAAGACGAAAATGACCCCACTCTTCGGTAACAATCGGTGCAAGCTCTTTCACAAGCTTTTCTTTATCGCTGAATCTTGTAATCAATGAAATGCAGGTGGTAGCGGCTTTTTGTTCACAATAAGCATGATCAGTGAGAATATCCTCTAATGAAATCTCTGCAAGGTTCACCCATCTTGGGTCTGTGGGCAGTTGCAGACCCAAGATATTTTTAACTGATGTGTTGAGCTCTTCCATAATCAAACAGCGCTAAGTTAACACGCTGGCGCAAATATCCTTAAAGTTGCAGTAGTTTTGAAATTATGCATGATGACAGTTTCCTTGGGAAATATTTAAAACGTAGAACGGAAGAGGGTAGCCTCAGGGCGCTGAAGCTTTCATCCGGGAAGATTGATTTTTTTTCAAATGACTACCTCGGAATTGTGCACAACGGTCTTTTGAAAGTGGATGCGGGCGGACCTCATGGTTCAACGGGATCACGATTGTTATCGGGGAACGCCACACAATTTGAATCACTTGAATCGGCAATAGCAGCATTTCATGACAGCGAAACTGCACTGGTATATAATTCCGGTTATGACGCAAATCTGGGTTTGTTAAGCTGCGTACCACGCAAAGATGATACAGTGATCTATGATTCGTTGTGCCATGCTTCGATAAGAGATGGGATCCGGCTCAGTCTTGCTACTGCCTGGTCGTTTCTTCATAATGATACAGCGGATCTTGAGAAAAAACTGAGGAACGCGAAAGGTGAAATTTTTGTAGTTACTGAATCATTATTCTCGATGGATGGTGATATGGCACCGCTTGCTGAAATATCAGGCATTTGTGAAAGATACAGCGCGCACCTGATTGTTGACGAAGCACATGCAACGGGAATCATTGGCCCGTCTGGAGCCGGTCTTGTCCAAATGGAGAAATTGCAGCAACATTGTTTTGCACGAATTCACACGTTTGGAAAAGCGTTGGGATGTCATGGCGCCGTTATCCTGGGTTCCGGTCTTTTAAAATCCTATCTGGTGAATTTTTCCAGGTCACTTATCTATACAACTGCTTTGCCGGTTTCGGCGTTGAAGTCGGTTGAAGAAAGTTATAAACTTTTTCCACAGCTGGATGCTGAACGCGGTGCACTGAAACAGCTTATTGATCGTTTTACCGCAGCACTCATTCCCTTTAAACGTATACCTGGAAGTTCACCTATACAGGGTGTAGTGGTGCCAGGAAATGCACCCGTGCGACAACTGTCTCACAAACTTGTAAACTCCGGGTTTGAAGTACGTCCGATCATG
>JAEZGI010000012.1 GCA_023416995.1 Bacteroidota bacterium
TTTAGTCTTGTATTTAGTTTTAATGTTTTCAGTCAAACCGGTACCGCGGCCTCACCATTCACCAGTCTTGGGAATGCAAGAGCTGTGACAAGTGCCGGGATTTACTATTTCAATCTTGGAGGAGTACAGTTCAGTACTTATGTAAACAATGCTGGCCTGGTACTCGTAGCCACTGATATCAGCGGTTCTGCTGCAGGAGGGCTGCCCCAGGTAACGGCACTTACAAATACCGGAAGGGGTGTCCTCTCTCCCGCAGTATTGGCCAGGTTGACCACAGCAACTGTGGCCAACATCAGCACAAGTGATGGGACGGTGAATTCAAACACCACCAATCCAGGAATTATTTCTCGTATTATTGCCAATCAAACCCTTCATACCGGGAGAAACGATCTTTCAATTAATTCAGGCTGGGGTAGTCCCGGTGGCACACGCCTGCGTGCTGAGTATGCCACTTGTGTTACCCAGATCCAGCCTTCACTTAATCTTAATGTTTTTCATCCATGCGGTGATAATGCCTCTTTACACTGGGTGCCTGAAACTGGTTTGCACAGACTCCGCTATAGCGAGGGCGAAGCGCCTGCGGCAGTTCGCTTTAATCTTTGGGTAGGTGCGGTACTGGTGCCTTTACCCGTAAAACTTACAGACTTCAACGCTGTTGCATCGACGAATAATACAGTGAAACTTAACTGGACAACGCAGGTGGAAGTTAATAGTGATTACTTCCTGGTGGAACGTTCGGCTGATGCAACTCAATGGTCAACCGTAACAAAAGTAAACGCACAAAACAATTCAAACACACCTACGATTTATAATGCCATTGATGAAAGCCCCATCACAGGTACCAACTTTTACCGGCTGAAGATAGTGGACCTTGACGGTTCAATTGAATACAGCGGAATCGTAAGGGCAAACTTGTCAACAGTAGCAAGGTCCAGTGTTACCGTTTACCCGAACCCGGGAAGAAACAAAATTTATATTGAGTTCGATAAACCAGGGGCGGTAAGAATATTCAACAACAGTGGGGTCGAGGTCACGCGTAAAGTAAATCTGACGAGACTAGATCCTCAGCACTATACTGCAGATTTTTCAAGGGAACCAAAAGGTTTATACGTTATCAAATCGGCCAGTGGAGCAGCGAAGTTGTTGATTGAATAAGCCGGTAATCATATTCATAAGGCAGGCAAATATGATGGGTTGAACAACCTTTCATATTTGCCTGCTTCTTTCAAAAAAACTCTTTTCGTCAAGTTGCACTTCCACTTCCTCAATAGCTTTCATGAGGTTGTTTTGTGTGTCTGTTAGTTCACTAAGGGCCTTTGTCATAATGTCCCAGACAGGCAGCATCTTTGTAACGAGGTGTTTCCCCGCATCGGTTAACACAATCATTCGTTTGCGTGTATCCGTTTTGTCTTTTTTTGAACGAATCAGTTTTTCTTTTTCTAATTCCTTTAATAAACTGATGGTTGAAGGATGGCTGTATCCAATTTCTGTAGCAAGTTCCATCACACTCATCAGTGGTTTATGATGCAAAGTATAAATCACCGGGAACCATTTTGGCTGAAAGTCGATTTTGTATTCCTGGTAGATCAGCGCGCCCTCCTTGCGGATGCGATCGCTCAGCCTTTGCAACCTGGTGGACACCGCCAAAATTCCTGATGCATCAATAACGTTCATGAATCCTGTTTCAGCGAAAGATAATAAAATATGTGATCGGCTGCCATTCTAGGAAAATGAGAAGGAAGCTTTTCCTCTTCAATCCGACTGAAACCATTTTTTTCATAAAAACGCATCGCTGCCTGCAGCACTCCAACTGTGCCCAGGTAGATCTCGGAAATGGAATTTTGGGTGGAGTAATCCAGCAAGTGGTTCAACAGGGCCTGTCCGATCCCATAAGTGGCGCCCCGGTAAGCCTTTTTTACAAACATCTTTCTTATAGCACCACCATTATTACCGATATTAAGCAATCCGATTGTGCCCACCAGTTCATCATCCACAAAAGCGCCCCAAAAACCCCCACCGCCAACATGATAGAACCTATCAATGTCCAGCAGGTCCGGCTGCGCTTCTAAGTTCACGGGTACATTAAATTCTTTTTGTTGAATCGGGAGGATGAGATCAATGATAGCCTGGCATTGATCATTGTAAACGGGCCTGATACATGATGCAGCGGACATGGCAGATATTTACTACAAATATATGTAGTCGCCTACATAAACCCGCTGCTTTATCATTTATAACATTTCTACCAATTGAATATTGTTGCCGCAGGTATCATCAAACACAGCAATCTTAACCGTTCCCATCGCCGTCGGTGGCATACTGAAGTTTACGTTAAGTTCAGACAGACGCTTAAATTCGGCATCCAGGTTGTCAACGTTGAACTGCGTATAAGGGATCCCGGCACTGAACAGCGCGTGTTGGTAGGTTTTTGCAGGCTCAAAATGAAGCGGTGAGGGTTCAAGCAGGATCTCAACCCCGTCGGGTTCTTCCTGCGATACGATGGTCAGCCACCGGTTGTTTTCTGATAAAGGCACGTCAAATTTTTTAACGAAACCTAATTTTTCCGTGTAAAACTGTAAAGCTTTTTCCTGGTCTAATACGGGAATGCCGAATACTTTTGCTTTCATGACTATTGATTTATTTCAGTACCAAGTTGCGAAGCGGCAATCGGAATCACTTTGTGAAAATTGCGTTTTTGAAACTGCAATGGGGACATACCCATCCGGTTCCGAAACAATGTGCTGAATGAACTTGGTGAATCAAAACCCACTGCGAAACAGGTTTCAGTGACAGGTATGCCCTGGCTGAGCAACGCTCTTGCTTTCTGAAGCCGCTTATCGATCAGGTATTGTACAGGTGTGAAACCATAATATCGTTTGAAGACCCGCACCAGGTGAAACCGCGATGTAAACACCACCTTTGAAAAAAGCTCAAGCGTTACATCTGTATCAAAGTTTTGATCTATGTACTGTTTTAAATCAATAGCAACCTGGACCTGTCCGCTGTTTGCGAAGCAAACCTTTTTGATCCGGTTGAACTCACGCTGATAATGATTCATGCAAAACAGTTTTTGTTTTAAACTGATTGTTCCCGGGTAAAAGATACAAGTTCTTCTTCCCTGGCAATTACAATAGATTTGTTAATCAACCGAATCACCCCCAGTTCAGCAAATTCACTTAAGGTGCGGAAAACAGTTTCATACGTTGTACCGGCAAAAGAAGCAAGATCCTGCCTGCTAAGTATGATGTTAATGGCGCCGTTTTGATCGGTCCCAAAAATTTTAAGAAGGCTCAATAAGGCATCTGCAATACGACCGCGAACCGGCATATGAGCCAACAAACTCATCTTTCGTTCCGATCGCTGTAATTCATCTGCATAGAACTGTAGCAGATGCAGGGTGAAGGAAGGATTTACACGTAAGGTAGTTCTGAAAAAATCAAGTGTAACGAAACACAGCGTTGTGTTTTCAAGTGCTGTAGCTGAGATAGGATATAATGGAATCTCGCCCAAACCGCGATGACCAATGATATGGCCGGTCTTAGCAAATCGTACGATCAGTTCCTTGTCGTTGCCCCAATGTTTATGGATTTTTACGGAACCTTCATAAACGAAATAAATTCCCTGAACAGGATCACCTTCAGAGAAGATGGATTCACCTTTGGTGAAATGAAAAGTTTCTTTGGCTGCCTCTATGGCTGGTGTCCATTCGGGTAGGCAGCCTGAACATAACAAGCATTGTTTTGTGGTACACCCGATCTTTTTTCTTTTCATGAAACGAATGTAACGCCGCGCCCGCGGTTTCTCAAATCAATATGTCTGAGAAGATTGCCGGGAGGCCGAAAGTGCCACTGCAGGCAGAAATGATGGATGCTGATTTACCACTTCTCCAACAATGATGATGGCTGGATTGGTTAATCCGGCATGTTCTGCACGAATTGCAATATCCCTCACATTACCGATCACCATTTTTTCCTGATCAGTGGTGCCATTCTGAATGACAGCGACTGGCGTATGTGCCTTGCCGTGAGTAGCAAATAGTTCCATGATTTGTTCCAGTTTGCTCATGGCCATTAACAGTACAACTGTTGCTGTCGATTGTGCAGCAAGTGCTATATCGGCCGATATTTCTCCGGATCGTGTGGTGCCTGTTGTAACCCAAAAACTTTCTGCGATGCCGCGACAGGTGAGTGGAATCATCTGGCTGGCAGGCACTGCGAGAACACTTGAAATTCCCGGAACAATTTCCACAGGGATGCCTGCCTCGCGTGCCGCTGCTATTTCTTCACTTGCCCTGCCAAATACGAAGGGGTCGCCACCTTTGAGACGTACCACATGTCCGTATTTGTTTGCTGAAGCAATTATCTGTGTATTGATTTCATCCTGCGATAAGGTATGACACCCAAACCGCTTTCCAACGAACTGTTTCACACAACCAGGTCTGGTGTATTCAAGCAGTGCTTCATTAGCAAGTGCGTCATACAATACAACATCTGCGTCGCGCAAAACCCGGATCGCTTTTACTGTTATTAATTCAGGATCGCCGGGTCCCGCACCAACAAGCGTAAGTTTTGGAGGCTTATTAGTTACCATATAAATAATTTATATATAAAATATTTCTGACAAGATATTCATTTTTTTAAAGCAATCCTCCTAAATTTATGATGAAGATCATATTTTGCATATCAATTATTCGTGTAGTTGTCTATCGAAGATGATATGTAAAAAATCATTAGATAACGATTGCCAGCCCGTAAAAACTTATAACATGAAAGTGATTGTTATCGGGAACGGCATGGTCAGCTACAAATTCTGCGAAAAACTACGCGGCGGCGCCAACAGCACAGCAATACAGCTCGAAGTGTTTGGCGAAGAAACCAGGGTCGCATACGACCGGGTTCACCTGAGCGAATATTTTTCCGGCAGATCATCTGACACACTTGAACTCGCACCGTCCGACTGGTACGAAGCTAATGATATCCTACTCCATCTGGGTGATCCCATCCGCAAAATAGATCCAAAAACAAAAACAGTTCACTCACATCACGGCATCACCGCTACTTATGATTACCTCGTCATTGCAACTGGTTCGGCAGCCTTTGTACCGCAGATCCGCGGAATCGATAAAAAGGGGGTGTTTGTATACCGGACGATTGAGGACCTTGAAATGATGCAGCAACATGCCCCCAGGGCACGTTGTGGTGCCGTGATCGGCGGAGGCCTGCTAGGTCTCGAAGCTGCCAAAGCAATGCTTGATCTGGGAGTTTGCAACACCACTGTAATTGAATTTGCAACCCGCCTGATGCCAAGACAAATAGACGCTGCCGGTTCAGCAATACTGGTTGAAAAGCTGGCAGGTCTTGGCCTCAACGTACTCACCAATAAAAATACTGCTGTTATCCTGGGAGACGCGCAGGTGGAAAGTCTGCGTTTTAGTGACGAAACCGAAATGCCTTGTGACATGCTGGTAATATCTGCCGGTATCCAACCCCGTGATGAACTCGCAAGATCAGCAGGTCTTGCAACCGGCAACCGCGGTGGAATCGTCGTTGACAACAAATTAAAAACCTCTGACCCGAACATATTTGCCATTGGTGAATGTGCACTACATGAAAATATGATTTATGGCCTCGTAGCACCGGGTTATGAAATGGCCGGTATCGTGGCCAATGCGCTTATCTCTGCAGCGACAGCAACGGTTCCTTCCAAACAGTTTACGGGCTTTGATATGAGCACCAAGCTTAAACTTATCGGTATCGATGTTGCCAGCTTTGGTGATCCGTTTATTACGGAGGGCAATGTCAAAACCCTGGTTTATCAAAATAATCTGAAAGGCATATATAAACGAATTAATATCTCCGGGGATGGTAAAACACTGCTTGGAGGAATTCTGATAGGTGATGCTGCAGATTATAATATGTTATTGCAAACCTGTAAAAATAAACTGGCCTTGCCACCCGAGCCGGGTGAGATACTGTTCAAGACACCAGGCAATAAAAACGATCACACTGGCGGGGGAGCAGAGCTGTTGCCGGAAGAGGCAATCATTTGTAGTTGTGAGGGTATCTCAAAAAAACAAATTTGTTCTGCTATAACAGACGAAGCCTGTGAAAACATTAACCAGATCAAAAAATGTACAAAGGCAGGTACAGGTTGCGGCGGTTGTGTTCCAATGATCAAAGACATTTTGGTTCAGACTATGAAATCGCAGGGCAGATATATCAGGAACGTGCTCTGTGAACATTTTGCTTATAGTCGCCAGGAACTATATGATCTTATCAAAGTACACGATTTACGGTCTTATAACGAAGTGCTCGACAAGCTTGGTAAAGGTGATGGTTGTGAACTTTGCAAACCACCGGTTGCATCGATACTTGCGAGTTTATGGGGAGAAATGATCCTTAAAAAAGGCAATGATACTGCACAGGATAGTAACGACCGGTTTCTGGCTAATATCCAGAAAGGCGGCACCTATTCAGTGGTTCCACGGATACCCGGTGGTGAAATAACTCCCGAAAAACTTATCGTAATCGGGAAGGTTGCAAAACAATACAACCTGTATACTAAAATTACCGGTGGACAAAGAATTGATCTTTTTGGAGCACATCTCAGTGATCTGCCTTCTATCTGGGAAGAATTAATAGCCGCGGGTTTTGAAAGCGGTCATGCTTACGGAAAATCATTACGTACTGTAAAAAGCTGTGTGGGCAGTACCTGGTGCCGGTTTGGTTTACACGATAGCGTAAGTTTTGCAATAAAAATCGAAGAACGCTACCGTGGTCTTCGCTCACCTCATAAGTTAAAAGGTGGTGTAAGTGGCTGTATTCGCGAATGCGCCGAAGCGCAAAGCAAAGACTTTGGTATTATAGCCACTGAAAAAGGATGGAACCTTTTGGTATGTGGTAACGGAGGAAGTAAACCACAACATGCAAAACTCTTAGCGACAGATATAGACAGCGAAACATGTATAAAATATATCGATCGTTTCCTGATGTTTTATATCCGAACTGCAGATGCCCTGACAAGGACGGCTACCTGGCTCAATAAGATGGAAGGAGGTATTGATTATCTCAGGAACGTTGTGGTAAATGATAGCTTGAATATGGCGGCCCAGTGGGAAGCCGAAATGGAGGTGCTTGTCAACAATTATAAATGTGAGTGGAAAGAAGCAGTGGAAAATGAAGAGATAAGGAGCCGATTCCACCATTTTGTGAATGCACCTGGTGAAAAGGATCCATCTGTACAGTTTGAAAACATGCGTGAACAAAAAAAGGTGACAGACTGGAAATGATCTGAACCTGTGTTATTGATTCAACGATTGCCTGCCTTATTATATCGTAATTCCTTTCCAATGGTCATTGACTAATGGCCCATCAACCATTGCCAGCCTTATACGATGAAGCGCTGCTGCGTCCGGTACGCAGCCGCTTCATCTATCCAGCCAAAAAACATTTTCTATGCATACAGAGCAGAAATCAATTACCTGGTTCGCAGCCTGTTCAGTTAAACTGGTTCCTCCAAACGGCGGTGTTTGTGTAAGGTATAAACAGGATCAGATCGCGTTGTTTCATTTTGAAAGGCGAAATGAATGGTACGCTACACAGAATGAGTGTCCACATCGCAAACAAATGGCACTTAGCCGGGGGCTGATCGGTAGTCAGGATGATGAACCGAAGGTCGCTTGCCCGTTTCATAAAAAGACTTTTTCGCTTCGAACCGGCGATTGTCTGAACGGCGAAGAATGCAGTATCAAAACCTACCCGGTCAGGGTTAGCAACGACATTATTTACATTGGTGTTGATCTGTAAGCTATCTCACAAAATCATTTTGAATCTATTATATGGATCAGTCAAATCAGCCTTTACGACAACTTAATGTTTTTCGCTTTCGTGGAAACCAGATGCGGACCTTTCACATAAGCTGGCTGACATTTTTCACCTGTTTTTTTGGATGGTTCGGACTCGCACCACTGATGCCCGCCGTTCGTGAAGACCTGGGTCTCACAAAGGAAGAGGTAGGTAATACTATTATTGCTGCAGTATCTGCAACGATCTTTGCGCGGCTGGTAGTCGGCCGTCTTTGTGATACCTGGGGGCCGAGAAAAACTTATACAGCGCTGCTTATAACCGGCGCTTTCCCCGTTATGCTGGTGGGGTTGGCCGAATCGTATGAGTCCTTTTTGCTGTTTCGGCTGGCCATCGGCGTTATAGGTGCTTCCTTTGTGATCACACAATATCATACATCATTGATGTTTCATCCAAAAGTCAAGGGCACCGCCAACGCAGTTGCGGGCGGGTGGGGAAATCTCGGGGGCGGTATCACCAATATGAGCATGCCTGTTATCTTTGCCGTCATTGTTTCTTTTGGATACACAAGCGCTGCTGCCTGGCGATACGCTATGATCGTTCCGGGGCTGCTGTTGTTTACAATGGCGTTTGTTTATTACCGTTATACCTCAGATGCGCCTTCCGGCCGGCCGGCATTATTCCAGGAAAGGCAGTCAAAAAAATCTTCCGATTACAGGCGCGTACTCAGCGACTGGCGGTTATGGTCGCTCTCTTTAGCTTATGCTGTTTGTTTTGGAATGGAGATCACTTTCGATGGTGTAGCTGCCTTACATTTCACAGACACCTTTGGTTTGAGTCAGCAAGCTGCTGGATTCTGGGCAGGCACCTTTGGGTTGATGAATTTATTTGCACGCGCAATGGGCGGTATCATGGCCGATCGTATCGGGTTAAGATACGGTCTCAGAGGCAAGGGAATGCTGCTGGCCGCATTGCTTTTAATGGAAGGCATCGGTGTAATACTTTTTGCGTTATCCGGTTCTTTCGAACTGGCCGTTGTTTCAATGGTTGGCTTTGCATTATTTCTTAAAATGGCCAATGGGGCCACTTATGCCATTACTCCTTTTATTAACCATGAAAATACCGGGCTCGTCAGCGGAATCGTTGGTGCCGGCGGTAACCTTGGAGGGATGATGTTTGGTTTCCTTTTTAAATCGGATCGTATTTCATATGCCGACGCTTTTCATTACATCGGGTACGTGGTGCTCATTGTGTCGGCAATTGTGTTTTGTACCAGGTTTCGACGGTCAACAACGGCACCCCATACTGTAAAGCCTGAACAACAACGTCCTTTACTGGCAAATACCAATTTTAACTGACCGCGTTTATGCATACTGAAAGAAAAGCGAGCCATATTGTAAAGACCACCTGTTGTTATTGCGGGGTAGGGTGCGGAATAGAAGCGCAAACAGACAAATCCGGTCGCGTTTCGGTGTCAGGAGATAAGGACCATCCTGTAAATAAAGGATTGCTTTGCAGCAAAGGGATGAACCTGCATTATACGGTAAACGAAATCAGCGACAGGCTCTTATACCCCGAGATGCGTTACGCAAAAAATCAACCGCGTAAAAGAGTGACCTGGGACGAGGCGCTCGACAGGACAGCAGCTGTTTTCAAAACGCTTATAAACAAATTCGGACCGGATTCAGTAGCGATATATGCATCGGGTCAATGTCTCACTGAAGAATATTATGTACTCAATAAGTTGATGAAGGGGTACATCCGCAGTAATAACATCGATACTAATTCCCGCTTGTGTATGAGTGCTGCAGTGATGTCTTATAAGATGAGCCTGGGGGAGGACAGCGTTCCCGTTACCTATGCTGATATTGAATTGACTGACTGTCTTTTTGTGACTGGCGCTAACCCTGCCTGGTGCCATCCTGTACTGTGGCGGCGCGTTGAAGCTGCTAAAGCAAAAAATCCAGCTCTCAAAATCATCGTAAGCGATCCAAGAAAAACGCAATCCGCCGGATCCGCGGATCTGCACCTTCAGATCAATCCGGGAACTGACATTGTGTTACACAATGCCATTGGCAGATGTTTGTTGGAAGAAGGTTGGGCAGATGCCTCATTTTTACGAGAACATGTTGATGGATTTGCCGGGTACTGTGAGATGGTTATGAAACGTACTATTAGTGATGCGGCAACAACCTGCGGTATAACAGAAGACCAGTTAAGACAGGCAGCTTCCTGGATCGGAAACGCAAATGCATTTCTCAGTATGTGGACGATGGGACTTAACCAAAGTACGGTTGGCGTCCAGAAGAATCTGTCGCTCATCAATCTTCATTTGGTGACTGGCCAGATCGGCAAACCAGGTGCAGGTCCGATGTCTCTTACCGGTCAACCCAATGCAATGGGAGGGCGTGAAGTGGGTGGTATGAGTACAATGCTTCCTGCACACAGGGATCTTGCTAATTGTGATCATCGCAATGAGGTAGAAAAATTCTGGAACATCGCGCATGGCTCAATAGCATCTACGCCGGGTCTCACTGCAACGGAAATGTTTGACGCGCTTGCCAGTGGTTCATTGAAAGCGATCTGGATCATCTGTACCAATCCATTGGTGAGTTTACCTGATGCCAGGAATGTGGAGTCTGCACTCAAAAAGGCGCGATACGTGGTTGTCCAGGATATCTCATCAAGATCAGCAACGATTCCTTATGCCGATGTGGTGTTACCTGCCGCAGGCTGGCTCGAGAAAGAAGGTACAATGACAAACGGAGAAAGAAGAATCACCCTTTTGCAAAAGCTGATCGATCCGCCGGGTGAAGCGCTGCCGGACGCTGAAATTATATGCCGGTTTGCTGCAAGGATGGGCTTCCCCGGTTTCGACTACGGAGAACCCGAAGCGATCTTTTTAGAACACGCGGCTCTCACAAAGGGGACAAATATGGATATTTCGGGACTTAGTTACGAGCTGCTACGCTCGTTACGATCGGTACAATGGCCCTTCCTTCCAGCGAGTACCCACGGCAGCGAAAGATTGTTTACTGACAAACGATTTTATACAGCCACTGCAAAAGCCAGTTTGCATCACTTTGATGCAGAATTGGAAATGGACCCGCGTTCACCGGACTATCCGCTTATACTTACCACAGGACGAATACGGGATCAGTGGCACAGCATGACCAAAACCGGTAAAGTAAATAAGTTGAAACAACATACCGCAACTGCGGAACTGGAGATACATCCGGAAGATGCCGAATCACGTGGCATTAACAATGGATCGCTTGTTCAGATAAAAAGCAGCCAGGGCGTTGTTCGTTTGAAATGCAGATACAGCTTCAACATAAAGCAGGGAGTGGTATTTCTTCCGATGCATTGGGGGAAGATAGCAGGCAGCGATCTGCATCGTGCAAACAATCTTATTGCAAGCAATATAGATCCGATCAGCAAAGAACCGAATTTCAAGTTTACCGCGGTGCAGGTATCCAGGTTTCAACAAAACCGCCGAAGGATCATTGTTATCGGTGGGGGAGCAGGCGCATTTGGTTTTATGAAAAATTTTCGCAACCTCAATAAGGATGACCAGATCGATATCTTTTCAAAAGAAGATCTGCCGATGTACAATCGGGTGCTTTTACCTGATTATCTCACAGGTGCGCTCACATGGCAAAGCCTTGTGAAGATGGAAAAACATGAAGAAGACGAGTATAATATTTCTTATCATAGCGGCACGGCAATAATCTCTATTGATCGTGTATTAAAACAGGTAACTGATAGTACGGGTCACAAGCATCATTATGATATTCTTTTGATTGCCACCGGAAGCCGGGCCGCTGAATTACGTGGTCTTCCCTCCATTCAGGGGATATTCACTATGCGTAAACGACAGGATGCTGATCTGTTCAGAAAACACATAAGCACCGTTCCTGGTAAGGTAGTTATTGCAGGGGGAGGATTACTTGGCATTGAACTCGCAGCGGCTCTGAATGAAATTGGTACAGAGGTTATAATTATACAACGTATATCAAGACTGATGGATCGTCAACTGGATCCGCTTGGCAGCCAGTTGTTACACGAAGAGCTTACTGATAAGGGTATTGTGATACATTACGACGATGAAATTTCAAGATTATATGGAAATGAATCTATTAACCGTATCCAGTTAAAAAGTGGTGTCATGCTCGATTGCAGCGCATTGGTGGTTGCAGTCGGTACCGTACCGGTTATTGATCTTGCCCGGGAAGCGGGATTGGAATGCAAACGGGGTATTGAAGTTAATGAATACCTCCGCACGAGTGACCCATCTATTTATGCCGTTGGTGAGATAGCCGAGTTCAGGGGATTTATGTACGGGATCACAGCGGCTGCAGAGGAACAGGCAGCCGTAGTCGCTTCTTATCTCAATGGCGATATATCAAATCCCTATAAGGGGTCGGTGCTCATGAATATTCTTAAAATCAACGGTATGGACGTTTGCTCACTGGGTGTAGTTGAAGCACCCGCCGGTAAAGGGTTTGAAGAGGTAGTCTTCATCGATAAATCCCGTCGATATTACAAAAAATGTGTTGTCTATAACGACCGGCTGATCGGTGCGATACTGATAGGAGATAAATCAGAGTTCCTGGAGTTTCGGGATCTTATTGCTAATCAGACCGAGCTCAGCGAAAAAAGGCTTCAATTGTTAAGAAGCGGTTCAAAAGCAGAACCGGTAAAAGGTAAATTAGTTTGTAGTTGTGCAGCAGTGGGGGAAGGAAATCTGCTGGCGCACATTGCTGCGGGATGTAATGACCTTGTTCAGCTTTGCCAGCTTTCCGGAGCTGGCACCGGCTGCGGTAGTTGCAGACCGGAAATAAAAAATTTATTACAAACAAACCAGGCAGCAGTTCTGGTCTAACCTTATGATATGACAAGTATACAATACTTCCGCTTTGAAGAGGATTTTATGGAAGATGGCATCAGGTGTATTCCTATGATTGTCCGGTTGAAGCTTGATTTATCAGGAGTCAAACTAAAACTTGCAGAATGGTGCAGGTTCAGTGTCGATGAAAGATCGATGTTTGCGGATTTACCCTGCGTCACGGAAGAAGAATGTAGGCGTTACAAACAATTGCTCGTGGCTGCCGTGCAAAAATATACCGGAATGATGCCGTCATTTATTCCGGTTGTATTAGCGCCGGTCTGGACCGATACGGGAATGATTTATCAGCCGGTGAATGACCAGGCGGCAATTTATAACCGCTACATCATGTTGTCGGAATGGCGCGCACTTACGGATCTTCAGCGGTTTGCATTGGTGAAGCTTTGCCGGCCCGGACATGAGAATAAAAATTTTATAAAAGCGATGAATGAGTTCGCTTTAACTACAGAAAATGAAAGCTTACTCAGTTATTAAGATCAATTTTCGGGGCGGCATAATCTCTCCCGGGCAACTCTATAACATACTTGTTGAGGTGTCTAAAGCGGGGGTTAGATACGTGAGCTTCGGCCTCCGCCAGCAGTTGCTTATCGAAGTTTACAATACCGGAAGTGACAGTTTGTTCACAATGTTGGAACAAGCAGGAGCCAAACCCGTTCGTGGCGATGATGGCCCACCAAATATCTGCAGTTCATTTCCTGCGGCGGGTGTGTTTATAAAAAACAGCTGGCTCACTGAAGGTGTTTACCGCGACCTTTTTGATGCCTTTGATTATGAGCCTGGGGTGAAGATTAATATTTGCGACAGCAATCAAAGTTTCACCCCAATGCTCACAGGTAATATAAATTGGGTAGCGTCTGCTGAGGCTCCACATTTCTGGCATCTTTTTATTCGCTATCCTAAAACCAACCAGATAATGGAGTGGGATCATTGCATATATTCAAATGATCTGTGCCATGCAAGCAAATTGATAGAAAAATGGATGCTTTCCGATAATAAAAATGCCGATGGCGAATTGTTATGGCACGAATTGTTTACCAAACTCCTGAACCAGCCTTATATTTTTTCCAGGGCTGAAGGCAACTTCCGGTTTCCTCTATTTAATGTTCCATATTATGAAGGTTTGAACACGTACCATGAAAAACTTTGGCTGGGTATATACCGTAGAGATGAATTGTTTGCGGTTGACTTTCTAAAAGAGATGTGTCGCATTTGTCTCCGGACACGCATTGGTCAAATCTGTTGTACATCATGGAAGTCATTGATAGTAAAAAATATTGAACCTGAACACAGGCTTCAGTGGAGCGACCTGCTTGCAAAACACCATGTCAATGTACGACATGCCGGGAATGAACTTAATTTCCAGGTTGAAGACAATTGCCCGAACGGCGTGGCGTTGAAACAGTACCTGGTTAAACATCTCAATGACGATGATATACGAACCTTTGGAATTGCAATCGGTATTCGTATGCGAAGAAAATCAGAGGTGTTTAGCAACATCCTGATAAGACAGCGTTGTCTTGTGCGGCTCTTTGGTTTAAGGTTATTACCGGTTTATGATATACTATGCTCACGCGATTTCAATCCGAATGAGCGCACGGCGTTTATCTTCAGTAAGAATAACTTTCGATGGCTTTTACCGGAACAATTGCGTCGGGCTATCCTTTCATTTTACGCGTTTCAACAGAATAGCAAAGTTATCCCTGGCCCTGTTGAAAGACCTGTTATGGACCTGGCCCCGGTTATCTTCAGGATGTATAAATGCAAACATTGCGCATCCGTATATGACGAAAAGATCGGAATGCCGGAAGCTGGCATCGCGGCAGGCACATCCTGGTCAGCGCTGCATCCGGGATTTACCTGCGAATTATGTGATGCTTCCAAAAATGATTTCGAGGAAGCAGATGTATCGGTCCTCAATCGTGTGAGCCAGGATCCTGCGGGTAGTTAAAGTTCCTGAAAAAAATCATTTCACTTTCCTTCACTGGTATTTCCCTCACTTTCATTGTGCTCAGGACATATTTTAAGCTGTGGACCGGAAGCTGATTTGATGCGACAAGTTGTTGAATGCGGCTGAGCGTCTTTGAAGTATAAATTGCGCAAAGCGGCTCAACGGTTGTTTTGTTTTTAAATACAATAGCTTCTGCATATTGTCGGTTTGTATTTAATAAACTTGTGATGACAGCCGAATTCATAAAGGGCATATCAGTCGCCAGCACCAGGAGATCATCGGGGAACTTTGCATATACGCTGAGAATGCCTCGCAGCGGGCCTTTCACAGAAAGCAGTGTGTCATCAGGAATTACTTCGGTATCCACGAAAATCGACTTATAAGTTGTTAACTGATCCTTGTTTACCGAAACCACAATGTCAAGACCAGCGCCTTTCAGTACATTATAAGCGGATCTTGCCCAGGTGGTCCCATTAGTGATTATAAGACCTTTGTCCGTTCCCATTCTTGAGCTGTTGCCACCACATAATATAACACCAAGCATTTAGTAAATGTACAACTTGTAAACCTGGTTTGGATGTCAGTTAACGTATGATGATCGTTTCTTTTTCCCGATCTGGAACGAGCGTGAGATATTGAAACCAAACTGGATGTCGCCCTTCGACCAATCGTTGGTAGTTTCAGTTAGAAATACTTTCTCATTCATGCCAATCGCATTAGTGAAATGTAATTGAAACACATGCCCGCCTGTTTCTATGTCAAACCCAACTGAAAGTGGATTATGAAATGCTGATCCTTCAGGTTTATCAAACACCAGGTGGTAATCGACATTAACAGAAACGCGTTTTGTAAGTTTGAGTCTCCCACCGACACCTGTGGCAAAGAGGTTGTTGTTGACAGATGCATTTTCAACCAGGTTACGATGAAGAAAAGTTGGGTTAACCTGTAAGCTGAAAACTTCTGAAAACTTGCGCCCTATTATACCCTGCACATAATAACCAAGTCTGTGTTTAAAAGATCTTTTTGGTGTAAGATTGGACCATGATTCGCCGACCATTGTCGTTCCGGCTATTATCACGAATGACACCGGCATCCCAGTTGTTGTTTGTTGTACAGGGCGCCATTTTACAAAACCATCTACTTCTTTGTGAAGACTTCCACGGCCTATGCCTGCACTTAGATTTCGCGTAATGCCATAATCCAGACCTAACCGGATAGTCGCCTGGTCGAGTCCAAAAAATTGTGAAATACCCTCGTTCACATTTCCAAAACGGTGCAATATCCGAAAATCAAGTACACCCGGTTTCAGCATCTCGATGCTGTGTGACATGATCACCCTCGTGGATTTAAAAGCACCCGTTACCGGCTGGCGTACCGAACCAGAATCATCAAGGCCTTTCAGCAGATCCTGATCCTGCGATAACGCCGGAAATGAAAGGGTAATGAGGCCCAGCATAAATAAACTTTTCATAGACTGATTATCTGTTTAATGGTTCAAGTTTTCCGTGTACGTTTATCTTAATGCTTTTTGAAATTTTGTCATTGACCAGCGTTGGTATACTGATGTTATATTCTGACAATAAAATCTGGAATACACTGCTTATTGTGATTGATCCCTCCGCAACATTTATTTTTCCTTTCGCGGAAACCGGACGGGTCACACCATGTATGGTAAGGTCACCATTGACAGTTACATCATAAGTTCCGGGGATGTCATATCGGAGCTTTCCATTGTCTTTGATAGTTCCCTTGAATACACTGTTTGGATATTTATCGCTTTCAACGTAGTTTTCATTAAAGTGTTCCTGCATCAAACCTTTGGCAAAAGAAAATGCCTTCATAGGTACTGAAAACTGCACGGCGCCCGACCTGGTATCCATTGCGGCAGTGACTGTTTTATTTACCGCTTCAATGTTTTCCAGATCAGTTTTGGAAAAAAAAGTTATTGTGGCGGTTTTGGTATAGTACCGTGATTGCGCATAGCCAGCGGTGATGATCATCATGGATGCCAGTGTAATAAGATGATTTCTTATACTCATGTTTCAGTTTTTTATAATTGCTGCCGAGTGGAAATGAATGGTTGCGCCCAGTCCGGAAAGTATATCATCAGGATCGGCAATGTCGGCAGTATAGCTGCTAAGAATACCCTGTGCTTCAATCGTATCACCTGGTTTTTTTGAAAGCAATGCTTTGTGGTAACGCGGATCAACAGCAACGATGATCTCATTCTCCTGGTTCTGGTCTGATATGACGATAGAACCGCTCGTATCTACCTGTTTGATTATACCTTTTACGCGAATCATTTTTTCAACGAACTGTTTGTTTGCAGTTTGACTGTCTTGTTTAAACGCGTCAAAAAGTTGGCTTACGGACACTGTATGATCTGGTGAAGTTTTCATCGGATCCGGGTTCGATCGGGTATAAAGCACCCAGGCGGTGAAAGCGAGCGCGAGTACGATGAAGGCACCGATCCAGATAGCAGCTTTCATAAATAGCGTTTAGTTATTTGAAGCGCCACGGTCTATCCAGGCTTTGAATTTGTTGATGTCGCAGGCAGCCATTTTATTTCCACCCTGGGGCATCGGCCGGAACCCTGCCTGGTGGTTGATGGCACCAAATAGTCTTCCGTCATCAACCTTTGCTTTTACTCCATTGTAACTTGTAAGTACAAAGTTTCCCGATGGGGCCGTTCCGCTATGGCATCCTGTGCATCCATAAGTGTTTAGTAAGGGTGTAATGGTGCCCGCAAAGGTGACACCGGTAGTATCACAGGTATTATTGCCGGGAGGCGGAGTAGTTGGTTCAAGCAGATCTTCGGAGTTACTGCTACAGGCTGCGAGCGCTATAGTAAAACCTATCGCAACCAGGATAAAAAGTTTCTTCATAAAGTTTTTGCTTTAGTAGTTTGGAAGTACAAACGACAAATCGGGCGAAGGGTTGCCTCTGTAATACACGACTGCACTAGTTTTTAGGAAAATTATTTTTTTTTAAGACCAAGGCAACCATCGGAGAAATATGCCGTATTTTGTTCCAAGCAGACTTACCAATTGGAAAATCTAAGGGAGATCATTTTTAGTTGTATCCGTAATAACCAGAGAGATCAAAAGCTTCTCTATGAGCATTTCTATGGTTATTGCCTGAAGACCGTCTTCAGGTACATTTATCATTATGATAAAGCCGTAGATATAGTTAACGATGGTTTTATAAAAATCTTCAGGAATTTGCACAAGTTCGAATGCAAACCTGATGTGAATGTTCAGATGCTGTTGATGGGATGGATGCGAATGATAATGGTTAACACAGCAATCGATCACCTGCGCCAGAATAGTTTCAAAACCGAATATGGTGAGATCCCCGAATCCGTCTGGGAAAACCACGATAATACACAATCTTCAGATCAACCCCTATTATACAAAGAGCTAATCAAGGAGATCAGGAAACTACCGCCGGGATACCGTGCGGTTTTTAACATGTACGTAATCGACGGGTACACCCATAAAGAAATATCCGAGCGATTAGGTATATCAGTGGGTACATCCAAGTCGAATTTATCAAAAGCAAGGGTTATTCTGCAAGGAATCATCAAAAAAAGCGAGCAGGTACCTGTATGCAACATTTGAATAACGATATGGATGATTTATTCCGGAAAGCAGCGGAACAATACGCGCTGCGTACGGATTCACCGGATTGGGAAAAGGTGGCTGCCGGTCTCAAGGAAGAGGTGGAGGAACGGCCGGTTGTTTTACCTTTCTACCGCCGCTACCTCGTGCTGATAGTTTCCGCGCTGGTACTGGTTTGTGGTGGTTTGTATGTACTTCCCGAATTATACCAGACAATAAATAACCAGGGTATAGCTTATAATAACAGTCCTGATAAAAGCCCTGCTGCGGGAACAGGCAGCTCACCGCAACTTATTGAAAACGAAGCCCAGCAAAAGAATGCAGCCAGACGATCTCAGCTCATTGATAACAAAACACAACAGTTAAATACTGACAAGTCGGCACCGCTTGCAGACGATGAAACTCAAAAGAACAGTTCATCCAGGGAATTACGGCCGGATCAAAATGTCACTCAAGGGAAAAAAGTAATGGGGCCATCACACCCGGAAAGGGCCGATGCAGTTGATGCAAGCAAGTCACGAACACCAACAAAGCGAGGTGTTGATGAATCTGCACGGGACAAGAAAACGAAACCGTCAGGAGCACCCGACTCAATGAGTTCATCGCCAACCGACATCGAAACAGAACACCCGGCATCTATCGATGCAGGTTTCAACAATACAACCACAGCAAGCCTTTACAAAGAAAGCCAACCTGAACCCCGTCTTGAATATGCTTCGGTTCCAGGTGTTCAAAAAATGACAAAGGGTGAAGTGACCGCCCCATTCGCCCTGGCACGTTCAATAAGCCCCGGTACTATTTTCAGGTATAAACAACCATTCAAAAGATTTTATACTGGTTTCTCCGGGGGGCTCGATATGACATCCGTTTCATTGCAGCAATCTACCAATCCCGGCTATCATTACGGTTTAACTGCGGGGTACCGGTTTCTAGGTCGCTGGAGTGTAGAGGCCGGTTTTTTTGTTGAAAGAAAGAAGTACCTGACAAGCGCTGAGTATTTTGATAAAAGCCGCTTATATATAAATCCAAATTCAACAATACTTTCAATTGATGGTATCTGTGCCATGTATGAAATCCCCGTTTCTATTAAATACGATATCGTAAACACTTACAGGTCCGGGTGGTTTGTTACGGGCGGGTTTTCGTCTTATATCATGAAAAAGGAAGATTACTCCATGTTATATCGTTACAATACATCCAATACCACAGCTAAACACGATTATACTTATCGGAACTCAGGCAGTTCTTTCTTCTCCCAGCTTCGCGTATCGGGCGGCTATATTTATAAACTGCCTGCAAATTACTCTTTGCGTGTCGAACCGTATATAAACGCACCGGTGGGTAGAGTGGGGTATGGAAAATTAAAACTTGTGAGCGCAGGGCTGAACCTCGGTGTTTACAAGGATTTATTTTGATAAAGCAATTCTGCGTTTCACTTCCGGAGCTACCACCTTCCCGAATAATTCAATAGAACGCAATAACTTCTCATGTGCAATATCTCCGGATATTAATTGTGCAAGGAAACGTGTGTTTTTAAATAATGAATATTGGTATACCAGTTTATCAATCACCTCATCAGCACTTCCTACGAGTAAGGGACCATTGGGCTGGCGCATATATTCAAATTGCGGTCTTGTCAGTGGCGACCATCCCCGTTCGCGGCCAACCCTGTTCATGATTTTTTGATAAACAGGAAAAAATTCATCCGAAGCCTGTTGGCTATCATCAGCGATATACATGTGTTCGTTGATAGCCAGCTGTAATTTGGTTGTATCATGTCCTGCTTCGCCCGCCGCCTTCCTGTAAAGTTCAGTAAGTTGTGAGAACATGGCAGGCTCACCTCCCAGGATAGCTATAGTAAGAGGAAGATTTAACTTACCTGCAAGTATAACCGAAGCTGGCGTACCACCAACCGCGATCCAGATAGGTAGCTTCGGTTGTGCCGGCCGCGGATAGACACCGATCTGTTCTAACGGCGCTCTGAACCGTCCGCGCCAGTTTATCGTGTGTTGTTCGTTAATAGCAAGCAACAACTCCAGCTTTTCAGTAAAAAGCTCATTGTAGTCGTTCAAATTATAGCCAAACAAAGGGAATGATTCAATAAACGATCCCCGTCCTGCCATGATTTCAGCACGTCCACCGGAAACCAAATCGAGTGTAGCGAAATTCTGATACGTACGTACAGGATCAGCAGAACTAAGTACTGTGACTGCACTTGATAAACGGATCCTGGTTGTAACTGCAGCTATTGCTGTTAACAAAACCTCAGGCGCAGAAACAACATAATCAGGTCGGTGATGTTCGCCCAATGCGAATACATCCAGTCCCACCTGCTCGGCGAGTTTTCCTTCCTTAATTAGTTCCTGTGTTCTTCTGAGTCCATTTACGGAATTGCCTGTTATGTGCTCGGGAACAACTTCTCCAAATGTGCTTACTCCAAATTCCATTTTGCAAAAATTGAACGGCAAAGATAGTCACAATAACAACGTTCAGCCTTTGATGTCAGGCGGTGAAGAAAATCGAACCGGTGTGTTATTGTATAAACCGTATTTTTAAATCATCTGACTAACCAATTAATGACCTGACTGATATGCTTAACAGGAGATTATTTTTGAGAAACATCGGCCTTGCCGGCGCAGCTTTATCAATGCCATTTGTAAGTCGTGGGGCCAGTGACTTCAGTGTTCCGGTATTGACCTTACGTGGTAAGGTTACTTCTGAAGGGAAAGGCATAGCCGGGGTGGCAGTAACTGATGGCCGGAATATTACACTAACACAAAAAGACGGGAGTTATGAGCTGTTATCGGATCGTACCGCAGGTTTTGTGTACATAAGTGTGCCATCAGGATATGAGTTCACCACACAAAAAGGTTGTGTCCGGTTCTATCGCCCGCTTACAGCTGAAAGCGGCAATATCGTGTCGAATTTCGAGTTGCAGAAACTGAAAGTTGATGACAACAAACACCAGTTTGTAGTTTGGGCCGATACGCAAATCTTAAGCGAAGAGGATGCAGCGTTATTGAAGGCGGGTGCGGCGCCGGATCTCAGGGACCTGGTGCAGCAGCTGGGTACGGGTGCATTGGTACATGGAATCGGCTGCGGCGACCTGGTATGGGATAAGTTTGAACTTTTTGAAGATTATAAAGAGGCACTGGAAATAACCGGCGTTCCCTTCTTCAATGTGATAGGTAATCATGATATTGATTTTGATGGACGTACCGATGAACTCTCGTCAACCACATTCAAAAAACAATTCGGTCCTACTTATTACTCTTTTAACCGTGGTAAGATTCATTATGTGGTGCTCGATGACGTGTTCTTTATCGGGAAAAACAAAGATTTTATAGGCTACCTGACCGAGACACAACTGAGCTGGCTCGAACAGGATCTTGCGCTTATTAAAAAAGGCAGCACCGTAGTGGTTTGTCTTCATATTCCTACAGACACCGGTGCAGCACGCCGGTATGATGTCAAGGAAGCACTCGGCGGTACTGTTTCCAACAGGAAGCAGCTTTACAAAATGCTCGAGCCATTTAATGTACACATCATGTCGGGTCACACCCATGAAAACGAAAAAATTGTTGGACCAAAACATATCGAACATGTTCATGGAACAGTTTGTGGTGCATGGTGGACGGGCCCGATTTGTACAGATGGTAGTCCCGGCGGGTATGCCGTTTACGAAGTGAATGGTGATGATATAAGCTGGTATTATAAATCAACGGGCAAACCACGCGATCACCAGTTGCGGGTGTATGGCATGGGTAAATCTCCTGAATATCCCGATGCTGTGATGGCTAATGTTTGGAACTGGGATCCGGCGTGGAGAATAGAGTGGTACGAAGATGGGAAAGCCCGGGGCCCGATGAAACAATTGACGGCCTTCGATCCGCTGGCGATTGAACTGCATAAAGGAGCAGAGTTGCCGGCAAAACACAAATGGGTCGAGCCCACACTAACCGATCACCTTTTCATCTGTACGCCAGCGAGCGGGGCAAAACAGGTAATAGTAAAAGCTACCGACCGGTTTGGAAAGGTGTACCAGGAAAAGATTAATGTTTGATGCCAGCATTTTGTCGGTGCTTTAACAGGTGAGGCAGCTAAATAGACAAATTGTTACTTACTTTTATCTGCGGAATTGACTATTTACATCTCAAACCATGGCGTGAAAAAGGATTTTTTACAACATCTGCTAAAGAAACAACAGGAAAAAGACGCGGTACCTTCGAATGATGTAATTGCCGGTTGGGCCACCAGGCTGATACATTTGTTGTACCCTGAAATGAGTACGACCAATTACAATTCAGAAGAAGAGATCATAGCTGCCTTCGGGGAGTTGGAAAACCAATTGGTGAATATCCTTGATATGACCACGGCCTGTATGGATTGTAACAACCGGGCCGTTGCAAAGCACTTTATCGAATACACTCCAGAATTACTTCGGTTACTCGATGCCGATATACAGTCGTTTGTTGATGGCGATCCTGCGGCGAAAAGTGAGTTTGAAGTTATACGTGCATATCCCGGTTTTTACGCTTTATGTTTTTATCGCATTGCACATAAACTTCTGAAACTTGAAGTGCCGTTATTGCCGCGTATACTTAGTGAATATGCGCATTGCAGAACTGGTATCGACATTCATCCGGGTGCTGTGATTGGTGAATATTGTTTTATTGATCACGGAACAGGTACGGTTATCGGTGAAACGGCGCAGATTGGTGACTATGTTAAGATTTACCAGGGTGTTACACTTGGAGCCCTGAGTGTGGATAAAAGTATGGCAAATACCAAACGGCATCCTACTGTCGAAGACCATGTGATCTTATATGCCGGTGCCACTATTTTGGGTGGTGAAACAGTGGTTGGCCATCACAGCATTGTTGGTGGCAATGTCTGGCTCACACAAAGCATCGCGCCTGGATCATTGGTATATCATAATCCGGAAATCGTCGTGGCTGAAAACAAAATTCTAAACTAACTCAGATGGCAGGAGTACTGGATACCGTTGGCAATACACCATTGGTAGCATTGAAACGCTTAAACAAAAATCCCAATGTGCAGGTCTTTGCAAAGCTTGAAGGGAACAATCCCGGAGGTAGCGTGAAAGACCGGCCAGCGCTTAATATGATAAAAAGTGCAATAGAGCGCGGCGAGATCACACCAGAAACCAAACTGATAGAAGCCACCAGTGGTAATACGGGTATTGCCATGGCACTCATCGCAAATCTATTCAATTTAAAGATCGAACTGGTGATGCCATCCAGTTCAACCCGGGAAAGGGTGTTGTCTATGGAAGCTTTTGGCGCCAAAGTTATACTACTCGATAATATGGAGGTTTGCCGGGACTATGCAGAAGAACAGGCGAAATCCGGGGGATACTTCATGCTCAATCAGTTTGCAAATCCCGACAATTATATGGCGCATTACAAAACGACCGGTCCTGAAATCTGGAAAGATACAAACGGGCAGGTAACCCATTTTGTTAGTGCGATGGGTACTACCGGAACCATTATGGGCACGTCCCGGTTTCTAAAAGAAAAAAATCCCGATATTCAGATAGTTGGGTGCCAACCCACCGAAGAGTCATCTATACCCGGCATCCGTCGATGGCCGGAAGCTTATCTTCCCAAAATATTTGAACCCGAACGGGTGGACCGTGTAATGGATATTTCGGAACAAAATGCTACAAACTATACCCGTCGTCTTGCAAAAGAAGAAGGAATATTTGCCGGAATGAGCAGCGGGGGTGCTGCATATGCGGCATTGAAGCTGAGCGAAGAAATTGAACATGGCGTCATCGTATTTATCGCCTGCGACCGGGGTGACAGGTATCTGAGTTCGCCGCTTTTCGGATAAACTTTTCCGCTTTCAGACAAAATGTTCGATTTCGAACATTTTTTTTTGCCCAAAAGTCGCCAATTGTTTGTCATTCAACGATTTGTGTCTGGCATCCTGCTTGGAACCTTCTAAGCAAATTCAGAACAATGGACATTGATATTGAGCAACAGACAAAACGTGCTAGACGCAGGCGGGTACTTATCGCCATTACGGTTGTTTCCTTCATTTTGCTGGCGGCGGTTTACTTACTCAGAGCATCTTTGAGCAGTACCATTTCATTTAATACCATTTCAACCGCAGTGGTAGAAAAAGGCGATGTTGAGAACACCATTACGGCCGCGGGTGAAATCGTTCCGGAGTTTGAAGAAATCATCAGCAGCCCGATTGCGGCATCGATAAAGGACGTAAGAAAAAACGCGGGCACGACTGTTGGCGGTGGAGAGTCAGTTATCACGCTTGATAAATCAGCCACCGTTACAGAACTCGCCACCAAAAAGTATCAGCTTGAAGCAAAGAAAAATAACATTCGGAAGTTGAAGCTTGAATTGGATAAATCCTTTTACGATCTGAAATCAAATAACGACATCAAACAATTGCGGATTAACAGTCTGACAGCTGAAGTAGAAAATGCAAAACGCTTATTGAAGGCCGGTGGCGGTACACAGGAAGATGTTGAAAAAGCTGAGCTGGAACTGAAGGTTGCACGACTTGAAAAACAGCAACTTGAAAATGAAATAAAGAGCAAACAACAAACCATGCAGGTGGAAATGCGTCAATCTGAGATTGAAGCATCGATCCAGGAAAATGATCTGGCAGAGTTACAGCGTAAACTAAATAGTGCCGACATTGTTACGAGCCGGCCCGGCGTAATAACCTGGGTGAACAAGAACATAGGCGCCATGATCAGCCCGGGCGAACCACTGGCAAGGATCGCGGATCTGAGTGGATTTAAAGTTTCTGGTTCCATTTCTGATAACTTTCTTAACGATATCAAAGAGGGTATGCCGGCCATTGTACGCATCAATGAATCAAAATTAAATGGCACTGTTACGCAGATCTACCCTTCGATCCAGAATAACATTGTTCAGTTTGATGTAAAGCTTGATAGTCAGTCTACACAATTATTACGGCCAAATCTCAAGGTTGACGTGTTCCTCGTAACCAAAGCAAAAACGGGTGTGATGCGGGTTACAAACGGTGCAGCATTCAGAGGAAGTTCACCAGCTGATGTTTTTATTGTTAAGAACGGTAAAGCTATTCGCCGGAAAGTTCAAACAGGACTAAGCAATTTCGACTTTGTGGAGCTCCTGGATAATGTAACACCCGGTGAAACCGTCATCATCTCCGACATGAGCAAATTCAAAAACGCGGATGAGATTACTATCACCCAATAACAAAAAAGGATCATGAAGATTTTAATTATTCGCGGTCTGGCTTTCTGCTTCCTGGTTTTAATATGTTGCGATGTAAAGGCCCAGACAGATACCACAGAATTAACGCTTTCACTGCATGATGTGGTTTCACTTGCGCGTGAACGCTCTATCGAAGCCCGCCAGGCTTCTACCATGAAAGAAACAAAATACTGGGAGTGGAGAGTGTATCGTTCCAATTATCAGCCGCAATTGATGTTAAGTGGTGTGTTACCAGCTTATAGCAAAACTTTCAGCCAGGTTATTCAACCCGACGGCACGGTACAGTTTCAGCCCATTCACAACAATAACTCATTACTTGAACTGAACTTCAGCCAATCCATAGCTGCCACCGGCGGTACTATCTTTGGCACCAGTCAACTGCAACGATTTGATGATTTTGACCGCAAAAACAAATTATATAATTCGGTTCCTTTTGGTATAGGATACAGTCAACCACTGTTTCAATTCAACACGCTGAAGTGGGATAAGAGAATTGAACCTCTTAAGTATAACGAAAGCAAACAGGCTTTTATCGAAAGCATGGAAGAGATCGCTATCACCGCAAGCGGTTATTTCTTTGAACTCCTGATAGCACAGGTAAATTTCCAGGTTGCCCAGACTAATCTCGGCAATACGAAAAGAATGATGGCTATTGCGATGGAGAAACTGGAGATCGGAAAGATATCAAAAAACGAAATATTGCAACTACAGCTTGAGCAGTTGAAGGCTGAAAAAAGCATTGGCATCTCCCGAAGAGATATGGAAATCGCTTTACTTAATCTGCGGTCTTACACGGGCCTGGTAAATGTGCAATCATTAAAACTCAAATTGCCGGATGAAATAACAAAAATGACAGTTAATAGTGAGGCAGTGCTTGCTGAAGCATTTGCGAACCGTTCGCATGCAATAGGTTTTATAAGAAGAATTGCGGAAGCCAAACGTGATCTTGTAAAAGCGAAAGCAGATAATGGATTGAATGCTGCATTGACTGCACGCCTCGGTTATTCACAGGCTGGTGTGTCCATCCCAAAAGCATACAGGTCGCCTCAGGATCAGCAATTACTTCAATTAGAATTTACAATCCCGATACTCGACTGGGGCAGATCAAAATCGCGCACTAAAACCGCTGAAGCAAATCTGAAACTTGCTGAATATATGGTGGAGCAGGACAGACAACTTTTTGCACAGGAAATCATTACCCAGGTAACCCTGTATGAAATGATGAAAGAACAGGTAGCAATTACCGCACAGGCGGACAGTATTGCATCGGAAAAATATAATATTGCGAGTGAACGCTACATGCTTGGTAATCTAAGTATAACTGACCTGAGTATTGCATTCCAGGAAAAGGATCAGGGTAAACGGGATTATATAGCAGCCTTGCGTGATTTCTGGGGTGCTTATTATCAGTTGCGTTACTTATCACTATACGATTTCGAACGAAAAGCAAAAATCAATTATTAAGAATTTAAATACCATTCAACATGATCACCTTAAAGAACATCGAAAAAGTTTACAGGACAGAAACGGTTCAGACGCAGGCTTTAAACCGGATCAGTCTTGACATTGAACAAAAAGAGTTTGTTTCTATCATGGGCCCCTCTGGTTGCGGTAAAAGCACGCTGTTGAACATAATGGGTTTGCTGGATAGTCCCAGCAGTGGTGAGATTAAGATTGGTCAACAGGATACAAGGAAATTTTCTGATAAGCAGTTGGCCCGTTTTCGTAATCAACAGATCGGGTTTATATTCCAAAGCTATCATCTGATCAACGATCTGAACGTGCTGGATAATGTTGAGTTGCCTTTGTTGTACAGGAACACCTCTGCGAAAAAGCGACGCGAGTTGGCAGTAAGCGCATTGGAAAAAGTGGGTTTGAGCAACCGGCTCAGGCATTTCCCAACACAATTGTCGGGCGGACAAAAACAGCGTGTGGCGATCGCACGTGCAATTGTCGGTAACCCTGAAATTATTTTGGCTGATGAACCAACGGGTAATCTGGATAGTGCTATGGGTAATGAAATAATGAATATTCTGCTTCAGCTAAACAGTACTGAAGGCACCACCATAGTAATGGTAACACACGATGAATCGATGGCGAAGAAAACACACCGGCTGGTACGTTTGTTTGATGGCAGCCAGGTGCAATAAAATCTAAACACTTAAGTCATGATTAAAAATTATTTCAAAATAGCGATAGCAGTGCTCAGGCGAAGAAAGTTTTTCACATTCATCAGTTTGTTTGGCATCAGCTTCACATTGACGGTTCTGATAGTAATTGCTGCTTTTATAAACAATATTGCAAACGAAAACTATCCTGATAAAAAGCGCGACCGGAGTTTATATATAGGAATGTTACAACTCAGGAACGACGCAAAAGGTTTTCAAAACACGTCACCCCCCAGTTACTATTTTCTGAACAATTATGTATCCACTTTGAAAACTCCGGAAAAGGTGGCGATATCATCAATGTTCACGCCTACCAATACGTATGTAAATAACAAGAAAATTGCTATTGACATAAAATATACGAATGATGCTTTCTGGGATGTGCTCGAATTTGAATTTGTAGAAGGAAGGCCCTTTACAAAAGATCAGATCGCAGCCGCAGAAAAGGTTGCGGTAATTTCAATGCATACGCGCGATGAATATTTCGGTGAAGGCGTACAGGCGGTGGGCAAATATATCGAAGCAGATAATGAGCAGTATCGCGTGAGTGGCGTAGTAAAGGATGTGCCAATTACTATGATATACACTTATGGAGGAATGTATCTGCCATATACGGTGTCTAAAAGAGATTACAATGAGAAAGGTTATGCCGATAATTACACTGCCATCATACTGGCAAAAGACAAAGCTGACTTTTCCCGTATACAGGATGAACTGGCCGCCTCTGTCAATAGAATCTCATTTGAAGGAGAAGAGTTCGATAGGCTATTCGTGAATGCTGATCCTTATTTCACCAGTTATACCCGGATCACTATGAGCGATGGAAACAGTTCGGGGTTGAGAACATTTATTATCTCACTCATACTTTTCGGTTTGCTGTTTATGTTGCTGCCCACATTAAATCTTGTGAATATAAATACCAGCCGGATAATGGAACGTTCATCCGAAATCGGCGTCAGGAAGGCATTTGGCGCAACTTCCGGGACACTGGTGGTGCAGTTTATTGTCGAAAACGTGATTCTTACTTTGATAGGTGGAGTTATTGGTTTCCTGTTGTCCTGGGGCATCCTGGTATACATCAATTCAAGTGGCCTGATACCAAACATAGATCTTTCATTGGATTTGCACGTGCTTTTGATTGGCATACTTTGCTGTCTTGTATTTGGATTTTTCTCTGGCGTGTTCCCCGCATGGCGCATGTCACGTCTGCACGTCGTCAGCGCTCTTAAAGCAAATTAGGTATACTCAAAAATTGAAATCATGTTAAGACATATATTTAAAATGATCTGGAACCGGAAGCGGCAAAACTTCCTGCTTATTACCGAGATCCTTGTTTCTTTTATGGTGGTGTTTGCAGTTTTTACATTGTTGGTTACCAACTTCAAAAACTATCGTCAGCCCGCGGGATTTGAATATGAAAATGTTTGGTCGATCCACGCGAACAATCTGAAGTCCTATAGCAATACAGACTCGATGATGACTTTTTATCAAACGCTACGCAACCAGCTACGTTCCATGCCTGAAATAGAGGCGATATCCTGGACGGGCAACAATATACCATTTGCCATGTCCACACGTAACGGCACGTTGGCGGATGGTAAATTGAATCTGCGTGAAGTTAATTTCTATACAACAGATGATGGCTATAGTGAGGTATTGGATTTCCATCTGGTTGAGGGCCGCTGGTTCAACAGGGAAGATAATGCGTCGCGGAACAAGGTAGTGGTTATAACAGAGGGTCTTAAAGAAAAACTGTTTGGTAATCAGCCTGCGGTTGGAAAAACCTTTGGTACTTCTCATAAGGAAGCGGATCGCAGCCGTATAGTTGGAGTAGTGCAGGACGTTAAAGACAAAGGCGATTATAATCGTGCAGAATTTGGTGTGTATGAGCGTGCCGATACGGCAGCATTCGCATGGTTAAATACGATTCTCGTTAAGGTTGCTTCCGGAGCAGGAGCCGACTTCGAAGGCAGATTGTTCAGGACCGTTGCCTCAGCCATGAAAGATTCCAATGTTGAGATCGAACATCTTTCTGAAAAGCGAATAAGAAAAAACAACTTCGCATTGGTGCCAATGATCGTATTACTGATTGTAGCCGGATTTTTAATTATAAATGTCGCGCTGGGATTGTTTGGCGTGTTATGGTACAATATCAGCAAACGGAAAGCAGAAATAGGTTTGCGTCGTGCGATAGGGGCAAGCAGCCAGCGTATATCTGGCCAGTTAGTGGGAGAAGCGCTTGTAATTTCAACACTTGCTTTAATAGTCGGATCCTTTTTCGCTGTGCAATTTCCATTATTAAAACTTTTTGATCTTGCGCCGGCAGTTTACCTGGTTGCCTGGTTGCTTGCCATCTTATTCATTTATACCCTCGTTGTGATTTGCGCTTTCTACCCCGGGAAACAGGCTGCGGCTATTCATCCGGCGGTCGCCCTTCATGAAGAATAATTATTAATTTGCCTTATATGGTATTGATTATTGATGATGATATAGCGGTGCGTACCTCGCTGGTTCTTTTGCTTAAACAAAACGGTTACCAAACTGCGGAAGCAGATTCGGCATTGGCGGCGCTTGTTCAGCTTGGTGAAAATGAAATTTCGCTTATCATCCTCGACCTTAACTTTTCTCTTGCGACCTCGGGTCGGGAAGGGATGGATTTATTGGTAGAAATCAGAAAACAAAACCCCCAGGTTCCCGTGGTGCTCATCACGGGCTGGGGTAGTATAGACCTGGCAGTGGATGGCATGCGAAAAGGGGCAAGCGATTTTATTACGAAACCCTGGAGCAATGAACATATCCTGCAATCGGTCAAAACGCACATTAATCTGAAAGAGAAAACCAAGGATCGACTTTCGCGAAAAGAGCTTGACAGATCTTATAATCTTGCCCACATCGTGGGTGAGGATCAGAAGATGCTGGAACTGCTTGAAACTGCGGCGAGCGTTGCAGGAACTGATGCCTCCGTATTGATTACAGGCGAAAGCGGCTCGGGGAAAGAACTGATTGCCGAAGCCATACATCAGAACAGTCTGCGCGCTACAAAGCCGTTTGTAAAAGTGAATCTGGGTGGAATATCAACAAGTCTTTTTGAAAGCGAAATGTTTGGTCATGTCCGCGGCGCTTTCACAGATGCTCGCACCGACAGGGTGGGACGGTTCGAGTTGGCAAATAAAGGCACCATCTTCCTTGATGAAATCGGGGATCTCGATCCCGGCAGCCAGGTAAAATTATTAAGAGTGTTGCAGGACCGAACCTATGAAGTGCTTGGAAGCAGTCGCACCAAAACGGTCGATGTTCGCGTGGTGAGTGCAACCAATCGCGATCTGCATGAAATGGTAAGCAAAGGAAGTTTCCGTGAAGATCTCCTGTATCGCATCAACCTCATCACCTTACATATTCCTCCCCTGCGCGAAAGAAGCAGTGATATTCCGGGACTGGTTCAGTTTTTTATCGGTAATCTGAGGCAGATCTACAAACGGCCGGAACTTACAATCACACCGGAAGCTATGAAGTGGTTGCAAAAACTACATCTGCCGGGAAATATCCGGCAGCTAAAAAACCTGGTGGAACGGACAGTGCTGGTTACCCGGAAAGATGAATTGGGTATTGAGGATTTTCGCAAACATCTTGAACTTTCGCCCGGCAGAAAAGGCGCCATTCAATTGCCGGACGTTGGTACACTTACATTGGAAGAACTCGAGGTAATGATGATCCGTAAGGCAATGGAATTTCACAAAAACCGCATCACGCGTGCTGCTGCTGCCTTAGGTTTAACAAGAAGCGCGCTTTACAGGCGTCTCGAAAAATTTCAGATTCCGTACGATGAAGACGCAGACTAAGTATATCTTATTTGTTGTAATTATTCATGCAGTTGCGCTGACACTTTCATACCTGGTGATCGGCGAACATAAATGGGTCTTCCTGCTTGCAGAGTTATTGATAATTATATCGGTTTATATCTCTTTCAAATTATACCAGGAACTCCTTAAGCCCTTGAAGCTGCTGGTTCAGGGTTCAGAAGCTATGGCCGACAAAGACTTCAATGTAAAGCTCAACCTCACCGGTGCTTATGAAATGGATAAATTGATCATGGTATATAACAGTATGATGGATCATCTCCGTGAAGAGCGGATAAAGCGGGAAGAGCAGCATTATTTCCTTGAGAAACTCATCTATACTTCCCCAACAGGGATAATGATACTTGATTTTGATGACAGGATACAACAAATAAATCCGGCTGCTTTGCACTTGTTGAATCTTCCGGAGAACCAGGTGCTGGCAAAGTCATTAAATGACCTGACGCATCCCGTGTTCCGTAAAGTGAAACAAATGGAAACCGGCTCTTCCGCTACCATAAGACCAGATGCACTTTCACTTTACAAAATTCATAAATCGCAGTTCGTGGACCGCGGATTCCCCCGGCACTTTGTTATGATGGAAGCATTAACTGCGGAGATCATGGAAGCCGAAAAAGGTGCTTACGGAAAAGTGATCCGGATGATGGCCCACGAGGTTAACAATACGATAGGGCCCGTTAACTCGATCATGCATTCAGCACTTCAAAACCTGTCACCTGCAGAAACAGGTCAGCCCATAGCCGCTGCTTTACAGGTAGCCATCGACAGAAACAATAACCTCAACATTTTTATGCGCAATTTTGCTGACCTTGTGCGGCTGCCTTTGCCTGCAAAGGTTCCTGTCGACCTGGTTCAAATTACCGACGCAACCCTGATGTTGATTCAAATGCGTGGACATAACCGCGAAATCATTTTTGAAAGAAATTTTCCGGCAAACCCGTTTATGATAAATGCAGATCCCCAGCAGTTGGAACAAGCCCTGATCAACATCATAAAAAATGCTCTGGAAGCGCTGGAAGGTAAGGGTACAATAAAGACAGAACTCAACACGAAGCAGCGCAGACTTATCATATCTGATAACGGTAAAGGAATATCGGAAGCGCTTTCTTCAAAAATGTTTGAGCCTTTTTTCAGTACGAAGAAGGATGGTCAGGGAATTGGACTTGCGCTGATCCGTGAGATCTTATCCAATCATAACTTTTCGTTTTCGCTGACTTCCTCCGGCGATGGATGGACGCATTTCGCCATACAATTTTGATTGATCAGAGTGAGTCTTTGCTCCTGGTCGCGTTCGTTTTATCGTCTTGCACAGGGTCAGTGGATTCAGGAGGCAGATATTTTTTTTTATCGCGGTAGTTACGGTAAATGAAAAATATGATCAGCAACAAGGCTGCTACGCCAACAGCGATTACTACCGGTACGTTGATGTCTTCCATAAATTATGATTTGCGTGTAACCAATTCAAGATAAGCGTTTCAAAAGTGGTGCTGCGTTAAATTTTCGTAACCGGACATCGACTGTATCATATCCGGACAGCCGGCGACAGCGAAGCCGAATACAACAATTTCAAACTCAGTAAGTTAATCAACAGGCATCTTTTTGGTATTTCTTAGCAGCCAATTACAAGATATAAGTTTCAAACCCAGGCTGTATGTTCAAAAATTATATCGTTACCATTTTCAGAAATCTAACACGCAACCGGTTAAGTACCTTGATAAATGTCAGCGGGCTGGCCGTGAGCATAGCATGTTGTATCGTGATCTATGTATTTATCCGTCACGAACAAACCTTTGATCATTTTCATGAGCGGGCAGACCGTATACAACGCATTGTTTTCCAGGAATCAAAAACAGAGGGTGTTGAATATGGTGGATACTCACCGTTCCCTATGGCGCATGCATTGCGGAATGACTTTCCTGCCCTGGAAACGGTTACCCAGTTGTATGTTCGTAATTATGCACTTGTGCGTACCGGTGAAGAAGCAGGGCAGGGGAAGTTATTTGAAGAAAACGAAATGACCTATGCCGACGAATATTTCCTGCAAACTTTTGATTTTCCCTTGCTGGCAGGAAAAAATTCCGGATTGCTTGCATCGCCCGATGAGGTGATATTAACCGAACGTGTCGCAAAGAAATTTTTTGGCAATGATGTCGCTTTTCACTCACTGATCGGCACTCAAATTACCGTTAACAAAAATGTCTTTCACATCAGTGCCATTCTGAAAGACATTCCCCGAAACAGTAACATAGCCTTCAACATGTTGCTGCCCTTTAAACATTTTGAACAGGTGAATCCGGACCTGGCAAAAAACTGGCAGGCAGGCTTTTCGGAAAGCTATACGTTTGTGACATTGCCGGCAGGTCTTACCAGCAAACAGTTTGACGAGGCACTGATTCCGTTCAAAAACAAATATCTCGAACCTCAGTTTGCAAAAAACACCACCTTTCATCCCCAGCCATTAAAAGAAGTGCATTCAGATGAAACTTACGGGGGAACACTTTACGCCACACCAGGAATTCTTATTGTAGCGTTTGTAATTATGGGCGCCATTGTTTTGATAACCGCCTGTATTAACTTTATTAATCTCGCAACTGCTCAATCTCTGAAACGCGCTAAGGAAATTGGAGTCCGCAAAACGCTTGGTAGCAGTAAATGGCAACTGATGGTCCGCTTTATGGGCGAAACCATGGTGCTTAACCTGGTTGCAGCCATGATTGCTGTATTGCTGGCTGATCGGTTCCTTGACGCGTTTAATAATTATATGGCGTTTATTGTTGATTTCAATTTGCATATAACTTCAACTGTAATCTGGTTTTTGCTTGGTCTTGTTTTTATAATTACGGTCCTCGCAGGATACTATCCTGCGCAGCTGATGTCTTCTTATCAACCCATCCTTGCTTTGAAGTCTGCGATCAGAGCAAAAAATGCCGGATTCAATAATTTTTTTTCGTTGAGAAAAGCATTGGTGGTGGTACAGTTTGTCGTAACCCAATTGCTCATTATCGGAACGGTAGTGGTGGCAACACAGATGAACTATTTTTATAACAAAGACACAGGTTATCGCAAAGCAGGTGTGTTAACAGTTGAAATGCCATCCAATGATCAGCAAAAGCTGGCGCGATTCCGGAATCTGTTAATGACGCAGCCCGATATCAGGGATGTTACTTTTAGTTCCGGCCCGCCCACTTCAGCAAGTAATGGGTTCAGCAATGTTCGTTTGCCATCCGATGCTGCGTCAAACAATATCACTATTGAAAGGAAGTTTGTTGACAACCACTACCTGGAAACATTTGGCATTGGTCTCATTGCTGGTCGTGACCTGATGCCAGGTGACAGCGTGAGGCTGAGCCGTGAGGGTAATAGCTACAATGTACTCATCAATAAAAAAGCAGCCGTCAAACTTGGTTTTGCTTCACCAGAGGCTGCTATTGGTAAACAAATTCTTTTGAATGATAAAGAACAGGCAACTATTGTTGGAGTAACCGGAGATTTTTCAAATGCATCCCTTCAACAGCAGGTAACACCATGTTTGATGTTTTATGGGCTGGACTGGATCAACTTTGCAGGTATCCATGTTGATAAAACCAAGGAGACATCTCTTAACCGGTTCATTCAACAAAGCTGGGAGTCGGTATTCCCCGAAAACATTTTCAAATCGGGTACGCTGGATGAGTATATACATAATAAAGCATTCTATATTATTGAAGATGTGATGTACCAGGGATTCAAAATCTTCGTAGTGATAGCTATCATTATTGGCTGTATGGGGTTATATGGTTTAGTGGCATTTCTTGCCGCACAAAGACAAAAGGAGATTGGTGTCCGAAAGGTATTAGGTTCATCTGTTCGCGGCATCATATACCTTTTCACCCGTGAGTTTACCTGGCTCATTACAATTGCATTCGTTATTGCTGCACCTCTTGGGTACATGGCAATGCAAGCCTGGTTAGAAACTTTCGCAAACCGCATCGATCTGCATGCCGGGTTTTTTGTGACCGCCTTTGCGCTGTCGTTGCTTGTTGCCGGTATCACAATCAGCTTCCAGTCGGTCAAAGCGGCCGTGGCGAACCCGGTGAAAAGTCTGCGATCGGAATAAGTATAATAAACATGCGGTTAAGAAAGAATTGGTTTCTTTACATTCTCAAAAAAACTTCTTGACCGTATGCGATCGATCTCGTCACTGGTGACTGCGCTGCTAATTTTTGCCACAATTACGCCTGGCGCAGTTATAAAGGCACAACAGGTTACCAATAAACCTGAACGGGTAAACTGGTTCCAGGACCTGGCATTCGGCATGTTTATTCATTGGAACGTTGATGTACCGTTGGGGGTGGTGATCAGCCATTCACTTGCCGGCGCCTCCGACGAATATGTAGAACGATACATGTCCGAGCTACCCGGATTTTTTAATCCAAAGAAGTTTGATCCGGATGAATGGGCGACGCTGGCCCGACTGGCAGGAATGAAGTATGTGGTTTTTACCGCTAAACATCATTCTGGCTTTTGTATGTTTAGTACCAATACTACCAACTTTAATGTGATGAACACTCCATTTAAAAGGGATGTTACCAGGGAGATCATCACAGCTTTCCGTAAGCAGGGAATCGCTATCGGTTTATACTATTCGCCGGAGGATTTCCAATTTCTGTACAAACAAAAAATACCTATTGGCCGCCTGCAGCATCCCAAGCATTTTCCCGCGAACAACCCTGAGCTGATGGCTCATGATAAAGCACAACTAAAAGAATTACTCAGCAATTACGGAAAGATTGATATCCTTTTTATTGATGGACCAGGTGATGGCTTACGTGAGTTTGCCTGGGGCATTAACCCGGATCTTGTAATTACGCGCGATCTGATGAAGACGCCTGAACAACAGATTCCTGACCAGCCCTTGCCGCGGCCCTGGGAAGCCTGTTATACGATGGGTACTGACTGGCAGTATAAACCCACAAATGATCCTCATAAATCGGGAACGGAGATCATCAACATGCTCATAGAGATCCGGTCAAAAGGTGGCAACTTCCTGATGAACATTGGTCCGAAGCCCGATGGCGAAATTCAGATCGAACAGCAGGAACGGCTTCGCGAAATAGCGCTTTGGAATTTTGTTAACCGCGAAGCCGTTTATGCGGTTAAACCACTACCTGTAATCCGCGATCAGCAGAACTGGTTCACTCAATCAAATGATGGTAAAACAATTTATGTCTTTGTAACAAGGAAGTCGCCGGACGACTGGAAATATGGGGAACGGAAAGAATTTATGCTACCCATGATTAAAGCGCGGGCCAATACTAAAGTTTCAGTGTTAGGTTATAAAAGCGAATTGGTGGAGTATCGCGAAGGATTTGATGCTACCTTGCGGTTCGAAGACACAAAGCTTGGACTGGCTGTAAGCGCGGTAAATGGCCAGCGTTTGTACACCAATAACAGGTGGCCCAATGCGGTTGTAATAAAAATTGAAAACGCCGTTTTTATTGATATGCGCAGTAATGGTGCA
>JAEZGI010000069.1 GCA_023416995.1 Bacteroidota bacterium
GCAGGCTGTCACCGGCCACAGCAGGGGTGTACCGTCAAATGAGGGAAATATTTCCTAAGTTTATTGAAGACGCACCCAGGTACCAGGATGTGGCCCGGTTAAGGGAACATCTTAAAGCTTCGGAACCTGTTTGGGCCGAAAATGAACCTATTAACGAAAACCAGAATTATATCTAATGAAATGTGCTTTGGTCACCGGCGGATCCCGGGGCATCGGCAGGGCAATTTGCCTGAAGCTGTCAGCTATGGGATATCACATCGTCATCAATTATAAAGGCAACGAAGAGCAGGCGAACATCACGTTATCGCAAATCACAGAGAACGGTGGCAGCGGTGAGTTGCTTCGTTTTGATGTGGGCGACAAAGCACAGATTCAGTCCGTGTTAGGTGACTGGCTCGAAAATAACAAGGAGAAAATTGTTGAGGTGTTGGTTAACAATGCCGGGATCAAAGATGATGCGCTGATGATATTTATGCGCGACGACCAGTGGGAGCCTGTAGTAAGTACGAGCCTGGACGGCTTTTTTTATGTCACAAGACTTGTGATTAACCAGATGGCCATCAAACGTTATGGTCGTATTATCAACGTGGTATCCTTGTCTGGATTAAAGGGTCTTCCGGGTCAGGTAAATTATTCTGCTGCAAAGGCAGGTGTGATTGGCGGCACCAAGGCGCTTTCGCAGGAGGTTGGAAAACGGGGTATTACCGTCAATGCGGTTGCTCCCGGATTTATCAGGACTGACATGACGGAAGGGTTAGATGAGAAAGAACTGAAGCAGATGATTCCTGTAAATCGTTTTGGCACGCCGGAAGAAGTGGCTCATGCCGTTGGATTTTTGGCCTCAAAAGAAGCCGCTTATATTACAGGTACCGTTTTGTCCGTTAATGGAGGACTTTACGCATAATAACCAGCAAAAAATAACATTTTTCGGGAATATGCGGTTGTCAGCGCAAACGTTAAGTTTGCTACCGGATGACCCTAATATTTTAATTGCTTTATGAACAGAGTCGTGATCACTGGTATGGGCATCTATTCCTGTATAGGCAGTAACCTGGAGGAGGTGGCGGCATCATTGCGTGCCGGCAAATCAGGAATCGTGCTTGACCAGGACCGGAAGGAGTTCGGATACAGATCAGGCTTAACCGGCAGGGTTCAAAAACCAAATCTGAAAGGAATGCTTGATCGCCGGGCGCGGGTGATGTTGCCTGAACAGGGTGAATATGCGTACCTGGCAACCATCGAAGCATTGAAAAATGCCGGGATGGACCAGGATTATATTGATTCCAGGGAAGTGGGTATACTGTATGGCAATGACAGCTCCGCTGATCCCGTAGTACAGGCGACCGATATAATCAGGGCAAAAAAAGATACAACGCTTGTAGGCTCAGGTTCTGTGTTTCAGACAATGAACAGTACTGTTACCATGAACCTCGCCACGATCTTCAAGCTGCGTGGTGTAAACTTCACAATCAGTGCAGCATGTGCAAGCGGATCGCATGCAACAGGGCTGGGATATCATTTTATTAAAACCGGATTGCAGGATACAGTGATCGTTGGCGGCGCCCAGGAAATTAATCTGAACGCCATGGGTAATTTTGATGCATTATCTGCGTTTTCGGTGCGGGAGTCTGATCCAACCAAAGCATCAAGGCCTTTTGACCGCGATCGTGACGGTCTGATACCAAGTGGCGGAGCAGCCACGCTGGTTTTGGAAAGTCTGGAATCTGCTCAGAAAAGAGGTGCCAAAATCCTTGGCGAGATCATCGGGTACGGGTTTTCTTCAAACGGAAGCCATATCTCAAATCCCACAGTGGATGGACCAATGCGCGCTTTGTCAATGGCACTTAAAGATGCAGGCATGCAACCGGGTGAGATTGATTATATCAATGCGCATGCAACCTCAACACCGGCAGGCGATGCCAGCGAAGCAAACGCTATTGCTGAAGTGTTTGGCGAGCGGACAACAAAGGTCAGTTCAACCAAATCGATGACAGGGCATGAGTGCTGGATGGCAGGTGCAAGTGAAGTGGTGTATTCGATGTTAATGATGGAACAGGGCTTTATTGCACCTAATATAAATTTTGAAAACCCTGACGAGGATTCGGCCCGGCTGAATATAGTGGATAAGACAATAAATATGGATTTTAAAGTATTTTTGTCTAACTCATTCGGATTTGGGGGTACAAACTCGTCATTGATCGTCAGAAAAATGCTCTAAACTTATTTGTATGAATAACGCAGCGGTTATTGAGAAGATTAATGAGTTTCTCGTTGAGGAATTTGAGGTAGACCCGGAAAAGATTACCCCGGAAGCCAATCTTAAAGAAACACTTGAATTAGATAGTCTTGACTATATCGACCTGGTAGTAGTTATTGAGAACAACTTTGCCTTCAAAGTAAAACCGGAAGATTTTCAGGAAATCACTACATTCAACAGCTTCTATGAGTATGTGATCGCGCGGGTTGGGTCAAAAGAAACTGTCTGATGGCCACCTGGCAAGGAAGATCCAGGGGTAACAAGTCGGGTTACGGAATTTTTGTGTGGGTGCTGAAAAACTTTGGTGTGTTTCCGGCGTATTTTCTCCTGCGTTTTGTATCCTTTTATTTTTTTCTTTTCTCATACACTGCTTCCAGGAATACGCTTCATCTTTATCGCAAAAAACTTCGTTATTCATGGCTCCGATCAATAGGAATGTTGTACAGCAACTACTACCAATTTGGAATGAGCCTGATCGACAAAGTGGTTGTTATGTCGGGTATGAAAAACCGCTTTACGTTCGACTTTGATGGTGAAGAACATCTGCGTAAGATGGTGAAGGACGGAAACGGAGGTTTGCTGCTCAGTGCGCATGTCGGTAACTGGGAGATTGCCGGCCACCTGTTGAAAAGACTTGGAACCACTATTAATATTGTGATGTATGATGGCGAGGAAAAACAAATCAAACAATATTTATCAAGTGTAACCGGGGCAAGGGCCGTGAATGTGATCGTGATCAAAAACGATATCTCGCATATCTACCAGATTAGTGAAGCATTGGCAAGAAAAGAGCTGGTATGTATGCATGCAGATCGTTTTGTTGAAGGCAACAAAACACGCTTAGTTGATTTTCTGGGTGCACCAGCCAGGTTCCCGGTGGGACCATTCGTTCTTGCCGGAACTTTCAAAGTGCCGGTATCCTTTGTATTCGCAATGAAGGAAAGCAGTTTGCATTATCATTTTTTTGCAACAGCCGATCAGACCGATGCAACGCTTAGCAAATCGCAGCTTGCTGATAAACTGTCGGTTGGGTTTGCAAAAGAGATGGAAAATAAGTTGAAGCAGTATCCGCAACAATGGTATAATTTCTATAACTTCTGGCAATAATATGTCTCTTGTTGATAATATAGAATCGCTTATTCCTCAGCGTTGGCCATTTAAGATGATCAATGAACTTGAGTATTGCGAAGGTGATACCACACGTTCATCTTTCGTTGTTACAGCAGATAATATTTTTGTTTCAAACGGCCTTCTGCGCGAGCCTGCTTTGGTAGAAAATATCGCCCAAACAGCTGCTGCGCGTGCAGGATGGCTCGCACTCAGGGAAAACAGGCCGGTAACGCTCGGTTATATCGGTGCTATCCAAAAATTGGAAGTGTTTGATCTGCCCGCCACGGGCGATACCATCCATACTGAAATCACCGTTTTGAACCAGGTTTTTGATGTTACTTTGGTCGCCGGTAAATTAAGTTGCGATGGAAAGGTCATGGCTTCCTGCGAAATGAAAATCTTTATTACTAAAACACCATAAACGTTCGATATGAAAAAGCTTGCACGCATGTTTATGTTAGCAATGGTTGTGATGTTTCATTCCGTTGCAACTGCTCAAACCATCAAAGATGTATTTACCAACAGTGAAACTCCTTTGACCTATCTCGGAATTGATTTCACAAAGGCCCGTCTTATTGATGATGCTGCCGCGAATGAAATGGATATACGTGACCGGCAGTTCGCAGGTATTAATGATGTAATTGTGAATGAACCCAAACGTTATGATCTCAAGGGCGCATTTAACAAGTCGGAAATAACACATGATCTTGGTCCTGTCGGCAAACGCAATAAAAACATTAATGCGGAAAATATTAAGTCAACTAACACGGCTGACTATAGCCGGTTAAAAGAAGCAGATATAACTGCGCTTGTTAAGGGTTTTGATTTTGGTGGTAAAAAAGGAGTGGGTTTACTGTTTGTGATGGAAGGTATGAGCAAATCACAGAAGGGTTCTTCAGTGTGGGTGACCCTGGTAGACATGAACAATAAAAAAGTTTTGATGACCGAACGCATGGAAGCCAAGGCAGCAGGCGGTTTCGGATTCAGAAACTATTGGGCTTCTACCATAAGAACGCTTATCGAAACCATCGATAAGAAGAAGTACAAGGAGTGGAAACAGAAATTTTCTTAAAAAACAGATCCGGCTGCGGCAGTAATATATAATGGTTAGAACTCTGATTGATAAAAGGAAGATACGCGTACGTTTTAATGAAGCTGATCCTTTGGGGGTAGTATGGCATGGCCATTATGTCCGTTATTTTGAAGACGGTCGTGAGTCGTTTGGTCAGAAATACGGCTTGAGTTATCTCGACTTCTTTAATCATGGTGTTGTTGTGCCGGTGGTGCATATTGACTGTGATTATAAAAGGCCTTTGAGATATGGCGAATCAGTGTATATAGAAACTGAGTATATGCCTTGTATTGCTGCGAAGCTGCAATTCAGATATAAGTTAACAACGATGGAGGGAGAACTGGTTGCAACCGGTAATTCTACCCAGGTGTTTTTAGGTAAAGAAGATTTTGTATTGCAATTGGTAAACCCGGCATTTTTTGCTCAATGGAAACAGGAGCAGGGATTTGTGTAAGCTATGGCAGCAGTATTTACTATAGGAGAAAATATCATATCACCGCTTGCCTCAACTGCGGCTGAAAATTTTCGTTTGCTGATGGCTGATCAAACCGGCATCAGCAAACATGTTGATATGGCGATTTCACCTGAACCATTTTATGCTGCCCTGTTTGAAAAACAGAACAAACAGGAGCGTACTTCAGATTACAGTGCCTTTGAGCAATTACTGATAGATTCTGTCAGCGATGCATTGAAGCTGACTTCCATCGATCCTGCGGATCAGAAAACAATTTTCATCATATCGTCTACCAAAGGAAACATCTCTTTTATAGAGTCCATGCGCGACGACGAAGAAGCATCGGAAAAAATTTCATTATCTGTTTCAGCCCGAAAGGTCAGTGAATACTTTGGGAATGGTAATGAACCGCTGGTTGTTTCAAACGCCTGCATTTCCGGTGTACTTGCTTTATTAACTGCAAAACGTTTGATTGATGGCGGCGTCTATAATCATGCGATTGTTGCGGGTGCTGATTTAATAACAAGATTCATTCTTTCAGGTTTTCAATCGTTCCAGGCTGTGAGTGCCGTGCCTTGTAAACCTTTTGATAAGAACAGGCAGGGAGTAACCTTAGGTGAAGGCGCAGCAACAATGATTGTATCAAATGATCCGGCAAAGGGTTCCGATCCTGTAAGACTGATGGGCGGTGCTACTTCAAACGATGCGAATCACATTTCTGGTCCCTCACGCACCGGTGAACCATTATCGGCTGCGATATTAAGAGCAATGCGTGAAGCAGGAGTTGAGCCGCAGGAAATTGATATGATCGTAGGACATGGCACGGCGACGGTTTTCAACGATGAGATGGAATCAAAAGCCATCACACTTGCGGGGATGCAACATGTACCTGTGAACAGTCTTAAAGGATTTTATGGCCATACGCTGGGAGCTGCAGGTTTGATAGAATCTGCAATTGCGGTTGAAAGTATTCGCCGCAATATGATGATCCACACAAAAGGATATTCGGAGCATGGGGTGTCAGAAGCCATTAATGTTTGTGCAGTACCAACGGCCGCTCCGGTTCATCATGTATTGAAAACCGCATCCGGCTTTGGCGGCTGCAATGCGGCCATGATTTTTGGGAAACAATGATTGCGCATAAATTTATCGGGACCGCAACAATGTTTGCTCCCTAAACAACAAACAATGAAAACAGAAAAAGTAGATGTACTTGTAATTGGTGCCGGGCCATCGGGAACCGTTGCCGCATCCATCGTAAACAAGGCGGGTTACAAAGTAAAAATCGTTGAGAAATTAAAGTTCCCACGTTTTGTTATTGGTGAGAGTCTTTTGCCGCGTTGTATGGAGGCGCTCACTGAAGCCGGCTTCGTAGAAGCAGTTGCTGCCAAAGGCTTTCAGCAGAAATCAGGTGCCAAGTTTGTAAAAAATGGCAAAATCTGCGATTACTCATTTGCCGATCAGTTTACTGAAGGCTGGAGCTGGACCTGGCAACTGCCACGTGCAGAGTTTGACAAAGTACTTGCAGACGAATGTGAAAGAATGGGTGTGCCAGTTAATTATGAAACAACAGTAACAAATATCGTTTTCAACGGGTCGGACTCCGTTACGACTGTTGAAGATTCAGCCGGGAACAAAAGTGAAATTCATGCAAGATTTATTATAGATGGCAGTGGGTACGGCCGTGTGATTCCCAGGTTATTCAACCTTGACCGTCCATCAACTATGCCTGGCCGCAAAGCCTTATTTGTTCATATCCGCGATGTAAACCGTTCAATGGCCGACGAGCCGAACCGGATAACAATCGTTGTACATAAACCAGGTGTCTGGGTTTGGGTAATACCTTTTTCAAGCGGGATCACATCCCTCGGTTTTGTTGGAAACCCGGAGTTTTTTGCCGGTCTGGAAGGTACAGACGAAGAAAAGCTCAGGACACTTATCAGTCGCGAACCTTATTTCAGTGAAAGATTCAAAGGTGCCGAATTTGTGTTTGAACCAAGAAAACTTGAATCCTGGTCAAGCACCACTGATAAATTCTATGGAGATGGTTTTGTTTTGACGGGCAATGTGACAGAATTTCTTGATCCTATATTTTCATCTGGTGTAACCCTGGCGACAGTGTCGAGCCAGACGGCCGCAAAGATTGTTATACGAAAATTACAGGGCGAGACAGTTGATTGGGAAGAAGAATATATGAAACCAACCATGCAGGGAGTGAACGCTTTCCGCTCTTATGTAAACGCATGGTATGAAGGTACGCTTGATACTATCTTTTTCGCAGACTCGCAGGATCCCCTCGTGAAGAGCCAGATCTGTTCTGTGCTGGCAGGATATGTTTGGGATCTGAATAATCCGTATGTAAAATTTCATGATACCGCGCTGCATAAACTGGCAAGGATCATTACAATGCGTGACATGATCAATACAGATAAAAACGGAGATTGAGGGTATCAACTAAAACTGGATCAGGTTTGGGAGCTGAAAGTAAAATAACGGCCAGTTGTGTAATCAGTAACAACAAGGTTTATAAAAATGGTGAACTGGTTTTCAGTCACGACGCACCAAATGTCGGCGAGTTTCTGAATGCGGTTTATGATTTCATACAACCGGATTACCCAAGGTTCTATAAGATGGATCTTGTCAGTAAACTTGGCTGGCTGGCCACAGAAATGCTGTTGCGCGACAGTTTCGATCGCAACACATATGCTGCGGATGAAATCGGGTTGGTATTTTCAAACGCTAATGCAAGCCTGGATACAGATAAGAAATATTATCAGACAGTTGCTACTTATCCGAGTCCTTCGTTGTTTGTTTATACGCTTCCAAATATTGTGATGGGTGAGATTTGTATCAGGTATGGGATAAAGGGTGAGAACGCTTTTTTTGTGTTTGATAAATTTAATCCCGGGTTTTTAGAACAATATGTTGGTTCACTGATGAGTAGTGATATTATCCGTTCCTGTATCTGTGGTTGGGTTGATGTTTTCGGCGAGGGATACAAGGCAGCTCTTTTCCTTGTGGAAAAAAGGAGCGGGGGTGATGACTTTACAGCGGAGAAAATGCAGACAGTGTTCGCTTTGTAGGTGCTATTCAAAAAAACTAACTTTATAAAACAGTAATAAAAAATCGTGATGGAGAAATTAATGTATGATCTCAAAACCCAGATTATTGAGCAATTGAATTTACAGGATAAAACACCTGAAGACATTGGCAATGATGATCCGTTGTTTGTAGACGGCCTGGGTCTTGATTCGATTGATGCGCTGGAATTGATTGTATTAATGCAACAGAATTATAAGATCAAGCTGGCCAATGCTGAAGACGGACCGAAAGTGTTCCGTTCTGTTCGTACCATGGCTGAATATATTACTGAACACCAGGCTAAACAGGCTTAATGAACGGTTTGGAACCATCTGTATATATAGCTGGTGTTGGAGTAATATCTGCCATAGGCAATAACGTGTCTGAAACCTTGTCGTCCTTCAGCGAATCGCGTGCGGGTATGGGTGATATATCACAGCTGGACACCATTCACAAAAATGAATTGCCGGTTGCAGAAGTTAAACTTACTAATGCAGTGCTTGCGTCTCTTTCGGGAGCCGACCCTTCATTACCGCGCACGGCATTGCTGAGTATGGCCGCTGCGCGGGAGGCTATAAAAGATGCAGGTTTTGATAAGCTCAGCAGTCTGCGTTGTGGATTTATTTCAGCCAATACAACAGGTGGCATGGATCTGTCTGAAAACTTTTTCAGGTCTTTCAGGGACGATAAAAACACCGGTAAGTTGCGCGACATTATCCATCACGAATGTGGCGCAGTGACGGATCTCGTGGCTGATCACCTGGGTATCCGGCATTATATTTCCACCATCAGCACTGCATGTTCTTCTTCTGCCAATGCTATTTTTTTTGGCGCCCGGCTGATCCGTCATAACATCGTTGACGTGGTGGTTGCTGGTGGGGCCGATGCGCTTACCAGGTTTACTATTAATGGGTTTAATACCCTTATGATACTTGATAAGGATTTCTGTAAGCCATTTGATGAAAATCGCAAAGGACTTAATCTTGGAGAGGGTGCAGGGTATGTTGTACTGGTTTCCGATAAACTTGCAGGTGGTTTGAAAAAGAAGCCATATGCCACATTATCAGGTTATGCAAATGCTAATGATGCCTATCATCAAACTGCTTCTTCTCCTGAGGGAACCGGCTCATGGCTGGCAATGCAAGGTGCTTTGAAGCGGAGTGGTTTAGTACCATCAGATATTGATTACATCAATCTTCACGGCACAGGAACTCAAAATAATGATATAGCAGAAGGCACTGCTATCCAAAGACTTTTTGCGCCATCTTTTCCAAAACTCAGTTCCACTAAATCGTTTACTGGTCATACGTTGGGTGGATGCGGCAGTATTGAAGCAGTATTCTCGTGCCTCGCAATTGAGCACGGCATCATCTATCCAAACCTTCGGTTCGCCGCACCAATGAAAGAACTTGAATTTATACCAGAAACCAAATACCTGGTGGGTCAGCGGGTTAACCATGTCATGTCCAACTCTTTTGGTTTCGGAGGAAACTGTACATCGTTGGTATTTTCAAAACCAGTATTCTAATATGTTTATAAGGGCGCTGGCCAGCATATCACCTCAACCATCGTTTGGAGCAACCTCTTTACAAGATGTAGTTGAATATAACTCAAACCGGTTGAATTGTATTGAGCCCGACTACCGGGAATATATTGATCCTAAAATGATCAGGCGCATGAGCCGTATCATCAAAATGGGTGTTGTTGCTGCCACGAAGTGTTTGCATAATGGTGGCATAGCAGTACCTGACGCGATAGTTACGGGAACGGCTTACGGTTGTCTTGAGGACACAGGTGTGTTTTTGAACCGGATGATTGAGTTCAATGAGGAGATGCTGAACCCAACTTCTTTTATACAATCTACCCATAACACCGTAGGTGCGCAGATTGCGCTTTCCGTAAAATGTTATGGCTACAATAATACTTTTGTTCACCGGGGTTTTTCATTTGAATCCGCTTTGCTTGATGGTGTATTGTTGTTACGGGATAAGGAAGTGAAAAATGTGTTGATAGGTGCTGCCGATGAAATCACAAATATCAGCTTTGACATATTAAACCGTTTCGGGATCTACCGGGAACAAACGGTTTCAAATCTTTCATTGATCAGCAACCCTGCCCGGGGAACCATTGCAGGTGAGGGAGCGGCTTTCTTTTTACTGACAGATGAGGCGTCCCGGGATAATGTAGCAACGCTTGATGCTACACATACGTTTTATAAACCAGCCGATGCCGCTGAAACCATCAGCGAAATCAACGCTTTTTTAGAGGCCCAGTCGCTTTCAGCGGCAGATATCGACCTGGTCGTTGCCGGAAAAAATGGCGATGTTGTAAATGACCAGGTGTATGACATGGTTATAAACGCTGTTTTTCAAGCTACTCCACAATCGACTTATAAACATTTGTGTGGCGAATATCCTACTTCTTCCGCTTTCGCATTATGGTATGCGACCACACTGCTGAAACCAGCAAAAACCATCCTGATTTACAATCACTATAAAAATATCCATCATTCGCTTATCCTGATTTCGGCATGCTGACCTTCAAAAATACCAGTATAGCTGTAGCAACGGTGATTTTGGTTATGATCGCCTGGGATCTGCGTAACCCTGTTCCCTGGTATTATTATGCGGTTGTGTTGCTGGTATACTTGTCTTTACTGACCTGGGGTAGTATGCAGGTTGCTTCAGGTTTTTACCTGCGGACCTTCAATAAGCGTGTAACCAGAAAAAAGCAGATTGCAATAACGTTTGATGATGGTCCGGCAGAAAACTATACATCGGGCATCTTAAACCATCTTAATAACCTTGAGGTGCCCGCCGCATTTTTCTGTATCGGAAAAAATATTGCAGGAAGAGAGCAATTGATGAAAAGGATCGTTGATGAAGGGCATATTATAGGCAATCATAGTTATTCTCATCATTTCTGGTTTGACTTATACAGCGCGTCCAGGATGAAAGAAGATCTTCGTCAGATGAATGATGCTGCACACAGGGCAACCGGATTCTTGTTGAAGTTGTTCCGGCCTCCTTATGGTGTAACCAATCCTAACCTGGCAAAAGCAGTTAGTGAGTTGGGATTGATCCCAATCGGATGGAACCTGCGATCAATGGATACAGTTGTTAAAGATCATCAAAAATTATTGCAAACTACCCTCAGAGCGGTTAAGCCGGGAGGAATTGTATTGTTTCATGATACCAGCGAAGCAACCTTTTTGATGCTTCCGGCATTTATAGAAGAGGTTAGGAGACTTGGCTTTGAAATTGTGAGACTAGATAAATTATTAGGAGTGGAGCCTTATGAACAATCAGCTAACCTGTAAATAACAAACCGAGCGATGGGAAATAAGAAAGGTAAAATAAATTTAATGATTCAGAGGGCTCTCACGTTTGCATTAGTGATCTTCCTGGGCATACAGCAACAATCACTTTTTGCCCAGCCTCCAGGTTATAAGCCGATTAATGATGTAAATAATTTTAAACAGCAATTTGCGGCTGCATCTCAAAAACTGGTGAGTATTCAAAGTGATTTTACACAGGAAAAAAACCTTTCGATGCTGTCGGAAAAGATAAGCTCAAACGGTAAATTCTGGTTCAAAAAAGAGAACCTGGTGCGAATGGAATACACCCACCCGTTCCGTTACCTGATGATCATCAATAAAAACAATGTCTATATTAAAGATGATCAAAAAGAAAATAAAATTTCTGCACGCTCAAATAAATTATTCCAGCAGATTAACCGCATCATTGTTGATTGTGTGCAGGGGACCGCGCTTGATAATAAAGACTTCAATGTAAAAACCTTCGAGGGAAAGGATGGTTTCCTGATTCATTTATCACCTGTGGTTAAATCACTGAAAGATCTGTTTAGTAACATCAATGTGGTTGTCGATAAAAAAGATTACTCGATTGTAAGAATGGAAATGTTTGAGCCTGGCGGTGATAATACAATCATGCGGTTTACCAATAAACAATTGAATTTGCCACTTGCTGATGCCCTTTTTACACTTAAATAGCAGGAAGGTTTCTCTGCAGCTGTTGCTACTGGCTGCCGTTTTGTTTACAACCATTGTTCCTGGTTGCACCAGCGTTTATAAAGGTTTACAGCCGGGTTCCGGCAATGCAGCCTGCGTGTTTGCTTTAAGGCCCGCATTCAGTTCCTCACTTTACAACACGCATGTGAACGTAGTTGGCAAACATCTTAGTGGCCTTCTCTTATTTAAATCGATGCCCGACAGCAGTATGCGGATCGTATTTTCGAGTGAAATGGGTGCTAAATTTTTTGATTTCGAATACGACGCTTCAGGTAATTTTAAGGTTCATCAAGTGATGGAACAGCTGAATAAAAAAGCGGTGATCAATACCTTAAAAACGGATTTCAAATTGCTGCTCATGGCAGGTCTGGCGGCCCAGGATGCTGTGATCAAATCCGATGGCACAAATACCTGGTACGGGTTCCCGGATGGCAAAGACACGTACTACTATATAACAAATAACCAGTGTGACAGCCTCGTGAAGATAGAACTCGCCATGAAACGCAAACCCAAAGTACAGATGCTGCTATCGGGTGATCAACACGGCGTTCCTGATACGATTGGAATCTCGCATCGCAACTTTAAATTTGATATTGGATTGAAATACATCCCACGCTGATGACCTTTATATAAACCGCTAAATCCCCGCACTGTGATTTTATTGAATGATTTCTACTTTATCAGGTCAATTGATGTTAATGATACCAATATAAGTGCTGAACTGGAATTTAAAGTTGATCATGACATTTTTAAAGGCCATTTCCCTGCGATGCCAGTGGTTCCCGGGGTTTGTATGATGCAGATAGTGCATGAAATCGTGGAACGCGAAACGGGTTCAGCTAAAAGAGTAAGAGAGGTACAACAAATGAAATTTCTTACCCTCATCAATCCCCAGGTTTCACATAAAGTGAAATTGGCATTGTCTTATACAATCACCGAACATAATATGGTAAGGGTGACTGCAAGTCTCCTGAACGAAGGTGTTGTCTATTTTAAATTCAAAGGGGATTTTGTTAACGAAGGTCAATAGCAGCTTAAATCACAATTTCAGCGCGACATACCGGATATTTTTACGGTCGTAAGTATAGGAAATACTTACCGTGCCATCTGCACCCTCAATAATGGCCGGATAGCTGAACTCGCCCTGTTCGTGTTTTTCGAGTTGCAAAACATCTTTCCAGTTCATACCATCGTCAGATACTGCTAACCGCAGTTCGTTTCTTCCATTGAACCATTCTTTCCCTGCAATACCCGGGTTATAAACCAGCAGGTGTTTGCCATTAGATAAAGTAATTGCGTCAATGCCAGAATTTGGGTTTACCAATGGGATCTTTGATAAGGGCGACCAGGTTTTACCGTTGTCATATGACCAGGTCTGCACAACAGCATTTTGGCGGCTTCGACTCAGCATCTGTAATTTATTTCCCGGATGTATTAAAATGGCTGGCTGGATCACACCAAACGTATCACAGTTAATCTGAATTTTTTTCCAGTTGCGTGAGTCCGCGTCTGAAGTTTCCAGATGGATGGTCCATAGTTTTTCATCCAGGCTTTCTGTACTCGACGGATGCAATATTATTCCATTGCCTAATTGTACTGGTTTATTTCTTATGGGCCCAAGCATGCCATGGGGCAGCTTTTCCGGGGAGGACCAGTTTTTTCCATCGTCCTTGCTTGACATCATCATACCCCACCATTCGCGTGGTGAAGGACCTACTTTGTAATAAAGAAACAATTCGTTGGCCGTGCTGCGGAACAGAACGGGGTTCCAGGTTGGATATCTTAAAGTATCGTTGACGACGCCCTGCGCGACAGCTCGGGGAGCGGACCATTTGCCACCGGTTAAAACAGCGGTCCAGATGGCTACATCTTTATGGCCTTCGTAGGTGCCTCCGAACCAGGCAGCCATTATTTCACCGTTTTTTAATTGAACCAGCGTAGATGCATGACAGGAACTAAATGGTGCATCCTTAAAGATAAACCCCTCCTGCAGGACCTTAACCTGGCCATGCAATTTGGTTTGAATCTGCATAGACAGGAAGAAAAATATTGTATGATACAGTGCTTTCATTTGGACCCTTTTTATTTTACCGTTAGCCGGCCATGTAACCTGATGTGCCGGGACGAACTGCCAACCATTAACCTGAAGGTGCCAGGCTCTACCATCTTTTCCAATTGCTGATCTAACATAGACAATTGTTCCGGTCCCACTATAAAGCTGACAGTTTTCTTTTCACCGGGTTGTAGTGATATTCTTTGGAAGCCCTTCAGTTCCATTACCGGCCTGGTGAGTGATGCGTATTCATCCCTGATGTATAACTGGCAAACTTCATCTCCGGCAATTTTTCCCGTGTTGGTAACGGTAAAGGACAACCGCGTACTGTCGGCCGGCAGTATATTGTCCTCGCTTAAGCGGAGGTCAGCGTATTCAAAATTTGTGTAGCTGAGGCCAAAGCCAAAAGGGAACAGGGGTTGCCCGGTAAGATCATAATAATCATCTCCCCGGCCGGTAGGTTTATGATTATAAACCAGTGGAACCTGGCCAACCGAAACCGGGAAGGTTACCGGCAGTCTGCCGGCTGGGTTATAATCGCCGAACAACACGTCAGCAACTGCATGACCACCTTCTTCGCCCGGGTACCATGCGGCAACGATACCGGGAACTTTATCTATCCAGTTATTCATGGTTATGGCGCTACCGCCAATCAATACAACAGCAACGGGTTTACCGGCGGCCGCAACCTCCCGGATTAATTGTTCCTGTTTGCCAGGTAAATCCAGTGAAGCGCGATCCTGGAACTCACCTTCGTGGATACCTGCCACAACTATAGCGATATCGGCTTTTGCCGCTGCATTACGTGCACTCAAAATCGATTGCATCGATGTGTCCGGCACATTAAAATCAGAAACGAGTTTGATGGTTGCATTACTTACAGGTTCGAAAAACTCGATACGAACAGCATAAGGTTTGCCACCAGTAAATGCACGGCTAATCGTGTTTGTATGATAACTTTGTTTTGACCAGTTATCGATCACCAGTTTGTTATCGATAAACATTCTGAAGCCATCACTGCCTTCCAGGCCAAGCTTGAATTTTCCGGAACGCGGGAACGTGATATTGCCCGTCCAACGTACCGAATAATTGTCGGTTGTTAGTCTCTCTGCCGGTGGCATGAAGGTCCATTTGAAGTTCAATTGTTGGTCAACTCTTGTTGTTACCGGGGTGCCGTTCAAGTATATGTTTTCAAAATATTCTCCTTTAAGGCCCGCTGTCTTCCTGCCATTTTGATCCGTATGTGATAGCAAAGAAGCGGGCACGGCTTGTGGAACTATTGGCCATATGCCCGGTCCGGGAGCATAAATAACATTCGCAGTATTACCGACCTTCTTTTTTATTGCTTCAAGGATACTCACTTTGTTGTTCCCTGGTCCGCTATAACCGCCGAGTCTTGCTTCATGTGCATCAACACCTATAACAGCGATCGTCTTGATGTTTTTAGAAACCGGAAGCACCTTGTTTTGATTTTTTAATAATACGATCGACTCCCGGGCGGCCTTTAATGCAACGTTTTTAGGGGTAATGCCCGTAAGTATCCGGGCAGCTTCTTTTGTGTCGAAGTAAGGGTTTTCAAAAAGACCGAGCTCAAACTTCGCACGCAATACCCGGGCAACAGCAGAATCGATTATTGCAGCATCGACTGAGCCATCAAGAAAATGTGGGATAAATAATTTGTGATGTTCCTGGTTTGTTTGAAAGATAACATCGAGCCCGTTTATAACACTTGAAGCGCCCGAAGCGGGATAATCTTTGGTGGTAAAATGTAACACGTTAGCGCCACCGACTGCGCCTGCATCAGAAATAACAAATCCGCGAAAACCCCAATCGGTTCTGAGTTTTTTATTTAGGAGCCAATTGTTTGCAGATGCGGGCACTCCGTCAATCGAATTATAACTGGTCATTACTGACCTTGCACCACCACGCTTAAAGGCAGCTTCAAAAGGTGGCAGGTGAATCTCTTCGAGGAAACGTTCGCTGAAATGGATGGGATAACTGTCGCGGCCGCCATCGCCGGTATTTGCCAGGAAATGTTTTGGTGTGGTGATAATGCCTTTGGACTCAAACTGGCGTATAAATGCTACACCCATTTCTGCAGACAGAAATGGATCCTCGCCATATGTTTCTTCAACACGTCCCCAGCGAACATCACTGGCTATATTGATCACCGGCGATAAGATCTGTCGGATGCCCCTGGCTTTCGCTTCGAGTGCAATAGTATTTGCAACAGCCGACATGGTGCTTGTGTCAAATGTGGCAGCAAGTGCTATGGCCTGGGGAAACGCGGTACCGCCTTCTCTCACTATACCATGCAATGCTTCATCGAAGGCTATGATCGGAATACCCAATCTGGTTTTTTCAATAAAAAATCTTTGGGTGTTGTTGATTTTTTCCAACAGTGTTTTTGCGGATTCCGAAGTGTTGTATTTTAATAATTGCGCCGCTGTTCCTTCCGCGGCTGATCCTGCACTGAACTGAAACCCAAATATTCCGTTTGAGTATTGTGCTTCGTTTGATGAATCCACCTGCCCCGGTATCATAAATAACTGCCAGAATTTTTCTTCGGGAGTCATTCTTCCCAACAAATCCTTCACCCTGGTTTCAACAGGTAAAGCAGGGTTCTTATAGGGCAATACCTGTGCATTTACCTCTGCACTTACTATCAAACAAAACAAGATCCAAAATAATTTTCTCATCAACTATAATATTATCAGCGCTCAAGTTACAATCTTCCGCCGGCTGTTGTTGCGGTTACAATCGGAAACAAAAAAAACGACCGGCGTAAACCGGTCGTTGAAAAAGATATTTTTCAGATATATTAATCTGCGTGTAATGTATCCTTGTGTTCTTCAGGATTATAAGATGCCTGCAGTTCAGCAAGTTTCTTTTTGCCGTATGCAAGTCTTGTAATCAATACAAACAAAACCGGTACTATAAAAATTGCGAAGAACGTGGCTGCAAGCATACCACCGAACACGGTCCATCCAATGGTTTCTCTTGCCACGGCGCCTGCACCTGATGCAAACACCAGCGGCAGGATACCAAGTATAAATGCAAGTGAGGTCATTATAATTGGGCGCAAACGAAGCTTAACGGCTTCAATGGTTGCCGCAATCAGTTCCATACCCCAGTCTACCCGCTCTTTGGCAAACTCTACGATGAGGATCGCATTTTTTGCAGCAAGACCGATCAACGTGATCAGACCAATCTGTGCATACAGGTTATTATCAAGTCTTGGTATAAGAACCAGCGCCAGGATCGCTCCAAAAGCTGCAAGCGGAACCGACAAAAGAATCGAGAATGGTACTGACCAGCTTTCATACAATGCCGCCAGCAACAGGAACACGAAAAGTAATGACAATCCAAAAATGATCATCGTACTGTTTCCCGAGGCAATTTCTTCGCGGCTTAACCCCGAGAAGTCGTAACCATAACCTGCAGGTAAAACCTGGTCGGCAACTTCACGTAATGCTTTGATAGCGTCACCACTGCTATAGCCCGGTGCGGCGTTACCATTAAACTCTGCAGATCTGTACAGGTTGTAGTGCGTGATGAGTGCGGCATTTTCAGTTAACTGGTACGAAACCAATGTGCTTAATGGTATAGATTCTCCTGCGCCGTTTTTAACAAAGAAATTATTAAGATTATCTATGTTCTGGCGATAGGTTGTATCGGCCTGTGATACTACACGGAAGTTTCGCCCGTACAATGTAAAGTCATTGATATAGGCACTACCCATATAACTTGAGATAGTGTTGTATACAGAACTTAAGGGAATTCCCAGCTTTTTAGCTTTTTCACGATCTACCGTTACATGATATCCTGGTGTTTTGGCATTGAAGAACGTAAACGCACCGCTGATTTCAGGTCTCTGATTAATCGCCATCATGTATTTGAAGATCACCTGTTCGAACGATTTGATATCGCTTGAACGCTCACGCTGTTCCACCGTAAAGCTAAATCCACCGGTATTACCAAGACCCGGAATTGCCGGAGGCGGAATGATAATGATGTTTGCACCCTTGATCACAGAAAATTCTTTCTGAAGTTTTCCGATCACAGCAAACAGTTTTGCCGAATCTGCTTTTCTTTCGCTCCATGGTTGAAGCTGAAGGAAGAAGGTACCACTGTTGGTTTTGAAGCTGAAGTTAATCGCGTTCAGACCAGAAATAGAAGTATTGTTCCGCACAGCCGGGGCTTTGGTACGGATGATCTCTTCCATTTGATTGAGCACTTCCTGTGTACGAACACTGGATGCACCTTCAGGAAGACTAACGGAAATAATCAGACGACCTTCGTCTTCGGTTGGAATAAACCCGGTAGATTTTGACCCGAACATCATTCCTGTACCAACATAAATACAAGCTAGTATTATTATTGCAAGTGGTGCTTTGCGGATAAGATACTTTACACCATTTGAATAGTTGTTTGTCACACGGGCAAACCAGGTATTGAACCTGTAGAAGAACTTATTCAGACCCCTGGACTCCTTTGTAAGGTTCATCGGTTTCAGTAACAGTGCACAAAGTGCTGGTGTTAAAGTAAGCGCGATGAAAGCTGACAGAACTACTGAGATCGCGATGGTAATCGCAAACTGTTGATACAACCTGCCAACGATACCCGGAATAAAGCCCACTGGAACAAACACCGCAGCAAGTATCAGCGCAATTGCAATTACCGGCGCCGTGATATCCTTCATGGCCCGTTTCGTTGCCTCTTTGGCCGAAAGCTTGTCGTGGTCAATATAATGCTGCACGGCTTCCACCACCACAATGGCATCATCAACCACGATACCAATTGCAAGTACAAATCCGAATAGTGTAAGTGTGTTAATTGTAAAGCCCAGCGGTGCAAAGAATATAAACGTTCCGATGATTGAAACCGGTATCGCAAGGATAGGGATCAACGTTGCGCGCCAGCTTTGTAAGAAAAGGAATACCACCAGTGTCACAAGCACGAGCGCTTCTATCAGTGTATGAACTACTTCCTCTATTGATACGTTTACAACCGTAATAGATTCGAACGAAATTTTATAATCAACATCGGGGGGGAACGATTTCTTCATTTCCTCAAGTGCCTTTGTGATACCTTCTCCGGTAGTAACTGCATTACTTCCCGGTGTCTGGTAAATCAGCAGGATGTTCGCCGGGTTTCCGTTAACCTTCACTGCACGGCCATAACTGAATTGCCCCAGTTCGATGCGTGCAACATCTTTCAGGTACACGATGGTACCATCAGCAGGGTTTGTTTTGATGATGATGTTTTCAAATTCCTTCGGATTCTCCAGTCGCCCGTTCAGGGTGATGGGAAATTCAAATGCCTGCGATGAGTATTGCGGCGCACCACCTACACTACCGCCTGCAATCTGGATGTTTTGTTCACGGATGGCGGCGCTTACGTCTTCGCTTGATAACCCAAGTTGTGACAACTTCTGAGGGTTCAACCACACCCGCATACTGAAATCCTGGCCAACAGACACCACGTCACCGACACCAGGCACACGAAGTAAGGCGTCGCGGATGTATACGTTTGAATAGTTGTCGAGAAACTTGATATCATGCGACCCGTTTGGAGAATAGATACCAGCTACCATAAGAATGGTAGGGTTTCTTTTTCTTACGGTAAGGCCTAAACGCTGCACCTGCTCGGGTAATACGGGTTCGGCAACGCTCACCCGGTTCTGCACATCCAGTGCGGCTATGTCGACATTGGTACCTACCTCGAAGGTCACGCTCATAGACATACGACCATCGCTGGTGCTGCTCGATTGCAGAAACGCCATGCCAGGTGTTCCGTTCACCTGTGTTTCAATAGGCGTGGCAACTGTTTGTTCAACAGTTTGCGCATCGGCCCCTGTAAATATCCCCGACACGTTAATAACAGGGGGTGAGATATCCGGGTACTGGCTCACCGGGAGATTGATGATAGAGATAATACCAATCAATAATATAACTAAGGAGATCACGATCGAGGTGACCGGCCGCCTGATAAAAACATCTGAGATCATTGGTTCGTCTTAAACGTGAGCATTAATTATTCTTTGTGCTGTCTTTTGGTGCTGCAGCTGGCGCAGTTGCCGGAGCGCCGCCGCCAGGATTAACTACCGCACCCTGGCGTAGATTCTGAACACCTTCACTGACAATTTTATCGCCTTCCTGGAGTCCTTCGCGGATCACCACTTTTTCGTGGAAGCGGCTTCCAACTTCTACACGACGTTGTGAAACCTTGTTGCTATCGCCGAGCAGGTATACGTAAAACTCACCTAACTGGTCAGTAAGCGCTTTTGCTGGTATCGTAAGCATATTTCCTGCATCCTGGTTCAATACATTAACGGTGCAATTCATTCCTGCCCTCAGGCGGTTGCCCGGGTTGGGAAAACTTAAGCGAACTTTTAAAGTACCTGTGCGCGGATCAACTGCGCGATCGATCGCCGCAATGCTGCCACTGGCATCGTACCTGGTACCATCAGGCAGCACCAGTGTGAAAGTAGAATCACTTTTGGCAGGAGGTTGCTGTTGATAACGAATGAAACGCGCTATTTCCTGTTCGCCTGCTGCAATATCAACGGCAATAGGATCTGGGGCAGAGATCGTATTGATCAGGGTGTTCCCTGCTGTGACCAACGAACCCAATCTCACGGGGGAGATACCGATTGTTCCATTCATAGGAGCTTTGATCACGGAACGTGCAAGATCAGTCGCAGCGTTAGCAAGATTTGCTTCTGCCGCCGCAACCTGTGAAGCAGCAGTTTGCTGATCGGCGATAGCGTAGTCAACACGCTGCCTCGCGATCGCATCCTGTTCACTGAGTCTTGTGTAACGTTCTACGTCTTTGCTAACCCGTGCAAGGTTTGCTTTGGCAATCTGTACCTGCGCTTCCAGTTGACGATAAGTGGCCTGGTAGCGGCTGCGGTCAACCTCGTACAGTGGCTGACCCTTCTTAACCGGCTGGCCGTCTTTTACAAAGATGTTTGTGATATATCCATTTACTTCTGCCCTTAACTCAACCTCTACAAGTGGTACAATGGTACCGGGATAAGTATCCAAACCTCTTACTGCTTCGGCTTTCACTTCGTGAATGTTTACAGCTACAGGTGGCGGCGCAGCCTGTTGTGTACTGGCGTCTGGTTTGTTTCCGCACGATACAGCAATAGTAGCGGTGGTGACAAAAGAGATAAAAACGGCGATCTTGCTATTCATAATGAGAGTGTATTGTATTAGTTGACATTTATATTACCGAGGGCCTGCTGTACATCCAGTTTACTGGCGAGAACCCCGTACAGAGCATTCAGATATGTTATCTGTGTGGTGCGGAGATCTGTCTCAGCAGTCATCAGGTCGAGATAGGTTTTGATACCTTCATCGTATTGAAGTTTGATGGTGTTGTAAACCTCTTGAGACAACTTTACATTGTCTTTAGCTGTATACCAATCATTCAGACTGCTTTTATACGATGCCATTGCCTGTTCATATTGGGTGTTAATCTGGTTCCTGAGATTGATCACATCCAGGTCAAGGCGTTTTGCTTCAAGCTGTTCGCGACGCAGGTTCTGGATCCGCTTGTTACCAGTGAACAATGGCAAACGCATAGAAATCCCTGTGATAGAATTTGGGTATGACTGATCATAGAGCTTTGAAAGTTCATTGTTCTGATAAACAAAATTATAATTGATGAATCCTGTCAGCGTCGGAAGAAAATCACGTTTGTAAAAATCAACATTCAACCGCTGGATCTGCTTTTGCGTTTCAAGCTGACGATATTCGATGCGTTTTTCATAATCAAGACGCTGTAGCGTATCAATCAGCATCTCACGTTCCATAGACGCACTGTCATATGCAAGAGATAAGGGAGCTTCGGCAGGATAACCCATCAACTCTTTTAAGGCTGCATATTTGTATTTCAACAATTCCTGTGTACGTTTCAAATCGGCTTTAGCATTGCTCAGTGTGATTGTGGCGCGTTTGGCGTCAGTTTTATCTACTATGCCTGCCTCGTACTGGGCCGTCGCATCTTTCAACTGTTTTTCAATCCTGGCAATGTTTTCACGAAGTATGTTTACCTGTTGTTTATTGGTCAGTATATCATAGTATGCCTTGCTGACATCCACGGTTGCAGCAATCTTATTGCTTTCTATATTCTGGGCGCTTTGCTGCCGCACGTAACGTTTCGCCTTGGTTGCGGTTAACAGCGTGTTGCTGAACAAAGTCTGATCCGCCTGGAAAAGCGCGTTTGAAGTATTTTTCAAACCGTTTCTCAAAATTTGCGGTGGCTGGGTAGGGTCGGTAAAGTTTGGTAAGATGATAACCGGCAGTTTGAGATAATGCTGATAATTACCAGTTGCATTTAACTGCGGGTACCAACCTGAAAGGTTGATCTTTATATCGCGTTCGGCAATTTCCTGGTCAAGCCCCGCCTGCTGAACATAAGGCTGGTTTTTCAATGCGTATTCAACGCATTGCTCGAGCGTTAAACTGTCGGGAAGCGGTGGTGCGGTTTGAGCCATCACCGCCGGAGCGAGTCCGAGATTAAGCATCAAACAAATAGAAATAGGGAGACTGATTCGCATATAATGTACTATAACAATGTTTGAAAAAGATTTAAGATGGCAGCAACGTTCAAAGCTCATCATTTATAAATGAGCGCTTATCCCCTAATCTGGTAGTTTTATTCCGTCCCAGATTATTGAAGCAATTTTTGTAAGATCATCCTCCGAATACTTATGCCTGCCCTCAAGATGAAACTTTGCAGTTGTCATAATGCATCCGAATACAATGGCAGCAACCAGGTTGTATTCCAGGTCTTTTATATATCCCTCGTCAGTACCCGTTTTGAGAAAGGCTTCAAACTTTTGCCCAAAGGGACTCACCGGTTCGCAAACCTGTTGCTTCGCATAAGGCGAGTTGTTATACTGCTGGATAAACGTGAGACTGTGTTTATTGTTTATAAAAAACTGGCATAAGCGGATCCAACCTTTAAAAAATCTTTCACGGAAATCAAGGCGCTCAAATTCCTGGCTGAACATTTCATCGGCCATCCGGCTTTTTATCAGGGCGCAAAGTTCGCGGATCAAAGAATCCTTACTTTCAAAATAATGATAAATGGTTCCCGCAGCTACTCCGGCGTTTTTCGCTACCTGGCTCATTGGAACCCCATGAAAACCATTCTCGCCGATTAATTCAAGTACAGCCTGCAGGATAGCTGCTTTTTTGGAAGATGTATCTAATGATTGAACGTTCATTCGGTTCGCAAGGTAGCTAGATTTACCTTGGAACTTTACCGGTTTGACAAAAAAATGACAAAGGCGATCGAATTTTGAAAACCGAGGATTCAATATTGAATTTACTATCTTGTTCCATCTATTATCTTGAAATTCACATACATGTACATCTCGAACGGTTTGAAGTTGCTGTTATCATTGCTGCTGATAAACATATCTTTTACTGCACATTCGCAGGATCGGGTAAAGATCATTGAAGCTGATCATCCTTATATACAATTGTATGGTCGGGTGGATCGGAGCAACCCAAAACTCCCACGATTCTGGGCACCGGGCACCCAGGTTGTGACACGGTTTTCGGGCGGGGATTGTGAGATCTTTTTGAACGACCAGGTAGTGGATGGTGCACACAGTTATATAGAAGTGAAGGTAGACAACATCGAACCCGTGCGAATTCAGCTCCGGGCAAGGGCCAATCGTATCCAGATCGCAAAGGATCTGCCCGGCGGGGATCATACGGTGATCATCACAAAAAATACTGAAGCGAGTACAGGATACCTGGAGCTTGTGGGTTTTATCTGTAACAGTTTGCTGCCGCCACCCCCGGTACCCGTAAGAAAAATTGAATTCATCGGTGATGATGTTACCGCTGGTCGTGGAATTGACGACCGCTTCATGCCCTGCGATAGTGCTGAATGGTTCGACCAAAGCAGTGCGTATCATAGTTACGCAGCCATCACTGCAAGGAACTTAAATGCTCAATTGCAGGTTACAGCCGCTTCGGAGATCGGTGTACTTCGGACCGCAGGCGAACCTGGTGGAAATATGCCGGCAGTTTATGATAAATTGAATCTGCATAAAAATACCGGCGCCTGGGATGCCAAAGGATTTCAACCGCCGGTAGTTACTGTTTATCTTGGGCGCAATGATCCTTTAGAAGATTCTCTTGCATTTACTAATCAGTACCTGGGTTTTCTGAAGCAGCTGAGGGCAAAACATCCTGCAGCGCAAATAGTAGCCATTTCAGGTAGTGAAGGAAATGGTAAAGAAGCAAGGTTAAATAATTATGTCAAAGCAGTGGTTGCGGCCGCCGCCCGCGGAGGAGATCAGCGGGTCAAACATCTCAGCTTACAAGGCACCTTCAATAAAGGTTGCAATAGTCTTCCATCTCTGGAAGAACATATTACCATCGGCGACCAGGTAACAACTTTTATAAAACGCATAATGGCCTGGTAGTTACAGCAAGACGATTAGATTTTATCTTAACTTCAAACTTTGCCGGTATTAGCCGGCACAAAACGATTGTTATGCAAAAAAAATCAGCCAGTATCAGCCGCCGCAGATTCCTGGGCCAGGCGGCCATACTATCAGGTGTTGTAATTCTTCCCAGGCATGTATTGGGCGGCAAAGGTTTTATAGCCCCGAGCGATAAAATCACCCTTGGGTTCATCGGTACGGGCAGGCAATCTATCGGTCTGGCTAATAACTTCATGAAACTTGAGAATACGCAGTTGGTTGCGGCCTGCGATGTGTACAAACTCAAGCTTAACAATTTTATTTCAAAAGCTGATGCATTTTATACAGCGAAAAGCGGCCAGGGCAGTTACAAGGCGATAAAGCCCTTTGAGGATTTCCGTGATCTGCTTGCAGAGAAGGATATCAACGCAGTGGTTATTGTTACACCCGATCATTGGCACGCTGTTCAGGCTATTCGTGCTGCCGAAGCAGGTAAGGATATATACTGTGAAAAACCTTTATCACTTACCGTTAAAGAAGGGCGGGCAATGGTTGATGCGACGAGAAAACATAACCGCGTGTTTCAGACGGGAAGTATGCAACGTTCATGGCAGGAGTTCAGGCAAACGGCTGAACTGATCCGCAATGGTTATATCGGTGACATAAAAACTGTCAAAGTGAGTGTTGGCGGACCCCCATTGCCTTACGACTTACCAAAAGAAAACTTGCCTGCAGATCTAAACTGGGATATGTGGCTCGGGCCGAATGAATTCGTGCATTATAACAACCAGCTTGCACCGGCAATTGATGCGAATATCTGGGCAAGATGGCGCTATTACAAAGGACTTGGTGGTGGAGATTTGACGGATTGGGGCGCACACTTATTTGATATTGTTCAATGGTCACTTGATATGGATGACACGGGGCCCGAAGAAATTATTCCGCCAAACGGAAGCGATGTGCCTTATCTTACTTACAAGTATAAAAACGGTATCACAGTAACGCGTGAGGATTTTGGTAAGAACCATGCGATCCGTTTTATCGGCACAAATGGTCAACTTGATGTTCAACGCGGTAAGCTTGAAACTTCTGATCCATCGCTGGTTACCAGGGTAATTGCCAGCAATGAAAAACGCGTGTACAACAGCACCAATCATTACAGCAACTTTATTGAGTCAATTGTAACCAGAAAAAAGCCCGTGTGTGATATAGAAATAGGTCATCGGTCCGCAACAGTTTGTAATCTTGGAAATATTGCTCTTGAACTGAACCGTCCGCTGAAATGGAATGCAAAAAAAGAACGGTTCAAAGGAGATAAAGAAGCCGACGGGCTGCTTGGACGTAAGTTGAAATCAGAGTGGGCAATCAAAATGTAATGATAATCTGTCAGGTTTTTGTTAAGATGAAATATGTTTTGTGGCCGGTGATGGCATTAGTCATCGCATCTACCGGTAATGTATATGCGCAGGATGCGACCCGTTCACCGAACATTGTTCTCATAGTTGCTGATGACCTGGGAATCGGTGATCTCGGTTGTTATGGGCAGAAGCTGATTAAAACACCAAATATTGATCAGCTTGCCAGGCAAGGGAAAAAGTTTACACAGTTTTATTCCGGAACCTCCGTCTGCGCACCATCAAGGGCTTCGCTCATGACCGGATTGCATACTGGTCACACGGCTATAAGGGGTAATAAGGAGATCCAGCCGGAGGGGCAATGGCCGCTCCCTGCTTCGGGTTTAACACTCGCAAAGATGTTGAAAAGAGCAGGGTACATCACCGCGAATTTCGGCAAATGGGGACTTGGTTCGGTTGGCTCAACGGGCGATCCGTTGAACCAGGGGTTTGATTATTTTTATGGCTACAATTGTCAACGACAATCCCATAATTATTACCCATCCCATCTTTGGAGTCAGCAGCAAAAAATATCACTGGATAACAGTGTTACAAAGCAAATGAATTATGCACCTGAACTGATCCAGGAGCAGGCGCTGAACTTTATTGAAAAAAACAAATCAAAACCATTTTTTTTATTCCTGGCATATACCCTGCCACACGCAGCTTTACAAACACCTGATGATTCTGTTTTTAATTATTATAAAAGCCAGATCAGGGAAACTGCTGTTCCCGTCGCCCAATGGAACGGTGTCGGTTATCAGCCACAACCGTATCCGAAAGCAGCTTATGCTACAATGGTAACCCACCTTGATCAATACGTGGGGGAGGTAGTGGCCAGGCTGAAGAAGGAAGGTATCTATGAAAACTCCGTGATACTTTTTACGAGTGACAACGGGCCACATAAAGAGGGTGGCAATGATCCGGAATTCTTTAACAGTAATGGTATATTCAAAGGTCATAAAAGAGATCTGTATGAAGGCGGTATCAGAGTGCCGATGATCGTTTCGTGGCCGGGTGTCAGCAAAGCCGGCTCAACCTCGTTATACGTTGGTGCTTTCTGGGATCTGTTACCAACCTTTGCAGAAATAGCGGGAGACAGCCTGGATGTTTACACAGACGGAATTTCATTTGTGAATGAATTGAAACAAAAACGCCAAAGACCGCACGAGTTTTTATACTGGGAGTTTCATGAAGATGGCGGCAGACAAGCGGTGAGGATGGATCAGTGGAAAATAGTTCGTCTCAACGTTACAGAGAACCAATATGCACCGATAGCATTGTATGATCTTAGAAAAGATCCGGGCGAAACAAGGGACCTTTCCCGCAAATATCCAAACATAGTAACCAGGATGCGTGCGGTCATGGAACAACAACATGTTGAACAGCCAGATTTTCCTTTCCTAAAACAGTAGTTATGAGAAATTACAGGATCTGTTTATTGAGTTGCGTTTTGCTTGTGGTGATGATTCCCTCGGTTAATAGCCAGTCATCATCTAAAAAACCTATGAACGTTGTATTTATACTGGCCGATGATCACCGGCACGACTTTATGGGATTTATGAACAAGGTGCCCTGGCTGGAAACGCCCAATATGGATCGCATGGCAAAGGAAGGTGCACATCTTAAAAATGCATTTGTTACAACGGCTTTATGTTCTCCCAGCAGAGCTTCTATCTTAACGGGTCAATATGCACATACACATACGGTAGTAGATAACAATGCTCCATTGCCCGACAACCTCCGGTTTTTTCCATCATATCTTCAGAAGAGAGGTTATAAAACCGGGTTCTTTGGCAAATGGCACATGGGCAATACTGATGATAAACCGCAGCCCGGTTTTGATCAGTGGGTAAGTTTTAAGGGACAGGGGGTTTATTATGGCGGCACATTCAATGTAAATGGAAAAGAAGAGAAACAGGCCGCAACAGTTTATACGACTGATAAACTGACTGATTATGCACTCGACTGGATGAAATCACTAAAGAAGGATCAGCCCTTCTTCACTTACCTGTCTCACAAAGGGGTTCACGCCATGTTTGAACCAGCGGCCAGGCACAAGGACCGGTATAAGGACAAGGCAATTGTTTCACCACCTTCAATGTATATAACCGCTACTGACAGCAGCCGGAAATATGGCACTATCATGCAGCCTGAAACAAAGGTGAATAAAGAAGATATGCCGGCCTGGGTATCAAGACAAAGATATAGCTGGCACGGCGTGGATTATATGTATCATGGCGAGTTTGAATTTGATGTGTTTTACAGGCGATATTGTGAAACATTATTAGCGGTTGATGAAAGTATCGGAAAGGTGACGAAGTGGCTGGAAGACAACGGGTTCGCCGAAAACACCCTTGTAATTTATATGGGTGATAATGGATTCTCATTCGGTGAACATGGCCTGATCGATAAACGCCATGCTTATGAAGAATCGATGCGCGTACCGTTGTTGGCCTGGTCGCCATCACTTATCACAAAAACCAGGGTTATAGATCAAATGATTCTTAACCTGGATATTGCACCAACAATCATGGAACTGGCAGGTATAACCAGGCCGGCACACATGCAGGGCAGATCTTTTCTTCCGCTGCTGAAAGGACAGGAAGTAGCAGGTTGGCGCGACAAGATCTTTTATGAATATTACTGGGAGTATTCTTTCCCCCAAACTCCTACAATTTTTTCAATCAGAACAGATCGCTATAAATATATCTTCAATCACGGGGTATGGGATGCAAATGAGTTGTATGATCTGAAGGAAGATCCTTATGAAATGAATAATCTGATACGCAGTGCGGATCACCAGGCTACCGCTGGGCTTTTGAAAAAACAATTATGGGATTGGCTCGCTTCCACTAATGGACTGCAGATACCGTTAAAGAAAATTTATAATCGCAGGAACGACCATCTCCACAATGGATATTATTAACCGCGGTAAATTGTTTCTTTAAATTCGTAGCATGAAAAACGGATTTGCAGCGTTGATTACCCTGCTTTGTTTTTTGGCAGGTTGTGGCGAACCAGATGCCGTCGAACTTGAACGGCAACGTACTGCTGACAGTCTTGCACTTTGTGCGGCTCCTTTACCTGCGAGGTTTGCGGCCGCAACAGCAACTGACAGCATCTCACCCGCACAAACCGCAGCAAGGGATGGAATGGTATGGATACCGGGTGGCAGTTTTGCCATGGGAGCAGCAGACCGGGATGGACGCAAAGACGAATACCCGCGACATCAGGTAACCGTTAATGGATTCTGGATGGATGAAACTGAAGTTACCAATCAGCAGTTCGCAGCGTTTGTTGAAGCTACGGGATACAAAACTACTGCCGAGCGTAAACCTGATTGGGAAGAGCTGAAAAAACAATTGCCTCCGGGCACGCCTAAACCGGCTGACAGTCTGCTGGTCGCTTCTTCACTTGTATTTTTCGCCTCCGGATCGCCTATCCCGCTTCATGATGCTTCGCAATGGTGGCGATGGACAAATGGGGCTGATTGGCAGCACCCACAGGGTCCGCAATCCAATATTAAAGGAAAAGAAAACCACCCGGTGGTTCATATTTCATGGGATGACGCCAATGCCTATGCGAAGTGGGCTGGTAAACGGTTGCCAACCGAAGCCGAGTGGGAATTTGCGGCCCGTGGCGGGATGAAAGACAAACCTTTCACCTGGGGCGACGAACGGGTAACCGAAGGAAAACAGAAAGCCAATATCTGGCAGGGCCGTTTCCCTGACGATAACAAACAACTTGATGGATATGCCGGTACCGCACCTGTAAAAACGTTTGTGCCCAACCGCTATGGCCTTTATGATATGGCCGGTAATGTTTGGGAGTGGTGCAGCGACTGGTATCATGAAGCGTATTATGACACTTTTAATGGTAAAATAAGTGTAAACCCAAAGGGTCCGGCTGCGAGTCATGACTCCCAGGAACCTGGTGTGCCAAAACGCGTGGTGCGGGGAGGTTCTTTTTTATGTCATGATTCTTATTGTGCCAGTTACAGGGTATCGGCACGTATGAAAACATCACCTGATACAGGTTTGGAACATACCGGTTTCAGATGTGTGAAGGATAACTGATAAAACGATAAACTCATGTTTGATTTTACACAACAGGTTGCAATAGTGACCGGTGCGGGCCAGGGGATCGGTTTTGAGATTTGCCGCCAACTCGCATTGTCCGGTGCCAGGATTGTGTTGAATGATATTGATCCGGCGCTGGCGGAAAAAGCATGTGCGGATATTATCCAGAGCGGGGGAGTATGTGTGCCTCTGCCCGGAGATGCAGCGGACCTTACTTTCATCCAGCAGCTTGTAGATACCGCCGTTGAACGGTTTGGCAGATTAGATATAGCCATCGCTAATGCGGGTATCACCCTGTTTGGTGACTTTTTTAATTACAAACCTGAAACACTGCAGCGGGTCATGAATCTGAACCTTGCAGGAAGTTTTTTTCTCACGCAGGCGGCTGCGAAACAAATCCGCCAACAGGAATCGGGCGGCAGTATCCTGCTCATGTCATCGGTAACCGGCCATCAGGCACACAAAGATCTTGCGGCCTATGGTATGACAAAAGCTGGTCTCGAGATGCTTGCAAAAACATTGGTGGTTGAATTATCACCGTATAAGATTTCAATAAATGCCATTGCGCCTGGTGCCACCCGAACCGAAAGAACCATCGAAGATCAGAGCTATGAAGCAACCTGGTCAAGGATCACACCGATGGGCCGGCCGGCCGATGTTAACGATATTGCCCAGGCCGCGATTTTCCTGGTTTCGAAAAATGCGCGTCATATCACAGGTCAAAGCCTGGTTGTTGACGGTGGCTGGTCGTCTGTGAGTCTCCAACCCTGAAATTATTTGGAACTGACCAATAAACTGATTGTATGAAATATTTAATAATAACAATGTTAATGGCCCTTACAGGTTGTACCGCTTCGCGTACTTCAGGACTTCCTTCCGAATATCCTGTTTTTCTGAAGGAAGGGCATCGCGGCGCGCGTGGTCATCTTCCCGAAAATACTATCCCGTCTATGTTGAAAGCGATTGACCTGGGTGCGAACGCAATTGAGGTAGATGTGTATATTACCCGTGATGGCGAGGTGCTAATCGCCCACGACCCATTCGTAAACGTTGGGATATCCACCCTGCCAGATGGAAAAGAACTGAATGCAGATATCGCAAAAAACTATATCTGGCACCAGATGGATTATTCCGAGATCCGGAAAATTGACGTTGGCAGCAAAGGCAATGCTGCATTTCCGCAACAACAGAAACTGCCGGTCCATATGCCGCTTCTTGGGGAACTAATAGATTCAGTTGAGCATTATACCGCTAAAAACGGGCGTAAACCTGTGATTTACAACATAGAAATCAAGTCAAATCCCCGGTACGACAGCATTTATCAGCCTGATGCAGCCACGCTTGTAAAGAAGGTGATGGATGTGGTGAAGTCGAAAAATCTGGGTAACAGGTATTATTTGCAGTCGTTTGACAAAAGAATGATCATTGAAGTAAATAAATCTTATCCCAGGGTCGTCACCGCATATCTTGTAGATTCAAAAACAAAAACCCCTGCTGATCATATCGCCGAACTTGGTTATACGCCGGAGATATACAGTCCTCATTACAAACTGGTTACACCCGAAACCGTCGCGGAATGCCGGAGATTGAACATGAAACTTGTACCCTGGACGGTAAATACCCGGGAGGAGGTTGATGCGCTTGTAAAACTTGGTGTAAATGGGATCATCACAGATTATCCCGATTTGCTGCAACATATTGCTTTATAGCGTATTGGTATTGTTTCCCGATTGCGTAAACCGTTTTCCTGATACAAGTCTCCATTGAGCCATTGCCGGTTTACTTTTGTTTCAATGAAGAGTAAAAAACTGATCGGCAAAATTCATCTTTGGCTCGGACTCTCTTCCGGGCTCATTGTAGCTTTCCTGGGCATCACCGGTTGTATACTTGCTTTTCAGAAAGAGATTGAAAGCGTTACCAACACTTACCAGTATGTTGAGGCTTCAAACGCGCCTTCACTGCCTCCCTCAATATTGAAAGCAAAAGCCGATTCTGCTTTGCCGGGTAAACATGCGCATGGAGTGGCCTATCGGAAAGCCGGCTATGCCGCGCAGGTTTCCTATTATAGTTTAGGAGAAGAATATTATTATATCGTTTATCTCAATCCTTACACGGCTGAAGTACTGAAAGTAAAAAACATGAATGACGATTTCTTCAGGATCGTGCTCATGGGACATTACTATTTATGGTTACCGCCTGAGATCGGTCAGCCCATAGTTGCCAGCGCTACATTGATTTTTGTTGTTATGCTTATAACGGGTCTTATACTGTGGTGGCCCAAAAACAAAGCTGCGCGTAAACAACGGTTTTCAGTTAAATGGTCGGCCAGGTGGAGAAGGCTGAATTATGATCTTCATAATGTACTGGGGTTTTATATAACATGGGTGGCTTTGTTTATCGCTCTCACTGGTTTGGTAATGGGGTTTGAATGGTTTGCAAAATCAGTGTACTGGACCGCTTCAGGTGGTAAAGAGATGGTTGCATTTTATGAACCGGTTCATGCAGTTGGTGATTCACACACAACACCGGCTATTGATCGTGTTTGGGAGAAGGTCATGCCTGAAAGCCGGAATGCAGCGATAGTTGAAGTTCATGTGCCTGAAAACGATTCTACTTCTATTGAAGTAGCTATTAACCCCGATGCGGGAACTTATTACAAAGCCGACTATTTGTACTTTAATCAATACACCCTTGAAGAGATACCTGTTACACACATGTATGGAAAATACGCTGAAGCCAGTGCTGCTGATAAACTGGCCCGAATGAATTACGACATTCATGTAGGAGCGGTTCTGGGGCTTCCCGGAAAAATGCTGGCGTTTTTTGGCAGTCTTGTAGCGGGCAGCCTTCCTGTAACGGGCTTTATCATCTGGTGGGGCAGAAGAAAAAAGACTAAACGGCTATCTCAGGCCGGCGAAAATAAAAACGAAGGGCTTCCAAAGAAACAACAAATGAACCGTGTGCCCGAGTTGCAGCAATAAGCTGTATTGATTCAACTTTAAAAAAGGAAATTATGTGTTCTTATCAAACGCTATATCATAGCGATAAAATCGGCTATGTGGTTCGCTGTAATCATTGTGAGCAGATCCAGGTTGCTTTTGGAACCATGATCATTAACCTGGCTATCGATGACTTTGCGGCCTTCTGTAATAATGTGCGAAGTCTGAAAGAAAACTATCCCTTGTCAGATGATCCTTATCGCAAAAAGATTGCGGTACCAACGCCGTTTATCGGCCTAATGTTGTACCTGAACGAATCTGAGTTGCACGAACTTTCAGTGATGATGGAACTGGCAGATAATGAACTTAGATCCGAAGAATTATTGAAATTATTTACTGCCTGTTAATCGATAAGGCTTTAACAATCCCCTGTTCACCAGGTTCAGAATCATCAACATTTATGAAGAGATTTTTATTTTCAGTCAGCGCTTTACTGGCGCTTACATTTTCGTATGCCCAACAGGTAAGGATCAGTGGCATCATCAGCTCGGCCCGGTCGGGTTTGCCTCTTTCCGGGGCAAACGTTGAGGTGAAAGGTAATACCGTCAACACCGCAAGCGATGCAGCGGGCAGGTTCCTGATCATGGCCGCCATTGGCCAGGATCTGCTGATCTCATTCCAGGGTTACCAGTCAGAAGTTGTTCGTGTAACCGGCAGCGCTGAAATTAATATTCAAATGCAGGAATCAGTTGATGAATTGTCGGAGGTAGTTGTGACTGGTGCACTTGGTATTAAAAGATCTGCCCGCGAGGTGGGAAGCGGCAGCCAGGTGGTCAATAACCGCGAATTGAACCAGGGTAAAGTGATCAATCCGCTGTTCGGGCTTTCGTCAAAAGTGTCAGGGCTAAGAATAAACATGTATGACAGTAAGGTTGATCCACAGATTCAGATCACACTGCGCGGCACGAGATCTTTAAGTAGAACCGCCGGTATTGATGGCCGGAACCCCAATGCACCGATTTATGTAGTAGACGGAGTGCCGGTTCCGGATATCAGCCGTCTGAATCCCAATGATATCGAAAGCATCACGGTTTTGAAAGGTGCAAATGCAGCTGCGTTGTATGGTTCGGAAGGTGTAAACGGCGCATTGATGATCACCACACGTACCGGCTCGAAAGGAAAAGGAGTGGTAAAGTTCAGTAACACCACCACGTTCTCGAATGTTTACCTGTTGCCCCCGGCGCAAACTACTTATGGTCAGGGCGCCAATGGAGTGTATTCTCCTACACAAACAGAATCATGGGGGCCCGCCTTTGATGGGTCTTACCGCGATTTTGGCGGGCCGCTTGCCGATGGCACCCAACCTCAGCTATTATATGCTGCGCCATCGCGGGACAACCGGCTTGATTTGTTTAATACTGGTGTGAACGTTCAAAACGATGTTTCTTTTTCAGGCGGCGATGAAAAAAGCACGTATTTTATGTCCGCCCAACACGTTAATGTAAATGGTATCATACCTGAGGACAAAAACACCAGGGTCGGGCTTCGTTTCAACGGTGCCCGCAAGTTTGGAAAACTGAATGCAAACTATAACCTGAACTATGTTTTCAACAACAAAAACACAACGCCTGATGGCCCATGGATAGCAGCCTATCAACTTCCGGCCAACTTTGATTTCAATTCGATGAAGGATTGGCGAAATCCGAACTCCCAGGCAAATCCCTTGTATTATTTTAGTCCAACAGGAACTTCCAACCTCAAAAACCCTTTTTTCCAGGTTGATAATATACGTGACGAAAGCAAACAGCAGATCATCAATGGTAAAATCGAGTTGGACTATCAGTTTAATGGTATGGTTCGCGCGATTTACCGTCTCGGTCTTTACTCGATAAATGATGAGATGCGAAGCACAACGGGGAAGTTTGAAGCACCCGGAACACGCAATGTTAATGGCAGCGTTAGTGATGCAACAAATAACTATCGCAGATTAAACAGCGATGTGATGCTTAGCTTCCAAAAACAAATGGGTGATTTTGAAACCAGGCTATTGGTTGGTCAAAACTTAAGATCCGATTACAGGAAACAAACCGCAATCGGTGCCAGCAACCTGTTATATCCTGAAGTATTTAATCCTGGTAGTCGTATCGGAGAGTTGAATGGGTCAGTAACGATCACTGAATACCGCTCAGCAGCGGCGTATGGAGAATTGACAACAGGCTACAAAGATTATTTGTACCTGACGCTCACTGGCAGGAACGACTGGGTTTCAGTTCTGTCTCCGGATAACCGCTCTTATTTTTATCCGGGTGTAAGTACTTCGTTTGTATTTAGTGATGCCATCCCTGCTTTACGTCAAAGTAGATTGCTGTCTTTCGGGAAGTTGTTTGCTTCCTGGAACAAAACAGGAAACGTTACGCTTCAGCCCTATCAATTAAATAATACTTACTCGCAAAGCAATGGATTTCCATTTGGGAATGTTGTTGGCTTTTTACCGGGAACGATTAATCCTAACCCGGATATACAACCGGAGTTTGTGACTTCTTATGAAGCAGGTATTCAACTTGGATTGTTCGACAGGAGAATGAACCTTGAGGCAAGCTATATTTATTCTGATTCGAAAGGACAGATTTTTAACGCGACTACTTCTGCAGCCACCGGTTACCGTAGCGCTCGTGTTAATGCCGGACGACTTACCAACAGTATCATCGAGCTCGGATTACAGGCAGACTTGATCCGTTCTGCAGGATTGCGTTGGAATGTCGGGTTCAACTTTACTTACATTAATAATCAGGTTAAAGAATTATACGAGGGCCTCGACAACATCAATAATTTCCGTCAGTCATATGCAGTAATAGGAGAAGCTTTTCCCAGTCTTTTGGTTAGCGACTATAAGCGTGATCCTGAGGGACGTGTGGTTGTTGACGCTGCTACCGGAGATCCCATTGTGGCGGCAGACAACAGGCTGCTAGGAACCCTCGTGCCACCGTATCAGATGGGCGTTAGCACACTTGCCACATGGAAAGGCTTCAGCCTGGGAGCCCAGTTTGACTGGCGCATGGGCGGCTGGCTGTACTCTGAAATAGTGCCCCGTATGTATACTGCAGGTACCGACCCCCGCACGGCGGAATATAACCGTGAACCATTTGTATGGCCGAACTCGGTTATAGAAACAGAGCCAGGTAAGTATGAATCAAATACCACAAAAACTACCTCTGGCGGCGGGCGCGCATTCTGGAGCAAACAAGGTGAAGTGCAAATTAATACAGTGGCAAAATCTGATTTTTTCAAACTCCGTGAACTTAATCTTGGTTATGGAGTGCCATCCCGGTTGTTAGGTAACCAGAAACTGATCAGGGAATTGAGTCTTTCGCTCGTTGCAACAAATCTTTTTATCATTCGTCATAAGGATAATAAATACGGTGATCCGGAATACTTATACAATAACACGGATGGATATCTCAGTTTCAGACAGGTACCACCATACAGATCGTACGGTTTCAACATTACCGCGTCCTTCTGATCTTTTTACCTAAGTAATTATTACAATGAAACAAATCTTTATATACATCACTATCGTTTTAAGCTTTACATCATGCAAAAAGTTCCTTGATGTAAACGAGGATCCTAACAAACCGGTTTCAGGCACCTTGCCTTTAAAGGCTAAATTTCCTGCCGCACTGGTAAGTACCATGAACCAGGAAACTGGTCAGTTAAATCAGATCGGAGCATTATGGGGCGGTTATTGGGGAACTAACAATGATGGACTTGCATCATTTATTGATCTCAAAACTTACAACGGACCTGCACTGCGGCATCAACGCGATGGAATTCCTGTTTGGGAGGATAGCTACACCAACCTGATGTATTACCAATTGATAAGGGAAGAAGCAGATCTGTCCGGGATGCATTTTTATGCAGGTGCTGCTAAGATCATGCAGGGTTGGCATTTTTTAAGATTGGTTGATATCTATAATAATGTGCCATTTGAAGATGCGCTTAAGGGTACACGTGAGCCGACACCAGTTTACGAAGATGGTAAAACTGTTTACGAAAAATCAATCGCCTTAATCAGCCAGGGAATCCAGGATATCAAAAATACAGTTCCGGGAACTGAAGCCGGTAGTGAGGATATTATGTTCCAGGGCGACAAAACGAAGTGGATTAAGTTTGCCAATACCATCAAACTCCGCGCTTTACTACGTCAAAGCGAAACTGATAATATCAATTTTGTTAATGATGAAATCAGGAAGATAATGCAGGAAGGCAGCGGTTTTCTCGGTGTTGGTGAAAACGCATTCATTAACCCGGGTTACCTGCTGACGGCAGGAAAAATGAATCCACTATGGGAAAGTTTTTACCGATCAGTACAGGGTGTAAGCACCTCCAACCGGGAAAATATTCGCCCAACAATATTTTCGATTGAACAATATGAGCAAAGAAATGATCCCCGTCTTGCGACCATGTTCGTAGATGTAAATGGGCAATATAAAGGTGTGTTGTTTGGCAATCCTTCTACTTCGCCTGAATATGATAGGGCCAATACTTCCGCGTTTAAAGGTCCTTTGGAGAACGGTGGTCAGCCGGCGGGTATTTTCAAGTCTGCAACCCAACCATCAGTGCTGCTGGCTTCCTTTGAAAGTCTCTTTTTACAGGCAGAAGCTGCCGAAAGAGGGTGGATCGCTGGTTCTGCTGCCGCTTTTTATAATAGTGCAATAGAAGAATCCTTCAAATTTCATGGTGTGTTGAATGCCTATGCTGATTACATTAATCAACCCACCGTAGATTATAACACAGTACCGGGTAAGATTGCTAATATCATCACACAAAAATGGCTGGCGCTGAATGGTCTGAACAGTATTGAGGCGTGGAACGACTATCGCAGGCTTGGTGTTCCGGCAGTTCCGAATTCCCTTGATGTTCCCGCAGGTCAGCGTCCGTTACGATTGATGTATCCTGAAACCGAAAGAATGACGAACAATGCTGAAGCAAGCAAACAAGGATCAGACGATGTAACATCGAGCCCGGTTTGGTGGGATAAAAATTAAAATTAAAAAATTGAATGCCTGTCATGAGAAATATATTCATGACAGGCATTTGAATTAAATTCAGTTAATACGATCCCTATTAAAGACTGGTGATAGAAAGTTAATCACCCTTCACAAACTCCGCACTCATTTCAACAGTGTAATCAAGATCTGAAATAGTGATTGCGTTGTTGAGAAACCAACTCTCATACGGAGACGGTGGAAGATAAATTCCACGGCTCAACAGGAAGTGGAAATAACGTTTGAAGCGTTCGTTGTCTGCATTCGCAGCCGAGCTGAAATCAGTAACTGGTTTTTCACTGAAATGTATGCTCATCATGGAGCCAAGTCTGTTGATAACAAAAGGCCGACCATCGCTTGTAAAGACTTCTTCCAACTTTTTATGCAGATAGGCGGTTTTGTCTGCCAGCTCTTCATAGATACCAGGATTGGCTTTTAGTTCGCTAAGCATTGCAAAACCGGCAGCCATTGCCAACGGGTTGCCGCTTAAAGTTCCTGCCTGGTAAACGTTTCCCAGCGGTGATATGTGTTCCATGATTTCACGACGACCACCGAATGCACCAACCGGAAGTCCTCCACCGATTACCTTACCATAGGTGACAAGGTCCGCATCAACACCAAGTGTTTGTTGTGCGCCACCAGCCGATAATCGAAAACCAGTCATTACTTCATCAAAAATTAATACAATGCCTTCCCGGTCACAGATTCTTCGGAGCGCTTGCAGAAAACCAGGTTCCGGTAAAATACAACCCATGTTTCCTGCAACGGGTTCAATGATGATAGCAGCTACTTCCCCCTTGTGTGATGCTACCAGTGTTTCCACGCCCTGCAGATCATTATAAGCGCAGGTAAGCGTATCAGTTGATACGCCAGCTGTTACGCCAGGAACTGTTTGGATATTCAATGTAGCTACACCACTTCCTGCTTTAACCAGGAACGCGTCAGCATGTCCATGATAACATCCTTCAAACTTTATAAACTTATTCCGGCCGGTATAACCGCGTGCGAGCCTGATAGCACTCATACAGGCTTCTGTGCCACTGTTAACCATCCGGACCAGGTCAACATTGCGAACCATTGATTTAATCAATTCGGCCATTTCAACCTCCAGCAAGGTGGGTGCACCAAAAGAGGTTGACTGCGCCGCTTTCGCGGTGATAGCTTTAATTACCGGGCCGTAAGCGTGTCCCAAAATCATGGGACCCCAACTTGCTATATAATCGATATAACGTTTGCCATCGGCATCGTACATATATGCACCTTCGGCTCTCTCTATAAATACCGGGGTGCCGCCGACACTTTTAAAGGCGCGTACCGGCGAGTTAACACCACCGGGTATTGATTGTTGTGCGCGTTGAAAAAGTTGTTCGCTCTTGCTATATGACATGATAATGAATTAAAATTTTGTTCACGCGTTTAATAACTGCACTGCAGGTTTCGCGAAATAGGTAGCAATCAGGTCGGCGCCGGCCCGTTTGATGGAGGTGAGTGTTTCAAGAACGGCTTTGTCTTCATTCAACCAACCCATTTGTGCGGCAGCCTTTATCATCGCGTATTCACCGCTTACCTGGTATGCACTAACGGGCACGTCTACCTGGTCTTTTATTTCACGTATAATATCAAGATACGATAAGGCAGGTTTCACCATAACGATATCTGCTCCTTCTTCCACATCCATCAGTGTTTCGCGTATTGCTTCACGTCTGTTGGCAAAATCCATCTGGTAAGTTTTCTTATCACCAAATCCGGGTGCACTATCTAACGCATCCCGGAACGGTCCATAAAAACATGATGCATATTTAGCACTATAAGCCATGATGCCCGTGCGTGTGAAGTTGTTTTCTTCCAACCCCTGGCGAATGGCCATGATTCTGCCATCCATCATATCGCTTGGTGCAACAAAATCTGCCCCTGCTTCCGCATGGCTGATACTCATTCGCACCAAAGCTTCAACGGTCGGGTCGTTCACTATTATTTCATTCTCAACAATCCCATCGTGTCCATAAGAAGAGTAAGGGTCAAGCGCCACATCAGTCATCACCAACATTTCCGGAACTGCATCTTTGATCGCTTTGATGCTGGTTTGCATCAACCCGTTTTCGTTCCAGGCTTCCTGTCCGGTGTTATCCTTTAAATCGTCACTGCATTTTATAAACAATAACACGCTGCGTATGCCGAGATCCCAGAGTTCTTTTACTTCTGTAATGATGAGATCGCGTGACATGCGGTAATAACCAGGCATGGAGGCTATCGGCGTTTTTACTCCGGCACCTTCGTCAACAAATAAAGGAGCTATAAAATCCCCGGGTGCGAGCGTTGTTTCTGCAACCATGGCCCTGATTGCAGGCGATTGTCTTAAGATTCGATTTCTTCTGATTAACTGCATAATAAAATATTTATACCCAGTCGCGCGGCTTCAGACAGGTTTGTAACAATTCGTCTTCAGGTGTGCCGGGCTCGGGTTGGAAATTATATTCAAAACGTACGGTGGGCGGCAGGCTCATTAAAATACTTTCAATCCGGCCATTTGTTTTAAGACCGAAAATTGTTCCCCTGTCGTGTACAAGATTGAATTCAACATAGCGCCCGCGTCGTAATTCCTGCCATTTTTTATGCTGGGCTGTAAATGGCGTATGTTTTCTTTTTTCTACAATGGGAAGATAGGCCGCAAGGAATGCTTCACCACATAACTGGCTGAACTGCATCCATTGATCAACGCTAAGACGGTCTTCACGCTGGTAGTCGTAAAAGATACCACCGATGCCGCGCCGTTCATTATTGCGGTGCCAGTTTACAAAATAATCGTCGCAATGTTTTTTGAACTCCGGATAAAGTGTGTTATTAAACTGGTCGCATACATTTTTATGTACAGCATGAAAATGAATCGCATCTTCTTCAAAAAGATAATAGGGAGTCAGGTCAGCGCCACCGCCAAACCATCTGTCTATCAGTACTTCGTTTGTGTCGTACAATTCAAACATCCGGTAGTTGCAATGGATGGTTGGTACAAAGGGATTTGACGGATGAATAACGATGCTGACGCCACAGGCAAACCATTTGTCGCCATCGATGTTCAGCTGTTTTTTCATTGGAGGTGTAACATCGCCGAACACCACAGAAGTGTTTACGCCGCCTTTCTCAAATACGTTACCATTTGCAATTACACGCGTTTTACCCGAACCACCCTCAGCTCTTTCCCACAGGTCCTCTGCAAATCTTTCTTTTCCGTCAACGCTTTCAAGGCCGCTGCAGATTTTGTCCTGGAGGTTATGAATAATTTCTATCCACGCATTTCTGATAGTATGATCAGGAACGGCTATCCGGTTCATGAGAAATAATTTATTACCAACGATAATTTTTCACTGTATCAACAAATGCCCGCGCATGATCTACGGGAACATTTGGCAGGATGCCATGTCCGAGATTGGCAATGTGTTTCCCTTTGCCAAATGACGCCAGCATTGCATTCACTTCTTCTCTGATCACCGGGATGGGTGACAGCAGTTTTGCGGGGTCAAAGTTGCCTTGCAGGGCAACCCGATCGCCTGCAAATTGTCGTGCGAGATGTGGTTGAATACACCAGTCAATACCAAGTCCATGGGCCCCGGTATCAGCCATTGCACCCAGTGAATGCCATGCCCCTTTTGCGAACAGAATGAATGGCACTTCGTCTTTAAGGGCCTCAACAATTCTCCGCATATATTTCAGCGAATAGTTTTCAAAATCAGCAGGACCGAGCAGGCCACCCCAGCTGTCAAACAACTGCACAATATCTGCACCGGCTTTTACCTGCGCGCGCAGATAACGTATAGTCGTTTCCGTTATCATGTTCAGCAGTGTGTGCGCCAGTTCGGGTTGGGTGTAACAAAATGCTTTGGCCTGGTCGAAAGTTTTCGATCCTTTTCCTTCAACCATATAACATAATAATGTCCATGGCGAACCCGCAAAACCTATAAGTGGTATGCGATTGTTTAGGGCACGTTTGGTCATTGCCAGGGCCTCAAACACATAACCCAGGTGTTCCTGGACATCAGGTATCTGAAGCTTCGTAAGATCCTGCCGGGTTTTAATGGTGTTCGGCAGAAACGGACCTTTGCCTTCCACCATCTGAACTTCAAGACCCATGGCTTGTGGCACAACCAGTATATCGGAGAAAATAATTGCTGCATCAACTCCAACCTGGTCCACAGGCTGCATGGTGATTTCGGTGGCCAGTTCAGGTTTCTGGCATCTTTCAAAAAAACTATAGCGGGCCTTCAGGGTTAAGTAGTCGGGCAGATATCTTCCTGCCTGGCGCATCATCCATACAGGTGTTCTTTCAACTTCTTCGCCGCGAAGTACCTTTAATATAAGATCGTTCTGAATCATATTTTATTAGACGGTTTTGAGTATTGTGGTCATGGAGTTAAGTATTGCACGTCCGCCGTTTGACAATACTTCTTCTCCAGCTAATCTTCCGAGTTCTGCAGCATCTGTTACGAGGCATTGTTTTTCAACTGAAACTGCCTGTTTACCATCAACCGAAAGGATATTGCCGCGGAATATCGCAGTTTGATTCTTTACTTCACAGATCGCTGCTATTGGTGTTGAACAACCGCCCATAAGCTGGCGTAAAAAATCTCTTTCTGCTTTTACACAAAGCGCTGTTGACGCATCATTGAAGTGGTTGCACGCTTCCAGGCAATATTCATCGGTTTGCCGGCAAACAACAACGATCGCTCCCTGGGCAGGGGCGGGTAACATCCAGTCTAACTCGATTGATTTTGCGGGTCGCACATGTATGCGGTCCACACCGGCTGCAGCGAAGATTGCTCCCTGCCAGTCGCTGTCGGCTACTTTAGCGAGCCGGGTATTGATATTGCCGCGAAGATTCTCCATTGTATGATTCGGAAACTTCCGCAGCCATTGTGCCCTGCGTCGGATGCTGCTGGTAGCTATCTTAGCCGGCGCTACTGCATCTTCAAGAAAATCGGCGTTGTCGCGAAACACGAGTATGTCTTTCCATGAGGCCCGCGGTAAAACGGCTGCCTGCTGTATGCCTTTAGGAAGTTGGGTCGGTACATCCTTCATAGAATGTACCACGATATCTACACGGTCGGCAAGTAATGCTATATCAAGACTACGGGTAAATATTCCCTGCACACCCATCTCATATAATGGCGTTTGCAGGTCGATATCACCTTCGCTTTTTACAAAAACAATTTCTGAAGAGTAACCAAAACTTTTTAGCAGTTCTGCCACCTGCGTAGCCTGCCAGGTAGCCAGTTCGCTTTGCCTGGTACCTATACGAATAACTCTGTTCATGCCCTTAATTTTTACCCTTCGAAATGAAATCGTGCACCACTTCAATAAACTGGCATCCGTGCAGATGCCCGGTACGCATTTTTAACGCCATTGAATTGATTACCTGTTGAATCTTTTCGTCAGAATTAGTTGTGGGCGAAGTTACACTATGCAGGGATGAGTAACTAGAATACAAACGGCACGATGAAAGTGTTTCGAGCCTTGTTTTAACTGCTTTAAGCATCGGCACCTGGCGCCGCATAAGGTACCACTCCATTAATTCATCGCAATGTTTTGCAATGATGGCCCTTGCCTTTGGCATTTCTGCCCGACGCAGTTGTAATGTCTGGTCCTTTAACTTAGAAAGTTCATCAACATTAACCAGTGTGATGCCCGCCATCTGCGCAGCACCGGGTTCAACATTATATGGAATAGAAAGATCGATGATTAATTTGTTGCCTCCGTTTTCGAGGTGCGACATCCGGAGTGTCGGCTCAGGCGAATTGGTGGCAACCAGCACGATACCGGCGTTTCGGACCAGTGAAGGAAGGTCCGCCATGGATCCTGCCTTTAAGCCCAGTTCATCGGCAAGTGTCTGAGCTGTCGAATCCGTTCTGTTTACCAGGGTTACGTTTTTCGTACCCAGGTAATCAACAATATTTTTGCAGGTACTTCTACCAATCTTACCGGTACCAATCAACAAGATATTTTTATCCTGGATATCACTGATGTTTTCCCTGATATATTGCACGGCAGCAAAGGAAACCGATACGGTGCCACTGCTAAGCGCTGTACTGTTCTTAATTGTTTTGGAAGACTGAAGCACTGTATTTACGATGCGGTCAAGGAAGTTGCCTATAAATTGACGTTCGCGTGCAAATTTTACAGCTTGTTTCAACTGCCCGACGATTTCATAATCTCCAAGGATCTGGGAATCCAGACCGGCGCCGACTTCAAACAGATGTTCAATGGCATCTGAACCATTTTTGAGATAAGCCAACTGACGAAAAGTGTCGATATCGCCAACTGTCTGTGAACAGAGCAACTCCACCAGCGCATCGGAAGACTCGGTGAACCCGTAAATTTCTGTGCGGTTGCAGGTTGAGAGAATGAAAAGCTCATCGATACCATAGAAAGCCGCCAAATCAAGAATGGATGCATACTGCTCAGCGCTAACAGCAAACTGGCCACGGACTGAAGCGTCCGATTTTTTGTAATTGATCCCTGCTACATGAAATTTGGATATCTCTTTCGTAGTGTTTCCCGTCATCTAAGTTTAAGCTGTTCAGACTGCAAAAGTACTCCCAAACACTTTGAATACATAGTTTCCAAGTCATTCTACTGTCATATTATTGTTGCCGCAGCCAAACAATTCGGGGTGTTGCCTGTTTATCGCTGGCTGGGTGTAATTTCGCGCCACAATCAAAAAAAATGACGAAAAGAGGCATAATGCTGATGAATCTGGGTTCGCCGGATTCAACCGAGGTAAAAGATGTGCAGAGATATCTGAACGAGTTTCTGATGGACAAAAGGGTAATTGATTATCCCTGGCTGCTCAGAAAACTCCTGATCGAAGTCATCATCACCCCCCGCCGGGCACCAAAGTCTGCGGAGGCGTATAAATCGGTATGGTGGCCGGAAGGTTCGCCCCTCATTGTGTTGACCCGTCAGCTTCAGCAATTGCTGGAAGATGCCATTGAAGAACCGGTGGAAATTTCGATGCGATATGGTAACCCGCATCCTTCAGAGGCGTACGACAGGCTTATGCAACGGAACCCCGATCTGGAAGAAGTGATCGCCATTCCATTGTATCCGCATTATGCGATGTCTTCTTACGAAACTGCCGTTGAGTACGCAAAGGAGATACATCAGAAAAAAAATTATCCTTTCAAATTAACCTTTATAAAACCGTTTTACAAGGAACCAAATTATATAGATGCGCTTGCTGAAAGTATTCGCCCCTTCCTGGAACAGGAATACGATCAGATCCTGTTCAGCTATCATAGTATTCCCCGCCGCCATCTAACTAAAGGCGATATCACGGGCAGCCATTGCCTCAAAACTGCGAATTGTTGCGAGGTAAGCTCACCCGCACATAGTCAATGTTACCGCCATCAATGTGTTGCAACTATGAACGAGGTGGTCAGTGTGTTGGGCATACCCCGTGAAAAGGTCGGCATATCATTTCAATCCCGGCTCGGACGCGAGGAGTGGATCAAACCATACACAGCCGTGCGGTTAACAGAGTTACCCGCTGAAGGAATTAAAAAGCTGCTGGTGGTTTGTCCGTCTTTTGTGAGCGACTGTCTCGAGACCCTGGAAGAAATGGCCGTTGAAGGCAAAGAAATATTTTTACATGCGGGTGGTGAATCATTTACGCTTATTCCTTGTCTGAATACTCATCCTAAACTGGTATCCACTATTTCAGGCTGGGTCAATGAATATAAGGCAGGAAGTAACGAAATGGTGCTAGCCTGAGATATTGATTAACTTTCCGCCTTAATACCGGAACATGTACGAATACGTCAAGGCGCTCCACATCATATTTGTTGTAACCTGGTTCAGTGGATTATTTTACATTGTTCGCCTTTTCATATACAACACAGAAGCGGGTGAAAAACCGGCGCCCGAAAGGGATGTATTGCGTGGGCAGTTTACCGTTATGATCAGACGTCTTTGGTTTGGGATCACGTGGCCGTCGGCTGTACTAACCCTGATCTTCGGAGGTTGGATGTTATATCTGCATGGCACCGGTCCTGCGTGGCTCTGGATCAAGATCGGCTTTGTGGCCGGTTTATATATCTATCATTTCTCATTGCATAGCATTTTCCGGGGGCAGTCTGCAGGTCAGTTCCGCTATTCCAGCACACAGTTGCGGCTTTGGAACGAACTGGCCACGGTGTTTTTACTGGCTATTGTAATGCTCGTTGAGGTCAAATCCGCGATGAGCGTTTGGTGGGGCTTTGGTGGTCTGCTGATTTTTGCTGTGCTGCTCATGAGTGCGGTGCGCATCTATAAATTGTTGCGAAGCCGGCAAAGCCGCGGCTGATCAGTCTTTCGCGTCGTTAATCTCGATCCAGTAGTTATCCGGATCCTGGAAATAAATTTGTTTAACGCCATCAACGCGGGTAGTTATTTTTCCTGCTGCACCCTGCCAATCGCTAAAAGGTACTTTCAGCTCGTTCAATCTTTTTACAAAATCGTCTACCGATGGCACCGTAAAACAAAGGTGACTGTTGCGATCATGTTGACTGATCTTATTTGCAGACTCAATGATATGCAGGTGGCTTTTCGGTCCTATTGAGAACCAGGTGTGTTTGTTGTCATGGAAGGGCTCCGGTATCGTGTCAAGTTGCACGACGTTCATATAGAAATCTGTACTTTTTTTAAGATTTACAACCGAAAGCGCAATGTGATTCAGCGAAGCTTTGGGTGACTGGGCGAAAAGATGTGTGCTGAAACAGGAAAGACAGCTTACAATAACAGCCGAAAAAATCATTTTTTTCATGGCAGTAAGATACAAATGTTGCCTGATCCACGACTGTAGAAAAAAATCTACATTGCACGACTTGTTATTTAAAACAGAAAGAGAATCAATTGAAAAAGACTGCAATTCAAGACAATTTCGTGCACCACTGGTGTCATTGCAAGCGGAAATTAATGGGTTGATGAAATAATATTTACTAAAGTTGGTCTAAAGCTCCCGCTTTCAGCAGGTTGGAGCAAGTTTTGTTGAAAGCTACCCACAGGGGCCTGTCACAGAATAACCGGCGGTCTGCGTGAAAACTTACGATGGAGTCAACAAAAAAGAAAAACTGGGTCAAGGTCATACTGAAGTGGTTGGGCATTGTGATTGGCGGTATCCTGCTCCTTTTAGTAATCTTGTGGTTCGTATTGCAAACCCGCTGGGCGCAAAACATAGTTCGCGGAGAGGTTGTCAGTTACCTTGAGAAAAAGCTTGACACCAAAGTTGCCATCGAAAAACTTTCCATTAACTATCTCTATCATCTTGAATTGAATGGGGTATATGTAGGTGACCAATCTGAGAAAACACTTGTGTATATCGGGAAACTGGAGGCAGGTTACAAACTGTTGGATCTTCTTGATAACACGCTAACCGTTTCCAGTTTATCGGTCGACAGCCTGCAACTGAATGTCTACAATCAGGCAAATGATAGTCTCTTTAATTACGATTTTATCGCCAAAGCTTTCGCATCGGAAGATACCACGGCGGTTGATACATTGTCGGGCGGCACGGCGATGAAGTTTAATATTGGCGATATCAATCTCTCAAGAGCAAATATTAAATATCATGATGCTTTTTATGGTCAGAATATAGATGTCAATTTCAGAAAAATTGATATTGCCGTCAACGAGTTCAATCTGGATTCGATGATTTTTTCACTTGATCATCTATATACTGAAAATCTGTTTGCCGGGATCCAGTTCAATGCAACCCCAAACATTGCCCCGCAGGATACCACGAGCGGTGCCGCCGCAATGCCTCGTATAAAGGCCGATTCCATATCGTTGTCAGGAACCCGCATTGTTTACATTGATGAAAAGTCATCCACCGATCTGAACACTGTAGCTGAAAAGCTCGGCATTTCCGGTGTTCTGGTTAATCTCGATAATAACGAAGCGCAGATAAAAAATCTTCAGTTGTCGGGACACACAACCAGTTTCGTGACAAGTGCAGTTAGCACGCAGGCCGCAAAACCTGCAGATACCACCAGTGAAGAACCATTTAAATTTGATATTGGTCAGATTACCCTCGCCGATAACAATATCAGTTATGATGACAATTCGAAAGCAAGAGTAAGGGGACCGCAGTTAGACTTTGCCCACATTAAATTGCAGGATTTAAATACACAGATCAGTAACATCGCTTCTGATGGATCCGGTTACAAAGCTGATATAAAAAACCTGGAGTTTACTGAGCAGAGCGGGTTTCAACTGAAGAAACTTCAAACTAATGCATCTTATACCGAAAATCAGGTTCGGTTGACCGGTACCGTTATACAGACCAACCGTAGTTATATTGCAGCAGACGTCGACGCGCAATATGCTTCATTACAACAGGCTTCAGATAATCCGGGTCATGTAGCGCTGAATGTAAAGGTGAAAAATACCAAACTGGTATTAAACGATCTGCTCTTTTTTCAACCGGAGCTTGCAAAAAATGAATATGTAAAACCTTTGCTGGGTAAGGAGATCCTACTCAATTCAAATGTTACAGGTAAGGTCAATAATCTGAACATAGCCAGCTTAACAATCAGGGAAGGGGCCGTTAATCTCGACGCTTCAGCGCGGGTTACCGGCTTGCCGGATTCCGATAAAATGAAGATCGATCTAAAGTTGAACCGTTTCTCAGGCACGAGGTCGGGTTTGCTTGCTTTGCTACCACCAGATCTGATACCAGCTTCCGTGCACTTACCAGATCAGTTCAATATTTCGGGTACGTATAATGGTACCACCCAGGATATGCTGGCTGATCTAAAAATAAACACCACCAGTGGCAATATTTCTGTGAAAGGTAATATTCGGAATGCCAGTGACAGTCTGCGCGCGGTTTACACCGCCACAGTGTTCACCGATGACCTTGACCTGAATAAATTTCTCGGCGATACAAGCTTAGGTAAACTGTCTGTTAACCTTGATGTGAAGGGAAGGGGCTATGCTGTGAAAACCGCAGATATAGCTTTGAATGGAAAGGTGAATAAGCTGGAGGCAATGGGTTATACTTACTCAGACCTTACAATTGAAGGCAAACTTGCCAATAACAAGGTGACCGCAAATCTCAATTCGCCTGATTCGAACCTTTTGGCCGATATCAACATCAGTTATGATATGGATGAGAGCAACCCGCAACTGGTGGCTACTTCCAACGATATGCGCATCAACCTGAAAGCACTTGGCTTTTCAGAAGAACATCTCGTGGTAAAAGGCAAACTGGATGCTGATCTCGCAAACGCTGATCCGGATAAACTCGATGGTTCTGTGTTTATAACGGGACTTCAGATTGCACATAAAGACAGGGTGTATCCTTTAGATTCATTGAAGGTTATCGCCGGGCGGGTGCAGGACTCCACGGATATAACGATAGAAACCCCTCTTCTTGCTGCGAATATGCGTGGCTTATATAAACTTACCACGGTTGCGCAAACTGTGCAGGCGGTGATGGCCCATTATACCAGTGACAGTGCGATGGCCGATACCAGTATTGCTGAGAACCAGTTCCGACTTACAGGTACCGTGATGAACCACGCCATTGTACGATCATTTGTGCCTGATATTAGAAACTTTACACCGTTGCAGTTCGCGGTGAATCTTGATTCAAGAAATTACCTGGTCGATGTTAAGGCAGGGATGAAAAATCTGCGTTATGCTGATTTTGTTCTCGATTCACTCAACATCGATGTCAATACTGAAAATGACAGTTTGTTATACAGCGTTAGTCTCAACGAAGTGCGTCATCCATCTATGCCTTTAAACTATACGCATATTTATGGCGGTATGCTGAGAGGTAGGATGGGTTGGAACCTCGATTTGCTCGACAGGGAAGATGAAGACAAATACTTTATCGGTGGAACCTATGATAACATAGCGGGTATGACGGAACTTCGATTACTTCCCGAATTACTGATCAACAAACAAACATGGACCACCAACGCTGATAATGTTATACAGATCGACAGTAACGGTATTCACACCGCAAACCTTGAGTTGATGCGTAATGGCCGTGGCTTATCGATCATTGGTGCCGGCGAGTCCTCCGGTTTTCCAATCACCGTTAACTTCACCAATTTCTCTATCGCCACTATAGCGGCCATGCTTAAAAGTGACACTTTATTTGCTGACGGTCTCATCAACGGAACCGTTAAGTTGGATGCGGTTGCCCCGATTAAGTTTATAGCTGATTTAACAGTCGACAGTATCAAGGCTATGAGTCAGCCTATTGGTACCCTTGCCATTAATGCAAGCAGTCCTTCGCCCGATATTTACAATGTAAATGCCGAATTAAAAGGTGACAGTGTTGATCTTACTGTTAAGGGAGATTACAGGGTGAAAGGCGATGATAACTTAAACTTCGACGTTAACATACCCGAATTTTCACTTGCGGCTGCACAACCATTTGTAAGGGATATCGTTGGTAATCTGAAAGGAATGGTAACAGGGAACTTAACCTTAAGGGGTAATGCTTCCAAACCGGTGGTCCGTGGTTCATTGGGTATGAAAGACGCATCGCTGGTATACCTCGCTTATGGTACTGGATTAAGAATTCCTGATGAAACTATTGTTTTTGACGAGCAGGGTATCTTGCTCGACAAGTTTACCATTACCGATTCTTCTGATAACACTGCGGTGATCGACGGGCGCGTTTTTACCACTGATTATGCTGCTTACCGTTTTGATCTTACTGTAAACACAAGAAATTTCAGGGCAATTGATAACAGGCTCAATCCTGAACAAATGATATATGGGCCCGCTTCAATCGATGCCCGGCTTACCGTTAAAGGTGACATGAACCTTCCGGTGATAGAGGGTAATGTAAGGGTTCGGGATAATTCTTCTGTTACAGTAGTGTTGCCTTCGGAAGATCCGCAGGTTGAAAGTCGCCGGGGCATCATCCGCTTTGTTGATCTAAGTAATCCTATTGACTCAAGTTTATTGGCAGGCGCGGATCCCAAAGATTCTGTTGCGGAAGAGGCGATTAAAGGGATTTCATTAAGTATCAGTGCGCAGATAACACCGGAGTCATCGATGACCATCGTACTTGATGAACAAAACGGTGACAGCCTTCGGGTTAATGGTAATGCAACCATCAATATGACCATTGACCCCAGTGGCAAAACAAGTATGACCGGACGATACACTGTCAGTGAGGGTTCTTATATTCTTTCGTTGAATCAATTTATAAAACGTCGGTTTGAAATCGTAAAAGATGGAACAATCACCTGGACCGGTGATCCGACCTCTGCCACGCTGGACTTGTCTGCCCTTTATGTTGTTGAAACAACTGCGGAGCCGTTGCTGAATGGCGCACAAAACGTACCTGCAGGTACTGTGAGACAAAAATTTCCATTTGAAGTATATCTTGATCTTGATGGTGAAATGCTTCAACCTCAAATAGGATTCAGATTAGATATGCCCGAGCGTGAACGCAACGCTTTTGATGGAGTTGTTTATAACCGGATCAGCCAGATTAATAATGATGAATCTGAATTGAATAAACAGGTAATGGGCCTGCTCGTACTTAATAATTTCATTGGTGATAATCCATTCAGCAGTCTACAGGGAGGCAATAGTACTGAGTCAATGGCCAAGGGCGCAGCAGGAAAGATACTTGCGCAACAATTAAATAACCTGGCCGGTGATCTTATTAAAGGTGTTGATGTGAACTTCGACTTTGAACAAAGAGAGGATTATACTTCCGGCGTGAGAGATGATCAGACTAATCTGAACGTCGGACTTTCAAAAAATCTGTTTAATGATCGCACAACCGTAACCGTTGGTAGCAGTGTGCCGGTGGAAGGTTCTAATCAAAACACATCCGGGCTCACAGGAAATGTGACCATCGAATATAAGATTACGCGCGATGGCAGATATCGTCTCAAAATCTATCGTCGGAATGATAACCAGACTATTGTTGATGGCGAAGTTATTGAAACGGGCGTTGGTTTTACGCTGGTGATGGATTATAACGAATTCAGGGAAATATTCGAGAAAAGTAAAAGGCGGAGATATCGGGCAAATATGGATCGTGGACCGCGTACTGAACAGAAAAATAAATGATGCGATTTTATCAATTACTACTGACGGGCCTGGTATTGGTCATATTCTCAGCTTGCAATAACCTCAAAAAGTTGCCTGCCGGCGAGCGGTTATATACCGGTGCTGAAATCGTGTTTGAAGACACTATTAAAAACAAAAAACAAATTCGTTCAGAACTGCGTGAATTGTTAAGGCCCATTCCAAACAGTAAGATACTGGGCATGCGTATCCGTTTGTCTTTATACAATATGTCCAAACCTCCCAAAGGCAAAGGTCTGAATCATCTTCTGAGAAATAAATGGGGTGAGCCACCTGTGTTGTACAGTAAGGCGCGTCCTGATTACACCGCTACAGTACTGAATAACTGGATGTTTAACAATGGTTTCTTTCATGCTACAACAGTTGCGGAACCACAACTGAAAGAAAAAACGGCCAGTGTTATTTATAAGGTCACCGCTGGTACCAGGTATATAATCGACACGGTAAATTTTCCTGCTGATTCATCAAAGCTTGGCACACTGATACGTGAGCAACAGGAAGAGACACTGCTGAAACGTGGTAAATATTTCAGTCTTGACGATATCAAAGACGAAAGAACAAGGATCGACCAGGAGCTTAAGAACTATGGGTATTTTTATTTTAATCCTGATTACCTCATCGTTGAAGTTGACAGCACCCTCAAGGGTAAAACAAATCTTCATGTAAAGGTCAAAGAGCGTAGCCCACGTTCTGCTTTGGTGCCATACAGGATCAAAAACATTTATATTTACCCCAACTTCTATACTACGCCGGATACGCTGCTGCTGTGGAAAGATCTTGTGACTTATCCGAACTACAAATTGATTGATACCGCTAAAATGTTCAAACCAAGGGTGTTTGAAAAACTTGTAACGTTGAAGCAGGATAGCATCTACTCACGTGCTGCGCATAATGTATCGCTTAAACGATTGGTGGATCTTGGTACATTTAAATACATCCGCGCTTCATTTGAATCGCTGCGGGATTCCACGCCTTTGTTGAATGCATCATTTTATCTTACTCCGACTGAAAAGCGATCACTCCAGTTCCAGTTAGCTGGTAACTCAAAATCAAACAATTTTGTGGGGTCTGAGGTTAAGATCACTGCAAAAAACCGCAACTTCCTTAAAGGGGCGGAACTGCTAGATATAGCGCTCGCGGGCGGTTTTGAAAAGCAGGTGGGTGGAACACAATTTTCCACAAATGCTTATTCACTAACAGGAGATATCAATCTTTACGTACCTCGTTTTATAGTTCCATTCCGGATTATTAATCCAAGAACCGAGTTTGTGCCGCGTACCCGTTTCAACCTGGGCTACGAGTTTTTGAACCGCAGTGATCTGTATCGTCTGCATGCGATCCGCGGGGGGCTTGGCTATGTGTGGAGAGAATCAGATAAGATCGAACATAATCTAACGCTGCTTGGATTTAGTTATGTGCAGCCATCACGGATCACACCCAAGTTTGATTCGTTGTTGAGGCAGGATATCAGTCTGCGACAGTCGTTCGAGAAACAATTTATAATCGGTACCAATTATACTTTTAGTTATAATGAACCGGTTACTGCGCAGAAATGGATGGCAACAAATATCCGGTTCAATGTCGATCTTTCCGGGAATACCCTGGGTTTATTAACCGGTGCGTTCAAAAAGGACTCTCCACAGAAAACCCTGTTTGGAATTCCATATGCACAGTATCTGAAGTTGAGCACTGATGTAAGTAACTTCTGGAAGCTGAATAGCTCAGGTGGCCTTACCTGGGCGAACCGGGTTTCATTGGGTTATGGTTATGCTTATGGTAATTCCCAGGCGATGCCTTTTGTCAAACAGTTTTTTATAGGTGGAAGTAATAGTATCAGGGCTTTCAGGGCGAGAACCTTGGGGCCAGGCAGTTACCAGTCGGAGAGCAGCCAGTTTTTTGCGAGTGAAGCGGGCGACGTAAAGGTGGAAGTGAACTCAGAGATCCGTGCAAAGTTGTTCAGCATCGTAAATGGCGCCGCATTTGTTGATGCCGGCAATATCTGGTTACGTAAGGAGAATCCTCAGAAACCTGGTAGCGGGCTTGGCGGCGCATGGAAGGAAGTTGCAGTGGGTGCCGGCGTAGGTCTCCGTTTCGATGCATCCATCATAGTGGTTCGTTTTGATCTTGCGTTTCCATTGCGCAAACCATGGTTACCGGAAAAGGAACGGTGGGTGATCGATAAAATAGCTTTCGGCGATACACAATGGCGTCGCGATAACCTCGTTCTGAACATCGCAATTGGATATCCGTTCTAAAACGTTGCTCTATTTTTTGTTCAGCTTTTGTAAGATTTCATTGATCGCCTGTTTTGAAAACCAGGTGGAGCCGATCAACACGCCCTCAATAGATTTTGTATTTTTTATGTCTGTCAGCGGATTAGCCGACAACAATACAAGATCAGCCGGTGCACCTTCCCGTATGGTCCCCATTAATGGATTTTTATAGAACCGGCCAACATTTACCGTTCCGGTTTTTATAGCTTCATAGGGTGTAAGTCCTGCGTCTACGAGATATTGTAATTCGTGGTGAACGCTGAATCCCGGCACATTAAAAACCTGTGGTCCGTCAGAGCCCAGTAACAGGAGCCCGGCCTTGTTAACTTCATAAATCAGTTTGCGGCGTATGCGCAGAAACTGTTCAACTTGTTCCTTTTTATATGCGGGATTACCAAGTAAAGATTGTTTTGTAGATATCCAATCATCCAATGTTTTTTTATTTACATAAACCATTTCCGGCTGCGCTGCAAGTTGTACGGGATCAACAGGTGCGAGCCATCGCTCGGCGAGTGCCTGGGTAGGCACAACCCAGATCGTATTCTCTTTGAGTGCCGAAACCAGTTTTGGGATTGCGTTTGAATCGGCCCTGTGACCAATAAAAGTTGCAAAAAGACCTCTTTGTTGTTCTGGTATAGATTCAATACCCGGAACCAGGGCCTCAACAAACCCGTCCATGTGATCTACTGTCGCGTATCCCGCTTCAATGGCTCGCCAGATACCAACATCATAAGACACATGACCTGCGAATGGTATCCCCGCTTTCTGGGCCGCAGATACCACTGCGTCAAAATTCTGCAGCTTTAAACCGGGGTGCAGTTTTAGGAAATCATATCCTGCAGCTTCCTGTTCTTTGACTCTCGTGGCCGCCTGTTGTTCATTTTGCACCGTATTACCATTGAATGATGGGCCGGAGGTATAAAAATGCGGGCCGGGTATTTCGCCACTGCGGATCTTTGCTCTTAATTCAAGATGGCGGGGATGACCCAACATTCCGCGGATGGTCGTAACCCCGTTTACCGCGAATAGTAACAGGGTTTCTTTCATCGGTTCAAGATTATCCACCGGTGGTACATGTGCATGCATTTCCGCCAGCCCAGGCATGAGGTAGCGCCCCTTTCCCTCCACAATTACTGCCCCTTTGGGATAAACGGCATTCGATGCGGCCGAAACAGAAATTACCTTACCATTCTGTACAACTACCGTTTTATTTGCGTGAATGGAATCTGAGTCCATTGCCACAACATTAACATCTTTGAAAACTACCTGGCGATTGCCGGTTTTCATTATCCCTTGTGCCCATGCAGACAGGCTTCCAAGAAAACTACAGAGGATAAACAGGTATTTCATATCGGGTTTGTTTGAGTGAATGCCAGCCAGGCAGAAAAACCGTTCTGATAAATTTACGATAATTTTGAACCGTTATCAGCCGTTGTCTTCGCGATGGGTGATTTTCATGTGATTTCCATCATCGGTAAACTTTGGTTCAGCAACTAAACACAACTTGCAATGATGAAATACAGAAAACTTGGTACATCATCGCTTGAGGTCAGCGAGGTTTCATTTGGCTGTATGTCACTTGGCAGTGATGAGCAGGAAAACAGGCAACTGATCAGCGATGCCATCGACGGAGGTATCAATTTATTTGATACTGCTGATATTTATGATAACGGCCGGAACGAACAAATGCTTGGGGCGGCCCTAAAGGGAAAACGAACCAGCGTTCTGATTGCATCGAAAGTTGGCAATCGCCTCCGTGCTGATGGATCAGGATGGGATTGGGCACCGACCCGTGCATATATTATTGCTTCAATTGAAGACACGCTGAGACGTTTGCAAACTGATTATCTCGACTTATATCAGCTTCATGGCGGTACCATCGATGATCCGATTGATGAAATTATTGAAGCCTTCGAGTTATTGAAACAACAGGGAAAGATTCGTTACTACGGCATCTCATCTATTCGTCCAAACGTAATCAGGGAATACATCAAAAGATCGTCCATCGTTAGCGTGATGATGCAATACAGTCTGCTGGACCGACGGCCCGAAGAGATCTGTTTTCCCTTGCTTGAAGATGCGCGCATTGGAATACTGGTGCGGGGCAGCGTTGCCAGGGGTTTGCTTGCCGGCAAACCAGTAGCTGAATACCTGAAATACAATAAACTGGACGTACATAAAATGGCAATGGCGGTTGCAAGTATAAGCAGTGAAGCCCGCAACCAGATGCAAACCGCGGTGCGTTATGTTTTGCAGCACGAGCCCGTTACTTCGGCGGTGGTGGGTATCCGAACCCCCGAACAACTGCGGTCTGCACTTTCTGTTGCCGATACCCAGGCATTAACCGCACACGAACTTGAATACCTTAACCAGGTGCTCCATCCTAATTTCTACGAAGAACACCGCTAAACAATTTTTGTGATCAATAGGGGTATGGGGCCCCAGGGTTGTCATTTAATAAACAATCCTTTGGCAGAGGCCCTCAAATACAGCACCCTATATCAATCCCTAAGAATGGAAGTATCTCGGAAGGGCAATTTGGAACAGGAAGGCAAGATAGCTTTTGAAACGGTTTTTAAATCAAACTATAAAGGCTTACATGCTTACGCCTATACCATCCTGAAGGATGAAATAATGGCTGAGGAAATGGTTCAGAACGTATTTTGCAAACTTTGGGAAAAACGCGCGGGTATCAATGTTCAAACCTCGCTCGCGGCATACCTGTATCGCTCGGTTTATCATGAAAGCCTGAATTACCTTAAACACCTTAAGGTACGGGAGGCTTACGGTTCATACGCCAGATCGCAGCTGCGATCGGCGGTGGATACGGCAGAGAAAAAAGTGATGGTATCTGATCTTGAAAAAAAACTGAATGAAGCACTGGACCAACTGCCTGAACAATGCCGGATCATTTTCCAGATGAGCCGGTTCGAAGAACTTAGGTACCAGGAAATAGCAGACAGGCTGGGCCTCTCAATAAAAACTGTTGAAAATCAAATGGGCAAAGCTTTACGCATCCTCCGCCTCAAACTATCGGATTTTTTACCTCTTGCCTTGCTAACATTTCTTAACCTATAAAACCAGCCGGTGAAACATTTTCTACCAAATATGAATGATGAGCTGCTGGTGAAATATCTCCTGGACGAAGCCACTGAAGGAGAGCAGCAGCAAGTGGTATCGTGGCTCAGCCAATCAACCGACAACAGAAAATACTATAACGACTTCGAACTGATCTGGCACCAAAGCAGAATCCGCGCTCAATCAAGCACTGTTGATGAAAATGCTGCCTGGGAGCGATTTCAACAGAAGATCCGGCAAAAGAGTGAGCCGGCGCCGGTGATCAGACGGTTTCATTTCAGTGCCGTGGCTGCGGCTATCCTGGTAGCTATCACAGTTTTCACAGTTGTTTATCTCGCTGTATTTAAAACGCCCGACCCTGTTATGCTTGCTGCAAATGATGTGGTAGTGAAGGACACACTTCCTGACAATTCGGTTGTAACACTAAATAAAAACTCTACGTTAAGTTATGAAGAAGATCGCGGTACACAGAGAGTAAGAAAGGTGAAGCTGGATGGCGAAGCTTTCTTCAATGTGGCACCCGATAAATCGAAACCATTTATCGTTGAAGTTGACTCCGTTATTGTACGCGTGGTGGGTACCTCTTTCAATGTAAGAAAAACAGCAGCTTACACAGAAGTTATCGTTGAATCTGGTGTGGTGCAGGTAACCGCTCACCAGCAGAACATCACATTAATTAAAGGTGAAAGCATCCGGATAGGGGATAGCGGTATTGTACAGCCGAAAAATGATGTGAAAGACGCTTTGCACCAGTATTACCGTACCCGTGAATTTGTCTGCGACAATACTCCTCTCTGGAAGCTCGTGGAAGTGCTTAATGAGGCTTATGGCAGCCATATCACAATTGCCAATGATGCCTTGCGTCAATATCCGTTAACCACTACTTTTCATAACGAACCACTTGATAACATCCTTCTGATCATACACGAAACATTCGATATCGAGATTGAAAGAAAAGGCGATCAGATTCTGCTCCGTTAATACATAACCCGATCATGAAATTATTAATCAGTTTGCTATTATCTGTTTCGATGTTGCTTTTCTGTCAGTCAAGCCTTTCGCAAACACATCTTGGAAAAGTGATACCTATCCAGGTAAGCAATCAGCCTGTTGACCAGGTTTTGGAAATACTCAGCAATAAAGGCAACTTTTATTTTTCCTATAACAGCAATATCATTCCCCGTGATTCGCTCGTGTCGGTGTCAGAAAGCAATCGTACCGTACGTCAGTTGCTCGAACTTTTGTTCAAATCGGGTTTTGAATATCGTGAGAGCGGTAATTATATCATCATCCGGCGGGCACCAATAAAACTCACCCTGGTGACATCCAGCGCTGTAACTGAAAATAACCATTACACCGTGAGCGGTTATATAATTGATGATCAGACCGGTCATACAGTAAGCTATGCAAGTGTGTATGAAAAACAGCGACTTGCTTCAGCAATCACCAACGAAAAAGGATTTTTCAAGATCAGGCTAAAAAGCAGGTATAAAACCGCAGCACTGACTGTAAGCAAAGAGTTTTATGAGGATACAACGGTGGTAATAGAACCCAGGTTGAATCAGCAGATAACTATTACGATAATGCCACTTGATGTTACGGAACAGTCAGTGGTGATCAGTCCCCGCAACTATGAAGCACCCGACAGCATCATGATTGCCGTTCGCCAGAGTGACACGGTAAGTTGGTTATATACCTACCGGAAAACAGATTCGGTAAGAATAGAGAAAACGCAGTTGGGCGAATGGTTTATCAGTTCAAAACTAAAATTCCAGTCGCTGAATCTCAGCCGGTTTTTTACTGTGAGACCGGTGCAGGTATCGGTGGTTCCAGGTATAAGTACAAACGGCAAGCTTAACAGCCAGGTCGTCAATCATTTTTCGTTTAATGTTTTTGGTGGTTTCTCAGGCGGTGTAAACGGTTTGGAAATTGGCGGTTTATTCAATATCAATAAACGCGATGTTCAATACACACAGGTCGCGGGTATCTTTAATACCGGTGGCGGCGACATGAACGGTGTGCAGGTTGCAGGTGTACATAATACCGTCTTGCAGACGGGTATCGGAGTTCAGGTTGCGGGTGTGAATAATTATGTTCAACATGCCTTTACTGGGCTGCAGGTGGCTGGCGTTTATAATCACACGGGCAGTTGGTTGCACGGTATGCAGGTAGCCGGTGTTGCCAATTATACCAATTCAAGGGTAAAGGGTTTGCAATTGGCTGGTGTTAGTAACTACGCCAATCGTACGGTTAAAGGGATGCAGATCGCTTCTGTTGCTAATATTAACCCCGCAGAAACCAGAGGCGTACAGATCTCCGGCATTGTTAACTACTCAAGGCGCTTACGCGGTTTGCAGATTGGGCTTATCAATATTGCAGATACTTCAGATGGTTATAGTATTGGTCTTATCAATATTGTACTGAAGGGTTATCATAAACTTGCGCTTTCAACCAATGATATTATGACAGCAAATGTTGCTTTCAAAACAGGCAACAGTAAGCTTTACAGCATTTTGCTGGGTGGTGCCAATGCAGACAGCAAACAACGCATCTATTCATTTGGATATGGACTGGGGAAGGAAATGATTCTGACAAACTGGTTCAGCCTGAATCCTGAACTCACCACCCAATACTTATATCTTGGTTCATGGGATCATCTCAACCTTCTTGGGAGGGCAACGCTCAACTTCAATCTTAAGTTTGGCCGCCACTTTGCCATTTTCGGCGGCCCTGCGTTCAACGCATATTATACAGATCAGCCTTCGGCTGTCACCGATTATAAGTTTGATATCATACAAGGAAAACAATATAAAATTTCAAACGATATCACCGGTTGGTTTGGCTGGAACGCGGGTGTCAGTTTTTTTTAACTCGGTACAAGCATGCACAGCGCCGGGAATTATAACGGTTTGTTAAGAACCGCTTTTTATTGCAAAATAAATCAGATTGGGATAGGGGAATGACCATTAAAAATTGTCATACTATCAATAAAACTTTAATCATGAAAAAGATCAGACTGGCTTTATTAATTGTATCCGGCATTGTATTATTGACATCCTGCAGAAAAGTGATCGGAAGAGGCGAACATGTAACTGAGCAACGTGCAACGCCCAACTTCACCGGGGTTGAGCTCGGTGTGCCCGGTGACTTGTATTACACTCCTTCAGCACAATTTAAAGTTGAAATCACGGCACAACAAAATGTGCTGGATGTAATTGAAACAGATGTTTCAGGGGGAAAGCTCAAAATCAGGGTGAAACATGGTGTTAATCTACGTAAGCACGAATCGATAACGGTAAAGATTTCGGCACCGGACCTCCGCGTGCTGGGTGTAAATGGATCGGGCAACCTGCATGCGTTGTTACCTTTTTCACCTGCATCGCTTGATGTTTACATCAACGGATCAGGTAAAGCAGAGATCGGGGGTGTAACTACTTCGAGACTTGATGCAAAAATCAGCGGTTCAGGAAATATTTATGTTCACGATGGTGATGCAGAATATGAAGAACTGGCCATCAGCGGCAGCGGCGATATCGATCTTGCCGGTGTGGTTGCCGATGAAGTTAAAACAAGCACCAGTGGTTCCGGCAATATGCGCGTGCACGCAGTTTCTAAACTGGATACTAAAATTTCCGGTAGCGGCAGCGTTTATTATAAAGGGAACCCCGTTATCAAAACAAATGTCTCCGGATCGGGCCGCGTTATTCCGATATAACATTTCAGAATCAACTACCCTTGCTTGCGCGGATAATAATCCCTGACCGTCGCGGCGCGTTATTTATCTGTAAATTTGCACTCAAGCATAAAAACAGGTAATTCATGGTACGCATCGGAGAGTATAATAATCTGAAAGTTTTAAGGGTAGTTGATTTTGGCGTTTACCTGGATGATGAAAAAGAAGGCATCCTGCTCCCTAAACGTTTTGTGCCTGAAGGTGTTGAGGCAGGCGATACACTGAAAGTTTTTGTTTACCATGATTCTGAAGACCGGGTGATTGCCACGACCCTTGAACCAAAAGGAGCGGTTGGTGATATTGTAAAGCTACGTGCAGTCGATGTTACACCGCAGGGCGCTTTCCTGGACTGGGGACTAATGAAAGACATCTTTGTTCCTAAATCGCAACAGTTGATGCGCATGATTCCTGGCGGGGATTACCTGGTAAAAATATATATTGATGAACGTACGGGGCGTGTTGCTGCAACCGAAAAAATCGACCAGTTCCTCGATAACGATCACCTGACCGTTAAGGAAATGGAACTGGTTGAGCTGGTGGTATACAGGCGAACCGATATTGGTTATCTTGTTATTATCAATAACCGGCATACCGGTGTATTACACTTCAACGAAGTATTCCGTGTAATTGAAACGGGCGACAAACTGCAGGGGTTTATCAAAAAAATTACTCCCGATAATAAGATCGATGTTGTTGTCGGTAAACCTGGCTATGGTAAAGTGGAAGATGAGACGGGAAAGATACTCAGGCTCTTACAGGAAAATAACGGATACCTTCCTTACCACGATAAATCTGACCCCGACGAAATCTATAACTTTTTCGGGATGAGCAAAAAGACTTTCAAGATGACCACCGGTAATCTTTACAAACAACGTAAACTTGAGTTCACGAAAACCGGTATTAAGTTGCTTGAATGATCCCGATCGCATTAAACTAAGAAATCTTCGTTTGCTCCGATTGCCATTGTCTAAATTTGCGGCCTATGGCAAAAGCTTTTGTATTCGATCTGAACGGCACTATTGTAGATGACATGCATTTTCACAACCAGGCATGGTTCGACCTGCTCAATGGTGAGTTGAAAGCGAATCTTACCTGGGAGCAGGTTAAAGAACAGATGTATGGAAAGAACAGTGAACTGCTGATACGCATCTTCGGACAAAATCATTTCACACAGGAAGAAATGGACAGGCTTTCACTGGAAAAAGAAAATCGTTACCAGGCTGCATATAAAACTCAACTCAAAGTGATTGCCGGTCTTGAGCAGTTCCTCGAGGCGGCGTCTGAAAGATCCATCCCCATGGCCATCGGTTCTGCAGCAATTCCCTATAACATAGATTTTGTACTGGATAACCTTGATCTCAGGCGATTTTTTACTGCCGTGGTCAGTGCTGATGATGTACAGGAAAGCAAACCACATCCCGAAACTTTTCTCAGTTGTGCCATGTATCTTGACGTAAAACCGGAAGACTGTATCGTGTTTGAAGATGCTCCGAAAGGTGTTGAAGCCGCAAGAAACGCGGGCATGAAAGCTGTAGTAATAACTTCAGCGCATCAACCGGAAGATTTTCAGCAATACGATAACGTGCTGGCGTTTATCAGCGACTACAATGATCCTGCACTTGCGCAATTGCTCGACTAAACAATAACTGATCGCTGGCGGCTCTTTTCCCGGGCAAATATTTTTTTTAAAATATAAATGTACAATCTACACTTAATTCCATTTTTGTGTATATTGTTGCCCTAACTAAAGCTTTGCCAAAACTTATGTCTCAGACCTACGTGATCGGGGTAGATTATGGTACCGACTCTGTGCGAACAGTTTTAATAAACACAGTTAATGGTGAAACAATCGCCAGCGCTGTGTTTGAATACCCCCGATGGAAGAAAGGATTGTACTGCGATCCTTCAGTAAACCAGTTCCGCCAGCATCCAAAAGATTATATTGAGGGCTTAGAGACTACCATCCGGCAATGCCTGGATACGGCAGGTGCTGAAGTACGAAACAAGGTTCGTGCGATTTCTATTGATACTACCGGTTCTACGCCGGTTGCGGTAGACAGACAGGGTGTTCCTCTTGCATTGTTACCAGGATTCGAGGAGAATCCAAATGCTATGTTCGTTCTGTGGAAAGATCATACAGCTACTGCTGAAGCTGCAAAGATCAATGAATATGCAGCAACCCTTCCTGTTAATTATCTGAAATATGTAGGTGGTATTTATTCATCTGAATGGTTCTGGGCCAAATTGCTTTTTATTCTGCGGAACGATGGCGCGATAAGACAAGCCTGTTATTCGTGGGTAGAACATTGTGACTGGATACCATATTTGCTCACCGGTGGCACCGACGTACATGCTATGAAACGCAGCGTTTGTGCGGCAGGGCATAAAGCGCTATGGGCGCCTCAATTTGGCGGTCTGCCACCCGATGAATTTTTTGCAGGCATTGATCCCATGTTACAGGGATTCAGGGCAAGATTATTTGAAGATGCTTACCCGGCAGATAAACCCGCCGGCACCATCAGTGCTGATTGGGCCGCGAGATTAGGTTTGCCCGGTGATGTTGTGATCGGGGTTGGCGCCTTTGACGCCCATATGGGTGCAGTAGGCGGACAAATCGAGCCATACCATCTCAGCAAGGTCATGGGCACGTCTACCTGCGATATGCTGGTAGCGCCTGCAGACGAATTGAATGAAACTTTAGTGAAAGGAATCTGTGGCCAGGTAAATGGATCAGTGATCCCGGGAATGACAGGGCTGGAAGCTGGTCAATCTGCTTTTGGTGATACCTATGCCTGGTTCAGGGATTTGTTAAGCTGGCCGCTTGACAATCTTCTACAGAATACTAAACTGATCAACAGCGAAACCGCACAGCAGTTGCGCGAAGAGATGCGGCAGAACCTGATCAGCGAACTAAGTAAACAAGCTGCTGCAATTACACTGAAAGAAGATAACGAGATGGCACTTGATTGGTTCAACGGGCGCCGCACCCCTGATGCCAACCAGGAACTGAAAGCTGTAATAGCGGGATTAAATCTGGGATCAAATGCGCCGCGTATATTCTTTGCTTTGGCCGAAGCCACCTGTTTCGGGGCCAAAGCAATTGTAGACAGGTTTGTGGAGCAGGGCGTACCGGTTAAAGGATTGATCGGGTTGGGCGGTGTCGCACGTAAATCACCATTCATTATGCAAATGATGGCCGATGTTATGGATATGCCTTTACGCATTCATAACGCCGATCAGGCCTGCGCGGCCGGTGCCGCTATGTTTGCGGCGACCGCAGCCGGCATCTTCAAAAATGTTGAAGATGCAATGCATTCTATGGGCGCAGGGTTCGCCGAGACTTACTATCCTGACAAAGACCGCTCCGCTATATATGCAAAAAGATATAACCGGTTCAAAACATTATCAAAACTCATCGAAAATAAAAACTGATCGTTACCCAATGAACGATTTTCAAGAAATCCGGCAACAGGCGTTTGAAGCCAATATGCAATTACCTGCTTTGAACCTCGTGTTATTTACTTTCGGAAATGTAAGCGCTGCAGATCATCAGCGCGGTGTATTCGCTATTAAACCAAGTGGTGTTCCATACAATGAACTGACGCCTGAAAAAATGGTCGTGGTTGATTTTGATGGCAAAACGATCGATGGAACGCTGCGCCCGTCATCCGATACCTTAACACACGCAGTGCTTTACAAACACTGGCCGGAGGTTGGGGGGATATCACACACTCATTCGTTATACGCTACAAGCTGGGCACAATCGCTGCGCGATATCCCATTGTTTGGCACCACCCACGCGGATCATCTTACAGTAGATGTTCCCTGCGCGCCGCCGATGGATGATGCAAGTATAAAGGGCAATTATGAATATGAAACCGGATTCCAGATCATTAATCACTTCAACAAATATCAGTATGATTACCGCGAAGTTGAGATGATACTTGTTGGTAACCATGCGCCTTTCACCTGGGGTAAAACCGCGATGAAGGCCGTTTATAACAGTGCCGTGCTTGAAAACATCGCCAACATGGCGTTTGTGACAGAACAGGTGAATGCAAAGGCAGGCAGAATGAAAGACGCATTGATCAAAAAACATTTTGAACGTAAACACGGTCCCGATTCTTATTACGGGCAGGCTTAATACAGATCATCTTATCATAAAATTTATCTGATGGATTTAAAAAAACTCGAGGTTTGGTTCGTTACAGGCAGCCAACATCTTTATGGCGAAGAAACGCTTAAACAGGTTGCTGACCATTCTCAAACAATTGCTAAAGCTTTACACGAAAACATAAGCATCGCCGTTAGTGTGGTGTTTAAGCCTGTAGTAAAAACTCCCGATGAAATTTACCGCTTGTGCCAGGAGGCGAATAACACGCAACAATGTATTGGAATCGTTGCCTGGATGCATACATTTTCGCCTGCTAAAATGTGGATAGGCGGCCTGAAGATTTTGCGCAAACCTTTGTTACATCTTCACACCCAGTTCAACCGTGATATACCATGGGGTGATATCGATATGGATTTCATGAATCTAAACCAAAGCGCACATGGCGATCGGGAGTTCGGTTTTATGATGACGCGTATGCGGCTAAACCGAAGAGTTGTTGCCGGCCATTGGGAAGACAGTGATGTTATTAATCAATTGAACGGCTGGACGCGCGCAGCTGCAGGTTGGAACGATTGGCAAGGTGCGAAATTTGCGCGGTTCGGCGATAATATGCGCCAGGTAGCGGTTACTGAAGGCGATAAGGTAGAAGCAGAACTCAGGTTCGGTTATTCCGTAAATGGCTATGGCGTAGGCGACCTTGTAAATGTCATCAACCAGGTGTCAGACAAGGATATAGATGATCTTGTAACAACTTACCACGATCAATATGAGATTGCAGCTTCATTAAAAAAAGATGGTGCTCAATATAGTTCACTGCGCGAGGCTGCAAAGATAGAAACAGGTCTTCGCTATTTCCTTGAAGACGGCAACTTCAAAGGCTTCACTGACACCTTTGAAGATCTTCATGGATTAGCTCAGCTACCTGGCTTAGCCGTTCAACGTTTGATGGCTGCAGGATATGGTTTTGGTGGTGAAGGTGATTGGAAAACTGCGGCACTCGTGCGGGCGATGAAAGTGATGGGAAGTGGTCTCAAGGGAGGCAACTCCTTTATGGAAGATTACACTTATCATTTTGATCCGATGAACAGGCTTGTGCTCGGCGCACACATGCTTGAGATCTGTGAATCAATAGCGAGCGGTCGTCCGAATTGCGAAATACATCCACTTGGAATAGGTGGCAAAGCCGATCCTGTGAGACTTGTATTTAACGTTACTTCCGGGCCGGCAATTAATGCATCTATTGTTGATATGGGCAACCGATTCAGGTTACTTGTAAATGATGTAGAAGCGGTAACGCCTATCGAACCATTACCAAAACTGCCGGTGGCGCGTGTGTTATGGAAACCAATGCCTGACATGACTACGGGTTGTACGGCCTGGATCTATGCAGGCGGTGCACACCATACCTGCTATAGCCAGAATTTAACCAGCTCGCATATGCGCGACTTTGCGGAAATGGCCGGTATAGAATGTGTGGTAATTGATAAGGAAACAAACATCAACGCGTTCCGCAATGAATTAAGATGGAACGAAGTGTATTATAAAATCAACGGCTAACATATAATATTCATCATCAACCCTGCTTTCTAACTAACGCTGCTTATGAACAATTCCCTGGTTCTGTCGGACTACCTGGTGATCATTGCCTATTTTATTGGTGTATCATCTTATGGCTATTGGATCTATCATCGTAAACGTAAACTTAATCCTGATACCAAAGACTTCTTCCTGGCTGAAGGCTCACTCACCTGGTGGGCAATTGGTGCTTCACTGATCGCCTCAAACATTTCTGCGGAACAGTTTATAGGTATGAGCGGTGAGGGATTTTTTGTAGGTATTGCCGTATCTGCTTACGAGTGGGTAGCTGCGCTTGCACTGATCATCATCGCAGTGTTCTTTATGCCCGTTTACCTCAAAAACAAGATCTATACGATGCCGCAGTTTTTAAAAACGCGGTATAATGAAACGGTTGCCCTTATCATGGCTGTGTTTTGGCTGTTTTTGTATGTATTCGTAAACCTCACTTCCATCTTATATCTCGGCGCAGTTGCTATCAACGGCCTGGTAGGGGGTGAACACCTGCATACATTAATGGTGGCACTTGCTGTATTTGCATTATTTATTACCCTCGGTGGTATGAAGGTGATTGGCTATACCGATGTTATACAGGTTGCGGTGCTGATCATAGGTGGTCTTGCCACAACCTATCTTGCCCTTACAATGGTAAGTGAAAGCTTTGGACTCGGTAAAGATGCGATTGCCGGTTTCAACATGCTGCTGCAGGATGCGCCGGAACATTTTCATATGATTATTGAAAAGCCTGGTCCCAACTCGTCCAACCTGGATATTCAGAAATATGTTGTGTTGCCTGGTATCGCCATGTATTTTGCAGGTCAATGGATCGTGAACCTTAATTATTGGGGTTGTAATCAATACATAACACAACGCGCGCTGGGAGCAGATTTGCAAACCGCAAGAAATGGTATCCTGTTCGCGGGTTTCCTTAAACTGATGATGCCGGTTATTGTAATGTTACCTGGTATTGCGGCTTATGTATTGTACAAAAATGGTCATTTGCCACAATTAGAAAACGGTAGCAAAGATGGCGCCTACTCTGCGATTCTGAGCTTTTTGCCACAAGGACTTAAAGGTCTTTCAATAGCGGCGCTTACGGCGGCTATAGTTGCGTCCCTGGCAGGCAAAGCAAATAGTATTTCAACCATCTATACACTTGATATCTATAAGAAGTATTTCAATAAAGATGCTGGTGAAAAACAAATGGTCTGGGTGGGAAGAATGACCGTGCTGGTTTCAATGATCGTTGCACTGGCTTTCACCTGGAAAGATACTTTGGGAA
>JAEZGI010000014.1 GCA_023416995.1 Bacteroidota bacterium
TGAAATGACTGGCATATCATACATGGGTTAGATCCCAGTCATTTGTGCCCCCTTTTGGGTGATATGTCACTCATTTTAAAAAACTGAAAATTCAACACCCCCGCCCGCCCACCGGCAAGGCGGAATCCAGGTAGGTTATTTAAAAATTAATTGAGCGTCTGGTTCCACGCATAACCATGCCAGGCGTTTCGCGAGGTGTTTGATTTAAAGTAATCTGAATGCCTTATCGCGCCGACAACCACACCACTAGTGCAATGAGGTGGAGGGAAAGGCAACAAGTCTTGTTCGGAACAAAATAGTATCGGAAGTTTCTCAAAACGGGTGCTCTCCTAAAGAAACAACCCTCCTAACAAAAAAGTCATCTCAACAAAAAAGTCATCTCAACAAAAAAACCATCTTAACAAAAAACCATCTTAACAAAAAAGCCACCTAAACAAAAAAGCCATCTTAACAGATGGCTCCTTTTATACAATATGAACACTTATTTAGTTAGCGGTCCGCAAACCAACTGGTTTCAGATGCAATGTTTTTTGCACGAGATAGTATCCACCAAAGATCAGTGCGGTAAAAAACAGGTCGCCGATCAACACGTTACCGTAAAATCCGTTGATCACGCCATAGTCGCGATAAAACACCAAAGCATCCTGGTAACACAACATCAAACCTTCAAATGTTTTTGGTCTTGCAAAACCAAAACCCCCTATCAGAACCAATAAATTGGAAAGCAGGAAGAAAATCACTGAACCCGCGGTTCCAAAAAATGCCACGTTCAAAAAGTTTACACGTTTCATAAGGAAACCAAACAAAGTGATCGCTATATAGCAGAGATACATTGGAATCTGGTAAGCATATAACCCCTGTATATCAGTAACACCGGTAATAAATAACAAGTGATATATAAGATCAGAAATAAAGAGCGAAAACAAAGGCAATGCGAATGCCCATTTTTTGTCGCGTATCATGGCACCACCAAAAAGCGCAAGAGCCATTTGCGGCGCAAAGCCAAATGGTCTGCCAGGAATGGCCCGGTATACAGCGGCCACAAGAACCATCGCAATAAAGGTCCAGAGTAATGTCTTGTTCAGTTTCATCCGTCAGTTTTTTTTAGTTTGAAGCTTTGCCGATGTTTCAGACAGGCATCAGCCCGCAAAAATATATTAAATACCCGACAAATCAACCGGCGGGCACCGTTGCACGATAAATGGTTGTACCCACTTCCGACTCAAGGCGGATGCCTGTACCACTCACCCCCATAAACGCCTCACCAGCCTCTCTCTCAAAATGGGCCTCACTTTCACTCACATGCACGCTTCCTGAATAAACAAAAAAGATGTCAGTAGTATGTGTATATATAATAGTGGATTCACCCGCCGACAGGTGGATGGCCCTCAACTCGAAATCGGCCACCGGTGTCAGGAAAATCTCTTCCCCGGCATGATTGGAAGGTATCCCCAGAATCACTGAAGGAACAAGAGGTTCACACTTCACATGTTTAAGTAATTCCGGCACATCAATGTGTTTTGGAGTTAAACCACCCCGAAGCACATTATCAGAGTTTGCCATGATCTCGACGTTCTGTCCTTCAAGGTAAGCATGCGGTAAACCGGCATCCTGGAAGATCGCCTCGCCAGGTTTCAAATGCACAAGATTAAAAATGTAAACCGAAAAAATACCCCTGTCAATCCGCGAACCCTCATTAAAAGTAAGCGCTGCCCTGGCGGCCCAGAAATTCTCATCATCTCTTGTCAGCATTCCCTTCTCATATAATGGCACGATACGGTCAAGCAAAGGCTGCAGACGGGTATTAACATGTTCCTGATCCAACTCCATTACATAACGGTACAACTCGCCGTACCCACCTTCTTCATAGACGGACCATAAAAATTCGAGCTCAGGTGTAGCATTTATGATGCGCTGCAGTTTTTCTGGCGTTTTAAAACCATGTAATAACCAGAAATTACTAAGGGCATACATTAATTCCGGCTTATGATTGTCGTCTTTATAATTCCGACGCGGGTCATCAAGTGCTATCTCACTGGCGTTTTCAAGCTCGTAGGCAATCAGGGCATCTTTGCGTGTGGGATGCACCTGAATCGACAACATATCGCGCACATCCAAAATCTTAAACAGATATGGCAATCTTCCAAAACGTGTGGCCGTCAAACCACCCAGCAAACGCTTCGCGTCGCCCGCAATCATGGCATCCAGTTTTACCGTGCTGCCATCATCCATCAATACAAGAGAAGGAGCATTTGTATGAGCACCCATCCAGTATTCTGCGAAAGGTTTATTGCCCACATTCGGCACCTGTAACAGGGCTGGCAAAAACTCGTATCCGCCCCATGCATAGTGTTGTATCCTTCCTTCCAGTCTGTAAATACTTCCTGTTTTTTTCATGGTTCGATTTAAGTCGCAATAATACAACAATAGCACGATGAGTGATCTGCATGGTACCGGGAAAAAAGGTGAAGAACTGGCCGTCAATTATCTTATTGCCCTGGGTTTTGAAATTCTGCATCGCAACTGGCGACACAAACGTGCAGAGATAGATATCATTGCCGGTAAAGATGGCGTGGTGCATATCATAGAGGTGAAAACCCGCACCACGCTTGAATTTGGCTATCCCGAAGAAAGTGTTGGCTATCGAAAACTCAAAATGCTGACAGCAGCGGGAGCCGCATTTCTTTACAAAAATCCCGGATGGAAACTGATACAATATGATGTACTTTCCATCCTACTCACCGATGAACAACCTGAGTTCCTGCTTTTAAGTGATGTAGATCTTTAGTCTTTGTAAATCTTCAAAACCATCTTCCCGTTTTTATCGATATAACCGCGATACATACCGGCGGAGTTAAACGGCATGGTGATGTTACCGTTTTTATCAACAGCAATCAATCCGCCATCGGCAACTACATTTTCCGTATTACCCAAAGCCGGTAACCTCTTCATCACCATTTCCGCTGCAGCCTGTTGCAAAGGCATCTTTCCAAACTCCATCATATCACTGATGGTTTTAGCCATAGCCAGGCGAATAAAATATTCTCCCCAACCTGTACAACTAATGGCACAAGTGGTATTGTTGGCATAAGTGCCGATCCCTATCAAAGGAGCATCACCCACCCTGCCATATTTTTTATTACTCATACCACCCGTGCTGGTAGCTGCAGCCAGGTTACCTTCCGCATCAAGCGCAACGGCGCCAACGGTACCATATTTCCAGTTTTGATCGGCCGGATCTGAATAGGTCGGATACAAAACGGTCATCGCCCGCCGGCGGCTTTCACCTTCGAACTCCCCCAGGAATAGACTGGTGCTGTTTTCCTGCTGAGATTTGAGCGAATCATCGCGACGCATCCGCTGTAAACTCCGCCAGCGACCATCTGTATGGAAATAAGAAGGATCAACAATCTTTATCCCGTTCATAGCGGCAAACTTTTCGGCACCGGCACCCACCATCATCACGTGCCCGCTTTTCTCCATCACCGCCCGCGCCGCCGTTACAGGATTGCGGATCGTGGTAACGCCCGCGACTGAACCCGCCCGGAGATTTATACCACTCATAATCGCCGCGTCCAGTTCGTTTTTACCCTCATTTGTAAAAACGGCTCCTTTCCCCGCATTGAAAAGCGGATTATCCTCAAGCACCATCACCGCTGCCTGCACCGCATCCAGCGAAGTGCCGCCCGAACTTAATATTGCATAACCCTTTTTAAGCGCCTCCTCCATTCCTGCCAAATATTGCTTCTCCAGCTCCGGCGTCATCTGCGATTTTAAAATGGTACCTGCACCTCCATGAATAACCAGCACGGGTTTTGCTTTCTGCGCAAGCAGAGACTGGCAAAAGACCAACTGGATAATCAAAAAGGGAATCACGAAACGGCTATGGAACATATAATAAAATTAGAAGCACAATTTAAACTTTCCCGCTTCAGGAAATTCAAACGGGCTGTATGCGATCAACAAAAAGCTAAAGTTCACAGATTACATTAATTATCAATATTTATTGAAGCAATCATTTGCTATTTTTACACGCAATCAATAGAACCTGAGAAAGTTTTGGAAAATACTACGCACGACGGTACTCGTACTGATCGCTGTTGTGTTACTGGCGTGGCTGGCTATACAAACCAGCCCGGTTCAGACCTGGCTGGTTAAACAGGTCACCAACCGGTTATCCAAATCACTTGGAACTACCGTCCGTGTGAAAAAGGTCGATTTTACTTTCTTCAATAAAATGCTCCTCGAGGGCACCCTCGTAGAGGATCAGCAAAAAGATACTTTGCTTTATGCGGGCCTCGTGAAAGTGAACATCAACGACTGGTTCTTCCTGAAAGATAATATCAACCTCAGTTATATCGGGCTTACCGACGCTACTATAAATCTCCGCCGCACTGATTCAGTCTGGAACTACGGCTTCCTGGTCGATTTTTTCAGCAGCCCCGTTAAATCGAAAGATACCACCTCAATTGATCTTGCCATCCGCAAGGTCGAACTATCAAACATTCGCCTGTTGCAATCCGATGGCTGGCGCGGAGAAGATATGTCTTTTGATATCCGTGCGCTCAACCTCGATGCCGATGCCTTTGACGTAGCCAAAAAAGTAGTGCGCATCCGGAACATCAACCTCGACCGGCCCAACTTCGCAATATATAATTACACGGGCAACCGACCCGATTCACTTCGCCCCAAACAAATACCATTCATACCAGACAGCACGCGGTTACGCTGGAACCCTGCAGGCTGGGACGTTAGAATTACCCGCATCACCATCAATGAAGGCGACTTCAAAAGCGACCAGTATGTCGAGCGTGACCTATACACCTACTTTGATGCTGCGCATATCAACTTCGGAGATATCAATGCCAGGTTCGATAATGTCTGGTGGCACAATGATTCCATCAAAGCGAAGATTAATCTCGCTACCAAAGAAAGAAGTGGTTTCGAAGTGAAACGACTGCTCGCGGATATGAAAATGCATCCCGAAGCAATGGAGTTTCACAACCTGGATCTCCGCACTGCAAAAAGCAGGTTACGCAACTTCTATGCAATGCGGTATGAATCATTTGAAGACATGCAAAACTATGTCTCCAGCGTAAGAATGGAAGCTGATTTCAAAGATGCAGTGATCCACAGCGATGATATAGCCTACTTCGCACCTGCACTGAAAGACTGGAACAAAAATCTCCGTATCAAGGGCCGCGCCTCTGGTTCAGTAGATAACCTGTCTGCGCGTAACGTCGTGATCGAAGCCGGCAAAGACAGTTATCTCACAGGGAGCCTTTCATTAAAAGGTCTGCCTGATATTGAAAAAACATATATTGACTTTACAGCAAACGATTTCCGCACCACCTACCCCGATGCGGTAACATTGATTCCTGGTCTGAAAGGAATAGAACAACCCGCTTTAAAAGAACTATCATACCTCAAATTCAAAGGCGTATTCACCGGCTTTATCAGCGACTTTGTGACTTATGGTACCATTCAGACAAACCTTGGTACCGTGGTAAGCGATGTAAACATGAAATTGCCTGATATTGGTCCATCCTCTTATTCGGGAAATATTCGTATCAATGATTTTGACATCGGCAGGTTTGTAAACGTTCGCCAGTTGGGCAAACTCAGTTTTCTTGGAAAGATCAATGGCCGTGGGATGAATGCAAGTTCATTGAATGCCCAGCTTGATGGCGATGTTCAGTCGCTTGAGTTCAACGGTTATACCTATCACAATGTGAATGTAAAAGGTAAGGTCGCCAAAAGATTGTTTAATGGTGAAATCACTTCAAATGATCCCAATCTTGACGCAAGTTTAAACGGTCTGATAGACTTCGGTAAAAACATTCCTGAATTCGACTTCGATGCCACTATTGCCAAAGCCGACCTTCGTAAGCTGAACATATCAAAAGACAATATCGATTTCAACGGGAAGTTCCGTTTTGATTTCAGTGGTGATAATATCGACAACTTCCTGGGCACGGCAAGAATCTTTGAAGCTTCTATCTATAAGAACGGTAAAAAAATGTCGTTCGATTCACTGCATCTCGAATCGCAGATGATGGATAACAATAAGGTGATTACCGCTGTGAGTAATGAATTTGATGCAGCATTGGTCGGTGAGTTTTCCATCAAGGACCTGCCCGAAGCGTTCCGCACTTTCCTTAGTAAATATTACCCGGCATACATTCAAAAAAGAAGAGTACTAACAACAAATGAAAACTTCAGTTTTGTTATCACCACCAAACAGGTTGATGAATACCTGCAGTTCGTAACAGATGATTTTCATGGCTTCAACTTCAGCACCATTACGGGTCGCATAAATACAAAAGAAAACCTGCTGGATCTTAATGCAGAAATCCCGCAGTTCAATTACAAAAACATTGCGTTCTACAACCTGCTGCTAAAAGGAAACGGTGATCTCGACAAACTGGGTATTGAAACCAATATTGCAGATATCTATTTTAATGACAGCCTGCATTTTCCCGGAACCGCCATTACCATCAACTCATCAAACGATCTTTCCGACATCAATATAACCACCAGCGCCAATCAAACCCTGAACTCAGCCAATCTTTCGGCTAAACTTCAGACCCTTCCAAAAGGCGTGCGCGTGTTGTTTAATGAATCCAATTTTGATGTAAATGGAAAAAACTGGACGATAGAAAAAAACGGCGAGCTTGTATTAAGTGAAGAGATCATATCGGCCGATGGTGTAAAAATATATAACGGTGATCAACAGGTGATGATCACGACCATGCCATCTGATATTGGCAATACAAATGACATTAAGGTTGACCTTACAAAAATCAACATTGGTGACTTCACACCGTTTTTTATAAAATCAAACCGGCTCGAAGGATTGTTTACCGGAACTGTAGATGTGGTGGATCCGTTTGGTAAACTGCATGTTGATCTGAAAGCAGATGCCGACCAGTTCCTGCTCGATGACGATTCTATCGGCAAACTGCAACTCACAGCCAACTATACCAAAAGTGCGAACGAAATCAATTTCAAAGCATATTCCGATAACAAAGATTATTATTTTGATATAAATGGTGCCTACACACTTGCCGACAGCACTGAGGGTGATGAGTTATACATCAACAGTGACTTCTTTAAAGATACCCGCATCAGCATGTTGCGGCAATACCTATCTGGCGTGTTCAGCGAGGTGGACGGATACACAAAAGGAACCCTGCGAATCACCGGTCCGCCCGACAAACTGAAATATCTTGGAAAACTGGATTTGCGGGATGGCAGGTTAAGGGTTGATTATACCAATGTTTTGTATCATATACCAGAAGCATCCGTTGATCTGCAGGATGGCCAGATCGATTTCGGCAACTTCACCTTACGCGATGATTTCAACAACACCGCCCAATTAACACGTGGCGTACTGAAACATGAGAACTGGAAAGAAATGTTCTTCGATTTTGCGCTCAATACCAACAAACTTGAGGTGCTGGCAACAAAAAACACCGGTGAAGATCCTTTCTACGGTAGTGTATTTGCAAAGGTTAACATGACCTTGAAGGGACCAATGGAAAACATGGAGATGCGCATCAAAGGTGAGCCGGCCGATAGTTCGAATCTTTACATCAACATGAACACGGGAAGGGAAAGCGGCACGGCAGATTTTCTTACCTGGAAGGTTTATGGTAAAGAAATGCAGCAGCAATACTCAGGGGTTGGCAGCAACCTGAACGTGTTGCTCGATGTTACTGCTAACAACTATGCCAACATGTATGTGATACTGGATGAACTTACGGGTGATATCATCAAGGCTACCGGGCATGGCAACCTGCAGATCCGTGCGGGCACTTCAAGCGACTTCACTATCCTGGGGCGATATGATATCGACCGCGGAAATTACAACTTCAACTTCCAGTCATTTCTTCAGAAACCATTTCGGTTACGCGAAGGCGTTGGAAACTATATATCATGGACCGGTGATCCGGGAGATGCAACAATCAAGGTAGAAGCAGAATATGAGGCAGAAAATGTTCGCTTCAGTGATCTGCGTTCAGCCTTAAGCAGTAGTCTCAACAGCAATGTTCGCCAGTACCGTGGTAAGGTACTTGTAGTGGCAAACCTTACAGAAAAACTGACCCACCCTGACATCGCTTTCAGAATTGAATTGCCAAGTGGTAGCCCACTGGCCAATGACCCTGGCGCGGCACTGGTGCTTCAAAGCATTCAAAACGATGAAAATGAGTTAAACAAACAGGTGGCTTTCCTGATTGTGTTGAACACATTCGGCCCGGTATCTACCCAAAGCCAGGGAAGTCTCGCCAACACCGCATTTGAGGGCATTGTGGTGAATACCATCTCAGGTGTGTTATCAAATACTTTGAGCAACCAGTTCTCAAATGCGTTCCAGAAGATCTTTAATGATAAAAGTTTACAGGTCAACTTCAATGCGCAATTATACAATGGATCGAACTTTATTGCCTCCAATACGAACAGTCTGAATATTGACCGTACCAATCTGAACTTTTCTTTTGGTTACAGTCTTTTAAATGAACGCCTCACTTTCACCTTCGGAAGCGCGCTTGATTTTGGTCTTACTTCCCAGCAGGTACAGGCAACCAGGAATCTGCAGTTCTTGCCAGACATCACAGCAGAGTGGAAGATTCGCCCGGATGGGAAGTTATTGCTTACATTTTTCTATCGCGATTCTTATAATTACCTCAGCGGTGGTGGGGCAAGACAAAACCGTTCTGGTGCAAGTATTTCATACCGCAGAGAATTTGATAGAATATCAGAGTTATGGAGAGGTAGCCGTAAAAAGAATCCGCCTCCAATCGTAGCGCCCGACCAGGTGCGGCAGGACACCACTGTGGCAGCAACCAACTAGCCAACGATGACTTTAGCGGGATGAACTCGTAGAAATATTTTACAATCCTTTCAGAATTTCATGACCCAACTTATCACGTTTGGTAGTAAGATATTTCCGGTTGTGAGCGTTTGGCGGCATTTCAATCGGGATAGCTTCAACAATTTCCAATCCATAACCAAGCAGCCCCGCGCGTTTTTTGGGATTGTTGCTCATGAGTCTCAGTTTGGTGATCCCAAGATGACGCAACATCTGGGCGCCAATACCGTAATCGCGTTTGTCCATCGGGAAACCAAGATGCAGGTTGGCCTCAACCGTATCCATGCCGTTTTCCTGCAGTTTGTAAGCTTTAAGCTTGTTTAAAAGACCAATACCCCTGCCCTCCTGGTTCATATATAAGATAGCACCCTTGCCTTCTTTTTCAACCATCTGCATGGCAGCATGTAACTGATCTCCACAATCACAACGCAATGAACCAAGAATATCACCGGTGAAGCAGGACGAATGAACACGAACCATTACGGGTTCATCTTTTTCCCAGGTACCTTTTATAAGGGCAAGATGTTCATTGCTGGTATTTTTTTCACTAAAGGCCACCAATTGAAAATGGCCAAATTCAGTTGGCATATCAACACGAACAATTTCATCGATCAGTGTATCACTTTTAAGCCTGTATTCAATCAGGTCCTTGATCGAGATAAGACTCAACTGGAACTTTTCTGCAATCTTTTTTAATTCGGGCAGACGGGCCATCGAGCCATCTTCGTTCATGATTTCCACCAATACCCCTGCCGGTGCGAAACCTGCCAGCCGTGCAAGATCGATGGTTGCTTCAGTGTGACCGGCACGTCTTAAAACCCCGCCTTTTTTTGCTTTCAGGGGGAATATATGACCCGGGCGACCCAGATCAGCCGGCGTTGTGAGCGGATCAACCAATGCACGGATCGTTTTTGCCCGGTCATGGGCAGAAATGCCGGTGGTACAGCCGTGCCCCAGCAGATCCACTGAAACGGTGAATGCCGTTTCGTGCAGTGCCGTATTATTATTAACCATCAAAGTCAGCTCCAGTTCTTCACAACGATCCTCCACGAGGGGCACACAGATCAGGCCCCGACCATGCAGACTCATAAAATTCACCATCTCGGGTGTTATATTGGAAGCTGCTGTTACAAAATCACCTTCATTCTCACGGTCCTCATCGTCAACCACAATCACCATCTTACCGTTGCGGATGTCTTCAATCGCATTCTCTATAGGATCCAGCATATATATTTATTACATGAATTGAACTGCAAAAATAACATATTTAAGCACCTCTTGTAATACCCGTCTCAAAGCGCTGGCGGAGCGGTGATTTGATAACTTGCAAGAAAGCAGCCTTTTATTACCGATGCGGCGGGAACTTCCACAGTTTTTATTAGAATAACTCATGATAAAAAGAAGCTATTTAAACATCTTTCTAAATAAGCTGAAACCCTTACCCGGCGCAGCATAGCGTTGTGTATAACCTGTGAAATTTATTTGCTGAAGAATGAGCAAAAGTTTAAGATTTCGTTTACTTTTGCGCCCGAAACCATGTCCTGAAAGACCTCCTGTTATACGTTTTCTTGCCAACATGACTGACCCGCGCTGTCGCGGTGCTGACCTCCCTTTAGGAAGCCCGGATGTATGATCAAAAGATCATCATTTGGTAATATCAGATAATATCAAATCGGTCTTTATTTGCTTTTTTATACACCGTTACGCTTGAAAACAAATTGAACCAAACTGACTTATGTTTTATTCCCAAACAAAAACTCCAAAACACATGCTTTCGAAAATTTTAAGATTATGGCTCGTGCTCTGTCTTCCGTTGGCGCTCGCTGCCCAGGTTACCACCTCGGGTTTGAGCGGAACGATCCAGGACAACAAGGGCGCGGCCCTGCAGGGTGCATCGGTTAAGGCTACTCACGTTCCCTCGGGTACAGTGTACAATTCGCTCGCAAACGCGGCCGGTACATTTGCTATCCAGGGTATGCGCCCGGGCGGACCCTACCGTATCGAAGTGACTTTTGTAGGTTTTAACACCATCACGCTGGAAGACATCCAGCTCAACCTTGGTGAAACTTACGTGATCAACGAAAAAATGACTGGCTCCGACGAGCAATTGTCGGCCGTTACCGTGGTATCTGCAGGAAGAAATTCGCTGCTAAACCGCGAACGTACAGGTGCCAGCACCAACATTAACGCCCGCCAGCTTACCACACTTCCCACCATTTCACGGAGTTTAACCGACTTCACCCGTCTTACTCCCCAGGCCGACGGAACCAGTTTTGGTGGCCGCGACAACAGGATGAACAGTGTGAAAGTAGACGGTGCGAACTTCAACAATGCTTTCGGTTTAAGCAGTGATCTCCTTCCGGGTGGTGATGCTCAGCCAATCTCTCTGGATGCGGTACAGGAAGTACAGGTGAACATTGCTCCATACGATGTTCGTCAAAGTGGTTTCACGGGTGCTGGCGTAAACGCAGTTACAAAAAGCGGTACCAACGAGTTTCACGGAACGGCTTATACTTTCTACCGTAAGAATATGAACGGTAAAGAGATCAATGATGTAAAATTCTCTGAAGCCAGCCGCCAGGCCAAAAACGTGGTGTACGGCGCCAGCTTCGGTGGACCAATCATCAAAAACAAGTTGTTTTTCTTTGGTAACTATGAGAACACAACCTACACTTATGCTGGTAACCCATGGATAGCCAACCGCGGAACAGGTGCACCAAATGAGGCAGAACCCACAGTAGCTGATCTGGAAGCGGTGAGTGCTTATCTGAAAAACACCTATAATTACGATCCGGGCAGATATGAGAACTATGCCAACAACTTTGAAAATAAAGATGAAAAGTTTTTGATCCGCCTCGACTGGAACATCAACGACAAACATAAATTCACTGTTCGTTATAACCAGGTGATCGGAACAAGCGACCAGGGTACTAATAATAACTCCGGGCCAAACCCTCGTTCCGGCGTTAACCGTATCAGCTCTGCGTCCATTGCTTTTGAAAATGCGAACTACCAGCAAAAGAATACTGTGCGTTCCGCAACTGCTGAGTTAAACAGTAACTTCTCTAACAAGTTATCTAACCAGTTGCTTGCAACTTTTACAGATATCGAATCGATCCGCTCAACCCCGGGTGAATTGTTTCCTTTTGTTGATATCTGGCAGGGAGGTCAGAACTATATCACTTTTGGAACTGAGTTGTTTTCTTATAACAATGGTTTGAAGAACAAAAACTTCACCGTTATTGACAACGTTACTTACTCAAGCGGCAAACACCTCATTACCGGTGGTGTTAGTTTTGAATCAATGGGTTTTGACAACAGTTATGTTCGTCTTGGAACAAGCTACTACCGCTACAATACCCTCGCAAAATTTCTTGCAGGTGGCGCTCCTGACGTTTATGGGGTTACTTATCCTTACCAGAATGATACCTGGGCGAAACTTCGTTTTGGTATGGCCGGTGCCTATATCCAGGATAAGATCACTGTCAACGAAAAGTTCAATGTAACTGTTGGTCTCCGTGCCGATCTGCCATTGTATTTTGATGAACCATTAAGAAACCCAAGTATCGATACACTGAGATTGTTGAATAAGGATGGTCAGCAGACTACCTATCCATCAGCAAGCTGGCCCAAGTCAAGAATACTGTTATCACCACGTGTTGGTTTTAACTGGGATGTGTTTGGTAACCGCAGCCTGCAATTGCGTGGAGGTACCGGTATCTTCACCGGTCTGGTTCCATTTGTATGGTTCACTAACCAGCCGTCTAACTCTGGTGTGTTACAAAACACGTTTGAGCCCGTGAATAATACAACACTTGCACAGATCACAAGACTTGAAGCTGACCCGATGTATTGGGTAAAAGCACTACCAAATGCCTTCCCTACCTCAGCAGGTACTAGAGCTCCTTCAACGGTTGCGCTGATTGATCCTGAGTTCAGAATGCCACAGATCTGGAGAAGCAATGTAGGTGCTGATTATAAAATCCCCGGAACGGCCCTGATCGCGAGCGTGGACCTGCTTTTCTCTAAAGACATCAAATCGGTGTACCAGTTCAACGCAAATCGTTTGCCTGCGCCAAGTACACTGAATTATTCAGGTGATAACCGTGATTTCTGGGTGAATGCTGCCAACGCAACCTATAACACGGCTACAGGAGCAATTGCGCCGGTGTTGAGCAACAGCAACAAGGGTTACTCTGCCACAATCACTGCAGGTGTAACATTGCCTTACCGCAAAGGTTTCTATGGTTCGGTGTTCTACAACTTCACCAAAGCCAAAGACATCACAGGCAACCCCGGATCTGCGGCTAACTCAGCCTGGTCTAACAACTACTCTATCAACGATCCTAACGAACAATACCTGAGTACTTCACAATTCGGAGTACCTCATCGTATAGTGGGTAATCTTTCATATCGTATCGAATACCTGAAACATCTGGCTACAACAGTTTCATTATTCTATACAGGATCGAACGCAGGTCGTTTTGCTTACACGTATAATGGCGATATCAACCGCGATGGTGTGAGTCTCGACTTGCTGTACCTGCCGGAAAATGCAGCGGATCTTAATTTTGTTGCATTCACCTCGGGAGGTGTAACCTTCAGTGCCGACGAGCAAAGAGCAGCTTACGAAAGACTGGTTAATAACACCAAACAACTGAAGGATGCAAAAGGCGGATATGTTGAACGTAACTCTGGTTTACTGCCATGGCAACACCGTTTTGACTTCCGTTTATTGCAGGACATCTTCACTAACATCGGCACAAGACGTCATAGTCTCCAGTTGAGTCTTGATATCCTGAACGTTGGTAATTTCCTCAACAACGACTGGGGTCTTCGTAAAGAACTGAACAGCGGTTCATCATTCAACTATGCTTTGCTGAACGTTGCTTCTGTAACACCAGACGGTGTCCCAAGCTTCAACATGATCAGCATCAACGATGCTTCTGGCAAAAGAGTGCTTCCCGACACACCATACCGTACCTGGTTTGATGTGAGAAATACCTGGAGCATGCAGGTTGGTTTACGTTATATCTTCTAATCAATTATCAGAACCAGATAAAAAAAAGCAGCCCGGTTTCCCGGGCTGCTTTTTTTTATCATTTAGCACAAATGCAGAGAGGAAACATTTTTGATTCAGAAGACTCTCGCGGCTTCCCTTTTAATCTCCGGGTCTAAAACTTAACTATTTTAAATAACCTGTTTCGCTGATTGGTAGCAACTTCAACAAAATACATACCGGCAGGATACATACCAATATTGACAGCCTCAGTGTATCTGCCATTATTGCGAAGATGATTACCTAACTGAGCAATCGTTCTCCCCGAAAGATCCCGCAGGGATATGCGCACCCGTGATGGCTCATCTACTGTATACGTTACGCGGAACGAACCGTAAGTGGGATTGGGATACACAAGACTTGAAACCGCACGGTTGAGACTGGCATCCGTAACTGTCATAGCGAGTTGCGTTGTATTAGCCGCTGCACGAAGCCGAATTTTATTTACATGTTTTTGAGGGGATGTGTTGGTGCCGAGTATGTAAAAATCATCCAGGTCGATTTCGGTATTTGTCCAACCCTCTTTATCAAGAAAAATAGGATAATTCATTTGCGTTTTGTCCCAGTCTGCTGCTTCGGCTACCACCAGCGAACGGTCGCCCCAGTTGATGAGATCATATGAAAAACGCAGTGCTACCTTAAACTTCATTGCATCCGCTATATCAATATATTCTTCTACCCCGATGAAATAGTTTTTGTTTCTAACACGCGCCACGCTGAAACGGATATGCTGTGAAGTGCCTGCCTGATCGTTCATGATGTCTGTTGATTGCGGACCGCGGACCGCAACATAATCAAGCATGGTTTCTTTGGTAAAACCAGCCGGCAAAGCCGGCAACCAGATATCGTTCCCAACTGAATCTTTGTAAAACACGGTGTAAGCCTGTGGATCCAGCGACTGACTGACCGGCGCGCGTACAACCTTTATGCCCTCGAGCCTGCCCTGCTCCCACGGAATATTGTTACCGTATGGTCCGCCATCTGAAAAAAACACATACACATAACCGTCATGGATAATTGAAGATGGATGTTTCAGTCCACTCGTGCATTTAACACCATCAGCAGTTACATATCCCGTCGATGGCCAGGCGATCGGTCCAAGTTCGTTGGTAAATAATTCCTGGCCCCAGTTGGTTCCGGCATAATTACCTATCCATGCTGCTGTGATCATTGCGTTATATGCCGTCCACCCTTCTATGAAAGGGGTACCGCCGGAGTAAGTTTCATGATTTGCCAGGTTGATGGGTACGTTAGACTGAATAGTGTTCTGATAAAGGTTGGCATAACCATTACGTGTTTTACCTTCCACCTGGTTTTTGTTTTCACTGTGCAGGAAACCTAGTGAAACCGGCCCTTGTAAAGGATGGTTGATGTACTCGGCACTATAGATAGCATGATAATTCCTTTTCCAGTTATTGATCTTCAGATCGGGGTGATAGCCAGGGGAATGAATATAACTTGCGGAAGCAAGCGTTGGTCCGTCGGCGTTATTCAGATCGAGACTTTTGTCATGTACAAGCGAAGAAGATGAGGACCAGATATAGGTATCGCTGCCGTCGACAAAAAAGTACGAGCGCAACCCGCCGGGAATGATCCACGGCGGCACTTCCGTTTTGTTTTTTCCTTTCCCGGAGGATTTTGAATAAGGTAAAGTAACCGTTTGAATACTACTAACGGTATGTGCCTCCAGTGAAGGAAACTGGGCATTTGAACGTTGAAAAGCAGCAAATGCCAGGAAGCTGAACAATAAGGATCGGGTCACGCTGGGGTTTTTGAGTCAGTGTTGGTTTGTGACTGAAAAAATACGGCATTCGCAGATAGGAAAGCCCACCCATACATAGAAATAAAAAATTATAAATAAAAACCATTACCGGGCGCTGTAACCCCAACGCAAAAACGCTGGAATCGCCCTTGCCCAGGTGGCAACATCGTGCCGGCCATCCTGAATCTGCAAATAAGCAAAGTCACGACCTTCCAGATATCCTTTAAGCAATAATTCTTTCATCAGGTCGATGGTATCATCAATGGAATCGATCACACCATTTTTGTTACGGTCCTCTTTCTCATCTTTTGTACCACACTGGAAGAAGAACTTCATGCCCGGCCGGGGCCGGCTGTTCCGAATTTGTCTGTGCATCAGCCGGTCGGTCTTTTCCGAATAATCAGGTGCATCCTTCGATTTCGAGCGCCACCAAAATGAACCGGAAAAGGCCACCGCTCGTGAAAAAATTTCCGGGTGATTCCATGCATTGTCAACTGCGTTTAACCCACCAAGTGAAAAACCGGCAAAAGCATATGTGTTAAACCCATCGGTTTTTAATTTTTCATTGACAAAGGGTAGCAGTTCTTTGATAATAAACTGCTCGTATTGTGGTGCCTTTGCTCCCCTGCCCTGGTAATCTGCCGCACTCACCGTTCCATATTCGTTCATCCGGTCATCGCCACAATGAATGCCAACGCAGATAAATGGTTTCAGCGGTGTCTCGACATCAACCCTTTGAACAATCTCAGCAAACTGCATGGTGGCAAGATCCTGTCCATCATTAAACAGTATCAGATCACAATCGGCTGGTACCGCTTCTTTAGTGAACTGGTAAATATCCAGCCTGACCCCGCGGTTAAGAAAAACGGACTCAAGGGTAAAAGCTTCAATAGTGGGCATGAGGGTTTGATACATGAACCCCGAAAGTACAACTTGCAGTTGATGCACATCCTTCATATACATTTGTTTTTTCAATAGCGTTCCGATAAATTTGGAAACAACATTTAAAAAAGTCTATATGAAGAAAATCGGCGTTTTATTCGGTAAGGAAAGAAGTTTTCCGATGGCGCTGATTGAGAAGATCAATAGCAAAGGGATCGATGGTATTCTCGCCGAACCCGTAAGAATCGATAAAGTGATCCAGGGAATGGATGATGAATATGCTGTGATCTTTGACCGTATCTCGCAGGACGTACCATTCTATCGCGCGGCGCTGAAAAACGCCGCCATCTGCGGAACTGCCGTTATCAACAATCCGTTCTGGTGGAGTGCAGACGAAAAGTTTTTCAATAATGCCCTTGCTGTAAAGATTGGTGTTCCGGTTCCGAAAACAGTGATCCTGCCATCTTTTGAACTGCCGGTTGATACTACTGATGAATCCTTTTCAAATCTCGCATATCCTTTAGACTGGAAAGCCATTTTTGATTATGTTGGATTTCCTGCATACATGAAACCATTTGCCGGTGGTGGATGGAAAAATGTTTACCGGCTTGATTCGATAGAAGACTTCTACCAGAAACACCGTGAAACGGGTCAACTTGTGATGATGTTGCAGGAAGAAATCATCTTTGAAGAATATTACCGTTGTTATTGTATCGGGGGGAAAGATGTACGCATCATGCCTTATGAGCCCCGCAACCCCCATCATTTACGATATGCCAGTGATTTCAAACCAACCGCAGAGAAATTGAAACAAATGGAGGACGTGGTGCTGCGTATCAATCACTATCTCGGTTATGACTTCAACACGGTTGAGCTTGCTTTGCGTGATGGCATACCTTACGCAATCGACTTTTGCAACCCGGCTCCGGATGCCGACCTCGCAAGCGTTGGTGAAGACAACTTTGCCTGGGTAGTTGAAACGGCCGCAAATTTTGCTATTGAAAAAGCGATGGCACACAAACCAGGGCAGGACAATCTTACCTGGGGCAAATATATCAGGCATGCAAGCGCAGGAAATCCTTTGATCTGAACCGGTAAAACCAATACCAGCAACCCTTCCAACCAAGTTAATGGCAAATATCAATTATAAAAATTTTACCCTCGGCATCGAGGAAGAATATATGGTGGTAGATCCTGAAACCAGGGAACTCAAAAGCCATAATCAAAAGATTGTTACCGAGGGCCAGAAGGTCATCAAAGACAAAGTAAAAGCCGAAATGCACCAGGCTGTGGTAGAGGTCGGTACAGACATCTGTCAGAATATCGACGAGGCATTTAACGATGTTTCATTTTTACGAAAAACTATTTCTGGTATAGCAGGTGATTTGGGTTTATGGGTCGGTGCATCAGGCACACATCCGTTCAGTCATTGGGAAAGCCAATTAATCACAGATCATATCCGGTATAGTGAAATTGTGAACGAGCTGCAGGAAGCTGCCAGAAGTAACCTGATCTTTGGTTTGCATGTGCATGTGGGCATGGAAACACGCGAGATGGCCAATCATATTGCCAATTCAACCCGTTACTTTCTGCCGCATATTTTTGCATTAAGCACCAACTCTCCTTTCTGGGAAGGTCGCAGTACCGGTTATAAATCGTTTCGCACCAAGGTATTTGATAAGTTCCCTCGCACGGGGATACCAGAAACGTTTGAAAGCATCGAAGCCTACGATAAATTTATTAAACTGCTTGTCAAAACAAATTGTATTGATAACGCAAAAAAGATCTGGTGGGACCTGCGCGTACATCCGTTCTTTAATACGGTTGAGTTCAGGATCTGCGATGTGCCGATGACCGTTCATGAAACCATTGCAATAGCCGCTTTGTTCCAGGGCATTTGCGCCAAGATTTATAAACTGAGAAGTCAGAATCTCAACTTTATTCAATACTCACGGGCACTGATAAACGAAAATAAATGGCGCGCCAGCCGATACGGAATTGATGGCCGTATGATTGATTTTGGAAAAGAAGAAGAATCGAACACAAGGGTGTTGATTTACGAACTGCTGGATTTTGTAGATGATGTTGTTGACCATCTCGGCAGCCGCCACGCTGTGAATCATGTGAGCCGTATGATGGATGAAGGCACGGGTGCCGACAGGCAATTGAAAGTGTTTGAAGAAACCAAAAATCTGCGCAACGTAGTTGACTATATTCATTCCCAGTTTTTATATGGCATCTGATACGCTGAAAACAAGGTTATTTACTGTATTGCTATTAGTAAGCAGTGTGTGTTCGGGCCAGGGAGGTGACAGCCTGAATGCTGCGACTGCATTAAAGATAATTGGTCTTGAGTTCACCGCTTCTGAGCTTGACTCCATGCAGGATGAACTTAAACAAAGCCGGAGAACTTATACAAGGATGCGCGAACTACCAACAGGTAATGCGCTCGCCTACCCGTTTTCTTTTACGCCGGGCCCACCGCCTACAGCCAGGCAGGAAAAAACAGAATGGCCGATACCAAGCGGTATAACAGTTCCCGCAAACAAAAACGATCTCGCATTTTACAGTATTCCGCAACTTGCTTCTCTCATCAAACATAAAAAGATCAGCTCTGTTGAACTCACCCGATTTTTTCTTGATCGATTAAAAACCTGGGGCGATACGCTTGAATGTGTCATCACGCTTACAGACAGTCTTGCATTGGCACAGGCAGCCCAGGCTGATGCAGAAATCAAAGCCGGGAAGTATCGCGGTCCTTTACATGGAGTTCCGTATGGACTAAAAGATCTGTTTGCAGTTAAAGGTTATAAGACAACCTGGGGTGCGGTTCCATATAAGGACCAGGTGATTAATGAAGATGCATTTGCATATACAAAGCTTCGCGAAGCGGGTGCTATATTATGCGCCAAACTTACACTTGGTGAACTCGCTTACAACGATCTTTGGTTCGGTGGCCGCACCCGTAATCCATGGAACATCAAACAGGGCTCCAGCGGCTCATCAGCAGGATCAGCAGCCGCAACCGCAGCGGGACTGCTACCATTTGCTATCGGCACTGAAACGCATGGCTCAATTGTATCGCCTTCACATACCTGCGGTACTACGGGACTGCGACCCACCTTTGGCTCAGTAAGCAGATCAGGTGCAATGGTATTAAGCTGGAGCCTTGACAAAGCAGGACCTATCTGCCGGTCGGCCGAAGACGCCGCCATTGTGTTTTATTATATGAAAGGCACTGATGGTAAGGATGCGGCGGCCATCGAACGACCCTTTAATTTTAAACCAATAAAGGATTTAAGTAAACTGAAAATCGCATATCCGGAAAATTATTTCAGATCGCTGCCAAAATCATCTCCGCAATGGGCAGTGCTCGACAAACTAACCGAATTAGGTGCATCCCTGATTCCTATAGTGTTCCCGGATTCAGCCATCTATCCCTATAACATCATGGATGTGGTAATAAGCGCGGAATCGGCTGCAGCCTTTGATGAGTTAACAAGATCAGATCGTGACGACCTGATCAGGAGACAGGATAAATACTTCTGGCCAAATACATTTCGTGCCGCAAGATTAATTCCCGCCGTTGAATATATCAATGCTAACAGACACCGGTCGAGACTGATGCAGGATGTGAACGAAATCATCTCAAAATATGATGTGATTGTTACGCCGTCGTTTGCTGGGGCGCAGCTCGGGATTACAAACCTGACAGGACACCCGGTGGTAGTTACCCCTGTTGGTTTTACGGCAAACGGATTACCTACCAGTATTACTTTTTTAGGAAACCTGTATGATGATGAAACGATTCTTGCGGTAGCCGATCGTTTTCAAAAGGCCACAAATTTTCATCAGCAACATCCTGCAAAATTTAAATAACAAGTGTGTATCGCACGCTGAATTCAATCATTATGTTATCACAGTCTAAAACTATGATGTTGTCTAATATTTTGAAGCGTATCAATCCTGGCAAACTAACTGTATACCTGGCAACATCGATCTTATTGTTCTCGTCGTGCAATTCTAAAACCAACGCGGATCTTATTGTTCATAACGGTGTGGTATACACGATCGATTCGGCTTTCTCGGTTGTGCAGGCCATGGCTGTCAAAAACGGTCGCATAATTGCAACCGGATCAGACGATGAAATTCTTTCTCAATTTGAATCTGCCAACACCACCAATCTTGAGGGCAAGTTCGTTTACCCTGGTTTCATCGATGCCCACGCACATTTTCTGGGTTATGGATTAAGTCTCGCGAGCGTTGATCTGAATGGAACTGAAAGCTGGTCAGAAGTGCTTGAACGCGTACAACAGTTTGCCAGCAAAAACCCCGAAGGATGGATAACCGGTCGCGGCTGGGATCAGAATGACTGGCCGGTGAAACAGTTCCCTACGCGGGAGGCGCTGGACAGTCTCTTCCCGGATAGGCCGGTGATTCTTGAGCGCGTTGACGGCCATGCTTCACTTGCAAACGGCAAAGCGCTGGAACTGGCAGGCATAACAAGGGGAATGAAGATAACCGGTGGTGACGTGGTGGAACAAAACGGTAAACCCACAGGTTTATTGATAGACAATGCAGCGAACCTGGTAACATCGAAAATACCTGCGCCGGGTAGTGATCAATTGAAGCGGGCACTGATGGATGCCCAAAAAAATTGTTTCGCTGTTGGTTTAACGACGGTCGACGATTGTGGTATCAGTGCCGGTGAGGTTGATCTGTATGATGGTCTACATAAGTCGGGCGATCTTAAGATGCGTATCTATGCCATGTTAAGCGATGACAAACGCAACTTTGACTTTCTTTTTGCGAAAGGCAAAATAAAAACCGACCGGTTAAATGTAAGATCATTTAAGGTTTATGCCGATGGTGCATTAGGCTCAAGAGGTGCAAGTTTGCTGGCAGATTACACTGACCGCGCCGGTTGGAAAGGTTTTTTATTAAGTGATCCTGCACATTTTGACTCTGTGGCCGCAGTGCTTAACGAGAAAGATTTCCAGATGTGTACCCATGCTATCGGTGACAGTGGCAACAGAACCATACTAAACATATACGCTAAATATTTGCAGCCTGGCAACGATAAGCGCTGGCGCATAGAACATGCCCAGGTGGTGAATAAAGATGATTTTCAGAAGTTCGGGCAGTATAACATAATACCTTCTGTACAACCAACACATGCTACATCAGACATGTATTGGGCAGGCCACCGCCTGGGTGAGGCACGTGAAAAGGGTGCATACGCTTTTAAAGATCTCCTGAAACAAAACGGCTGGATACCACTTGGCACTGACTTCCCGGTAGAAGACATTTCAACCTTAAAAACATTTTATGCTGCGGTTGTTCGCAAAGACGGTAAAGGCTGGCCACAACAAGGCTATCAACCTGAAAACGCTTTATCACGTGAAGAAGCCTTGCGCGGCATGACAATCTGGGCAGCCAAAAGCAACTTTGAAGAACATGAAAAAGGTAGTCTTGAGAAGGAGAAATTTGCTGATTTTATTATCATGGATCAGGACCTGATGAAAGTATCTTCTGAACTGATCCTGAAAGCAACGGTATTAAAAACCTTTATTAATGGCGAGAATGTTTTCACAAGGAACAAGTAAATTTGATCTATATCTTCCACTTCAACACTAACTTATTGTCATGAGAAAACTGATATTGCTCGCCATCGTATTTAGCTTAACTGCATTTTCAACTGTGCAAAGAAAGAAACGTATCGTATTTTTTGGTGATTCCATCACTCAGGCCGGAGTGCAGCCAAAAGGATATATAACAAAGATTGGAGAAAAACTTGCTGCCAAAGGTTTGAAGGATCAATATGAACTTATTGGCGCAGGTATCGGTGGTAATAAGGTATATGATCTTTACCTGAGAATGGAAGACGATGTGCTGGCTAAAAATCCGGACATAGTTGTGATCTGGGTAGGCGTCAACGATGTGTGGCACAAAAAATCCAGCGGAACGGGCACCGACGCCGACAAATTTGAAAAATTTTATCATGCTTTGATAAAGAAACTGAAGGCAAAAAATATTTCAGTATATATCTGTACGCCTGCTGCGATCGGCGAAAAAACAGATTTTTCAAACGAACTCGATGGTGATCTGAATCAATACTCCAAGATCATCCGCGATATTGCTAAAAAGAATGATTGTCCCCTGATTGATCTCCGTGAAGCGTTCCTCAAATACAATCTCGCAAACAACAAAGAAAACGCAGCCTCAGGAATTTTAACAACTGATCGTGTGCATCTTAACGAAAAAGGCAACGATTTCGTAGCAGATGAGATGCTGAAGGTGCTTGTTAAATAACATTTACGTCGGGCCGGCAGCTGGCAAAAACGGCCAAAAATTGTTAAATTTGCGGCATGAAACTGAGCGAAAAAAGGCAGGTTCGGGTTGCAATACTTGATTTGTATGAAGGTCAGCCAAATCAGGGAATGCGGTGTTTGCGTGACATTTTGCATGCATATGCGCATGCGCATAGTCTTCAGCTTACACTGGATGAATATGAAGTACGGATTGCGCAACAGGTTCCCGATTTAAGCTATGATATATATATCTCCAGCGGAGGCCCGGGCAGCCCACTGGAAAGTATTGGTGCCGCCTGGGAAACTGTTTATTTCGGATGGCTCTCCCAGGTTGAAGCATGGAACGAGTCGCCACGTAACGAGATCAAAAAACACGTATTTTTTATCTGTCATTCATACCAGCTGGCCTGCAGGCACTGGAACATCGGCAACGTAAACAAACGAAGGTCCACCGCATTTGGGGTCTTCCCCGTTCACCCGGTAACAGAGGGCGAATCAGAGCCGGTATTCAAGGGATTACCTGATCCGTTTTATTCTGTAGACAGCAGGGATTTCCAGGTTACACAGGCAAATATTGATGTGCTCGATGAAATGGGCGGGCATATACTTGCGATTGAAAAAGAAAGGCCCCATGTACCACTTGAACGTGCAATCATGGCCGTGAGATTCAACGAATATATGATCGGTACCCAGTTCCATCCTGAAGCCGATGCGGTTGGTATGAGCATGTATCTTCAGCGGGATGACAAAAAGGATACGGTGATCGCTGAACACGGTGAAGAAAAATGGAAAAGCATGATCGAACAGTTAAGCGATCCGGACAAAATTCTTTGCACCTACAGCCATATACTTCCCAACTTCCTGGACGCAGCAATGGCACACCTTGAACAAAAAGCGGAACTGGCACGACAATAAAGTTTAGCGGCAACAGCAAGCGGAGTATGACGGTAAATAACTAAATTAACGTCTTACAATCTACTTCGGCTTTATGGTTCCATCATTGCGGCAACAATTCAATAAGAATTTTTCGGAAGCAAAGTTTAATACATTGTTGCAGGCTATGGATGCAGCGCATCCGGGGGCCATTGAGTTTCGCATTGCAGAAACCCCGGTGTTTGTGTCAAAGCCGTTCAGGGATAAAATGATCGAAGCCTGCGAGCATATAATTGATCTGATAGCCGATCCAGGCTTCATGGCAATTACTGAAAGAAGCATACCAACAAATGAACGTGTGCCAAATGAAAAGGGCCAGCCTTACATGATTGCCTTTGACTTTGGTATATGTATCAACAATGATAATGAACTGGAGCCGCAGTTAATCGAAATGCAGGGCTTCCCTACCCTTTTCGGTTTCCAGGTATTTTACCCTGAACTGCTGCGACAATCTTTTGAGATACCAGAGAATTACTCGCAATATCTGGGAGGTTATACTAAGGATACCTATTTACAAGCCCTGCGCAACGTAATAGTTGGCAACTACGCCACAGAGGAAGTAATCTTGCTCGAAATAAAGCCACATGAGCAAAAAACAAGAATTGACTTCTATTGTACAGAGGACTATCTCGGCATACAGCCTGTATGTATAACCGAACTGATCAAGGAAGGAAAGTCTCTATACTACATCAGAAACGGAACAAAAACAAGGATACGCCGCATATACAACCGCGTTATATTCGATGACCTGAACGCACAAAAAAGTGAGTTAGGCAATTTTATTGACATTACTCAGGATCTGGATGTTGAGTGGATCCCACACCCTAACTGGTTTTACCGAATCAGTAAGTTCACTTTGCCTTTGCTGCGGCATCCCTATGTTCCTCAAACTTTTTATCTTAATGAGATCAAACAGGTGCCTCATGATCTTGAGAATTATGTTTTAAAACCTTTGTTTTCATTTGCTGGTCAGGGCGTGGTTATTGATGTTACCCAACAGGATATCGATGCTATTACCGAACCGGAGAACTGGATATTGCAGCGGAAAGTTAACTATGCTGATGTGATTGAAACCCCCGACGGGCCCGCCAAAGCAGAGCTGCGCATCATGTATCTTTGGAAGCCCGGAGCTGCCAGACCTGAGCCCGTAATCAATCTTGCCAGGATCAGCAAAGGCAAAATGATTGGTGTGCGATACAATCAGAATAAAACCTGGGTCGGTGGCAGTGTCGGTTTTTTTGAACGTTAAATAATTTACATCTATTATGCAATTTTTGAACGATATACCTGCAAGAGAATTTCTACCAGGTTTTTATGGCCGTTTTGTTCATGGAGAAGCAAGCACATTATCGTATGTGACCATCACCAAAGGCAGCACCCTGCCCACACACCAGCACCCACATGAACAGATCACTCATATAGTTGAGGGCGAGCTGCAAATGAAGATCGGTGATGAAGAATTTGTTTTTACACCCGGTTCTGTATATGTGATACCCGGTAACACACCACATTCTGCTTTTGCTTTGACAGACTGCAAGGTGCTTGACTTCTTTTCACCTGCCCGCGACGATTACCGGTGATAAAATTCAATCTTCATCCGCTGTATTTTTCATCGTAGATAATACAGCATAGGCGTTTTTTATTACAACCGGTTTGTTCCCCAACGTGCCGGCCGAATCAAGCAGTTGTACAAAGCCATCCTGCCGGGTTCCGCTCTGAACCGGAATCAGACTGAAGGTCGCCTTGTCCTGCTCCTGCAATACGTATTCCTTGTTGCCGTACCGGACCACTGCTTCTTCAGGAACAGTCAGCGCATTTTCTTCTGACAGGTACACCGTCGCATTCAGAAACATCCCGGGCATCAGCGTTTCCGGCATCCGTTCAAAATGACAATGAATGATCCCTGTGCGATCTTCATTTACATTGCGTGTAACAAGAATTACCTCGCATTCATAGGTTTTTGAAGGGTCGTCAACCAAAGCTACCAATACCTGTTGTCCTTTCTTTACGCGCGCGATATCTTTCTCAAACACTACGAGCGCCGCATGCATATCGTCGGGATTGATCAGTTCGAACAATACATCGGTCGGGTTAACAAACTTTCCGATGTTCACACTAACACGTGATACAAAACCATCAATCGGCGAATACAATGGAACGGTGCTTGAAATAGTATTATCTGTTAGTCGATCCGGGTTGATTTTTATCATCCTTAACTTCTGCGCAAAACCACTCACCAATACCTTCTGACTGTTATAATCTGACTCAACCTGCTGAAAGGTTTTGGCAGAATTCACCTGGTTTTCCTGCAATGTTTTTTGCCGTTCATATTCCTGCTGCAGAAACTTAAGTCTGCTTACAGCCACAAGGTAATCCTGCTGCAATTGAACAAGACTCTGGTCTTCCATTATCCCTATCACCTCACCTTTGTTCACATGCATACCGGGCAACAGTTTGGTAGATTTCAGATAACCACCAAAAGGGAAACTTACTGATACGATGTTTTGCGGCGGCACATCTATAGAGCCGTTTAAACTTAGTTTTGTCTGCATTTTACGGGATGCCGGCACTGCAGTAACTATACCACCATTCTCTACCTGTTTTGCAGACAGCGTTACTGTATTTATTTCAGGTTCTTTCGCAGCCGTTGTTTCCGCTTTCTCCTGTTCGGGGGTACTGCATGCAATCAATGCCACCAGCATTGAAAAGATTAAAACTTTTAAAGACATTTCCATTATTTACCTGTTAGATATTGTATCTCTATAACTGAATTGTTGAAAAGCCGCACTGCGTCAAGATAACCGCTGCGTATGTTCACCGCATTATTCATGAGTATGGTCCACTCTACATAACCGATATCGCCGTTTTTAAAACTAAGCATAGCATTGGTGATGATTTCTTCTGAATATTTCAGACCGGTTGTCTGAAAGTATTTGAGCCTTGCGGCAGATTTATCCTGGTCAAGTTGCAGCGTCTGCAATTGGTTTCTTAGTTCCAGCGAACCGGCTTCCAGGTTCAACCTGTTTGAAGTTTCCCTGGCGCGCATGGCATTTATCCTTGCGCGAACGGCCCTGTTGAAAACCGGAATGCCAACAGTAAGTTGATAGAAGCTGAAGCGGTCGCCGGCATCAAAAAACTTTTCGGTATTTGCATCAATCGACTGATAACCGCGGATTGAAAGATTATTGTATCCAAGTGTAAAATCGGGTGACAAACCGGTTTTTTCAAGATTGGTTTGTGCTTCTGATAATTTCACCTGCTCTTTGTAATAATTGAGCAGGGGATTCGAAGCCACAGCCGAAGTGTCCAGCAAAGGCGCGGGTTCCAGGATGATCTCTTTATAAGATGGTAAAGGGAATTCTCTGCTATTCAGATAGGTCCGAAGGTACGATTGTGCAATGCGGATATCCTGCTCCAGCTCGTCGGCTTGTAAAGCAAGTTGCTCAAGCAATGCATGCGCCGTGGATCTTTCGAGCCGGTTTGTTTCGCCCGCGCGTAAACGAACGTCAGCGGCCTGCGCAAACCCCTTATACACCGAATCAAGTTCTTCAAGAAGTTTTTGCCGTTCCAGCATCACCACGATATCATAATACAGGGTTCTTACCTGTTTAACGAGGTCATTTTCCTGGATATGAACTGCCTGTTCCTGCACTTTGGTTTCTGCAACATATAGCTGCTTCCTGCGCTGGTACACCACCGGCAAACCAATGGTTTGCGATATAAAAATGCGGTTATCATTGAACGTACTGTTCATTTTACCGTATTCCAAACCAACCTCTGTTTTTGGAGGATCAAACGCAGAACGTTGAAGACGCCGGTTGTACTCTGTGAGACTGCGTCCGGCCTGCACAGAGAGATTGTTTTTCTTTGCAAGCGTCACCACCTCATCAATCGTCATACGGCGACTTGAAGTATCCTGCGAAGAAGAAGATAACGGTATTGCCAAAACGAATATAAATGCAACTGCAACAGTTTTCAGGTTATTTTTTTGGCTTCGCGTTTCGAGCCATTGATATAATACAGGCAATACGATCAATGTAAGCATGGTGGCGATGATAAGACCGCCAATCACCACCGTTGCCAACGGACGTTGTACTTCAGCACCAGATCCCTGGCTAAGGGCCATGGGCAGGAAGCCAAGTGATGCAACGGATGCGGTCATCAGCACAGGCCGCAACCTGAGTTTGG
>JAEZGI010000020.1 GCA_023416995.1 Bacteroidota bacterium
GTATAAATATCCTTGTTAACAGTGCCTGTTGCAGTTTCTTTTGTTTTTGTTGCAACCATAACAAGTGTTTGACGACCTGCATACAAAGGTTGTTCAGTATAATCTTTAGGATAAGCAGCGAAGTACATTTTAACACCATCTGCACCATTCTTTTTTGCGGTCGCCAGGAAGCCTTCAAGCTCCTCAACACTCCACCATGCACTCAAAGAATCTTCTTTGCCGATGCGCTCAGAATTCTGTGCCCATCTTTCTTGTTTGTACTCGCGAATTACTGTGTCAACGTGGTTCGTATCAACATATTTACCGACGCTTATCGAAGTTTTTTCTACTGTAATCATACCCGTTTTGTTTATTGTTTTAAGTGAATCGTATTGACTCAGTAAAAGTAAAACGGCTTCGGGATGAATCATAGACACAAGGGCGTGCTTATCAACTGATTACAAATTAGGATTATTTGTAAAGTCAAGACAGTCAGATTATAGCGCAAAACCTCGCAGAAATATACCGTTTATTTCCGGGAAATGAAACCGTTCAGTACGCAGAAAAATTACCGTTGGATTACGGGGTATTTTGCACCGCAATTTACTGGGGTGAAAAACAGTTGGATAAAAACGATATGATTAACTCAGAATGAAGATTTTTTTATGAACTTAGAATACGACGTCAAAAGAGCCCGTTTTTAATCTTCAATATCTACCTGAATTTAATTTTTTAAACAGTCTCTTCAAAATATTCCTTTGCGAAAACCATCATTAGCAGAGCAAAGCCTTTCCTGAATACCATCAGCTATTACGCCCTATCCTATTATTCAGTGCTACCTGTTTCGAAAGGCGGCTGATCGTCAGAAAAACAACCACTCAGCCGGTTGTTTACACCCTGGTGAAACTACGAACAGTATATAGATTCCATTGTGAATTTATATACTGTTTCTTTTTACAGGGGTTCACCATTCATTCGGATCCTGCTTCCCTTTATGACCGGGATCTTACTCGAACGATTGTTAAGTATTCCGGTGCTGTATCTCTGGATAACGCTCGCCACCTCATGTGTTATTGTTTTAACCAGCGGCTTTTTACACCTCAGCCTGCAATATCGCTTATCATTGTTAAGAGGTATTGCATTAAACATAGTTGTAGCAGCCTGCGGAGCTTTAATGTCTTATTACCTCGATCCGGTTCATAAACCAAATGCACCTGGTAAAATTTACCAGCCTGATGCACACATCCTTCTTGTTATTCAGGAACCCCTTAGCGAAAAAACAGCCAGCTACAAAACAACCGCAAAAGTTGAATGGTTGTTCAGGGATAACAATGCCAAAAAATGCGATGGTACCATACTGGTATATTTTGAAAAATCTTCCGCTAACGCTACGATAACATACGGTGACATAATAGTTACAAAAGCTTCACTTGCGCTTGTAAGCAATACCGGTAATCCGGCAGCATTCGATTATCGCAGTTACTGTTATTTACAGGGAATCCATTTCCAGGTGTATCTCCGAAAGCAGGATTATGTGCTCACAAATAATAAAAGCAAACAGGCATTTAAAGCATTTATTTTTGATTTGCGTCGCACCATAGTCGCGATACTTGACAGGCATATCAGCAGTGCCAAAGAGGCGGGGCTGGCCGAAGCCTTACTGATCGGATATAAGGATAATCTTGACAGGGATCTTATACAGTCATATTCGAATACAGGGGTGGTTCATGTGATTGCTATCTCAGGTTTACACCTGGGTCTTATCTATGCCATACTCGTGTTGTTTGTGAAGTATGTAAAAAACAAATGGTTGCGTCTTCTGATAATTCTGACAGGCATCTGGCTCTTTACGTTGTTAGCAGGTGCTTCGCCCTCAGTAGTAAGATCGGCAGTAATGTTTACATGCATCGCTTTCGGTAATGCGTTATCACGGAGGGCTTCAGTATATAACAGTCTTGCAGCTTCCTGTTTTTTACTGCTTAGTTATGATCCGTTCTGGCTCTGGGACACGGGGTTTCAGCTATCGTATGCCGCCGTTTTAAGTATCATCATATTTCAGAAGCCGGTTTACCAATTGATAAACGTATCCAATAAGCTCCTTGATATGTTATGGAAGACCTGCGCCGTTACTCTTGCCGCACAGATATTAACCACACCGGTTTGTATGTACTATTTTCACCAGTTTCCAAATCTTTTCCTTGCAGCGAACCTGGTAGCCATACCACTTTCGAGCCTGATACTCATACTTGAGATCTTGTTATGCTGTCTTACTTTCTGCCCTCCCGTGGCAAACACGATCGGAAACGTGACGAGCTGGCTCATCAGGCTGATGAATAACTATGTGGAGTTAATCGATGGGCACGCGTTTGCCAGTTGGGGGTCGTTACAAATAAGCACGATACAGGTAGTATTGGTTTATGTGATGATTTCGGGCATCGCTTACTGGTTGTTCGAAACAAAAAAAACAGCGCTGGTAACAGCTGTTTGCGCCACATTTCTTTTTTTTATCTTTCGCACCATATCGTTTTTTGATTGCACCTTTCAGCATCGGCTGATCGTATATAACATCCCGCGAACCTCTGCCATTGAATTCATAAATGGGAGGCACTCCTGGTTTATTGCAGACACTGCACTGATCAATAACCCATCGCTGATGCAATTTCATATACGACCCGCACGGATTCTTTACCGGATAGCCAATATCGCCCCTTTAAGCTTACCCCGAAATAAAACACTTTTATACACCAAAGCTTCGAAAACCATCCTGATAACCGGTTCTCATGTGTTGCTTAACAAAAGGCCTGACCTGCTGATCTTAACCGGTAATCCCACCGGCTCCATAACCACAATTGTTCAGGGAGATCTACCCGGCATGATTGTGTTTGACAGCTCACACCCTCAATGGAAAGTAAAGAAATGGATGACTGAATGTGAAACCCTTGGCATTCCAGCATTTTCGGTACATGACCAGGGTGCTTTTGTAATGAATTTGAATTAAAGTACTTTTGCGCCCTTGACAACGGATTTTCCGCTGTAAAAAATTCCCACTCAAAAATTGAATCATGAAAATCAAATCGGCGCTAATCTCTGTTTTTTATAAGGATGGTCTTGAACCCATCGTCAAAACCCTTCATGAGCTGGGGGTAACAATCTATTCCACAGGCGGCACCCAGGCCTTTGTGGAAAAGCTGGGCATCCCCGTGGTTCCGGTAGAATCACTGACGACCTATCCTTCCATACTTGGCGGCCGTGTAAAAACACTTCACCCCTCCGTTTTTGGCGGAATTCTTGGCCGACGCGATAATCCGGAAGACGTGAAAGAAATGGAGCAGTATAAAATTCCGGTCCTTGACCTGGTTATTGTAGATCTGTATCCTTTCGAGGAAACAGTTGCCTCCACGAGCGAAGAAAAAGCCATTATAGAGAAAATTGATATCGGCGGGCCCTCCATGATTCGCGGAGCAGCAAAAAATTTCCGCGACGTGTTGGTAGTAGCGGCGAAAAAAGATTATGCAGAGTTGGAGCAATTGCTGAAAGCACAAGGCGGTGAAACAACCATCGAACAAAGAAAGCGATTTGCAGCCAGGGCTTTCGAAACTGTGGCGCATTATGATGTTGCCATCGCAAAATACTTTAACCAGGAAGAAAGTCTTTATTTTCTTGAATCAAGCTTTGGTCCGAAAATCATGCGCTATGGTGAAAACCCGCATCAGTCGGGCGTTTTCTATGGCGATTATGACAAAACATTTAAACAGCTTAATGGTAAGGAACTCTCATACAATAACCTGGTTGATGTAGATGCCGCTGTGCAACTGATCCGTGAGTTCCCAGGCAACAGCAGTGAGTTCACTTTTGGCATCATCAAACACACAAATGTTTGTGGTATTGCTGCCCGTCCTTCTGTGAAACAAAGTTGGGATGATGCGCTGGCGGGTGACCCCGAAAGTGCTTTTGGTGGTGTATTGGTTTGCAATGGCACCATTGATAAAGCAACGGCGGACGCTATCAACGAGATCTTTTTTGAAGTACTGCTCGCCCCGGCTTTTGATGAAGATGCGCTTGCGGTATTGAAATCAAAAAAGAACCGTATCCTCCTGGAACTGAAACCTTCTGCCGCACCCGGCAGCCAGTTTAAATCGCTCCTCGGCGGTGTTCTGGCCCAGGGAACAGACGAGGGCAACTATAATAAATGGGAAGAGGTTGGTGGTGCCGAATCCACATCTGAGCAAAAAGAAAACCTTTCCTTCGCTAACCTCGTATGTAAACATCTTAAGTCAAACGCCATTGCACTGGTAAAAAATAAACAACTTGTTGGAAAAGGTTGTGGTCAAACCAGCCGTATTGATGCACTGCGTCATGCAATAGAAAAGGCTAAGCAGTTTAAATTTGATCTTAACGACGCAGTACTGGCCAGTGATGCCTTTTTCCCTTTCAATGATTGCGTTCAGATCGGTCATGAAGCAGGTATCAAAGCCTTTATACAACCCGGCGGTTCAGTTCGTGACAAAGATTCGATCGAATACTGCAAACAAAATAACCTTGTGATGGTAATGAGTGGCACCCGCCACTTCCGCCACTAATCAGATTGTTGGCCGGCATATCTTAAACGCATTTAATAAACTTATCCATTGAGTGTCGCAAAGGGAACAGTACGGGTCAGGGCATTGATAGCACTGGCAATGGTTTGTTTTTTTTGGGGTACCACGTGGATTGCGAGTAAAGAAGGCGTTAAACATATGCCGGCGCTCCAACTTGCCGGTATCAGACAATCACTCGGAGGAATACTGTATTGCATCTACTTTATTGCAAAAGGTTATCGCTTTCCAAAGGGTCGTGAATGGTGGCCGGTGATTGTACTCAGCATGTTAAACTTTGTTCTTACTAATGGTTTAACAACGCTTGGACTGAAATACATTACAGCTGGCCTGGGCGCGATCATGTCTGCTATCTTCCCGTTGTGGGTTGTACTGATCGGTCTTTTCAGAACGGGTAAATTACCACCTCTGAAGGCTATGACAGGCTTGTTCCTTGGTTTCGGCGGCATCTGTATAATCTTCTATGAACACCTCGAACATCTTCTGGTGGCAGAATTCAGATATGGAATCATCCTTTCTATAATCGCTTCATGGACCTGGGCACTCGGTACCATGTACACCAAAAGCCAGGCAACAAAATTTAACCCTTATTTCAGTATTGGTTTGCAGATGGTGATATCGGGCATCATTATGGGAGGCGCTGCCGGCGCTACAGGAAATACGATGCCATTGAGTGATATCCCCTGGCCCGCCTGGGCCTCTATTGGCTACCTTGTCATCTTTGGATCGGTTATTTCTTTTGTGGCTTATTTGTATTCATTACAACATCTTCCCACCGAACAGGCTTCCATATATGCGTACCTGAACCCGGTTATAGCCGTGATATCAGGCTTCCTGGTGTATGGAGATCCTTTAACCCTGGCGCTTGCACTTGGTGGTGCCGTGATATTATACGGAGTATATCTCATCAATAACGTTTATAAAAAAACATCATCGGGCTAAATGTTGAAGGCAGTGAACTCACCAACAACTTCAACGCTGAAGATCAACGACAATGAAGGATATTACAAAGAAGCATCGGAGTAGGCATCCCAATAAACTGTTTCTTTCATAAACAACTCAAACATCTCGCGCCAGCCTTTCGCACTTTCATTATAACCCAAAAGATGATTGTGCCAGATAGTTGTTATCGTCCCATTCAAACGTTTTACAGTATCATAATAACCGGTCAGTTCGAGATAAGCTTCCTGCGGGGTTTGATTTTGTTCAAACAAACAATTTGCATCCATAAAACAAAACGGGTGCATGGTAAGTGTAGTCGCCTCTTCCCTTAGCAGATCGTACCATTTGTAAGAAGAGCAAACCGATGCGCGGAAACCATTGATCGAACCATATCCCATGGAAAAATCATCGGTGATGCCGTCCCGAATTAATAAACGGAATGTTTCCGGTGTTTGGAATCGGATATAATGCTGGCGCGAAATATTAACCGTTTTGTCAATCACCACCTCGAGCCATTCTTTTTCTTCTTTCAACAAATCAGGATGATCACCTGTTTGCCATGATGGATGTAAGCCGGTTTCATATCGGCTGGCATAATACTCAATCAGGTCCCTGAATGGTTTTTTATTGGTTGAAATATTTTTATCGTAGCCAGACTGCTTTTTAGCAACAAGGAAAAAATAATAGGGCTTCAATCTGCAATAGAGATGTAAGGCATCGAGCCATTCGTAGCAATCAAAAGGATCCTGCTTCCTGCCACGTAATACCCGCCAGCGATCGACAACCTGTTGCCAGTCGCCAGACAGTATAGAGCGAAGAAAACCACCTGCTGTGCGCAGCGCGCCCTTATACAGGTATGAATAAGCTATATCAACATCATAAGTAATATTGCATACAAATTGCTGGCGTTTGAATTGCAACCGGGGATAAAAATTTGCCAGTGCATCCTTCAAAGCAGCCAGCCAGATATTGATGACTGGCTGGCTCAGAAAGCCTTCGCGAAAAGCAATTGAATTGGTGTGAGCATACCTGCCATACTCATCTTTCGTATGAGACTGATATTCTTCATACCGGCTCAAAAGATAAAAGGATGCAGCAAAGACATCAAAAGGAAAATCGCCGGTTGCCTGGTATAAAGCTTTTGTTTTTTCAAAACTGATTGTATCGGGAAGCCGGGTTTCAGTACCGGTTTCAAACAAAAGTTCCACGGGTCTTACAGTAAAAATTTTACCGGGAAATTGCTGGTTGGAATAATTAATACGGGGCAGTTCCGAAGCGGCAAAAAACCCGGAATCATTTGTAAGCACAACAGGGCTTTCAAACAGCTCTGAGCCGATAAAATCCAGGATGTATCGCAGGCGTGGAGTGCTGCTGGCAGCAAAAACTAATACCATCGGGTAAGATAAGGTTAAATAAACTTAGCACTGGATGCCCTGGCAATGATACGATAGTTTCAAATCAATGTCAACGTTCCGCATTTGGTAAACCGTGCTTCTCCTGCCATTGCTGGTTGAAAGTTTTATCAGCAAAATCGAGCCCGCCACGATGGGCAGCCCACCCTTTGAACGCTTTGTTTACCATCCAGTTTTTTATCTTTTTTGAGCCACGGTTCATGTGTTTACGATTCAAACTTGCTGTTCTCCAGACCTTCCAGGCAAGTTTCTCCGCTGTTGGTGCCAGTCCACTGTCGGCGGCCTCATAGCGGTTTTCAAGCAACAATTCGTGCAAATTGATTTTCACGGCGCATACCTCTGTGCAATTACCGCACAAAGAGGAAGCATGACTAAGATGTTTCCATTCTTTCATACCGGCCAAATGCGGTGTTATCACCGATCCGATCGGGCCACTGTATGTGGTGCCATAAGCATGTCCACCAATGTTCTTGTAAATGGGACAGGCGTTCAGACAGGCGCCGCACCGGATACAATACAAACTCTCCCGCGAAACCGGGTTGTCGAGGATGTTGGTCCTGCCGTTGTCCAGCAAAATAACATACATATCTTCCGGTCCATCGTGTTCACCGGGCTGCCGGGGGCCACAAACGACTGAGTTGTACACAGTCATTCTCTGGCCCGTACCATAGGTGGCAAGCAGTGGCCAGAATAAGCCAAGATCTGTAAGCGAAGGCACTATTTTTTCGATACCTACAATCACTATATGGGTGCCGGGAAAAGCTGCACTGAGGCGCGCGTTCCCTTCATTTTCCGTGATAGCGATACCGCCGATGTCAGACACTATAAAATTTGCACCGGTGATGCCAACTTCGGCAGCAGGATATTTCTTCCGGAGATTTTCACGCGCAACCAGGGTCAGTTGCTGCGGTGTAAGATTAGGTGGCGTATGAAGTTTCTCATAAAACAGTTTGGCCACATCCTCTTTGCTTTTGTGCATGGCCGGGGTCACAATATGATAAGGCGGTTCGCCATCAAGTTGCTGTATATATTCACCCAGATCTGTTTCAACACTTTCAATATTATTATCAGCAAGGAAATTGTTGAGGTGAATTTCCTCCGTAACCATGCTTTTGCTTTTCACAACCGTCTTGCAATCTTTTGCACGGCAAATTTCCAGCACTGCTGCCAGGGCCTGTTTGCTGTTTTCGGCCCAGATAACCTTTCCGCCACGTTGTGTGAAATTCGCTTCAAAATTTTCAAGTTGCTGATCAAGTGTTTCAATTGCCCGCCACTTGATGTTTTTGGCCCTTTCTCTTGCGAGGTTATGTTCAAAGAACTGCGCCTTGCCAAGGGGAACCGTGTTATTGTATTTGCTGATATTGAAATTCACCTTGAACCGATGGTCAAGATCAGCTGCCTTGATGGTACTTTTGGCTTTGAATGTGGAAGCGTTTTCTGACATTTTCTCTGCTGTTATTCTCTCTCTGCATTATTTTTTTTCGGGGCCCGTCTGGTAATAATCCTGTGCAACCTTATCAAGCGCATTATAAAACGGCTCGCCGTACTTGCGAATAATGGGTTCTTTCAAAAACTGGTAAACCGGCACTTTGAGCTTTTTGCCAAGGGAGCAAGCCGGCTTGCATAAGGTTTCTCTTGGTTCATAGTTCATCCTGTCAAAACTGCCTTTTTTACCAGGATTATTTATTATCGGATAGAAGTGACAACTGATAGGCTTTTTCCAGGAAACCTTCCCATCGCGGTATGCCTGCTCAATGGCGCATTTGATGACACCCTGCTCGTCATAAAAACCATAAGCACAAAGTTTGCCTTCAATCGTTGGGGTAACCCAGCCGAACTCTACATCATAAACATAACGGCCATGTTTTTCGATCCAGGCCAATCCCTCTTTACTGAGGTAAGGTTCAATAACGTCAAATATTTCGTTGATAGTTCCGAGCTCTGATTTTTCAAGGGGTGCACCAGCATCTCCATCTTCACAGCAACCGCCCTTGCATTTGGTAAGATCGCACACGAACTGCTGTGATATCACATCTTCACTGATTAAAACATTGTCTATCGCAATCACAAAAACTTTTTTACAAATGTAACCAATAAGGCGCAGGCAAAGGGCACAATCATTACCGGCCCCGGGGGGCGCCAAATTTTATTTCCACTGAAGGGTATTGATGAGGTGTTTCATGTCCTGTTCAAGGAAATTATTGACAACTTCCAGCGAATCAGAATTGGGTGAAGCATCAAAATACAGCGCACCACGTAAAAAATGTTTGACAGAATCAGTTACAAAAAACTGTTTTGCGGTCGCTGCGTTCCCGCCCACCTGGAAAAATATTCCTGTGAGACCCATTGGTGTTTTCATGAGGGAGTCACGTATCTCTGTTGCCTTTGTGGTGTGTTTATAGGTCATCTTAAAGGCATCTGCAACCAGGGAGTCGAAGTTATTTTTCCTGATCTCTTTATAGCTGATATAAATTTTGCCATAAAACTGGGGAAAGTCGATATTGATCCAATAGTCGTTTTCTGGCCGGGCATCAAAAAAGCTGGTGTCTTTAACCACCTTTCCATACACGGGATATTCGAAGCTGTAAGGGGCCGCCGGCGGGTTATACAGGGTGTATTCCCTTTCAGGGAAATCTATTTTGAAATATCCGCGTTGCCTGATTGTATAATCACTATTACATGCAATTAACATCGCCAGCAGCAGGATACCGACACTTCGCCCTATTAGTTTGTTGTGTTGAATCATTGTTGTTTTTTGACCGTCACTTTTACTTTTCTGATCCGGTTCTTTTCCACTTCCAGCGTTGTAAACTCAAAATCGCCCACTGTTGCAACATCATTCTGTTTAGGTATTTCACCCGAAACCTCGAGTATCAGACCCGCCAGTGAATCACTTTCGCCACGAACCTCGTCAAATGTGTCGAGTGACAGATCCATCATCTTGCAGACATCATTGATCATTGTCCGGCCTTCGAAAATATAGTTTTCGTCGTCTATTTTTTTATTGCCGCTTTCGTCTTCATCAAACTCATCCCTGATTTCGCCAACGATCTCTTCAATCACATCTTCGAGGGTAACGATTCCACTTGTGCCACCGAATTCATCAACTACCACCGCGAAGTGTATTCGTTTGGTCTGAAATTCTTTAAGAAGATCTTCAATGAATTTTTGTTCGTGAACAAAATATGGAACGCGCATCAGGCTCCGCCAGTCGAAGTCATCAGACTCATTAAGATGTGGGATCAGATCCTTCGTATGAATCATACCGACAATATCATCCAGGCTCTGTTTATACACAGGCAGTCTTGAATAATGTAGCTCTTCAACATGTTGTTTCAGTTCTTCAAAAGAAATGTCAACATGAATACCACTTACATCCAGACGCGTACGCATGATCTGTTTGACGGTGATATGGCGGAATTTATAAATACCTGCAAGAATTTTTTGTTCGTCCTCTTCATGGATGGTACTCTTAATTGCTTCCTCCAGCTGTTGTTGCGAATAAGCGCGGCTGGTGCTTCCACCCATAAAATCTTCTACCTTCATTGACATCCCCATCAGTGAGGCGCCGAGTTTTCTGAACAGGTAATAAATGATCTCAACCAGGTAGGAAGCTTCATATGCCACCCTCAGGTTGTTTTGTGCCGCACGAATCTTTGGCAATACCTCTCCAAACAAAACAAGCACAAAAGTGATAGCAACAATCTTGATGATTACCTGCACCCAGGTAACAAGCATTTGCTGTGGGAACAATTGATCTATCAGGATATTTGAAAGGATAATGATAGCGATGTTGACGAGTATGCTTGCAATCATCAATGCACCCAGCAATGTTCTCGGATCCTCCAGCAAGTTGGTGATGCGTTTCCAGCCCGCGTCCTGCTTTGTTTTCAGCATGTTGATATCACGGTAGGTAAGTGAGAAAAACGCTACCTCCGCGCCGGAGATGAAAAAGGAAAGTATCAGGAGAAGTAAAACAAGCGCCGCTAAAATCGTAGTTGCCTGAATATTGGCAACCAGCAATAATGGTTGAAAACCGGCATCGAGAAAAAGAGACAATAAAGGGTTATCCAAAGCGACTTGTTTTAATCAACAGAAAGGCAGGTCAAATGGCCTGCCCTCATTTCTTTCAGTAAAAGCGAATTTATTAATAATTTATTATGAATAGCTAATTATGACAGGCCTTTTCGGCAAATAAGCAGCGTGTTAGGTTCAAAAGGGAAGATCCTGCCCTGGCTCATCAATGGGCGGAATATCACTATTAGGATAACCTTCAATATTTCCATGGTGGGTGCCCGGGCCGTTATGATGACCTTCGGCCCTTTTATCGAGCATGATCAGGTTGTCACCAACAACTTCAGTCGAGAATTTTTTTGAGCCTTCTTTATCTTCCCAGCTACGTGTTCTTAATCTTCCTTCGATATAAACAAGACTACCCTTGTGCAGGTATTTCTGGGCGAGATCGGCAAGGCCCCTCCAAAGTACGACAGTATGCCATTCGGTTTGAGAAATCAGTTTCCCTGAGCGATCTTTAAACGTTTCTGTTGTGGCCAGTGGAAACTTTGCAACCGTGATATTTCCTTCGAGCACTTGAACATCAGGATCCTTACCAAGATTTCCAATCAGCATTACTCTGTTTACTCCTCTCATAACGACATTTTTGATTGTGAAAGATCAGCCTGCCTTAAATCGTTTTCAAAGAAATACTCATCTGTCTTTATAACCTGTTGGGCAAGAGGTTATAATCGAACCCGGTCTTATAAATTTACTAAATTCAGTGAGAGGAAACATTAAAATATTCCAATCTTTAAGATGTGGTTATAAGGGCGAATCGCTTAGAAAATGGTTGATCATCCTGGGGAAGGCATAGTCACCAATATTTTGTTTATCAACGCGGATATAACCTTCGGGCATAACAAAATCATCAGATATATTCACGTCTATAAACTGGCCGTGAATAGTCTGGTGCGTTAACTGTTGTTTATAAACCGCGCTTTTACCAACTATCGTAAACGGCTGGCCCCCGCTAATGGTTTTGAGCCAGGCATGGTGTTGTACCGGTTCCGCATCCGGCGTTTCATACAACAAAAACTCGTGCAGGTTTTGCCAGATATCATTTGCTGTTCTCTTACGTATATAAACCCCATGCTGCGATTGCAACATAAAGTAATAGAACCAGCGATGTTTTTTTACAAGCTTTTTCTCTTTTACAGGCAACTGATGTACAAAACCGTTGTTAAACGCAACACAATCATTTTTTTGTGGGCATTGATTGCACAACGGTTGCTGAGGTTTGCAAATAACAGCGCCCAGGTCCATGATCGCCTGGTTATATTCGGCCGGATGGTTGTTATCAATCAATGCATCGGCTAACTGTTGATATAAACGTTTGCCGGCGGTGGTATCGATGGGTGTGTTGATTCCGAAATAGCGCGACAGCAGGCGTTGCACGTTCCCGTCAACAACGGCAAAGGGTGCATCGAAAGCGAAAGAAGCTATGGCTGCTGCCGTATATGGTCCGATACCTTTCAATTTCAGAATTTCATGATAGTCGTCGGGAAATTTACCGTTATGAGCCGTAACTATATAACGGGCCGAGGCGATGAGGTTGCGACAGCGGCTATAATATCCAAGACCTTCCCAGAGTTTGAATACTTTTTCTTCGCTTGCGTTCGCAAGATCATGAACTGTGGGAAAGTTTTTTACAAAAGCGTTATAGTAAGCAAGGCCTTGTTCAACGCGTGTTTGCTGAAGGATGATTTCGCTGAGCCATATTTTATAGGGATCTTTTTCGCCTTTCCATGGCATTGATCTTTTGTTTTGATCACGGTTCCAGCGCAGCAGGTTTTCAGAAAAGGATAGTTCCATTATTCAACAATATTAATACGCAGGATTTGAATATCATAGTGGCTGAGAAGGAGTTAGGCGAATGGCGGTAACCGATCATTCAAAAGTGGGCAAATGCATATCTTATTCAGGTACAGCAGGTTACGAATCCCGTTTATCGAAATAAAATTCATTATCAATTATTTACACTTTTCTTGCAAATCTCAGAATTTACCGTTAATTTCACTAATGAATTGATTTAGTGTTGATTGGCCTTCGTGGCATGGTTCTGATAATGATTAAACAGCGTAGCAAAAGTTAACATTGGTTAGGTGTTACCTTATTACATCTTAAACAACATTATTAACCCAAAAATTCATTAACATGAGAAAAGCAGACCTCGTTAACCAGATATCTGAAAAAACAGGTATTCCAAAGGTTGATGTATTGGTTACGCTGGAAACCATGTTCAAGGAAGTGAAGGATACGCTGGCGGAAGGTGAGAACATTTACATTCGTGGTTTCGGCAGCTTCATTACTAAAAAGCGCGCTGCCAAAATCGGCCGCAACATTAAAAAGAACATAGCTGTTCACATCCCTGAACATTACATTCCCGCATTCAAGCCTGCAAAAGAGTTTGTAGCAGAAGTTAAAAAATTACAGTCTGTTAAAGAAGATCAACCAAACCCGGACGATGAAGCTTAAATTTGCAGCCTAATTCAAAATAATTGAAAAAGCAGCAGATTTTTCTTGTTAGCGGAGCGGTTGTGCTCTTATTTGTAATGTATTTCTTTGGCGACAACATTCCACCTATGGAGCGAAAACCTCCCGTAGCTGAAAGCCATCAGGAGGTGGAGCCCATTGATATCAACACGATCTTATCGGCATCAAAACGGCAGTTAACACCGGAACAGTCTGCGTTCGTGACCAGGCTGGAATCGGCCGTTGTGCGTGGTAATGTAAAGGACCAGCAAATCAGCGTGTATAAGCAACTTGCCGGTTTCTGGCGCGACACTGCGCATCTCCTGCTTCCTTATTCTTATTATATCGCAGAAGCAGCGAAATTGGAAAATTCTGAAAAAAGTCTCACCTTCGCAGCCCAATTCTTCGCAGGTAACATGCGACGCCAGCAGGAACCTGCCTTGAAGAAGTGGATGGCCCTACAGGCTAAAGAGTTGTTTGAGAAGGCGTTAGTGTTAAATCCTGGGAAGGATTCACTAAAAGTAGGTCTTGGTTCCTGTTATCTTTTTGGCAATATCAGCGACAATCCCATGCAGGGAATTGCCCTGATTCGTGAGGTAGCAGAAAAAGATTCTACGAACATGCAGGCGCAATTTATGTTAGGTATGGGTGGACTGGTGTCTGGCCAGCTTGACAGGGCAATTGAGCGTTTACTCAAGGTAGCGACTTATGAGCCTTCAAATGCGGAAGCCGTACTGGCACTTGCAGATGCATTCGAAAGAAAAAATGATAAGGAAAATGCGATCAGGTGGTATGAAAGGGGTAAGGAGCTAATTGGTGATCCTGACTTTATCAAAGAAATTGATCAACGCATAAACCTGTTAAAAACATAGTTTTCTATTCATGGAAGACTGTACAAATAAAATTATTTAACTTAAATCACTGGTTATTATGCCTTGCGGTAAAAAAAGAAAGCGTCATAAGATTGCAACGCACAAACGTAAAAAAAGACTAAGAAAGAACCGTCATAAGAAGAAGAGCCGCTAAATTCTTCTGAAACGGGGCCGCTAAACCGGCCCTTTTTCTTCGTTATATAGCTGAAAATAGTATCTGGCATTTATCGCGTCGCCCTCCTGTGCATATGTGCCAGCTAATTCCCCTTCAGCAACTTTCCTTTCAGTGATGATTGGTTACCACGGTAAAAGATGATTACGTTTGAATAAGGAACTAATTATAAATGCTGCCCCCCAGGGCGTAGAAATAGCCCTATTAGAGGACAAAAAACTGGTTGAATTGCATCATGAAAAAACAGATGCCAATTTTGCCGTGGGTGACCTCTACCTGGGAAAAGTTAAAAAGCTTATCCCTGGATTGAATGCAGCTTTTGTTGATGTCGGATTCGAAAAAGATGCTTTCCTGCATTATACGGATCTGAGTCCTTATGCCCGCTCACTTCTCAAATTCACCCAGGTAGCCATAAACGACAACAGCGAACCAGGCTTTGATTTCGGCACCTTCCAGGTAGAACCCGAGATTATCAAAACCGGCAAAATCAATGAAGTACTCAGCGGCAAACCCAATATACTGGTTCAAATCCTTAAGGAACCAATAGCCGCTAAAGGACCAAGACTCAGTTGTGAAATCTCTTTGCCCGGTCGTTTCATCGTAATCACTCCTTTCAACGACATCGTCGCCGTTTCCCGGAAAATTCATTCTTCAGACGAAAGAAAACGTCTGCAGAAGATTGTAGAAGCTATCAAACCAAAAAACTTTGGTGTGATCGTGCGTACAGCGGCTGAAGGGAAAAATACGGCTGAACTTCACGAGGATCTTTCGATGCTTGTTGAAACCTGGAAGATCATTCAACGCAATCTTAAAGCTTCTGTAGCACCCGCAAAGATCCTGAGCGAGCAAACAAAGGCCACAAGTATGTTACGGGATCTGCTGAACGAAGACTTCAACAAAATCGTCGTTAACGATCGCAACATTTTCAACGACACAAAAAATTATATTCAACGCATTGCTCCTGAAAAAGCAGAGATCGTTGCATATTACAATAACGGGTTACCCATATTTGACCAGTTTGGCATCACCAAACAGGTGAAAGCTGCTTTTGGTAAAACGGTTAACCTGCCCAGCGGCGCTTACCTGATTATTGAACATACTGAAGCACTGCATGTAATCGATGTAAACAGCGGTTACAAAAGTGTCGGCAATAACCAGGAACAAAACGCACTGGAAACAAACCTGGAAGCCGCTGCAGAAATTTCGCGCCAGCTTCGTTTACGCGACCTGGGTGGTATTATCGTTGTCGATTTTATCGATATGAAACTTCCTGACAACAAGCGCAGGCTGATGGAGTCAATGGAAGAGTTTATGCGCCCCGACCGCGCAAAACATGCCGTGTTACCGATCTCAAAATTCGGCCTCATGCAGATCACGCGTCAGCGCATGAAGCCCGAAATGAACATCAACACCCAGGAAGTTTGCCCCACCTGCAGCGGTACCGGCAAGATATCATCAACCCTGTTGCTGGAAGATGAGATCGAAAAGAATCTCAGTTATTTATTAACGCATCAGCATAAGGACCTGAAACTGGTCGTTCACCCCATCATGCATGCTTATCTTACAAAAGGTCGTTTCTTCAATTCGCGCCAGTGGAAATGGAGATGGAAATATGGCCGGAAAGTTGACATCCGCGAAAACACCAGCTATCATCTGACCGAGTTTCATTTCTTCGACAAACATGAAGATGAAATCAAACTTTGATTCATTCCTGATCTGATCTCACTTCACTTCCTTGTCAACTTGCTGACGCGATCAATGTTTGAGACTGTTACATTTCTTCCTCGTTGTCTCCTGCTCAAAAAAGAAAGGCCCGCTACCGCGGACCCCTCATTCTCAACCTTAATTGGCAAAGTGTATTAGTAACCTTCGTTCTGTTGCAGGATAGAAGGCCCTACTGCGTTTATTTCCCTTATAGGAATCGGTAATACGAGTCTGTTAGCATCGTATGCGATATTGCCCACCGATTGTTTTAATCTTTTAAGATCGTGTATTGCCTGGCCCTCGTGTGCCAGTTCGAGCTTCCGCTCCAAAACAATATTTGCAATGCTTGCATTGGCCGGAAGCGTCATCAGCCCCACACGATCTCTGATAGTTTTCACATCATCAAAAGGTGTTGCACCTACTTCCGTACCAAGTCGTGCATTACCCTCTGCCCTGGTGAGATACATTTCCGCGAGCCTGATGATTGACAAATTACGATATTGTGTTCTCCATTTTCCACTCCGCCACACTGCGCCATCCTTGTAAAAGAAATTATAGCGGGCATCACCTGCAGGATACAGATCCATATGTTTTTGCAATACATCCACATCGCCGTTTCGGGCGCCTTCAGACGTTATTGACCAGAAGAGAAACATATCATTGCTGCCATCCTGCGAACTAACCTGGATCGCAAAAAGGTCCTCAGGCGAATTGGATTGGTTGTTAAATGCAGCGGCGTAGTTTGCGTTCAGTGTAAGACCGCTGTTGTCAATTACATAATCTGCTTCATCTCTGGCTTTGCCGTATTCTGCTGTCTGAAGATAAACCCTTGACAATTGTGCAGCAGCAGAATAAGTAGTTGCATAAAAATCATTTTCCTCGGGTAGTAACTGCTTTGCTTTAGTAAGATCATCTATGATCTGAGAATAAGTTTGCTCTACCGTACTGCGGGGTGAATAATTGACTTCCGATACATTACCCACTGTTGGTTCCAGAATCAACGGTACACCCAGGTTTCCGCCACCTGCGCTATAAGGCTTTGAGAAAAGTTTTACAAGTTCAAAATACATTGACCCGCGTAAGAACAATGCTTCACCCTGCACACGATCCCTGTCTGCATCATCTACTTTATCGATGTTTGCAATAATGCCATTGCAAATGTTGATGGTTCTGTAAATAGCCGCCCATGATGCAGTGATATAACTATTGTTTGTGAGCATCGTTTTGTTGAATACTTCGCGCGGCTGATTAAAGGTGCCATCCCAGTTCAGCTCACCGTCGGCAGATTCAGAAGCAAGCAATTCAGCATATAACTGGAGATCTCCTCCATAAGCCGAAGCCGAACTGACAGCATCATAAGCACCATTCAGGGCTTTTTTGATATTAGCATCGTTTGTGAACACCTCTGATTCCGCAATGTTTGTCAGCGGCAATACATCAAGCTTCTTTCCACAGGAAATGAGGATGAAGGCAATTAAAACAATATTGAAGAGTATTTTTTTCATGTGTAATGTTTTGTGTTGAGCAATCAGAATCCCAGGTTAATACCAATCGATATGTTTCTTATTTGAGGAGCTGCGTAGAAGTCAGCACCCTGGTTACGGTTCCCTGCCCGATAGTCGGTATTAACTTCCGGATCCCAACCATTATAATTGGTAATCGTGAAGAGGTTTACACCGGTTGCGTAAATTCTTGCTGAACTAAGTTTCAGTTTGCTGATAAACGACTGGGGCAGTGTATAACCCAATGTGATGTTTTTAACCCGGAGATAATCACCATCATCAATATAACGACTGGATGCACTGGTACCATTTCCTAATAAAAAGCGCAATTGAGGTTCATTAGTGATATCGCCTGGTTTCTGCCAGCGGCTCAGTATCTCTCTTGTCTGATTGTCATAATAGTCAAAGCTTGCACTCATAAAACCACCGGCACCATTCATGATCTGGTTACCCATAACGCCCTGCAGCAATACACTTAACTCAAAACCTTTGTAAGAAAACGTGTTTGTCAAACCACCGATCACATCAGGGTTTGGATTTCCTACAATGAAGTCACCTGCTTCGTTATAATCATTGGTAGTTGTTTTACCATCTTCTGTAAAATACAGTGCATCTCCGTTTGCCGGATCAACACCGGCGTAGCGGGGTCCATAAAAAACACCGATCGACTCGCCTACTATCAATGAGTTCAGATATCTTCCATCGTTACCTGGAATAACTGTTTGCTCACCATCGAGCTTTGTAACCTTGTTTTTGTTGAATGCAAGATTAAAACTGGATTTCCACTGAAAATTTTTACCCCGGATATTTTCGGTATGTATAGCAAACTCAAGCCCCTTGTTTTCCATCGAACCAACGTTCCTGAACTGCGTGCTGAAACCGGAATTAGAAGGCACCGGGACATTGTAAAGAAGATCGTTTGTTTTACGAATGTAATAATCGATCTCACCAGTGATCCTGTTGTCGAACAATCCGAAATCAAGCCCAACATCAAATTGATTTGATTTCTCCCATTTAAGTTCTGCATTTGCAAGTTGGGTTGGACCCAGTGTCGATGTACCACCGTAGCGACCAACACCCCATAAACCTAAGGCAAGGAAGTTATCGATCTGTGCATTTCCAGATACCCCCCAGCTGGCGCGCAGTTTTAAAAAGCTTAACAGGTTTGAGCTCGAAAGAAAATTTTCTTCAGACAATATCCAACCAGCTGAAACTGCCGGAAAGATCCCATACTGATTATCGGCACCAAATTTTGAAGACCCGTCTACACGGCCACTCAGACCAAGCAGGTAGCGATCTTTAAATTTATAATTTACACGCGCGAAATACGAAAGGAACGATGATCTTTCTGAATTAGAACTACCACCTGTTATTTCACCGGCGCTTGCGAGCAGCCGCAACGCATCAAGAGGAAACTCCTGGCCAAATACATTTGCGCTGTTAAAATCATACTCCTGGTATGCTATACCCACAGTACCGTCGAGCGAGTGATTATCATTAAATGTTTTATCGATCGAAAAATAATTGTTTGTATTGTAATTAAGGGACCGGTACCAGCTCGACTCTCCGTAACCGTTAGTTCCGTTTCCAAAAGTGGTATTCGCGCCATAAAACTCATCGTCATTCTGGTTCTGCAGATCTATACCAAATTCAGACGTGAAGCTGAGCCAGGGAAGTAATTTGTAGCTTCCAAAAACATTTCCGATGTTTCGGTAAGACTTCGATATAAACTGTCCTTCCTCTGCATCAACCATCGCATTCTGATAGGTTGTGATGGGTATATTATTCAATTTACCATCAGCGTCACGGATTGGAGTAATGGGCGCGAGCGCAACAAGCTGCATTGGTGTTGAAAACTGGTTGTCGGCTGATACTCTTCCGGAAGTAGTCTGACTAACACTAAGGTTCACGCCGATTCGGAATCGCTCGTTAACTGAGTGTTCAAGATTAAGTCTTGAGGAGATTCTTTTAAAAGTATTATCTATCAGGATCCCATCCTGATTGTTGTAAGATCCGCTTACATAGAATCTCGTTTTTTCATTTCCTCCAGATGCAGATACATCGATCATTGACGTTTTTGCATTTGGATTGAATGCCTGGTCTTCCCAATTTGTATTGGTTTCATAATTTCTCCAGTCTGTGCCGCCGGAAATTTCATCAAGCACCCCTTCTACCCGCGATAACCTTGAACCTGGCGATCCCGGAGTAACACCTCCGATAATATCTCTGTTCGTTGCTGATTCGCGAATAAGTGTAACATATTCCTCCGCATTCAGGAATTTGCGTTTGTTAGTGGGTCGGTTCCAGCCATATTGGGAATTCACCTGGAAAACCGTTTTACCAGACTTGCCTTTTTTAGTCGTGATCAATACAACGCCATTTGCTCCGCGCGAACCGTAAATGGCTGTCGCTGCAGCGTCTTTTAATATATCAAAAGATTCGATGTCATTAAAGTTGATATCAGCAAGCGCATTACCGGACAGCGAACCCGTGTTGATAGGAATACCATCAACAACATATAAAGGCTCGTTGCCCCCTGACAATGAACCTGATCCCCGTATGCGGATCTTCACACCCTCGCCTACTTTCCCATTGTTTGCCTCAACAAATACCCCCGCGGCGCGACCCTGTAAGGCCTGGTTGAAGTTGGGCACCGGGGTGTTTGCAACCTCGGCTCCTTTAACACGCACGGTACTGGATACCACATCACGTTTTATGGTTGTACCATAACCTACAACTACCACCTCCGACAAAGACTTATCGGCTTTACCCATGGTAACATTCATAAGATCTGAAACCGATAATTCGCTTTCCTGGTAACCTACAAAAGTGAATATGATTGTTTTGACCGAAGGGGGAACGCTCAATCGAAAACTTCCATCTGCAGCAGATACAGTAGTGTTGGTTGTTCCCTTAGCCGTGACCGTTACACCAGCAAGGGGTGATCCGTCTGTGACGTCGCTAATTTTGCCGACTACTTCGCGGGTTTGTGCAATAGCCCGTGTGCATAACATGGCCATTACCAGTAAGAGGCATGTAAATATTCTCATGTACAATGTTTTGGTTAAAGTGGATTATGCATTGAAATTAAGGACTATTGACGAAATTTAAACACCTATATTTTTTTATAAAGTGTTTCAATATGAAGTTATACGCTTGGAAGTGCCAGAGGTCGGCGAGACAGGAAAATTTGTCGAATTATATAGGTTTTTTTCATGTGTCTTAATCCGGCAGCCGATAATTTGATCTTTATGTTTCCTGACAATGTGGCCATGATGCCCGGCTTAAATTACCGGGCTTGCACAATCGTCCTCAGGGCAAAAAAAACTCCGCAGATGCGGAGTTTTTTTAAAAATGTTTACCTGATGTTAGTAAGGACCATGCTGCTGAAGGTTACTGTTAACATCAATTTCCCTTTGGGGAATAGGAAGTGTCAGGTACCAATCATCATACACTTTACCACCGGCATTCAGCTTTAAACGTTTTAATGTCCATAACCTGTCTCCTTCAAAACCAAGTTCGAGAAAACGCTCTTCAACAATCGCATCAGAGGTTACTGCCGCCAAAGGCGATGCGCCGGCTCTTTCACGTACAATATTAATATCCGCAAGCGGTGTATTTGGTCCGATCTGTGTACCGCCACGGAAATTAGCTTCTGCTCTTGTCAGGTACATTTCAGCCAATCTTACTACCGGGATGGCTTTATAAAATTGTTGCCATTTTGTAGTGAAATAGCCTGATACACCGGCAATGTTAGCTCCGGTATAGAAGAACTCTCCTCTTTGATCTCCTGGCTCAAAATGATCAAGGTAAGCGGCATTTGCCTGGGCATCGCCGCGGCCACTGATCAACGGTGGCTCAAGTGTATATGCAGCGTAGAAAGTATTAATACCATTGTTTGTGGTACCCGCATTACTTTGTGAGGTTTGTTGAATCGCAAACACATCTTCTGCCGAGTTATTGGCATTATTAAAAGCACCTGCATACGTACTAATCAGATTGAACTCACCAGATTCGATTACCTCGTTTGCTGCATTAGCAGCTCCGTTATAATTACCCATATTCAGGTATACCCTTGATAAAAATGCAAGTGCAGTATACCGGTCGGCCCTGCCATTCGCCCCTTTGTCTGAGGAAAGATTTGCTTCAGCAAAAGTAAGATCATCCAGCACCTGTGTGTATACCTGTGCTACGGTTGCACGTGACGGTTTGTGGATGCTTTCATCATATTCATAAACTGGTTCAACTACCAGTGGAACCCCAAGGTTTGTAGTAGTTGATCCCGCAGAATAAGGCAACGCAAAATAGTTAACCAGTTCAAAGTAAACTATTCCACGTAGTAATCTTGCCTCACCTTCTATTGCCTCACGCTCGTCTGCGTCAACAAGATCTATCTTGTCTAAAACAGTGTTCAACGTATTGATGATGTCATAACTGTTTGCCCACATACCACTGGCAATAGTGCTCGTAGCAATTTGTCTTTTACCCACCAGGTCACGATAGGGAGCGAAGGTGCCCACAAAAGAAACCTGTTGCGTATTGGCGAGCAAATCTGAAGTCAGAAAATATTGCTCTCCAAAGGCATTGGGTGATTGAAGTAATGAATACGCTCCGAATAACAAAGCCTTTACATCATCACCATTAACGATCTGCTCGGGTGTGATGTTTTGTGCCGGCGGTACATCCAGCTTTTTATTGCAACCGAGCGTGGTGGCCACCACGAGTAACAGTGCTATTATCTTATTAATTGATCTCATAGTAATTTCTTTTTTCAGGTTCATCGACCTCAATTAAAATTTAACGTTCAATCCCAATGAAATTGTTCTGGCCTGAGGAATAGTATAGAAGTCTATACCACCTGATATGTTACCCAGCGTAGTAGTGTTAACCTCAGGATCGCCTTCATACTTGGTTGCGGTCCACAGGTTGTTACCACCAACATACAATCTCGCCGAAGATACTTTTAACAAGCTGGCCACTTTAGATGGCAATGTATACCCAAGCGTTGCATTCCTGAGACGGATGTAAGAACCATCGCTTAACCAGAAAGAGGAAGCGCGATCATTTGTTGGAAATGACAAACCGGCTCTTGGAACATCAGTTATATCACCTGGATTTTTCCAGGCATTCAGATAACGGGTGGTTTGGTTATCAAAACCATTACCTAAACCGCCTTCCATATAAATACCACCCTGGTTGTAAAGGTTGTTGCCGCTTACAAAAGTGAAGAAGATGTTCAGATCGAAACCTTTGTAAGAGAAGTTATTTCCAAAACCTCCGGTGAAGTCAGGATTTGCTTTACCAACTACTCTGCGTTCTGCGAGTGAATAGTTAGCCGTGGTTTTACCATCTTTGTCGTAATACAAGGCGTCGCCGGTCTCAGGATCAACACCAGCAAACTCCTGCAGGAAGAATACGCCGATGGGTTCACCTTCTACTGCACGTTGCACGCCGCTGGTAATGATTTGTCCCTGGATATCCTGAACCTTGTTCGCGTTGTAAGCGATATTAAATGAAGTGCTCCATTTAAATTCACCCACAGTGTTTCTTGAATTCAAACCAAGTTCAACACCTTTATTATACATCTTACCAAGATTTCTCAACACAGATCCGAAACCGGTTGTGTTAGGAATATTCACATTTAACAACAGATCAGAAGTATTTTTCTGATAATAATCAACCTCACCGGTAATACGGTTGTCTAGCAAACCGAAATCAAAACCGATGTCAAACTGTGCAGTCTTTTCCCAACGAAGATCCGGATTAGGCAATTGTGTTGGAATGAAGCCAGGTAACCCTGGATAATTAGATACTCCATAAAGACCAAGGAAGTTGTTCTGTCCAATCTCAGCGTTACCAGTGAGACCGTAGCTTGCTCTTAGTTTCAAAAAGCTAAGGAAATTAACTCCGCTCATGAAGTTTTCATCGGAGATAACCCAGCCGAGTGAAGCTGCAGGGAACCATCCGTAACGGTTGTTTTTACCAAAACGTGATGAACCATCTGCACGTACGCTAACAGACAACAGGTATTTGTCGAGCAAAGTATAGTTAGACCTCAGGAAGTATGAAAGGAACGTGTACCGGTTATTGGTTGAAGTTCCGAACGTGATGTCTGTTGCACCAGAAAGGTTTTTTACAGCATCTGTTGGATAGCCTTCACCACTTGTCAAAGACTGTCTGGTATCATTCTGCAGGTAACTCATACCAACAATCGCCGATAATTTATGATTATCGTTGATCTCAGGATTGAAAGTGAAGAAGTTGTTCGTGTTCAGAGAGGCACTTTGAGTGATGATGTTGCTTGCTCTTCCGATTCCGGCACCATCAATAGTTTGTTTACCAGTGAAAGACTCCTGGTAAAGGTTGAGTATATCAGCACCAAGTTCGGATCTGAAACTCAGAGAAGGAAGTATTTTGAGGTCGGCAAAGGCGTTACCGAAACTGCGGTAAGTCGCCTGTTCGTCGGTGTTATATTTTGCATCGAACAGTGCGTTTCCATAAAGTGTGTTTGCGTTGAGATCTCCGGTTGCAGGATCAATCAACGGCGACAAGGGAAGTTGGGCTACCAATTGACCTGGTGTAGAGAACGCATTGTCGTTACTTACACGATCCAGTTGTGAACGGTTCAAAGCAAGATTAAGACCGATGGTTAATCTGTCTGTTGCTTTGTGATCAAGATTCAAACGACCACCATATCTTGAAAAGGTATTATTAATAACGATTGCTTCCTGTTTATTATAAAAACCAGAAACAAAAAATCTTGTTTTGTCATTTCCGCCGCTTACAGACAGGTCAACCTGTTGTGATTGCGGATTCTTGCGGAATAACTGGTCCTGCCAGTCAGTGTTTACTTCATAATTCTGGAAATCGGTTCCCAGGGCGTAGTCACCAACGATTGATTCATAGTAAGCTGTATAATCGTCGATCGCTTCCTGTTCAGTTGCGTAACCGGAAATATCATCACGGAAATCGATACGACCGTCATTTTTACCAGCCTGGCGAATCAAGTCAAGATATTGACGTGCATCCATAAAACTCCGTTTGCGTGTAGGCTGGCTAAACGTGTTACTGATATTCAGATCGATCTGGGTTTTCCTACCCAGCTTTCCTTTTTTCGTAGTAATCAACACAACACCGTTCGCTGCACGTGCACCATAAATAGCAGAAGCAGAAGCATCTTTCAATACTTCGATCGACTCAATATCATTTGGGTTGATATCAACCAGGGGGTTGGTTGGATCATTTGTTCCATCAGATACGCTGTTTGAAACAACAGGCAGACCATCTACCACATATAAGGGCTGACTGCTGGCAGAAATTGAACTGGTACCGCGAATGCGCACTTTCATCGCCTGACCTACCTTACCACTACCTGACTCGATCACCACACCCGGGGCCTTACCCTGGATCGCAGCCTCAAAACTTTGAAATGGCAGGTTTTCAACCTCGTTACCGCCCACTTTTACAATGGAACCGGTCACTTCACGCTTCACTGCGCTACCATACCCAACAACAACTACCTCATTCAGTGCACCTGTGCCGGGCGACATGGAAACATTCATCAGGGCACTGATGGGTTGCTCCAATTGGGTATAACCGACATAAGTAAAAACAAGCGTTGTTGCGCTCTCAGGAACAGTTAATTTAAAACTACCGTCATCGAGGGTGACGGTGCTGTTTACAGCATTTTTGACTTTCACGGTCACACCAGACAGGGGAGATGCGTCGGATGCATTTGTTACTTTTCCAGCTACCTCTTTTGTTTGGGCGGAGACTCCTTGCCAACAAAGCAAAGCGAGCCCCATAATCAGGCCATACAGTTTTCTCATTGAATATAAGTTTTCAGCGCGAAGATAATAATTAAGAATGTCTTAACATAGCCTATAGTGACAAAAAACCGGTGCAGAGCGCTGCACCGGTCAGTATAAGAGGTTGATTATGGGGATGAAAGGAGCGGTCAAGATAACAATGCCCGGCAACTACTATTTGTTACCGTTCATTGTAGGTCTAGTCACGATCCCTGCTTCCGCTCATATAAATTAACACGTATTGAACAAGAGTAGCGATGGACGCCAGCGCAGCCACTACATAGGTCATTGCGGCCCATTTAAGCGCATCTTTGGCTTTCGGATATTCCTGGGGGGTTGTCAACCCTGTATTATTCAACCACGCAAGAGCACGTTTGCTGGCATCAAACTCAACAGGAAGGGTAACAACTGAAAAAATAGTTGTCAGGGCAAAAAGAATGATCCCTCCCAACAGCAATTGCGGAAAGGTGTTAATCATCAGGATTCCACCCAGCAGGATCCACTGTACGATTCCGGAACTAAACTGAACCACCGGTACCAGCTTGCTTCTCATCGTAAGCCATTGATAAGCAGTAGCATGTTGCACAGCGTGACCACATTCGTGGGCCGCCACCGCAGCCGCGGAAATCGAAACACCACTGTACACATCCGGGCTAAGATTTACTGTTTTATTAGCCGGATTATAGTGATCACTCAGAAATCCCTGCGACGAAATCACTTTTACATCGTATATTCCATTGTCTCTCAGCATCTTCTCAGCAATTTCCTTCCCGGTAAGGTTAGCGAACAGCCGGATTTGCCCGTAAGTTTTGAACTTACTTTTGAGAACCCCCGAAACCAGCATACTGATCCCGAGGAACAACAGCGAAACAAATAAAACGGACATTGGCATAGTAACTAGTTTTTATTTTAGCAATATAAGAGCAAAAGGAAAACCATTTTTGTATTCCTGCAATTTTGGCCATTAAAAGATTTTTTTTGACCCGTTTTGACACAGGATAAGTGGGTGAAAGCCAACGGCTGACATTTTATCACAATACTTCATCTAAACGCAAAACCCTAACACAAGTTGTTAAAAACCAATTAAATATAACAGATTAAAATTTTATCTTCAAATTGCCCCGGGAGGGTCAGTATTTATTCACAAGGGTAAAAATTAATTTTGTTTTGTGACGCTAATTTGTAATTTAGTGGCAGAATTTAATGGGTTAGTAAGTAAGGGGTCAACAGCAATGTTGGCCTTTTTACTTTTATAAAGCTCCTGATTTCTCCTCCGTATTTTTCTTCTCATTTGCTACCTTAAACACCATTTAAAATTATCCGCTTGCAACTATCTTCTTTCCGACAAATGATTTAATCTGAATTGCTAATCTTGCAGATTGATCGATGGTTTTAATTTTTTTATCCCACATAATATAAATGAGTAAAGTAAAAACTGCCTTCTTCTGTTCGTCATGTGGTTTCGAAACTCCAAAATGGGCAGGTAAATGTCCTTCATGTAACAGTTGGAACACTTTTGTCCAGGAAGTAATTCAAAAAGACAATACAAAAACAGAAAACTGGAAAACATATCGCGAAGAGAACCGGACTATAAAAACAATCGCACTTGATGAAATAAGTGCTGGTACCGAATCACGGATTCTTACCCCCGACGGTGAACTAAACCGTGTGCTTGGTGGTGGAATTGTTTTAGGAAGTATAGTATTGGTTGCCGGCGAACCTGGTATTGGTAAATCAACGCTCTTTCTTCAAAACGGTTTGCAATTACAGGGAAAAACGGTGTTATATATAAGCGGTGAAGAAAGTGAACAGCAAATCAAGATGCGTGCGGACAGGCTTGCAATAAAAAATGAATCTTTTTACCTCCTGACTGAAACCTCTACGCAAACCATCTTCCAGGAAGTAAAAAAGTTGAAACCTGATGTAATCATCGTTGATTCCATACAAACGATTCATTCATCCAACATCGATTCTTCGCCGGGGAGTATTTCACAAATCCGCGAAGCTGCATCTGAGTTTCAGCGTTTCGCAAAAGAAACGAATACACCCGTTTTTCTTTTAGGTCATATAACCAAAGAGGGCAGCATCGCAGGGCCAAAGATTCTCGAACACATGGTAGACACTGTACTGCAGTTTGAGGGTGACCGGCATTATACCTACCGCATCCTGCGAACACTGAAAAACCGCTTCGGCAGTACATCTGAGCTCGGTATTTATGAAATGTCGGGTTCGGGCATGAGAGGTGTAAGTAACCCGAGTGAAATACTTATCACTCAAAAAGAAGATCATCTAAGCGGTATTTCAATTGCAGCAAGTATTGAGGGAATCAGACCACTTCTGATAGAAGTACAGGCATTGGTTACACAATCTGTATATGGCACGCCTCAAAGAACAGTTTCTGGTTTTGATCTGCGCCGTTTGCAACTCTTACTTGCAGTGCTCGAAAAACGGGGTGGTTTCCATTTTGGTGTGAAAGACGTGTTTCTGAACATCGCAGGAGGTCTTAAGGTAGAAGATCCGTCTATTGATCTGGCTGTACTATGCGCACTACTCAGTTCATACGAAGATGTTCCCATACCCCAACATGTTTGTTTCGCAGGTGAAGTTGGATTAAGTGGAGAAATAAGAGCGGTTAACCGGATAGAGCAGCGCATCGCCGAAGCAGAAAAACTCGGCTTTGAAAAGATAATCGTATCCAAATATAATCTCGCATCCGGAAGAAAAGGTGGCAAAGACATCGCCAAACAGAATTATAATATAGAAGTTGTAACCATGGGTCGCGTTGAAGAAGTATATCAATACTTCTTCTAAAGTTTTTCCATCCGGGGTTTACCGTGTATTTAGCAACGCCGGTGAGATAAAAACCAATGCCATCAATAAGTTCAGGGTTAATTTGCACCCCAGGGATTAACCATGTTCGTTCGCGATGCAATAGAATCAATAACACATCTGTTCTTTCCTCATAATTGTGTAGGATGTGGATCTGATATCCTGGAGAAAACTCAACTATTATGTGTTCCCTGTACACTGCGGCTTCCATTAACCAACTTTCATTCATATGAAGACAACCCTGTTGAAAAAACCTTCTGGGGCAGGCTGCCATTGGCACATGCATCCAGTTACCTTTACTTTAACAAGGATTCGATTGTTCAGCAATTGATGCATCAGTTCAAATACAAAGGCAATAAAGAGATCGGTTTTCATTTTGGCAGAAAGATTGGCGCTGCCCTGCTCACGGCATCACGATTTCCACCCGCAGATTACCTGGTACCATTGCCGCTGCATTCGCTCCGTCAAAAAAAGCGTGGTTATAACCAGGCTGGTATTCTTTGCCACGGCATTGCCGAGAGCCTGAACATTCCGGTTCTTGATCATGCTGTGATCCGAAAAAGTGAAACGGTATCCCAGACAAACAAAAACCGGGCTTCAAGATGGGAGAATATGGAAGGAAAATTTTATCTGCCCGAACCGGAAGTATTACAAAACAAACACGTGGTGCTGGTTGATGACGTGATAACAACAGGTGCCACATTAGAAGCCTGCGGATTGGAGTTGCTTAGGGCAAAAGGTTTGTTGCTTAGTATCGTGACCCTGGCTTATACTACAGTATAACAATCGCAGCTGATCTGACGTTTATTGAATCATTGCGATTATATCAATATTTTTGAACCCTTATGAAGAAGCTGTCCGGAATCCTGCTGATAATAGCTGTTATGATTTGTTCCTGCAAAAAGGACAACTTCATCACTTCCCCTGATGCCAATATCAGTTTTTCGAGTGACACGCTTTTTTATGATACCGTTTTTACCTCTGCCGGATCAATAACACAATTTGTAAGACTGTATAATAATAATGATCAAAAGCTGCTGGTTGATGCAATCGACCTTGGCGGAGGTATCAACTCGCCATTTAAGATCAATGTTGATGGAACACCGGGTGGCGCTTCTGCACTTGAGATTCTGCCAAATGACAGCTTATATATTTTTGTTTCAGTTTTTGTGGATCCCACCGCCGCAAACACACCGTTTATATTACGCGATAGTCTTCGTGTGAAATATAACGGAAATGAGCGCTATGTTCAATTACAGGCCTTTGGACAGAATGCTACTTTTTTGAAGGGTCATACCGTAACGGGTAACGAAACATGGAATAGCAATAAGCCTTATGTTATTCTGGACCGGTTAACTGTTGCGGAGAACGCTTCTCTCACACTTTTACCCGGATGCAGACTTTATTTTCATGCAGATGCACCGATGTTAATAGAAGGCACGCTGGTGTCAGCAGGTGAACATTATGATAGTATGCGGATCAGCATGCAGGGCGATCGGTTGGATGCGCCATATAACGCTTTCCCCGGCTCATGGCCGGGAATTTACTTCGGTCCCAAAAGCCATGACAATCTTTTATCATATACTGATATCAAAAATGCATACCAGGGTTTGGTCGCAGAAGAACCATCGGTTAATGCCGCACCAAAAATCGTTTTAAAACAGTGCAGCATCAGCAACTGTTTTGACGCGGGGATTGTTGCGGTACGCTCAGACATTTCCGCAGAAAATTTGCTGGTGTCAAACAGCGGACGGAATATCGTACTAAGTTTTGGTGGGAGGTACGATTTCAAACATCTTACAAATGTGGGTTATTCAAACAGCTATCTCGCGCACGCTAAACCGGTGTTGTCAGTTTCAAACATACTGGAAGATGCAAATGCAGTTTATGCAGCCGATCTGGAAGCTTCTTTTATTAACTGCATATTCTGGGGCGAAGATGGTCTTGTAACAAATGAAGTTGAGATTATCAAAGAAGGAAACACACCATTTACCGTCAACTTCAGTAATTCGCTCTGGAAAATGTCCACCGTACCCACAACCGTTTCTGTAGATAATATGATCAACAACCAGGATCCGTTGTTTAGGGTAATAGAAAGCAACCGGAGAATGTATGATTTCAGATTGAAAGAAGGTTCAACTGCACTAGGTCATGGACAGTTTGTCAATGTCGCTGTGGATTTTGACGGCAAGCCCAGAAGTAATGCTACTCCAGATGCCGGGGCTTTTGAACAATAACCATGGTGCAATGTCCGAATTCTTGCTGGCTACAGAACATTTTATACCCTACACCTGTTTATTTGCTTAATTTACATTACTATTTATTTAAATAAAAAATCAGCATCATGCTCCGGCTTGCAATTTTATCCATCCTGTTTTCTGTAACAGCTTCCATTTACGATTTCAAAGTGCCTGCCCTCGAGGGCGGTGACATCGACTTCTCGAAGTACAAAGGCAAAAAAGTTTTGATAGTAAACACTGCATCCAAGTGCGGACTTACACCGCAATACACGGAACTGCAACAACTTCATGAAAAGTATAAATCAAAGTTGGTGGTAGTTGGTTTCCCCGCAAATAATTTTAACCAGGAAACCGGTACAAACGCAGACATCTCCGAGTTTTGTAAAAAAAATTACGGTGTTACCTTTCAAATGGCAGAAAAGGTTTCAGTGAAAGGTGATGATATCCATCCGCTTTTTAAATATCTTACCGAAGAGGCTGCAAAACTTGGTGTAGAAGATCCCATTAAATGGAACTTTACTAAGTTTCTGCTGGATGAAAACGGAAAGCTCCTCGCAGTGATCCCAAGCAAGGTTAAACCCTCTGATGAGTCGCTTACTAAATGGCTGAAGTAATATCCGGGACATTCATCGAAGAAAAGCGTTCAATAGTCGAAAAAATTTAAGATCAGGAGATTTTCTCCTGATCTTTGTTTTATCACCCGATACCGATAAAAAACCAGCAAAAAGTATTTCCAAACCTTAAAAAAACTGCCAGATCCGATCCAAAGAAAAATTCGTCCAACCGTGAAAAAACCGTTACCCGAAACCTTTTTAAAAGATTAAAAGTTGCAATTCCAAACTGTCCAATCCATTTAAAACCGTCCGTTTAACGTTACTTAGTCAAAATCTCTTTACCGCCCCTCCAATGGGGCGGTTTTGTTTTTGGTAACGGGCTGTCCTGCGAACTGGTTTCGTCCCGAACGCAATGGCTCAGTCAAAACGCAGGCTCACATTCAACACTAACAGGAAGGATCCTTATCTTCGCGGAGCATGTTATTCAAAGATGTGATAGGTCAGGAAACAGTGAAAACGCACCTGCGCGAAATGGTTCAGCATAATCGTCTCAGCCATGCGCTGTTGTTCCTCGGGAAGGAAGGTAGCGGCGCCTTACCCTTGGCGATCGCATTTGCTAACTACATCAGCCTGAACTCTGGTATACGGAAGGGGACGGAAGACAATGGACTTTTTTCGGAGGCTGCTGATGTGGGTGACGATCTGAGGCTGACCGGTGAAGATCCCGATGCTGTAACTGCTGCTCATCCCTCCTATGCAAAGGTTAAGGGCCTTGTTCATCCTGATATTCATTTCTCTTATCCCGTTGTCCCCAAAAAAGCCGGGCAACCGCCTATCAGCACCGACTATATCAACGAGTGGCGCGAATTTATCGCCCAATATCCTTATGGCAGTGCTTATGATTGGCTGCAATTTATCGGGGCAGACAATAAACAAGGAAATATTACGGCCCAGGAATGTAACGATATCATACGCAAACTGAGTCTCAAAAGTTTCGAGAGCGAATACAAAATACTGGTACTCTGGATGCCGGAATACCTGGGTAATGAAGGAAATAAGTTATTAAAATTGATCGAAGAGCCGCCTGCAAACACCTTGTTTATATTGGTTGCGGAAAACGAATCGCTCGTGCTTCAGACAATTTTATCCCGCACCCAGCTCGTTAAGGTTCCTGCGCTTGAAAATTATGATATCAACGAGGCGCTGATAAACAGGGCAAACCTGCCCGTTGAACAAGCCACCCGCATTAGTGGCATTTGCGACGGTAACTATCGTGAAGCGCTGCAACTGATGCAGCACGCGGACGAAGACTGGCAATCGCTGTTGCGGGAATGGTTGAATGCCATCTCGAAAAACAACCTGGTTGCCCAGGTGAAATGGGTGGATGAAATCTCGAAACTTGGGCGGGAGCGCCAAAAGCAATTTTTGCGGTATTTCAATCATTTGCTTCAGCAATCCATCCGGTTGCGGAGCCTGGAAAATCATTACAACGCCCCGGGCAATGAACACCTGATGCCCGAATACGAGCGCGAGTTTGCCAGGAAGCTGAACAACCGCTCGGGCATCCCCGAACAACAGGAAATGATCCGCGAGCTGGATCAGGCGAGTTATTATATTGAAAGGAATGCCAATTCGAAAATGCTCTTCCTGGCCCTGACCATTAAACTGTACCACATCATTGCCGAGAAATCCTTAATTTTGGTAGCCTGAGATAAGAGGATGAGCGACTTGTGGCGCAGAAGTTAGATGTTGAAGTATTCCGATTAAACGTATATCATATATTTCCGTGTTGTTTGCTTAGAGAATTCCAACCTGGGATTATACTTCCTGCATGCCTTCTCCTTTTGTCTCTGGTATCAAATAATTAATTCATTTAAACACGTAATACACAATGGGATGTAGTTCATGTGGTACAGCCGGGGGCAAGGTGTCAGGCTGCAAAAGCAATGGAGGTTGTAGTACGGGAAGTTGCAACAGGATGAATGCCTACGACTGGCTGGTGAATCTCCCATTCAGTTCTGCAGATACGGCTTGTAAAATTGTGGAAGTAAGTTTCAATAACGGAAGCCGCAAAGATTATTTCAGGAACAGCACCGTACAGCTTTTTGAAAAAGGTGACATGGTTACTGTTGAAGGAGTCAGCGGATTCGATGTAGGCGAAATTTCACTTACCGGCGAGGTAGTAAGGATTCAATTAAAAAAGAAAGGCATCCAGGAACAGGATCCCGAGATGCGAAAAGTGTTGCGGCGGTCTTCCGATAAAGACATCGATTTATTACAACAGAATAAGGCTCGCGAAAAAGATGCCCTTATCAGGGCACGCGCGATTGCACGTCAGCTTAACCTGAACATGAAGGTCAGCGAGGTGGAGATCCAGGCAGATGGACGTAAAGCAACGTTTTTTTATATAGCTGATGATCGTGTTGATTTTCGCGAACTGATCAAGATCTATGCAAAGGAGTTTAAGGTTAAAGTAGAAATGCGCCAGATTGGTGCGCGGCAGGAAGCTGCAAAGGTCGGTGGAATCGGTAGTTGCGGAAGGGAACTGTGCTGCGCCACCTGGCTCACCGATTTCAAATCTGTAAACACAACGGCAGCGAGATACCAGAACCTGAGCATCAATCAAAGCAAGTTGAGTGGACAATGCGGACGTTTGAAATGTTGCCTTAACTACGAACTTGATACTTACCTTGATGCTTTACAGGGTTTCCCGGAAAATGCGGATACGATACGTGTTGCAAAAGGAACCGCTATTCTTATCAAAAAAGATATCTTCAAAAACCTGATGTGGTATATTCTGCCAGACAGCAGTAAACAATATCCATTGTCTATTGATAGGGTTAAAAAAATCAAACTTGCAAACTTGAAAGGTGAAGTACCGCAGGAACTCGAACCGGCAGATTTAACACCAAGCAAGGTAAAAGAAGTTGAACCTGAATATGCTGACCTCGTTGGCCAGATTAGTCTCAAAACGCTGGAGAAGGCAGAAAAGAAGAAAAAATATTCCGGGGGCGGTCCTAATAAACCAGGACAACAGCGCGGTGGCCAACAACCGCAACAGCGTGCCGGGCAGCAACGCGGCGTCGACCAGAAACAGGGTGGTGACCAGAGACAGGGTGATCAGAAACCCGGTCAACAAAAACAAGGACCCAAACAAGCCAGTCAACAACCCGGTAAGGGCCCGAGGCCGCAGCAACAACGCCCTGGTGGTGACAGACGCGGTCCCCAACAACGGCGCGGCCCTGAAGGCGGCGAACCTCAACCACGCCCGGATGGCTCGTCGCAGGGGCAGCCAAGACCTGACAGGCCACAAAGACCGGAAGGCGGTCAGCAGAGACGGCCAGACGGTGCCCAGGGAAACCAGCCGCGACCTGCCGGACAGCAACGCCCGCCACGACCCGACAGGGGGCAACAACGTCTGCCGGCGCAGGGTCAGCAACGACCCGGTGGGCCGCAGAACAGACCGCCTGCCGGTGATCAGCCGCAGTAAAAAGATTCTTACAAACCGTTTCTCTCAAAAAGGAACGGTTTGTTATTTTTATATATATGCGCCGCTTTCTTATGCGAACATTATTAGTCCTTTCTGTCATATTGGTTGTTTGGGCCATTTTTGCTCCGGGTTGTATGACCTTCCGCAAGCCAGACAACGAAATGAAGGCGCAGTTTGATAAGCAGGGAGTAACGTTGCTTACAAATACACTCACCATTGAAGGTCGTCACATTCATTACGCCAAAACCGGAAACGATAGCCTCCCTACTCTTTTATTCATTCATGGAACGCCCGGCAGCTGGGACGCCTTTGCTGGTTATATGCAGGACAAAAATCTGCTGAAGAAATACAGGATGATTTCGATGGACAGACCCGGGTTCGGATACAGTGATTTTGGCGATGCATTGCACCTGGCAGATCAATCCGAACTGTTAAACGCTGCAATGAGCGAACTCACTAATGGGAAACCAGTGTACCTGGTGGGCCATTCTCTTGGCGGACCCATGATAGTACTGATGGCTGCGGATGCACCGACCTTATATGATGGACTGGTGCTGATTTCTGGATCTGTTGATGCCATGCTTGAAAAGCCTGAAAAATGGCGGCCCCTTATTTTCAAAACACCTTTGAACCTTTTGGTTCCGGGAGCCTTTAAGCCTTCAAATGTGGAGCTATGGTATCTCAAAAAAGATCTGGTTGACCTCAAAACCAGGTTCACCGAAATAACACAACCGGTTTATTTTATACATGGCCTGGAAGATACCTGGGTGCCTCCGGGTAATGTTGAATATGCCCGTACACTTCTGGTTAACTCACCAAAAGTAGATACGCTCATGATCCCGGACGGAAATCATTTTATTCCCTGGACAAAATACCAGCAGATCCGTGATGTTTTACTCAGACTGGACAGTATGTACAGTGGCATCAACTATCAACATCAATAAGCCGGCTATTCTGAATAAATGCTTATCAAAAGGTTTTTTATGACGATGAGCTGAACAAACCGATCAGCCTCATCTGTTACCGATTCTTCTCATGATTCAAAGCAAAAGGGCCAACCTGCGTCGACCCTTTATCAAATACTGTTACAGTTTTATTGCTTTGTTTATAGCAAATATGTAATTGTGACTCCAGGTAAGTTATCTTCCATCGCCATCAAGCAGATTGCCAAGACCACCAAGCAAACTGCCCTCTTCTTTACGGTTGTAACTTCCATAAGCAAGTATCCTGCTTGCAAGTCTGCTGATTGGCAACGTCTGGATCCATACTTTACCAGGTCCACGAAGTGTTGCGAAAAATAAGCCCTCACCACCAAAGATGGTATTTTTGATTCCACCTACAAATTGGATATCATAGTGTACCGTTTTGGTATATGCCACAAGACAGCCTGTATCTATACGCAACAACTCGCCTGGTTGTAGTGTGCGTTCGAATACATGACCCCCTGCATGTACAAATGCAAATCCATCGCCTTCCAGTTTTTGCATAATGAAACCTTCACCTCCAAATAATCCCGTACCTAATCTTCTCTGGAACTCGATTCCAACAGTAACGCCTTTTGCCGCGCAAAGGAATGAGTCTTTTTGTGCAACGATTTTTCCTCCATATTCCAAAAGATCCAATGCTATGATCTTACCGGGATAGGGTGATGCAAAACTCACCTTCTTTTTGCCACTGCCGGCGTTTGTGAAGGCGGTCATGAATAAACTTTCACCCGTTATCAGACGCTTACCCGCAGATACCAGTTTGCCAAGAAAACCCCTGCTTTGCTGTGAACCGTCACCAAAAATCGTTTGCATTTCAACTCCTTCATCCATCATCATGAAGGCGCCGCTTTCTGCTACTGCCGTTTCTGCCGGATCAAGTTCAACTTCTACATATTGCATCTCTTCACCGTATATCCGGTAATCTATGTCATGATTTGTACGCATATTTTTATATAATTTAATAACGAAAGTTATAAAAAAAAGCTGGCCGCAACACGACCAACTTTTTTAGATAGCACGGATCAAAACAAACGTCTGGTACAGTTTCTTAGCCGGGTGCTTAACGTTTGCACTGCCGACATGGAATCAAAACCAACTTCCTATGAAAGCTTCATTTACCCTGGCATTCTGCAATCTTCTTCTCCTTCTTCTTTTCTTATAACCATGTACCACCATAGTTGCCAGCATTAATGGTATAAATAAAAGTGTAAGTGGCGGAATACCCAGTATACTGATCCATTGTCCACCGTACATGTTTCTCATTGGTCTTCTGAGTCGTTCTGCTATGAGGTACATCGCCGGAACAATGATAAGTGTCATAAAAAATGCAAGTATCAATCCGAAGATGATCGTCCAGCTAAGTGGCTTCCAGAATGCTGCATTGTCTCCACCAAAAAAGATATGAGGATTCAATTCTGCAAACATGCTTATAAAATCAATGTTAAGTCCCACTGCCAGGGGGATCAGGCCAAGGATAGCCGCAACAGCAGTAAGCAATACAGGAATGATACGTGTTTTACCAGCCTGTATAATTGCTTCCCGTGTTTTTAAACCGCGCGCGCGGAGCTCTTCAGCAAATTCCAATACCAGGATACCATTCTTAATTACAATACCTGCAAGACCAAGAATACCGACACCGGTCATAACCACCGATACTTCCATGCGTGTAATGGCGAAACCAAGTAATACACCTATCACACTAAATATAATCTCAGTAAGAATGATAACTGATTTACTGACAGAGTTAAACTGTAATACGAGGATAAACAAAATCAATACAAGGGCTATGACCAGCGCTTTAGTAAGGAAGGCTCCTGTTTCAGCCTGTTGTTCACCTTCACCGGTTTGTTTAATGGTTACTCCATCAGGACGTTGTTTGAAATTATCGATATGGCGTTTCAATTCCGCATTAACAGCAGTTGGTGTATAACCCTGTGTGAGAAGCACGTTTGAACGGAGACTTATCACACGTTTAAAATCCTTCCTTTTTACACTACCCAGGGTAGATGTGAAGTCGACCTTAACTACTGAACTGATAGGTATCCTTTTGATACCTCCGGTCATTTCGCGGAAGATCAGGTTCATGTTCAGCAGATCCGGCAAACTACGTCTTTGCAGTTCTTCGTTACGAAGCTGAATTTTGTATTCGTCTTCTCCGTCTTTGATTTTTGAAACTTCACGACCAAATAGCGCAGTTCTGATCTGCTGACCCACCTGTGCAGATGATACACCATTTATAAGTGCGCGCTGGCGATCAACCGTAAGCGTTATTTCAGGATTATTCAGGTCAACATCCATTTTCAATTCTTCAACACCGGCAACCTGTATGCTATCAAGGTAGTTTTTCAAAGCGACTGATGTTTTGATCAACTCATCAAAATCCTCACTGGCAATTTCAATATTAACAGGTGGTTCAGTGGGAGGACCACTCGCTTCCTGGTCAACACTGATCTCAGCACCGGGAATGCCTTTTATCACCTGTCGTATCGAATCGAGGTATGGCCGGGTTGATACTCCGGAACGTTTTTCAAACTCTACAAACGACACCTGCACACGACCGAGTTCACTTCTGGTACTTCTATCGCCTGAGGTGGGATCACTTGCCCCAACGCCAACATTACTGATTACGCTTTCCACTACAGGGTTCTCTTTGCCCGGCGCAATACCGAGCACGCCGTTTACTTTTTCTTCAAGACTGCGGGTAACAGAGTCTGTATAATCCACCGAAGTTCCAACCGGAAGTTTGAGATATACATAGATCTGGTTGGGATCGTTTCCGGGGAAGAAAACAACCGGTACCTGTCTTACTACAAACAACCCCAGCGAAAATATCAGCAATCCGAAAGTACCAAGCAACAGGTGCACCGGGCGCCAGCCTTTTAATGCCCACCGCAACAAATTTTCATAACTGTTCATGATTGCCGGTAACACACGGTTTTGGAAACCATGAATAAGATCTGAGAAGATGTATCGGTTCAGGACCACCAGGATAAGAATAAATAATAACAGGTTGCCCGCAAAGGTGAGACCTGCAACATCCAACAGGATACCCATGCCGACCGCAACCCAGAAAAGCGGTTTACGGAAGATGGCCGACTTAGGTTCTTTTACTCCATGCTCATCATGGTTCATGAAATCCACCGCAAAGATGGGGTTCATAATAAATGCGACGATCAACGATGCACTTAATGTAAAGATCAGCATCGTGGGCAGGTAGATCATAAACTTACCAATGATACCCGGCCAGAAAAGCAAAGGTACAAATGGAGCTAGTGTTGTTAGTGTACCTGCTAACACTGGTATAAACACCTCACCAGCGGCCATGATAGCCGATTTCTCACTTGAAATCTTTCCTTTCCCTTCAACAAGTATCCGGTGCGTATTTTCAATAACCACAATCGCATCATCAACAATAATTCCCAGACCAAATAACAGGGCAAACAGTACAATGAAGTTCAGGGTTACATTTCCTCCCACTACAAGATCCGCCGCTGGCAGAAATACAAAGGCCACGAACATACTGAGTGGCACACTCAACGCAACGAAAAATGCGTTCACCACACCCATGAAAAACATGAGGATGATCAGTACGAAGATGAAACCCAATACGATGGTATTGATAAGTTCGTGGAAAGATGTCCTGGCGGCTTTACTCTGATCGCCGGTGATCACCACATCGACATTCTTCGGCAGACTGGTTGCCTTCATTTCCTCTGTAACTCTTTTAACATCGTCGGAAGTTTCAATAAGATTTTCTCCCGCTCTTTTTACGATGTTCAGGGTGATGACATTTTTGCCATTTAACCTGGCAGTACTTTCCCGATCTTTCAGTGTGTCTTTGATTACGGCTATATCTTTAAGATAAACCGGTTCGCCTGAAGTATTTCTTACCACCACCTGCTCAATATCATAAGCCGTTCTGAACTGTCCTTTCAGTTGAAGGTTCCGACGCATGTTACCGACATCAAGCAAGCCGCCGCTGATATCCATGTTTTCACGGGCAACGGCGTTAGCGATATCATCAAATGTGATATTACTTGCCTGCATGCGGGCGTTGTCTACATTGATCTGGAATTCGCGTTCGGGTGCACCCACCAGGTCAACCCTGTTGATCTGCGGTAACTCTTCCAGCTTGTCCTGCATATCATCCGCATATTCCTTCAAACGCATCAGGTCAATATCGCCGCTAAGGTTAACATACATTACAGGTTGTTCACTTAAACTTACCTCCTGTGCCGTTGGTTCCTGTGTGAGATCTGTAGGAAGATCCTGTTTGGCCTTATCGATCGCGTCTTTTACTTTCTGGAGGGCGATGTCAGGATTTACATCCGTATTAAATTCAACCTGGATAGCGGAGAAATCCTGTTGAGAAGTACTCGTAGTTTTTTCAATCTTAACTCCCGTAATACTTTTGATCTGTTTCTCTATCGGTTGCGTAACCAGGTTCTCGATATCCTTTGGTGAGTTACCTACATAGATAGTAGATACGTAAATCGTAGGGATCACCAGGTCCGGGAACTGTTCTTTGGGAAGGGTGACGAACTGGTAGATACCTCCAAGACTTACAAAAAGCATCAGCAGGTAAATGGAGGTCTTATTTTTTATACTCCAGGTGGTCGGCCTGAACTCCTTATGCGGACCATTTGGATTTTCAAGTGCGCTCATACAATTATTTTGATTGCGTTTTCATCAAGAGTTTTCTATCAATCTATTTGGTAGAAGTGGTAATCAGCTGACCATCGTACAAGCCCTGGTATCCTTCGGTAATTAAAACATCACCTTGCTGTAGTCCTGATTTAATTTCGATCCTGTCTTCATATAACTGGCCTATCTCCACAGGCTTTTTCTTTGCAACTAACTTGTCTCCTTCCTGAACCGCCACGAGCACGAATTTCCCTTTATCATCGTTTTGAATGGTATTCAGAGGAACGGTCAATGTGCTTGGTGTTGAGTAATCCTGGATCTGAACGTTGGCAAGCTGATTGGCGCGTAAATCCGTGCTTGCAGGAATCTTTGCTTCAACATAAAACGACCTGCTTGACGGGTCGATCACTTTCCCTTTAACAGTAACCTTTGCATTGATCGTTTTATTAATATCGGGAATGGTCACACGAAGATTAGCGCCGACATTCACCCGGTCAAGATAATTCTCGGGAACATTAACCCTTACTTTCAGATTGTTATTGTTAATAATACGGATGCCAGAAACAGTAGCGGACTGTGGACTGAAAAACTCACCCACTTTCAATGTTACCCAATCGGCCACTCCACTCAGTTCTGCACGAACATTCGACAGGTCCGACTGCTCACGGAGAAGCGCCATTTGTTTTTCAAGATTTTCAACATTCGATTTTGCCTGGAGTAATTCAACCTCGGTACCAATGTTCTGGTCCCACAGGTTTTTTCTTCTTTCATACAGCGTTTTAGCAAGATTCAATTGTACGGTCAGTTGATCCATTTGTTGTTGGATACCGATATTATCGAGTTTCACCAATAGTTGTCCTTTCCTGACATTTTCACCCTGCTTAACATAGATCTCACGCACCTGGCCACCCGCCCCTCTCGGCGTAACGTAAGCAATATTCTCAGCTTCAATAAGACCCTGCAGATCGATGTAATGTGTAAATGCCGATGGTGCCAGCGCAGCAGTGGTAACCAGTTTGGTGTTCTGGGCCCTGGCTGCACTGGTATCTGTTTTTGCGATATCGTCTTCAAGAACGGTAATTGATTCCTGCAGTTTTTTCTGCTGTTCCTGGAGTTTGGCTAACTGAGCCTTTTTCTCCTCAAGAGAGCCTTTAGGAGCAGCGTCACCGCATGCAAGCAGCAGGGATACAGTTACCGCTAAAATGCCTGTTCTATTGATGGTGTTCATATCTTAATTTTTAAAGCTTATCAGTATTGGTTAACTTATAATTTGCCGGTTGCTTTCAGGTAATCAACTTTAGCAACAATGGCGTCATATAATGCGGAGAAATAATTGTTCTGGGCTATCTTAAGATCGCCTTCGGCAGTTGTGATCTCGATGTTTGAACCCAGGCCCTGCTCGTATTTCAGCTTGGTTTGATTGTAAACACGCTCAGCAAGTTCAACGTTCTTTTTTTGTTCATCCATTGTGATGATGGCACTGCGAATGTTAATCTTTGCGGTTTCTATCTCGTTATTGATATTATTTTTTGTGTCTTCTATATTGTTCCGGGTCTGCATCAGCTCAAACCTTGATCGCTTAATGCGGGCGTCTTTGCCAAAGCCGTCAAATATGGGAACGTTAATACTGATACCAACAAATGAAGTTGGGTACCATGGATAGCGCGGACCCCACTTCAACAGATCAAATTCTGTCCGGAACGCATTGCGGGTGTAATTGGCGTTTAGTTGTAATGTTGGAATATAAGTGTACTTATACCGCTTTACATTGAATTCGTTCAGTACTTCCTGAGTTTTCAACAACTGAAATTCCTTCCGGTTATTAAAATCAAATTCACCTTCATCAATCACATTATTTTTGATCTCTTCTTCAGTTAAACTGTCTGTAAGAATCAGTGTTGACTGCACAGGCATACCCATAAGATATTTCAACCCGATATACCCGGCTTCAATCTGGTTTTGAAGCTTCACTTTTTCTGTGTTAAGGTTAGAGAGATTTACATTCACCTTATCAACATCAAGCCGTTCTGCAAAACCATTTTTATATAATTGCTCTGTGTTGTTCAACAGCGTTTTTGTACGTTCAATATTTACATCAACCGTTGCAATCTGGCTTTTCGCAACTACCAACTGGTAATAGATCTTTTGCACATTCGCTTTGATTTGTTCAGTAGTGACCTCAACATTCAATCGGGCATAATCCATCGAAGCACGACGCGCCTGCAGCCCAACGAATACCTGGCCATCAAACAATATCTGGCTGGCGCTGGCACCATAGCTTGAATTGTATTTGGTGCCAAAGGGTATGGTGATGAAAGTGCCGGGAGTGCCGCCTGGCATCAGATCGCCTGGTAATACACCCACTGGCACCTGCAGGTTGCGCACCATTGATCCTGACCCGCTGATCTGAGGGTATGCAGCAGCGGTTATCTCCCTGTTTGTTTGCTCCTGGACATTAATGTTGATAAGCGCATTTTTTACCTGAGTACTGTTTTTCATCGCATACTCAACACTTTCTTTCACGGAAAACTCAAACTGTGGAGGTTGTTGTGCCGACACAAAATTGCATACTGTGATAGAAAGCAATAACACCGCTGTTATCTTACTTATTCTTGTTACCGGGTGATGCTTCATGATGTTGATCTTTTTTAGTTCTTTCTTCTTTGTATTTCAGGATAAGCTTATAACCTTTCATTGATGCCGAAGCAAACAGGAAGTGTTCAAGTATTTCTGCCTGCAACTGAAATAATGTAAAGTGCCTGTCTTTAAAAAGCTCCTGGTTGAACATGATCAGGATCGATTCTAATCGGAACCTTGCGATGATCTCAACATTGATTTCAGGTCTGTACAAGCCTTCGGCTATTCCTCTTTCAAGATTTTGTTTTATGGTTTGGTATAAAAACCTGTCTTTATGCTCCAGGAACCGTTTGTAGGTCCTGGGATGATACCGCTCAAGGTCGAACATGATAAAGGGGTTCATGTTCCTGAAAATTTTCGCGAGCATATCGAGGGCCAGGAATACCTCGGCTATTGCATCAGGAGCCTCTTTCTGATCTTTCTCACAAACCTGGCGGGAGAATTCGATCACATCCGCAATCACCGCATCCACTAACTCATCTTTATCAGCAAAATACTGGTAGATGGTTTTTTTCGACATACCCAGCTGTGTAGCTATCTCATCCATCGTAACCGACCGGATGCCGTACCTGTTGAACAGCTCATCTGCCTTTTGCTGAATGCGTTCTTTCATTGAGGAGGCAAAACTAGGGAAACTATTTTCGTAACCAAAGTTTCCATGATGTTTTTTTATTGTGTGTTTCCCGGGAGCAATAAACGGTCGAATTTGGTAGACGAACGGCAGCCGAAGTTTATTTTACCACAGGTTTGAAGAAAATAGCGGATACAACCCCATCATATCACTGTAATTTTGTTTAAACAGTTGAAGATGAAGGCAAACCTGGTTCTAAAAAAATTGTTTCAATATTTTCTGCAGGGGTTGATTATCCTGGCGCCGATCGCGATAACCATCTGGAGCGTAGCGGCTCTTTTCACCTTTGCCGACAGCATATTACCGGCCCTGATCGAACGCCTGTTCCCCGGACTCTTTAAAGATTCATCACTGAACCCATTAAGGATTCCGGGTTTTGGAGTTGTATTGGTAGTAATCAGTGTTGTGTTTGTTGGTTATATCTCTTCGTCGTTCATAATCGGGAGACTGGTGGTTCTTTTTGATAAAGTGCTGGATCATACTCCCGGGGTGAAAGTGATATACAGCACCGTTAAAGATTTTTTTGAGGCTTTTGCGGGAAACAAACGAAAGTTCACGAAATCGGTGCTGGTGAATGTCAATGGGAATGATGCCTGGCAGATTGGTTTCGTAACCCAGCAGGAAGTGGAGCAATTTGGGCTGACAGACTATGTGGCGGTATACGTACCGAAGTCGTATGCGTTTACAGGTGAGCTATATTTTGTGAGAAAAGACGCCGTGCGGTTAATCGAAGACGTTAGTTCGGCCGAAGCCATGAAGTTTGCCATTTCCGGCGGTGTTACTGAAATTGAGGATGACCATGGAAGTCATCATAAACCGGTGTGAGATGAAGATATTATTAGTGATGCTTTGCCTGGTGTTTTATTCAACCAGTGCGTTTTGCTGGGGATTTTTTGGTCATAAACATATTAATTACCACGCGGTGTTCCTGCTGCCGCCCGAAATGATTTTGTTTTATAAGCAGAATATTGGATTCCTCACCGAACATGCAGTTGATCCGGATAAAAGACGTTATGCTGTGAAAGTAGAGGGTCCAAGACATTTTATTGATCTTGATAAATATGGTGTTGCTCCTTTTGACAACCTGCCCAGGAAATGGAACGATGCCGTTGCTAAATACAGTGAAGACAGCCTGATGGCGCATGGCATCGGGCCCTGGTGGGTACAGGTAATGACGAACCGGTTAACAACTGCATTTCGAAACAGGGATGCCGGAAAGATCCTCAGACTATCCGCCGAACTTGGTCATTATATCGCTGATCTGCATGTACCCCTGCATGCCAGCAGCAATCATAACGGTCAACATACAAATCAGCATGGCATTCATGGTTTTTGGGAATCGCGGATACCGGAACTCCTGGCTGAAAAAAAATGGGATTTCTTTATAGGACATGCCACATATATAAAAGATCCCCTTGCTTATATCTGGGAAAGGGTAATTGAAAGCTCAGCTTCGGCAGACACGGTTTTGCGAATTGAAAAGAAGTTATCGGAAACATTCAGACCTGATCAAAAGTATGCTTACGAAAACAGAAACGGGGTTGTTATCCGACAATATTCAACTGCGTATTCGCTTGCTTATGACCGATTGCTGAATAACATGATTGAACGAAGAATGCGAATGTCGGTGTACGCAGTAGCCTGTTATTGGTTTACTGCCTGGGCAAATGCGGGTCAACCGGATCTGAAATCTTTATCCGCTGCTACATTTTCGGACGAAGATCTTAAAGAATTTGGTGAAATGAACCTTGCCTGGTCACAGGCCGATTCCACTGCAGCGGACTGCGAAATCAAATAAATATTATTGACTGGCTTATAAACATGGGAATTAAATACTTTTGCCTTCTTTTCAATGCGGAATACATTAGTTGACACTATGATGCACAATTTTAATGCTGGCCCCAGTGTACTACCAAAAGAGGTGTTCGACGCGGCAGCGCAGGCTGTTGTAAACTTCAACAACAGTGGACTTTCAATACTCGAGATTGGTCACCGGACCGGTTTATTTCAGGATGTGATGGATGAGGCACGTCAGCACGCACGCGATCTCATGCAGCTTGACGCTGACCATGAAGTATTATTTCTTCACGGTGGTGCTTCCACCCAGTTTATGCAGGTTCCTATGAACCTTCTGGGTGAAAATCAGATGGCTGCTTATACAGACACTGATATCTGGGGTACGAAAGCTATAAAAGAAGCAAAGCTTTTCGGGCATGTAGAAGTAGTATGCAGCAGCAAGGATCGCAATTACAGCTATCTGCCAAAAAACTTTATAGTTCCCAGGACAGCCAATTACCTGCACATTACTACTAATAATACTATTTATGGCACGCAATGGCAGAATCTTGAACCGTTCTATGAAACCGGCGTACCACTGGTGGCAGATATGAGCAGTGATATACTCAGCCGACAGGTAGACTTTAATAAATACGCCCTCATTTATGCCGGCGCGCAAAAAAACATTGGTGCAGCGGGAGTGAACATGGTAATCGTGAACAAAAATATCCTTGGCCAGCTTGAGCGTAAAATTCCGTCAATGATGGATTACCGCAATCATATCGAAAATGGTTCGATGTTAAATACGCCACCCGTATTTGCGGTATTTATTTGTATGCTCACTTTACGCTGGTTAAAAAATTTTGGAGGTATTGCTGCTATTGAAGAAGTAAACAATCGTAAAGCTGCACTGCTTTATGATACGCTCGACAACAGCAGACTTTTCAAAACAAATGTTGCCCGTGAGGACCGCAGCCGCATGAATGCGTGTTTTGTGATAGAAGATAAGGAAGTGGAAAAGCAGTTTATGGAAGTGTGCAAAGCCAATAATTTTTATGGCGTAAAGGGCCACAGAACTACCGGGGGTTTCAGGGTATCATTATATAACGCACTAGGTTACGAAAGCGTGGTAGCGCTCACTTCGGTGATGAAAGATTTTGAACAAAAGAACGGCTAACTAACAAGTTTATTTATCATGACGACTATCGCTCCTTTCAAAGCATTAAGACCAAGACCAGAACTGGCTAAACAAGTTGCATCAAAACCTTACGATGTTTTAAACAGCCGGGAAGCAAAAGAAGAGGCTGCAGGCAATTCTTATTCTTTTCTGCATATCACGAAATCCGAAATAGATCTGCCTGAATCAACAGATGTTCACGACGCTGAAGTATATAAAAAAGCAAAAGAAAATCTTGCAGCTTTTATGCAGCGGGATATTCTTTTTCGTGAGAATAAAGCATGTTATTATATCTACCAGCTTACGATGAATGGAAACACGCAAACAGGTCTTGTTTGTACCAGCTCGGTAGATGATTATGAAAATGATATCATCAAAAAACACGAGTTCACCCGCCCTGAAAAAGAACAGGACAGGATCAACCATATCCGTATTTCAGGTGCCCAGACCGGCAACGTTTTTCTTGCTTACCGCAATGTTGACGAGATGGATACCATCATAGAAGATTGGAAAAACTCGCATGACCCAGTATATAATTTTGTGGCTGATGATGAGGTAGCGCACACTATCTGGATCATCAATAGTGATGAGAAAATTGCTTCTATCAGCACCCTGTTTGCTGAAAAAGTGCCTTGCACTTATATTGCTGATGGCCATCATCGTGCTGCATCAGCAGCGAAGGTGCGTGCAGCTAACAAAGAAGCGGGCACTGCCGGCAAAACATCGGGTACAGACAACAATGCGGATTTCTTCCTCACCACATTGTTTCCATCGAACCAGTTGAGAATAATGGACTATAACCGCGTGGTTAAGGACCTGAACGGGTTATCGCACGAAGAGTTTCTCAGTGCAATTGCAGAGAAATTTGAGGTGTCGCAGGCGGAAACAACGGTTCTGCCCAAATCACTTCACGAGTTTGGAATGTTCCTGGCGGGTAAATGGTACACGCTGAAATCCAGACCCGGCACTTACACTGAGGACCCCATCGGCGTGCTGGATGTGACAATTCTTTCTGACAACCTGCTCGATCCCGTCCTTGGCATCAAAGACCAGAGAACCGATACCCGCATTGATTTTGTCGGCGGCATACGCGGCGCAGGTGAACTTGAAAAACGCGTAAACAGTGGTGAAATGGCAGTAGCCTTTACCCTGCATCCTGTTACGATTCAACAACTTTTTGATATAGCAGACAGCGGAAAAGTAATGCCTCCAAAGAGTACCTGGTTCGAACCAAAACTTCGCGATGGTTTACTCACCCATCTTATAGGGTGACAAGCAACCGGAATCTCATCGGCCAGAAAGCAACCCGAGTCGGTTCCTAAATTTAACAGGCCGTCCTGAAGGCGGTTCTTTCAAACGCTTATCTTTGGCGATGTATGAAGAATAGTTTTGTTTTCCTGGTCGTGATATTCGCTGTTATGACCAATGTAACCGCACAGGATTCAGATAGCATTTCAGCAGGTGAAAAAGCTAAAGCTTTTTTGCGGACCGGCGATTACACAAACGCCATCATGTTATTGAACCGTTCTTTGCAATCCGCCCCGAATGATTTGGAGATGCAGAAGGATCTGGCTTATGCGTATTATCTGAAACGTGATTTCGTAAAAGGCCTGGAAGTAGCCAAACCTATCGTTAAACGCTCCGACGCTGACGTTCAAAGTTTCCAGATCCTCGGCCTTATGTACAAAGCCATTGAGGAAAGAAAGGAATGTGAGAAAATGTATAAAGAGGGATTACGCAGATTTCCAAACAGCGGTGTCCTGTACAATGAATACGGGGAGATGCTTTGGACCAAACAAAGCTATTCAGAGGCTATCAAACTTTGGGAGCGGGGAATCCTTTCTGAACCTTCTTACCCGGGCAATTATTACAATGCTGCCAAATTCTATTATATGTCGGCCGACAAGGTTTGGGGCATTCTGTACGGCGAAATTTTCATCAATCTTGAAAGCTTCAGCGTTCGGACGACCGAAATACAAAAGCAACTGGTTGACGGGTACAAAAAACTCTTCACAGATGCCGATATCATGAAAAACCAGAAAAACAGGAGCGAATTTGCTACCGCAGTACTGGAAGTCATGAAGAAAAATTCAGACAAGGTATCCGGCGGCATCACCGTTGAGTCATTGAACAAACTGCGCCGCTCATTTATAACCGACTGGTACGAACGGTTCCCTTCCAGGTTCCCATACCGCTTATTTGAGCACCAAAAACAGCTCATCAATGCTGGCATGTTCGATGCCTATAACCAGTGGGTTTTCAACCAGGCTGACCCTGCCCGATACAAACAATGGGTAGAAAGCAATAAAGAAGAGGCTGATAAATTCACCAGCTTTCAGCGCAACCGCGTTTTCAAACTTCCGAAAGGCCAATATTACCAGCTTTTGCCGTAACTAAGTTTTACTGGCTTTGCCTGCCGGCTGCTCACAGTTATGCCTATTGGCAGAAATGTATTAAATTACGACTTACCGGGTTGCTGGTACAGTGAGCAATTCTGCGTGAACCAATATCCTGTAATTTAACCACTTAACCTTGCTTGTTATGACGGAATTCCGCCGATTGTTCGATTGCTTATTACTTCATTACGACAACAACCCTATTCCGGATATGCTGGCTGCCAAAGAAAATGGAAGCTGGGTCCGTTACGGTACAAGGGATGTTAAAGAAACCGTTGATCGTTTGTCTGCAGGTCTCCTTGATAAAGGAATCACCTGCAGTGATATGACCCATGAGGGCCGTGACAAGATCGCCATCATTGCTAAAAACCGACCCGAGTGGTTGATGGTGGATCTTGCCGTTCAACAGATCGGGGCGGTACTTGTGCCAGTTTATCCTACTATCAATGCCAACGAACTGGCCTTTGTATTACAGGATTCAATGGTTAAGATGGTTTTTGTAAATGATGCAGAAGGATACGAAAAAGTGATGAGTATTCGTGAGCAGGTACCTTCGATACAGGCGATTTATAGTTTTGAATCTGTGCCAGGAGCCACACCCTGGAAAGAACTGCTGGCTCCTGCAGGAGCACAAAATGCCTCGCGCATAAAACCAATTTCTGACCGCATTGGCTATAAAGACATGGCCACTATAATTTATACGTCTGGCACAACCGGGAAACCGAAGGGTGTGATGTTATCGCATGAAAATATTGTTAGCAATGTTCTTGCGTGTGTGCCCTGTCTTCCTCCGAAAGATAATATGCGTGCCCTTAGCTTTCTTCCCCTCAACCACATTTTTGAGCGGATGATGAGCTATTTCTATATGTACAAAGGAGCGGCCATCTATTTTGCGGAGAGCATGGACACAATTGGTGACAACCTCAAGGAAGTAAAGCCTGACATATTCACAACGGTTCCGAGGCTATTGGAAAAAGTGTATGATAAAATAATGGCAAAAGGCGCCGAACAAACAGGAATCAAAAAAACCTTGTTTTTCTGGGCCCATAAACTTGCTACTCAATTTGAAATTAACGAGCCCCTTGGTACCATGTACAAGATAAAGCTCGCGATAGCGAATAAACTCATCTTCAAAAAATGGCGCGAGGCACTGGGAAATAATCTTACCTGTATCGTGAGCGGTGGTGCCGCCTGCCAGGTAAGGCTGATCCGAATTTTCACCGCTGCCCGGATACCGATAATGGAAGGGTACGGGCTGACTGAAACCTCACCGGTAATCAGTGTAAACCGGTTCGAATTGCACAACCGTAAGTTTGGCACCGTCGGCCCGCTGATTGACAACGTTTCAGTAAAAATTGCCGGGGATGGAGAAATTCTTTGCAAGGGTCCAAACGTGATGATGGGCTATTATAAACAACCCGAAATCACCGCCGAAACCATCATCGACGGCTGGTACCATACCGGTGATATCGGGACGATGGTTGATAACAAATTTCTAAAGATAACCGACCGCAAAAAAGAGCTGTTCAAAACCAGTGGTGGTAAATACGTGGCACCGCTGCCTATAGAAAACAAACTAAAAGAATCCCGGTTTATAGAGCAATTGATCGTTGTGGGTGCGGGTCAGAAATTTGTCGGTGCATTGATTATTCCGTCCTTCCCGAATCTCACCGATTGGGCAAGGGAACAGGGCATTCATACCTCAAACAGATCAGAACTGATTAATGACCCGAAGGTGAAAGCTTTTTATAAACAGATTGTTGATGGCTATAACGAAAACTTCAATCATGTGGAACAGATCAAGAAATTTGAGCTGTTGCCAAACGAATGGAGCGTTGACACCGGCGAGATGACTCCAAAGCTCAGCATCAAGCGGAAGGTGATCATGGAGAAGTTCAGTGAGCAGATAGACAGGATTTACGCCAGCTGACCGGGCAGCAGTGTTTAGTTTGATAATCTGCTTTCGGACTGGGTCGAAGTGCCAACGACTGTAATCACATGCGCAACCGCCTGTGTGTAAGCAATCTCGTCTTTCAACGAAGCGGTTGTAATGTATTCATTTTCATGGGCGCGATTGGCAAAACTGTTCCTGAGGTTTTCAGCCAGGCGTCCGGATCCCGACGAAATGAACAGGTAGCCTGCCAGGCAAACCAGCAATAAGGCGGCTGCCAGTTTCAGTTGAAATAAGATGATTTTAAGTAACCGCTGTTCCATACAATAAGGTTTAATGATTCACGGCTTTGATTTCGGGTGCAAGTTGCAACCGAACGGTCATCATGACAACCTTTGTATGTATGAATTGAGGATTATGGCGATAAACAGTTATAGCATTGTGTATCAATAGTGTTTTCGCTTCAACTTATCCAAACACGGGCAGTTTTTTTGACCCGCACAATTCATGTGATTGATTTATCAATTCATTCAAAAAAAGGTCGGTTACGCAAGCGGCGCGCTTTTTAAGTGTTGAAAAAGCCGGTAATTTGTGCTGTTAATGAGCTCGATAATAAACTACAGCACAGTGGCAATAAGGCTGCCTAAATATACCAGCAAGGACCATTATCTTTTCTGGATACTCGTTCCGCTTTTCACTGTTCTGCTTAATGTTTCGATGTTCGGCAGCCGGTATTTTGGAAACATCCAGGTTTTCCTGGTATCAGGTACGGTAGTATTCATGATGCTGACAGTTCTGTGGTTTATCCTTAATTATGTATCCCGGATCACAAAGTCGCATTTTGCACGTGACCGGTCGCCGGTACGAAGATTAGCCATCACGATTATCCTGCACATAATCATTTCGGCCCTTGTAGTTACCACCCTTCATTGGAGCTATGACAATACGGGTTTACTGGGTTACCAGTTTAATGAAAGCAGGTATAGCTGGGCGTTATTTACCGGTGTAATCGTTAATACCTTTGTTACGCTGTTGAATGAAGGCATAGCCGGTTTCGATAATTGGAAAGCAACAATGATTGAAACCGAGCAACTTAAAAAAGAATACATGCAGAGCCAGTTGCTGGGGCTTAAGAGCCAGGTGAACCCGCATTTTCTTTTTAATAGTCTGAACTCGCTGTCGAGCCTTATAAGCGAGGACCAGGCAAAAGCCGAAAAGTTCCTGGATGAAATGAGTAAGGTGTATCGGTATCTTCTCCGGAACAGTGACGATCAGCTTGTATCGCTCGAAACCGAATTACAGTTCGTCCGGTCATATTTTTATCTTTTGAAAGCCCGGTATAGCGACGGCATTCAGATAACCTATAATATCGACGAAAAGGATCTTCAACTTCAATTACCGCCGCTGACGCTTCAGATGCTTGTTGAAGCGGCTTATAATCAAAACACGGTGAGCCGTGACCGGCCATTGAAGATAGAAGTCAGATCGCTTGATAACGGCTGGCTCCGCATCAGCAACAACATTGAAAGGAAAGTGGTGGAGGATAACTCCGATCAGTCAGCGCTCGAAAATGTGGCTAATAAATTTCGTTTACTCTGTCAGCAAAATATCGTGATCAATAAAACGGCTGAGTATAACATCATTGAGTTGCCTTTGCTCCGCCCCCAAGAAAAACAATTGGCATGAACCCCTGGAAACCGTCAAAACTTGAGTTTATCACCTTCCTCGTATTGGCCCCAATACTGAGCGCGGCGTTGAACTACCTGATGTTTGGTGACAGGGTTTTTCATGACTGGCGCATCGCCGTTTATTCCTTTCCGGTGACCATAGCAGAAAGTTTTGTGTCGTGGTACATTCACATCCTGGTGCTTCACTGGTACCGGATAAGATTCCCGGCACTTGAACAAACCGTGCTCCGCATCACCTTACTTGGCTTATCGCACCTGGCCCTATCTATTGTAACGTTTGCAGTTATGTTCGCCAGCTACGATTACACCGGCTTTCTTGCCTACACTTTTACCATGGGTCATTTGAAAGACAGTATCTGGATGGCAACCGGTCTCACCCTGATAGCCACAACCACCTGGGAGGCGGAGTATTTTATGGAGAAGTGGAAAGACAGTTTGTCGGAGAAAGAACAATTACAACAACTATCCATTCAACATGAATTCGATGCGTTGAAAAGCCAGGTGAATCCTCACTTTTTATTCAATTGTTTTAATACGCTTTCTTCGCTGATCAGCGAGGACCCGCGCCGGGCCGAAAAATTTCTTGATGAACTAAGTAAGGTTTACCGGTACCTGCTGCGCAGCAATGAAGACGGCCTAAGTACATTGCAAAATGAACTTCGTTTTATTGAATCGTATTACCGCTTACTGAAAACGCGTCACGGAGATGCCATCGAATTACAAATGGAAGTAGATAAACGTTATGAACCTTACCTTATCCCATCACTTAGTTTGCAGTTGCTGGTTGAGAATGCGGTGAAACACAACGTTGTTTCCAAACAACAACCCCTTGTCATCGATATATTTACGATGGTGGGAAACAAACTGGCAGTGAACAACAACCTGCAGTGCAAATCTGTGAAAGTTCCCTCTAACAAAGTGGGTCTTGAAAATATCCGGCACAAGTTTGAACTCTTAAATCAGCCGGGGTTCCAGGTACTTGAAGACTCTAAAAACTTTACCGTTGTGCTTCCATTGATCTGGAACGTTAACGCAGAAAAGAAACTGTCAATAGCAAAAAATCGAATTAATACCGCACAATCATGAACATCCTAATCGTAGAGGACGAAGAACTCGCAGTCAAGAAATTGCAAAAAACACTCGCATCTGTTGATCCCGATGCGCAGGTAGTTGCTATTACCGATAGCATCAAAAGTACCGTTGACTGGCTTGAATCAAACGAAGCACCGGACCTTATTTTGATGGATATCGAACTTTCCGATGGCCAGAGTTTCGAAATCTTCAGCCGTGTTCAACTAAAAAGTGCGGTGATATTTACTACCTCTTATGATGAGTATGCTTTGAAGGCTTTCAAAGTTAACAGTATAGACTACCTTCTGAAACCGGTTCAGAAAGAAGACCTTGAAGCCGCACTGAAAAAGTATAGCGAAATGAAACTGATGTATAATGTTGAACCGGTTAAAAATGAAGCCAATGTTGAAAGCCTGATCAGGGAGCTTCGTGAGAAACTTCAGCCTAAAGAATACCGCAAACGCTTCCTGGTTAAAAACGCACAAAAGCTCGTCTCAATTGAAGTTGAAGAGATCGCATATTTTTTCAGCGATGGCAGGTTAAACTTCTTTAAAACTTATGAGAACAAAAAGTATGTTGTCGATTATACGATGGATGAGCTGGAAGACATGTTAAATCCAGAACGTTATTTTCGTATCAGCCGTTCATTTTATATCGCAGTCGATAGCGTAGAGCAGATTCACGATTATTTTGGTAACCGTCTGCTGCTTCATCTTAAACCAGAGGTTGATAAAGAAGCGATCGTTAGTCGCGAGAAGGTGAGTGATTTCAAAAGATGGATGGGCAAATAATCCTTAGTCAGGAAATTTTTCAAAAAGTTCAGTTACGCCTTTGTTTACATCATCCTCATAACTGTTTTCTTTTTTTGAAATTATCCCTTCCATTACTCCCTGCCAAACCATCATATTTTTCCGGCTATCAACCAGGTCGATAGTTGCTGTACCAACTTTATAACGACCGACCTCTACCTGTTCGGATTTCCAGGAGTATCGACGTTGACCCATGTATCTTGGGGCTTCCCTGATATTTGTTTCGCGGGTTTGGGTTTCTTCTTTCACTACGATCCCGATATTTACCCTCAGATCCGGGTCAGCATCCTGACGGTAACCTTTTGCCTCGAGCTCCCTGCTTATAGCCTGTTTCAATATGGCGGTATAGGGTTCGAACCTGTTGCCGGTGGTATCTCCCGAGGCATCAAGTTCGTAAAAGTCGTAGGTTTTGTAACTGGTAAAATCAATACCCGGTGCTTTTTCTGTTTTCACTACACGGGCGGTGCTGCAGGCGAGCAGACACCACAGCATGATGTAGATAACAAACTGTTTCATGAGTTTTTTCGGAACCCGCTCAATATTTATACCATCATTACGGAAACATTGCTTCGGCAACAGCCACTGACTCTGGTTTGCCTACATCTATAAACTTTGAACCGGTGTGATCAAAACCAAAGATCCCCGCTTTTGCTGCAGCATCCAGGTATACGTCTACCATTGAAAACTTCCCCTGGAGCGCTATATGTGAAAATAGTGTGGGATCGATGACATGCACGCCGCTAAATGCTTTTTGTATGTAAGAGGGGCGAACCAGGCTCAATCTTTCCTGACCCGTTGAAACATTTCTCCACCCGCAAAGTTGCTGTTGATCGTCAAAAAGAAAGAACCGGCTCGTATTCCTGTCTGAAACCGCAAGTGTAGCAATTGCACCCGATGACTTATGGTGAGCTATCATTTGGCTAAGATCAAGATTGGTAAGCACATCAACGTTCAAAGCCACAAAATGATCGTCATTGAAATGCGCAGCAGCCTTAACGAGACCTCCACCGGTTTCCAGAACTTCGTTGCGTTCATCGCTGATCACAACCCGCGAACCCCAGCCATTGGCGCTGGCTATTGCATTCTCTATCTGGTCAGCAAAATGATGCACATTTACGACCACATCATAGATGCCGGATTGCTGCAGGTATTCAACATTACGCTGTAGCAGCGATTTACCATTGATAAGGGCAAGCGCCTTAGGGTGTTTGTCGGTCCAGGGTTTGAACCTGGTTCCAAGACCTGCACTGAATATAATCGCTTTCATACCCTTATGATTAATTTATAACACAATGTTTTGAGGAACATCGTTTTTGAACTCATAATCCGTGTTAAAATGAAGACCGCGGCTTTCATGCCGGAACTGAGCGCATTTTACGATCAGATAGCTGGCAGTGATCATATTGCGCAACTCACACAAAGCCGGAGAAAGACTTGTTCTTTCATACAACAGTTCGGTTTCTGTCCAAAGCAAATCAAGTCGCTTCATGGCACGTTCCAGCCGGGTATTTGTTCTTACGATACCCACATAGTCACTCATCACCTGCTGTACTTCTTTAAGACTTTGCGTGATCAGGATCATTTCGTGTGGCACGGTTGTACCAGCAGCGTTCCATTCCGGAACACTGGCCCGCTGTTGTAATTCGGGAAGCGGCTGTTGAACAGAATCCATGAAGGCACGATGCGCAAAAACCATTGCTTCGAGTAGTGAATTGCTGGCAAGACGATTCGCACCATGCAGGCCTGTGCTTGCACATTCACCCGCTGCATATAAATTCTTTATCGAGGTACGTCCCCATTCATCTGTTTTTACACCACCACAACTGTAATGTGCTGCCGGGGCAACCGGTATCGTTTGTTTTGAAATATCAATCCCAACACTCAAACACTTTTCATAAATGTTTGGGAAGTGTTCAATGAACTTGTCCTGTGGCATATGACGTACATCCAGGTACACATGTTCGGTTCCCCCTTTTTTCATTTCACTGTCGATAGCGCGTGCCACAATATCGCGGGGCGCAAGATCTTTCCTTGGATCATAACGTTCCATAAACGCATCACCGTTAAGATCACGCAGAATGCCGCCATCGCCACGCACCGCTTCGGTGATAAGAAATGATTGACCTTTAACACCAGGCTCATATAATGCAGTCGGGTGGAACTGAATAAACTCCATGTTTTCAATACGACCCTTCGCCCGATAAACCATCGCCACGCCGTCACCGGTCGCGATTGCCGGGTTAGTGGTTGACCGGTACACCTGGCCATTGCCACCGGTTGCAAGAAGTGTGATACGGGAGAGTATTGTCTCGACTTTATTTGTTTCTGTATTTAAGGCATATACGCCGTAACACACAATACCGGGTGTTGCTTTTGTAACAAGATATCCAAGATGGTGCTGGGTAATAAGATCAACTACGAACCAGTGTTTCATGATCTCAATATTGGAGTAACGTGCCACCGCTGTTACTAATGCACGTTCCATCTCCTGACCTGTTATGTCTTTATGGTGCAGGATCCTGAACTCGCTATGTCCCCCTTCTTTTCCTAACTTATAGTCACCATCAGATTCTTTATCGAACCTTGCGCCCCATTCAATGATTTCCTGGATCCGGTCCACGCCTTCTTTCACAACAATTTCAACCACACGTTCATTACAAAGACCGTCACCTGCAACCAGCGTATCTTCTATATGTTTATCAAAACTATCTTTCTCAAGGTCTATTACACCTGCAATTCCGCCCTGGGCATACTTTGTGTTTGTTTCATCAACCTGGGCCTTTGTAAGGACCGTTACTTTCTTATCCGGAAATTCGGCGGCCATTTTAAGGGCATAGGTCAGGCCGGCAATACCCGAACCAATGACAAGGAAGTCTGTCTGCATGCTTACAATCAATTTAGTAAATCAATATTCGATGTTATATGCAAACTTCTCAGGAGTTTCGAGTAATTCAAGCAGGTTGTATTTCATTGTAACGGTGCGTTTATCATCAGATAATTTGATCAGGGTGTTATCTGATTTTTTAACTGGGCGCGGAAGCTTGATAGTAGTAGTATAAAGAATTTCCATTCCTGCACCGGAAAGTTGTTTCATTTGTTCCATTTCAGGCATAGCCATCAATTCGTCAAACCTTGCCTTATTTACTTTACGACTGAGTGTTCCGTTTTTTGCAACAACATCAAACATAGAATTTAACTGGTCCATCTGGTTACTTTCTGGCCGGGCAGGCATATCGGCTGCATTACCATCATCATTGCCCTTATCGAACATTGATTTAAAAGCCTGGCCAATACCTGAACCGCTGTTACCCATCCCTGACATCAGCTTTTGCAAATTAGCATAGCTATTGAAAGGCAGGTTTACGTTCATCTTCATCAGCTTTTCTTTGACATTCATCTGAACCTGGAGTTTCCCATTTTTCAACAGCTCCTTCTGGTCGGCGGTTATATCATCTTTAGCTGAGTCAAGCAATGAGCTCATAGAAATGATGGTATCAATTGCGCGGTCAAGACCTTCTTTCGAAAGCTGTTCATCACCGGCCATTGTTTGCATCATTTCGATCAATTGTCCCATGTCCATTTTTGTGACATAAGTGCCGGAGCCATTTTCGTTTATCACGATTTCTTCATTCACTTCGTAGCAACCAACAAAAAATAAGGTCAGCATGCTCGCGATAACAATGCGAAACTTCTTCATACAGTGTATAATTTGGGTCTAAATTAATTCAAAAGGGCCATATTATTCAGCCGTTTCAACCTGGTAGCGCACCTTGAAACCAACTGATCCCTTAGGGTCAAGCATAATCAGCCCCAGCCCGTTATTAAAAGCGTCGGGCGCTCCGCTGAGATTTTCGATGGCGATACTATCCCTGTGTTTTGGAGTAAAGATCTGGAGGTACCGATACAGATCGGATGCAAAAAAATTTAGCTTTAGTTTGTTCCGCGGATTGTAAACAACACAACAGGGTGAACCATTTGACTGGTTCAAAACAAAGCAATTATCAATCTCCCTGCTTCCAAGTTGTGCAAGTGATATAAATGAAGGGTCATCAAGTAATTTACCGGTGGGCACCAGCGCTTCATTGAATTCAAGCATGGTGCGGGATGGAAACATTATCTCATATTTATCTATCGTATCACCAAGATTAAAATACGGGTGCCAGCCATCAACTACCGGTATCGATTCGTGATGCAGATTGATGATGGTTGTTTCCAGTTGCAAAACATTACGCGTTTGCAACGTGTATTTAACCTCGCAGATATATTCAAACGGGTATCCGGCGTCCTCAGCTTTGTAATGATACCGAAGTGTAACCGAAGCGCTTCCCTCGTCAGCAAACTCCCTGGTTACTTCGAAAGATTTATCATATACTAAACCATGTATGGCGGAGCCATCTTTAAATCGATTTTGAAATTCATACTGCGTTTCATTCATCGACCATCTGCCCCGGGGTATGCGACAGGCGAAAGGAGATAGTTTGGAGCCTTTGTATGAAAACGAAAGATAATGAGCCAGTTCATCAGCAGTTTTATAATTGTCGATGATATTGATAGTTGTTTTTTCAACGGGCACAACAAATGCATGAAGCAACGCACCCGCGGCGGGATTTAATGCAACCTGTGTACCAGTTGCATTTTCGGTAAGCCACAACAGATCAAAGCCGTCGCCTGGCTTACGTTCGATAGAGAAATTCATAAAGGCAAGTTATTGAAAATGAATATCTTTATCTTTCCAATCACCGTAAATTTGGGAATTAATTATGGCGACGATGATAGCGCAAATTGAGGCTTTATTCAGAGAGAAATTTGGCAGGCAGCCAATTATTATTGCTGCACCAGGACGCGTAAACCTGATCGGGGAACATACTGACTATAATAACGGTTTTGTTTTGCCTGGAGCCGTCGATAAAAAAATATACATGGCAGTTGCTGAAAATAACAGCAACGAGGTAAATATCTATGCAAAACAATTTGACAATACTTTTTCGTTTTCACTGGATGATATCCACCCGGTAAAAGGTTGGCCCACCTACCTGTTGGGTGTGAGTTTTTATATGTTACAGGCGGGAGCGAATATGCGTGGCATGGATGTAATCATTGACGGCGATATACCAGTCGGCGCGGGAATGAGCTCATCAGCAGCACTATGCTCCGCTTTTGGTGTAGCCATAAACGATGTTTTTGAAAACGGTTTTTCACCAATGCAACTGGCATTCATTGGTCAAAAAACGGAGCACCATTTCGCGGAATTACAATGTGGCATTATGGACCAGTTTGCGAGTTTACATGGCAAAGCGGGTCATGTGATGAAACTTGATTGCCGTAATCTTGAATATGAATACATTCCTTTTGATTTTCCTGACCATCGTATCGTACTTGTGAACAGCATGGTTAGTCACAGTCTTGCCTCAACGGAATACAATACCCGCCGTGAACAGTGTGAAGAAGGTGTTGCGATACTTAAGACTAAATTGAATAAGGAAGTTTTGTCACTGCGTGATATCACTATTGAAGAACTTGAAGCGAACAAGTCTGCTCTCAGTGAGGTTGTATACAGGCGTTGCAGTTATATATTAGCAGAGAATCAAAGATTGTTAAAAGGCTGCGACCTGCTTCAACAAAATGATCTTGCGGGTTTTGGTAAGCTCATGATTCAATCGCACGAAGGTCTCAGTAAATGGTATGAGGTAAGTTGCCCTGAGCTTGATTTTCTGCAGGAAAAGGCAATGGAAGTTGCCGGAGTCAAAGGTTCGCGGATGATGGGCGGCGGATTTGGCGGTTGCACGATTAACATTGTGCCTGTTGACAAACTCGAAGCATTTTCAGCATACGTTTCGGAGGCTTACATGGGTGCATATCATAAATCACCGGAGATCTATGTAACACAACTCGACCAGGGTGCAGCCGTTGCGCAGATAGAACCACATAGCTGAACAACTCAGGCTGGTTTGTAAAGATTATTGCGAATGGCGTAAACAACCAGGCCGATCGAATTTTTGACATTCATCTTTTCCTGGATTTTAAGCCGGTAACCTTCAACGGTGCGTATGCTTAGAAAAAGCTGATCAGCAATTTCTTTGTTGGTCAACTCCTGGCAGATCAACCTGACAATCTCAAGCTCGCGGTCGGTCAGCTCAAGCTTTTTGGTTTTTTTATACGGGTTGAACTTGCTTTTGGCAATCATTTGTGCGAGCCTGGAAGACGTGTGCTTGCAATAATAAGGCTGCTCCTGGTAAACTGTCCGGATCGCCTCTGCCACCTCGTGTTTATCCGCATTTTTAAGCAGGTATCCCTTAGCTCCTGCCTCCAGCATATCAATGATCAGATCTTCTTCATCAAACATTGATAATCCAATTACACCCATATCGGGGAATTGTCCGAGAATCGCTTTCGTGGCTTCGATGCCATCCATGCGTGGCATTTTTATATCAGTCACTACCACATCCGGCTGGAGTGTATTGACAAGTTCTATCAACTCACGGCCGTCAGCTGCTTCACCGAGCAATTGAATATCATCCTGGCGACTGATCATAAGTTTGAAGCCGTCACGGAAAATCTCGTGGTCATCTGCTATTACTATCCGGATGGTGCCTGAAGTCTGTGTCATGGTTGTGGAACAAATATAAACTAGTTTTCCGGCCGAATTGCTTCGGGATGCCGAAACAATGAGTGAGTTAATACCAGCCTCACTTATGCCGGTATCTCAAACAGGTACCTGGTACCCCGCCCTTTTTCGGACGAGTATGAAAACTCTCCGCCCATTACTTCCGTTCTGCTCTGCAGGTTTAAAAGTCCTAATCCTCCGGCGAGCCGCGTTTTTTGTTCGTAATCGAAGCCAATGCCATCATCGTCTGTACGCAATACGATCAGCTCCTTTTCGCGGCTGAATACCAATCGAAGATTTTTGGCCTGTGCATGTTTGATAGTATTGTGAATGATTTCCTGGATAATGCGGTAGAGGTTTATTTCTTTATCCTGGCTCATGGTCATGCCTTCCGGATATACCAATGTGATATTTATAGGATGAACTCCTTTCAGCCTGGAGATCGAATCCTGTACTGCTACTTTAAGTCCCTTTCGCAACAGCGTATTTGGCATAAGATTATTTGAAATCTCGCGAAGTTTGCTGATGATATCATCGATGTGACCACTGGATTTCTCAATCAGTTTGAGGTCGTGCGGATCCGTTGAGTCGAGGTTGGTAATCTGCAGTTTTACTGCAGAAAGAAGCGGGCCGAGTTCATCATGGAGATCAGAGGCGATCCGTTTCCGCTCATTTTCAAGTGTCGTGATTTCTGCAAGGATCTTTGCTTTATGTAACTGGAGATTTCTGCGCTGATGCCTGATAATAGTGATAAGGAAATAAGAGATGATTACACCGAGAATAGCTGCAACTATGACAATGGCTCTAAAAAAATCTTCTTCCTTGGGATCCATAATATGACGTAGGCATATAAAAGATTAGCAAACAGGTTCACGTATTTCTGTATAGAAAAAATCTGACCCACAAACTCTGAACTACTTTCTTTCCCCAAAGCTTCCAGGTAAAATATCTCAGTCGTGAGTTTGTAGGAGAAATAAATGATTACACCAATGCAAATTAGGAATTTGGAATTTTTGAGAAAGCTTTTTCTTTCAGATACAATCAATTTATTGATCTGATCTATAGCGAGGATTACAAGCAATATCGAATACCCGATCCGATAAAACGAACTTAATCCATGAATGGTTCTGACTATGAGGTTATCCCATATCCATAAAGCGAAAACAACTGCCAGCACCACATGGAAAACCCAGCGTCGCCGCTGAAAGGAGCCCCATAGTTTAAATTGCCAGACAAAAAGCAAACCCTCGAGTAATACATAAATGTTTGAGGGCATTAAAGAACCGGTTCTTTCCTGGAACAGGTACGCGAAAATTTCTGCCAGCAGTCCAAGCCAGCATATGTATATAAAGGGGTGATAAGACGGTTCAATCTGATTGTACCTTATCACCCCGAGTATGGCAGCAATGATGATGCTGAATGTTGAAATGTATGCTATTATCTCCAAGCTGTTTATGGTATTGGGTCGGAATCACCGTATGGTGGGCAACGCTGACTATCTTCCAGTATCACAGCATCGCGGCCCGGTGCATTCGATATTAAGCTTCTTTGTGTTTGTTCTTGTACAGGAACCCTGTTTGTCCAGATATTTGATCCGTCACTTCTCACACCAACCAAAACTGCGACCATCAGGGGAATCTGCTCACCTTTTTCCTCCTTCAATTTAACACCATAATGAATACGGATACCCACACAATCATCCTGGGCAAGAATAGACAGGATACTCTTTTGATTGAATGCTTCAGAGGTCGGCAATATGCCGTATTCCTTTTCAAGATGCGAATACCTTGCATTCAGCAGCTCTCCTTTCATTTCCTGGAAAGTACCGATTAACTTCCTGGCTTCGTCCAGGTCAATAAAGTGATTAAGATCCGTAAGATTTTTGATGTCCATGTCGGTTTGATTTAAAGGTTATAGATCAAAGAAACTAAAATTATCAAAACACGGCTTACGATCCGTGCGTATAACTACGGATTTTAATTGATCCCAATCTGAATTTCTGTAAGATTGTTACCGGGTCTGGCAAAATCAATATTTGTGTAAGCCTCACGGGTAACCCCATACGTAGCCAGGCCATCCGAATTGATCTTATCACTCATTTTTTTATAGGTTCCTGCAAGCTCGCTCCAGCTACCAGAATGCGTAGCCGATAAACACCTGAACGCCGGAAATTCTGCATACAAAATATTATCTCTTGTTACTGGAAGCCTGGAGATTGGTATGGCGATCAACAGCGTGAATAAGGTATCAGGGTTACCGTTGGCCCCAAAATAAAACCAGTGAACCGGGCCGGTTATCAACAAATTTTGTTTCGCAGCTTCTTTTTGCAACTCAAGCGCAACAGTGCCGATCTTATCATGAAGCGTATTCAAGGTAACTATAAAAGATGAATACAATACGTTCATAGCGGGAAGAGTTTTTACCTGCATAATTTTTCATTTTTGCAAATAACGTGCTGTTAACTGTCAACCCTATGTCAGTAAGATTTGAAATATTACGGCTCCGCATATAAAGATTCGGGCAGGAAGTGACTGCGCATTTCTTCAGCAAAACGAATCATCTTTTCTTGTAGTGGTTCAGGGGAGATAATGGTAATTGCATTCGTGTAAGAAATAAGCCATCGTCCGAAACTTTCAAGACATGAGATCAGAAAACGCATTTGCACTCCGGCATCAGTTTCTTCTTCAGAAACAAAACCAAAATAATACTTTAATGATTTTATTGACCGGGCCACTTCTTTATCAAAAACGACAATTGCCTCTATAAGGTTTTCGCGGCTCTGAATTTTATCAATGTAATCTTTGAGTGAGGGATGTGTACCCGCTTCAAAACAATCACCGGTAAGTGTGAGGCTGTGTATCTTGTCTACACGAAAATCGCGGTAGTCCTTTCTTAATGAGCACCAGGCTATCAGGTGCCAGCTATTGCCGTAATAATATAGCCCGATCGGTTCTATGACCCGGTTAGTGGTTTCCTCTTTATAGTTAGAATGATAAATGATGCGAAGACATTTCCGATGAACAATTGCATGCTGGATGTTTGACAAATGCTGTTGACCAAAATCCTCGCCTAACGGATAGTTTCGTTTTGTGATATGGATATGTTCAGTGAGTTGCTCAACATATTCGCGGTCTGTGCCGCGTAACACCGCCTTGATCTTATATAATGCACCTTCGAAGTGTTTGCGTACGGAAAGGTCAGTATATTGTTCTGCGAGCTTCGCCCCCATGATCAAAGCACTTGCTTCATCCCGGGTGAACATCACCGGTGGTAACCTATACCCTTCCATTACTGAATATCCTATACCCGCTTCACCGATAACAGGAACACCGCTTTCTTCCAATGCTTTCACATCGCGATACACTGTCCGCAGACTTATATTGAACCGGTCCGCAATATCCTGGGCGGTCACCTTTTTTTTGGATTGAAGATGGGTCAGAATTGCATGCAGACGGTCAATCCGGTTCATTGCATTATTGATTGATAAGGTAAAAAATCAGGCGGGCTCTAACCATGCGCCATTTTCTTTCAATAGATTGATCAATTCTTCAACAGCAATATCGCTGTTCACGGAACGCTTCACCACTTCTTTCCCTTTATATAGTGTAATTTTCCCGGGCCCGCTTCCAACATAACCAAAATCGGCATCAGCCATCTCGCCTGGTCCATTCACTATACAACCCATCACCGCTATCTTTAATCCTTTCAGATGATTGGTTACTGCCCGGATTTTTGCAGTAGTTTCCTGCAGGTCGAACAATGTACGGCCACAAGAAGGACATGAAATGTATTCCGTCCTTGAAATGCGCGTTCTTGTTGCCTGTAATATCGAAAAGGCAGTGTTGTTTAAAAACTGTTCAATCGTTTGATTACTCCGGTAAATGCGGCCCTCATCCTGAAACAGGGTTCTCCTTAAATTCGGGTCATTATATCGCTCTTGTGTCATGCCAAGCGTGATACCATCACCAAAACCATCAAGAAGTAATGCGCCTGCTTCCGTTGAATAATGTATAAGATGTTCGCCAATTGTGTGCCAATTGCTATCAACCATGATAACAACAGGATTTTCAATTTTACGAACCATCATTTCGATCAGCATCCTGCGTACAGCATGCATCGCCCGGGGATGCTGGCTGCCAAGACAAATAACCACTGTAGGATCATTTGCCGCTTTCATCAGCCATTCAAGTTCCTCGGCATCGTTGCTGCCGGTGTAGCAATCGATTATCACAAAATTCAGCCTGTCGCTTTTGACCGTTGCAGTGGCAAAACCGCTGCCCGCCCAAAGCGGAAAATATTTTGATTTGTCGGGTGCTTCCTGCCAATGATTGGGCGAGGTGATCACTTTCAGGGTGCCGGGCAATGCAAACGACAAAGCCGCTGTTCCCGTAAAGATATAGTCCGCAGCGGCATCGGAGATGTGCCACTTATCGTTGCCTTCATCATAACGATAGCCTATATTAACCAGATCCGCAGGTGTTATAGATGATAATTTACTGAGATCCGCAATTACTACAGGTACATGTGCCGCACCTATGTTGTCAACTTCAAATGTTTTTCTGCGGATGTAATTGTACGGGTCATAAGGGAGTTTCTCAATTGTCGGTAATTCTCCGGAACCCTTGTTCAACGCAGGTTCATAACGTTTAACAATATTCCGGCAAACGGGTATTTCCAGTTCCGGATCCTCGGTTAGGGATACCCGTATGGTATCACCAATCCCATCTTCGAGCAGGGTGCCGATACCAACGGCAGATTTGATACGTCCATCTTCACCGTCGCCAGCTTCTGTAACACCAAGATGTAAGGGATAACATTCATTGAACTCAAGCTGCATTTGCCGCACCAGCAATCGATAAGCCTGCACCATCACTTGCGGGTTGCTGCTTTTCATGCTGAGGATGATGTTATGATAATTTTCATCACGGGCTATCCGCAGAAATTCCATCGCGCTTTCTACCATACCCATTGGCGTATCACCATACCTGCTCATAATACGGTCACTCAATGAACCATGATTGGTACCTATGCGCATGGCAGTTCCATATTCACGGCAAATCTTAACAAGGGGTCTAAACCGATCACGTATTCTTTCAATCTCCTCAAGATATTGCTGGTCGGTATACCCGATAAATTCGAACTTCTTTTTATCGACATAATTGCCGGGATTGACACGCACCTTTTCAACAATACGGGCAGCAATTTCGGCGGCATTAGGGGTAAAATGTATATCCGCTATCAGTGGCGTGGTATAACCCCGTCTTCTTAACTCGTCCCTGATATTACGGAGATTTTCTGCTTCATTTTTGCTTGGTGCAGTGATACGCACCAACTCGGCACCCGCTTCTATACAACGAATTGTTTGCTCAACCGTAGCAATCGTGTCCATGGTATCGGTGGTGGTCATGGTTTGCACACGAATGGGATGGTTATTGCCTAACAACAGATCACCTATCTTCACTTCACGGGTCTTAAGACGCATCATACTATAGCTTTTGGTACCGGGTTACAGAATTTTTACCCGCGTCGCGAAGTTACTAAACAAGGTTTGAAATCACCAGTCCTTATCGGGTTGACCGGCAGCGCGATTACGGTTTTGCTGCATCTTTTGTTGAATTTCCTGTTCCTTTTGACGAAGGGCCTTCATCAACTGCTCTACCTGCTTGCGGTTGAACTTGCTTTGTTGCTGCTGTTGCTGTTGTTGCTGCTTTTTTTGCTGCTGCTGTTGTTGTTTTTTCTGTTCGTTTTGTTTGTTATTATCGCCCGACTGGTTTTGTTTTTTCAACTCCCACAAGGCTTTCTGAAGATTGTGCCGGGCATCAGAATCATTGGGGTCCATTTTCAACGCAGCTTTATATTCGGCAATACTTTCCATCAGCTTTTTTTGCCTTGTATAAGTAACACCCTTGTTGTAAGTGTTCTTCTCTTTAAACGATTTATCCTTACTAAGTTTTATAGATCGTTCATAAGCTTCGCGCGCTTCATCAAAACCATCTTTTTTAAACACAGCATTGCCAAGATTATAATTCAGCGTTTCGTTGTCGGGATCCGCTTCCATGGCCTTGCGGTATTCAGCAATGGCTTCTTCGAACTTGCCTTCCTTATATAGTTCGTTTGCTTTAGCAATAGACTTGTTGGCAGATTGAGCGTAACCGTCCGTCATAAAAGCTACAATTGCAAAGCACAATATGAAATTCAACCTCTTCATGCTGCGTTCCATTTTTTTTCAGGAAGAAAAAATTCAACTACTAGTAACAGCAAGGCGGCTGCAAGGAACCATTGGAAATAATCCTGGTAATCTTTGAATGCGCTGTCTTCCAGGGCGGTCTGTTCTATAGACCTCAGTTTTTGCATTACCTGTTCTACTGCCGGGGCGGCATCTGTAAGGCGGATATAAACACCTGAGGTTGACCCGGCAAGTTGTTGCAATTCGGTTTCATTAAGTTTTGAGATTACGGTCTGCCCCTGCGCGTCACGTTTGTATTCATTACTCATCGGGTCAATAATGGGTGCGCCTTCAGGTGAGCCGATCCCGATGGTATTTATCATCACCCCGTTGTCTGCCATTTCCAAAGCAAGCTTCAACGCTTCAGGATCATGATCTTCACCATCGGTGATTAACACCATCGATTTATATTTTCGTTCCTTGCTGTTAAATGCTGAATTACCCAGACGGAGTGCTTCGGCTATGACCGTTCCTTGCGTTGGTACCACGGCGGGGCCGGCATTCTGCACATACATCTTTGCTGCAGCATGATCGGCCGTCAGGGGCATCTGCAGATAGGCACGGCCAGCGAACAAAACCAATCCTACCCGGTCATTTGATAATTCATCAATAAGCCTGTAAACAAACTGTCTCGATACCTCCAGCCGGTTCGGTTTACTGTCCTGGGCCAGCATACTTTTACTGACATCGAGCGCGATAACCACATCGACGCCTTTCCTGGCCACCGGGTCCATCGCCCCCGGCTTTTGCAGGTTAGCAGCACCAAGAACAACAGCGATGATTGCTGTTACAGCCAGGAGAAACTTAACAAGAAAACGTGCAGGTGAATAACCGGACATTAGTTCCTCTACCAATCTTTTGTCGCCGATTTTTTTTTGCACCGATTGTTTCCACCGCAACACCATCATAAACAGCATGATGAGTACCGGGACAATAAGCAGAAAAAAGAGATAGCCTGTGTACTGGAAATGGAACATAAGAGGAATAAAGTCAGTAGATTAATTCCTTCAAATATAGCAAAAGCGGTGCCCTTAAGACTGCGCGGTTTCGTTAAATATCAATTTTCAGATGGATTCACGCAGCGTCGCTGACCATTTATCTTTTCCCCTCAAAAAATCCGTAATGTTTAAGAATGTCTTTGAGGAGATTGATACGTGCTGTGCGGAGATCAAGTGTCTTATCGGGCGTTTCAACCTGGAGCACAAAGAAATATGGATGTTGATTTTCTTCGATCCAGCCAATCATCCAGCCAAGTGAATGTCCTTTTTCAGTGTAACCCCAGCCCGTCTTGTAACTCAGCGAATAATTTGAATTTTGCTCCTGCAGCATCATTCCTCTCACCAGCCGCTGCGTTCTTTTTTGAAACGGAAGCTGATCAAAATAAAGACGTTTTACCACTCCGAGCTGTTCATCGGCCGTCACTTTAGCGGAATTGTCGAGCCAGAAGGTATCAAGGTTGTTGACAATCTTAAATGGTTGGTAGCGTCGGCCATAACCCAACGAGTCGAGCCAGAACTGCATGGTATCCTTACCGATCCTGGTTGCGAGCTCCTGGTACCACGGCGGGCATGAAAGACGGAAGGCCTGGTTCATAGGCAGATCCGCATCACATTCTGGTCTTCCCCTGGTGAGTCCATCCCAGCGAATTACAGTGTTGGTGTCGATAATGCGGCCGGTTTCTATCCCAATCAGCGAATTGATCACTTTGAACGTTGATGCAGGTTGATATGCGCTGTCACGGAAACGGATTACATTATAGATGTCGAAATTCCCTTTACCGTTATCAAACATCCCGAATGTGCCCTCCAGGTTATATTTTTTGAAGTATTGCCCGAGTTCCTCGTCGTTTTTGACATTGTTGGGCGAACAGCCCATTAACAACAATGCCGATAATACTGTCACTAGAAATTTGTTCACGCGAAAATTTTGCACAAAGGTAAGCACATGTTGTGTTTAATCAGAGCTTTCCTGTGGCAGGCCGTACATACTGATGAGTTTAAGAAGCACACCGTTGGTCCAACCAAAGCCATCCTGTGATGGATATTCCCCGCCACCGGCGGGTTTTTTGAGATCGGTAACATCATATTTTTCCATGAGTTTGCCCGTCTCCCGGAACACCTGGGTGTTTAATGCGATCCATTTCCGGGCGATAGATGCGGCTAATTCTTTTTCTTCATAATTGTTCAAACCTTTGATTGCCATCCATTGCAGAGGTGCCCAGCCATTTGGTGCGTCCCACTGGTGTCCGGTAACTTTTAGTGTTGATACAAGTCCCCCCTCTTTCAGGAACCGGCGCTTAAGTATGTAGGCGACATTTTTTACCCTTGCTGCAGGTGCCACATTGCAAAACAGTGGAGCCACACCGGCAAGAGAAAGTTTGGTGCTTATGCGTTTCGTGGCAATGTTATAATCAACATACCAGCCATTTACTGATGACCAGCAGTATTTGTTGATTGCGTTTCTTCTTCGTTCAGCAATCTGTGTGAAGTATCTCTCTTTTAACCGGTCGCCGCGTATTTTGTAGGCACGGGCAAGTACCAGCTCCAGGTTGTATAAAAAGCTATTCAGATCAACGGGTATGAGGTCGGTAGTTTGAATCGTAGCGAGGTTTTTATCATCGCGAAGCCAGCGGCTGCTGAAATCCCATCCGCTCTCGGCCGCAGATCTCAGATCGCGGTTCAGCCGCAGCCTTCTGGGTTCCGGTAAATCCTTACCCATCATGAAGTCTTCATAATATGATTCCTGTCTGGGCTCTTCAGATTGATCGTAGTACCGGTTTAAGGTGCTGCCATCCGGCATTTTCACAACATGTTTTGTAGGTGCGGATCTGTCCATCCAGTAGTCATATTCTTTTTCAAGTGCAGAAAGATAGATGGCATATGCGGCATTCCCGGTCATTTCGGCGAGTAGTTCAACCATCATCGCAAAAAACGGAGGTTGCGATCTGCTCAGATAGTAGCTTCGGTTTCCATTAGGGATGTGCCCATACTCATTGATGAGATAAGCAAAATTGTTCACCATGTTTTCGATCAGCGCCCGCTCACCGCTCTCCTGCAAACCGAGCATGGTAAAATAGGAATCCCAATAATAAACTTCCCGGAAACGGCCACCGGGAACAATGTAGGGATAAGGCAGCGGCAGCAGGGAGTTTCCTTCGACTATGGCCCTGTCGGGTTTGCGGGTAAGCTGCGGCCAGAGATTTTTGATGTGCGTACGAACATCCTGCTGCGACGAGGTCACCTGGGAAGTGAGCGTGTCAGGAAGGAGGAAGTTTGCTTCAACAAACCTTTTGAGATCCATCAGTGAATCATCAGACGCTAGATAGGTGGCCATGATCGTTTCAACTGTTGACCTGGGCACCGCGTCAGCGAAGGTTTTGCTGTCGGCAAAGATCCTTTTTAATTGAACCTCGCGAAACAGCGCTCCGAATAATTTGTCTGGCGGCTGTACCGTTTGTGCGTGAGTCATAACACCAATCAAAAGATAAACAGGAAGCAAACAGATAACCTTATTCATTCGACCCGATTAACTTCTAAATTAAGCATAAAAAAACATCCCGTAGAAACGGGATGTTGTCATATAAAAAAACCACCAATTTAAACGTTGAACATCAGTTGCCGGCGCCATCAGTGTTAGCCCTTGCAATGGCATAATCACCGATCTTTTGGCCCACTTCCAAACCAATCTCACAGTCGCTGCGAAAATGTATCCCTGCATACATCCGCGACATAGAAGCTTCGAGCGCCATCGCCTGGTAAGCTGATGCTTTTTCCGGCACGAGGTGCGACAAAACGCGCGCTGCGGCTCCACTGAATGTTGAGTGCCCTGATATATAGGCGGGGAAGTTGGGAACCCCCGTCAGTGTTTTGATCCGGCTGTCCATCTGGCTGGGCCGCGGGTTGAAGTAAGTGAACTTTGTATCCCAGCAAACTATGCTTGCATCCATCAAAGCCATATTAAGCAGGGCCATATTACGCGCCCATCTTACTTCGCTATAATTCTTTTTAATAAAATCATCGGCGGCTATTGCATCCCAATGACCAGCAGGAGTTGAGGTCGCAACCCCATCTGCCCAAAAATGTACGATGCGATAACGTTCACGAGTATCATTTTGCGTGAACTCAAGTATCTCTGCGGTTTCCTTTTTCATTTGTTCAGATTTCACAAGCGGTGGCGGACCAGGGCGAAGCGAAATCGCAGTAAGCGAATCAAACAAAAACGGTTTGGTCTTCCCGAATACCGGCAACATCGGAGGACGTTTTGGCGACTCGAGGCTATACCATGGCGTTTCACCGCGATCAAGACAATCAGTTTCAAACTTTGCCCAGATCGCCGGGTTACCACCTGCGGCACCGGCACGGTCAGTGCGTGCACGCGCAACAAATTTCTGCGCAACCTGTTTTCCCAGTGCCTGCCCGGCTTCGAGATCACTTCTGACGTTTGCGCCGGAAACGAGCCTTGCGCGCATATGTTCATCGGCAAGCTTTTGTACATATTCCTGATCACCAGGGAAAAGTAATTTCAACATCTCAACAGCAGCACCGGCAATAACCGCATCTTCGGATGGATAGGAAGGCAGATCTGTACGGGTAATCATAGTGTTGATCGTATTATCAACATTATAAGGCGCAGCACGGTTATATACTTGTTTGTAATGATAGGCCGCTACCAAAGCGTCATATTGAGCGGCACTAACGTATGCGTAAGCACGTGCAGCATATGGCGGGTTCGCAAAAGGGAACAATGGATAAGCCAACGGGTTGTTGGCATTTGGTGCGGGATAAGTTCTGTCAGGATTCTGGTAAGGAGGCAGGTTGTGTTTACTTACCAGATCACGCAGGATTTCATTCCAGCGTAACACCGCACCAGCTGACCAGTATTTAACCATCGCGCGTTCATCATCGGTGATCTTCTTTTGCCAGGAACGTATTTCATTCAATTGCGCGATGTAATCAGGAGTATTTGTCGCACCAGGTGCCGGCACGTCAACTTCGGTTGCAGATGTGAGCAGTATGGTTTTCCATTGACCGGCATCACTGTCGGTTTTTAAAGGGGCAAGAGGTGGCAAATCATCCGTACGTCCATTTATATCTTTTGAACAGGATAGTGGAAGTAATACTGCAAAAGCAGCTCCTACAAGTATGGTTGAGAGATATTTTTTCATAAAAAGCAGTTCTGATTAATTAGCGTTGACGGTTTTTTTGTTGAAATCAAAAACATAAGACATACCTGCACTTACGCCAAGAGCCTGTCCCATATTGCGGCCCGCGAGCGTATAGCTTGCACCAGCCATCAAACCCATCCCCGGGAACGCCCTTGGATTACATTTCAGATTTACGCCCGCCACAGTTGCGTTCATCCGGTTTGAAGGAAAAGGCATGTTGTTGCGTGTAATATCAAATCCACCCAATGTGGTCCAATTGCTAACCATTGCTTCTGCGCCAAGCAGGTTACCTCGGTAACCTAACCGCAGTTGGAAAGTTGAAGCATCCGGCATCTTCACCTCGTTGGTATAATGTCCTTCGGTGGTATAATAAAAATCGCGATCAATTTTAATGTTGCTCCTCTGCAGATAAGCAGCGCTTGCGGTTGCATAAAACTTATTGAATTCGTAATCTGCCGTAAGTCGAAGTGTGATGTTACGACTGCGAAGCCCTAAGGCCAGTGGCTGAAAATCTGCTACGTAATCTGATACCGGAAAAGAGTAACCACCAACACCCATCAGGTTGAGTTTGCCTTTACCTATGTTTTGTGTTAGTATCTTATATTTTAAAAACAAGCTCAGATCCTGTACCCCATTAACACCATGCAGTGTGCCGGCTGAAGCTTTGGTCCACACGTAAGGAATGTTAAAGAGTACATTCAGCTTGTTTGAGATGCCATAGTTGCCCATCAATCCCACCATCTGAGTGGAAACGGTTCCGAGATTTTCATTATCCCGTTTTAATTTACCTTCCCAATAATCTTCCCAGCTACTGTAACTATACATAAGTGCAGTACAGAAATTGTTTTTTTTCATCATCATTCCATCGGCGTCAGTTTGTCCAACCGAGGTTAATACGGCCATACTACAGACGGTTGCGAGCACAACCGGTCGAAGGCCGCTCAAAGAAAAATTCATACGATAAGCAGTTTAATGGTTAATGGTGTTTGTTAGTTTTGCAGTTTGGTAGCGAGAGAGTCTGAAGGCTGAACAGCAGCAAGCTGTTGGCCTTTTTTCATATTTAACTTGGTGAAGAGATAATTGGCAATGTTGGTTCCCTGTTTGATTCCTTCCTCAACCGCGATGCGATAATGAATGCCTCCGTAAAGCCTGCTTAATGATGCTTCATTAGCCGCGGCAATTGCAGAGCTAAACTTTCTGTCTGGCCAGCCCCATGCGCGTTCTGTTGAATCAGTGAACGCCTGGTTATCCCCATAAATGCGGGTAAGCACGACAGAAGCAGCACTTGAGATCACCGAGTGTCCGCTCGTATATTCAGGAAATGGTGGAGTCTGAAGTCTCGGTTTCCAATTGTTATCTATATACAGGTTGATATAGGTTTCGGGCCTTATAAGACTGTAATGATATTTAGAATCCCAGCAGGCAATAAATCCATCCATTACTCCAAATGCAACGCAGGTATAAGTATAAACGGTAGATGCAAAATCTGCGTTGTTGTTCGCGCAAATAATTCCGGTTATACCCATCCAGTGACCGCCTGGCGTCATTGCCTTAGTGGCGTACATCACGTGGCCCACCACATTCATCTTAAACCCATTGCAATCCCAGAAATCAGCCATCGCAACATGATCTTCCTGTGCCCTGTTTCCATAATCATACACCTCCTTTACCATCTTGTAAAAATCGCTTGTACTGTCTTTACTAAATGTAAAAGGTGGTTTTGCACGAAACATACTGGCTGAATCCATTACAATTGTCCGGATGCTCATCCATTTTGGTTCAACAGCAGGAAAATATGCTGGCGGTGTAGGAACCCATTTCCCTTCATCATTGTTATTAACGGTGTACTTGGGTGCAGATCTTGTTTCTGCATACTGATCTTTTTTGCTCCATGCCAAAACAGACTTTGCAACTTCAACTCCATAAGCGACAGAATTCTCCAGTTCATCATCGGGCATACCATGATCTTCTGCCAACCGGTTCAATGAATCAAGGATAGCGTCAGTTTTGTCTTTGGAGAAGGTAAGCGTACGTCCCACCTCCATGAAAGCTGTAAGAGCCGCAAACTCAGCGTTTATCTTCTTCCCTTCAACGGGTTTAGGAGAACCTGTGTATCCTGCTAACTGCCCGCCGAGCGAGATGTATCCAGGATCAAGATTTGCCAAAACCTCGTAAGCTGCCAGGTGCGAATAAGCATATATTCTGCTCGCAACAGGAGGATTGAAGATGTCATAAGTCATCACCTCCGTTAGTTGAGAAACGGTCTTACTATACAATTTTCCGTCCTGGAAAACCGATTCATAGTCCTTTTTGTTGTTACAGGCATTCAGAACGGCCAGGAACAGGAGCCCCACAAGTACATTGCGCATAAAAACTTCAGATAAGGAAAAAACAATCCCCGCCGGGTGAGGGCGGTTAACCAACAAATCGGGTAAACTGTTCCGGCGGCTGCCCGGGGCTTTTTTGGCTGAATGCATTGAGTAATGCAGTATCGGGAGATAATATCATTACAGCAACCTGTGCAGGTGCTGATATGGACCAATTATTCTGTTGATCACGGTATTCACTGAAAAATCCTTTGTATGCAAAACTACCCGACTTTTTCGCCTGGGCATCCTGATCCAGATCGTTTATCAATCTGAAATAATCAGCTTTTGAAGACTCGATTTTTGTTCTGCCCTCGTTCGGTATACACAACACTACCAGTTCGCCTTTTTCAACTTTGCGTTTTACATATTTATAATGTACGCCTTCAATTTCGATCTCTCCATCGAACCGTTCAAAATCAGCCCAGGTATTTTGGTAAGGAAGATTAAGCGGCACCCGCATTTCCACAAGCGTTGATTCGTCGTATTGCTCATGATCTAATACGGCCTCCAGATTGCGGGTCGCATTTAATGCCATTACATCGGAAACCAGGCGGTAGCCGATCCAGTTAAACAATAACAGGCCAAGCAATAATATGGAAGCAACCTTTTTCAGCAGCAGTGGTTTGTGTCACACAAATTAAGAAAATTTGCGAAGTATCAAATTTTTTTTGAAATTTTTATCTGCCTAGGTATTGAGTTTGATAAAACCCCCGTCAATCGGGTAATCACAACCCGTTATAAAGGCAGCTTCATCTGAACAAAGATATAATGCCAGGTTGGCGACCTCTTCAGGTTCTGCCATCCTGCCGATGGGCTGTGTGCGTGACAGCTTTTCAAACATTTCCTTTTCCTGGCCAGGATAGTTCTTTGCAATGAAACCGTCTACAAACGGTGTATGCACACGACCCGGCGAAATACTATTACACCTGATTTTTTCAGTCAGATAATCTTTTGCTACTGATAACGTCATGCCTATAACTGCACCCTTTGTCATTGAATAAGCAAAACGATCAGGAATGCCCACCGTAGAAGCAACAGAAGCCATATTCACAATCACGCCACCCTTTCCTTTCATAAAAGGAACAACTGCATGCAAACAATTATAAATACCCTTCACATTGACAGCGGTTAACCGGTCAAAATCGGCTTCATCAGTTTTTTCCAGATTGCCAACATGAGCGATACCCGCATTATTTACTAGAATATCAATGCTTCCGGCTTCACTGTAAATGCTATTAATCACCTGGTCAACTTCCGTTTGTTGTGCAACATTACATTTTTTAAATAGGCCCATGCCTCCGGCTGAAATGATTTCTTTTACAACATCGCGGCTACCTTCCTCATTCATGTCCAGGATATATACATCCGCACCCTGGCGCGCAAACACGAGCGAAATGGCACGACCAATGCCACTGCCACCCCCTGTTATTACTGCAATTTTGTTATCAAGACGTAACATCGTTATTTAATTTGTGCTGTTGGTTTAATAACCTTGTAACCGCGGATTGCAAAAAGCAGAACAACGGCAAAACAAACAGCCGGAACATAATAAGCAGTTTGAATACTACCGGTCTTATCAGAAATATAACCCATCAGTAACGGCGCAATCCCACCGCCTACAATAGCCATCACTAAAAACGAAGAAGCAATTTTTGACTCTTCTCCAATATCCTTTATGCCCAGTGCAAAAATAGTTGGAAACATGATCGACATAAAAAACGGAACAGCAAGCATTGCATACAAAGCCACATTACCTGAAAACAACACACCCACAAGAACAAGCAGGATGCTGATCACGGAATACAAAGCCAGAAGTTGCGCGGGTCTTATATACCGCATCAAAAAAGTTCCCGCAAAACGGCCAACCATAAAACCAACCATTGCGATAGAACCCCACAGATATGCTGCTTGTTTTTCCGGGATATCTGCAACGTAACGCGCATAACGAATGATAAAGCTTCCTACTCCAACCTGTGCGCCGATATAAAAGAACTGTGCAATCACCGCCCACTTAACATGACTATGTCTGAACACCCGGGCAGAAAATGACTTTCCCTCTTCGGCATCACCTTCATTTATTTCGGGCAGCTTTGTTGTAAAGAACAGTATCGTCACAAGCAATACGATTGCTGCGATTATCATGTAAGGTACCTTCACCGTGCCGGCTTCAAGATTAAGATAAGTGTTTAACTGCTCAGGGCTCATCTGTTGCAGTTGCTCAGGTGAATATTCAATGCCCGACAAAATAAAACTTCCACCTATCATTGGAGCAAGAACCGCACCTACACCATTAAAGGATTGTGCAAAATTCAAGCGCTGCTCAGATGTTTCTTTGGGCCCCAGTTTTGTTATATATGGGTTGGCCACTGTTTCAAGAAACGTGGCGCCACTTGCTATTATAAATAACGCCAGCAGAAAAAAATTATAACTTCTTGCAGAAGCAGCCGGTACAAACAGAATGGTACCTATGCCATACAATACGAGTCCTACAATGATCCCGTTCTTATAACCATATCTGTGCATAAACCAACCTGCAGGAAGGGCAACAAGGCAGTAGCCAAGATAAACTGCCGAATCAATAAATGCTGATTGCGTATCAGTAAGCTGACAGGCCTTCTTTAGATGTGGTATCAGAATAGGATTGATGTTGTGTAAGAAAGCCCATAAAAAGAACAAACTTGTTACAAGTATAAACGGGAGCAGGTATTTATTGGATGACTGGCTGGATGTAAGGGATGACATGCATTCGTTTTTAGATGGTAGTATGTTGGCTTAGGTAAGGCTTCGGTCAAGATGAGTATAACCGCCATCCACGTACAGGATCTGTCCGGTGGTATGTGCAGACCGGGTACTGAGCAGGAAGATTGCCGTATCAGCAATTTCTTCCGCCGTTGTAAATCTTTTTTCCAAAGGGATCTTGGATACGATCTGCTCCAGTTTCCCTTTTGGATCGGGTAATGAATTGATCCAGTTTTCATATAACGGTGTCCACACTTCCGCAGGCAGCACGGTATTCACGCGTATTGAATAAGGCAACAATTCAACGGCCCATTCACGGGTAAGCGCATTAATAGCACCTTTAGATGCTGCATAACCCGAGGTATTGCCCTGACCGGTAGTCGCCACCTTCGAACCTATGTTTACGATACTTCCCTTTGTCGCTTTCAGATAAGGTAAAGCGTAATGAACCAGGTTATAATAATGGCTAAGGTTTTTCTGAAGCGACTGCATAAACTTTTCCGGCGAACCATTTTCAAGACCAACGCCATCGTTTACTCCGGCATTATTTACGATCCCATCGATACGCGAGTACTTTGCAATAACGGTCTCAATAACCTCTTTACATACTTCTGCATGCGCCAGTTCAGCCTTCACTGCACTTGCATTACCTCCGGCCTTTGTTATCCGCTCAACCTGAACATTATTATCATTAGCATCTCTGCCGGCAATTACGACGATAGCTCCCTCAGCTGCGAGCCCGCTGCTGATTGCAGCCCCAATACCTTTGGCACCGCCGGTTACGATAAATACTTTTTCTTTTAAAAACAGATCCATACTATAAATTATAAAATTGAGTAGCGTTAAGTCCGAATACCTTCTCTTTGTCTTCATCGAGAAAGGTCTCCATATATTTTTCAATCAGACTTTTCCATTGCACATAAATTCCGGACAGCAACATTACCGGCCAGTCGCTTCCAAACATGAGCCGGTCGGGACCAAAGGCGCCGAATACAACATCCAGATAAGGATAGAAATCGCCGGGACTCCATTGCTTCCATGCTGCCTCAGTAAACAGACCAGACAGTTTACAATACACATCAGGGTTACTGGCGATGGCTTCAATATTTTTTTTCCATTCTGATAACTCCTTGTTGCGGATATCGGGTTTGGCGCAATGGTCGATCACAAACTTCTGCCCGGGCAACGCATCCGTAAAATCAATGGCCGCCGGCAATTGGTGATGATAAATCAGGATATCATAGGTGTAATTAAAAGGTAACAATGCTGAAACACCGCGTCGAAAATTTGCATCAGCAAGAAATTCAGCCGGTTCGCCCTGAACAATGTGGCGCCACCCTTTAATGATTGGATATTGCGAGAAGTATTCAAGGCGTTCAGCAACTTTGTCTGACCGCAGATCGGTCCAGCCAACAACACCTTTTATAACAGGATAGGTTTTTGCAAGTTCCACATAAAACTCCGTCTCAACCTCCGATTGGTCGGCCTGTACGGCTACACAACCATTGATACCGTTTCTTCGCAGCGTTGTCTCCAACAAATGCGGAAGATAATCTTCCTTCAACGTTTTCATGTCGTTGGTGATCCAGGTATCTCTTTTTTTGTCGTACTTCCAGAAATGTACGTGCGAATCAATTGTCATAATGAGATGGTTAACATTCAAAAATTTTATCCATCAATACCCATTTGGCGCCTGCTTCTGCGTGAGGTAGCGCCTCCTGATATTTCCACATCAATTCTTCCCACTCCTGCACTTTCTCATTGGCTGCATCTGCGGCTGCTTTCTTGTCAAAGCTAAAACTTTCGTTCACCTCCATTATCATAAACAGCCTGGTACCGGTGCGATAGATCTCCATACTTTCAATACCCGCATCGCTGATGCTTTGGATGATCTCGGGCCAAACTTTTTTATGGTGCGATTCATATGCAGCTATCAATGCGGCATCATCCTTCAGATCAAGTGCAAGACAATATCTTCTCATTTACTGACTGTTATTAAGCAGGCTGATAAGCCACTGCATGTTGTTTCGAAGTTCCAAGCTGGTCAATACCCAACTCAACTACATCGCCCGGTTTAAGATACCACGGTGCCGGTTTTTGACCAAGACCCACACCGGCCGGCGTACCTGTGCTGATTATATCACCAGGAAGCAAGGTCATAAACTGGCTGATATAATGTATGAGGAAAGGAACTTTAAATATGAGGTTGGAAGAATTTCCGTCCTGCATCATTTTACCGTTCACACTCAGCCATAGCCGAAGATTGTCCACGTTCTCAATCTCATCGGGGGTAACAAGATAAGGACCTATCGGCGCAAAAGTATCGCAGCTCTTACCCTTTACCCATTGTCCGCCACGTTCAAGCTGGAACTCGCGTTCACTATAATCGTTATGTAACACATAACCGGCAATATGTTTATGCGCATCGGCCTCCTCCACATAAGAAGCTTTTTTCCCGATTACAACCGCCAGTTCTACTTCCCAATCCGTCTTCACGCTGTTTTTGGGAATGATCAGGTCATCATTCGGACCAACGATCGCAGTCGTGGATTTAAAAAATAAGATGGGCTCAGCCGGTAAACCCATTTTGCTTTCCAGGGCATGGTCCGAATAGTTTAATCCTACACAAATCAACTTGGAAGGATTTATAAGTGGCGGTCCAAATCTGTCGATTGTATCAATTTTTGACGCCCCTGAAGGGTTTTCCTCAAGACGTTTTTTCAATTCCGGCACAGCTTCTTCTGCAAAAAAATTACCGTCATAGTCACTTACCAGTGCACTGATGTCATAATGTTCTCCTGCCGCATTAACATAACCCGGTTTCTCTTTTCCCGGGGGCCCGTACCTGAATAATTTCATATTTGAGATTTTGAAGGGTTAAACTTAAACATTTTATCTCAATTACTTACGCGGCAAAAATCCGTAAAAACTAACAGTCATTAGTTTTTTGAACTACTTTTGAAGCCTGTAAATTGAAAGGGTATTATGACTTATCAACCCAGGTTTAAGGTTCGGATTGTGACTGCTGCTTCATTGTTTGACGGGCATGATGCCGCTATCAATATAATGCGCAGGATAATGCAGTCGATGGGGGCAGAGATTATTCACCTGGGGCACAACCGATCAGTTGCTGAGATTGTGGAATGTGCCATTGAAGAAGACGTGCAGGGTATTGCGATAACAAGTTACCAGGGGGGCCACATTGAGTTTTTCAAGTACATGAAGGATTTGCTTGACCAGAACGGGTGTGGGCATATCAGAATATTTGGTGGCGGTGGTGGAACGATTCTGCCCCAGGAAATTGCAGAGCTTCATCGATATGGTATAAGTCGTATTTTCTCTCCTGACGATGGGCGTCGAATGGGACTTGAAGGAATGATACAGGAGGTGATAAAAGCCTGCGACTTCGATATCAATACAGCCGGCGATTTTTCCAGGCCTTTAATATTGAATGAACGAAATGACGTACGCAAACTGGCAAGACGAATAAGTGAAGCAGAAAACAACACTGTGGGGCATCAGGGAAAGGAGACGCATAAAGACGAGCCTGCTGCCCCTGTCTTAGGCATCACCGGTACCGGTGGTGCAGGAAAATCATCTGTCACCGATGAGATCGTGCGGCGTTTTTTGCAACATACAGATGATAAAACGATTGCCGTAATTTCTGTTGATCCTTCAAAGAAAAAAACGGGAGGCGCTTTGCTGGGCGACAGGATACGCATGAATGCGATAGCCGGCCCACGTTGTTACATGCGTAGCCTGGCAACACGGCAAAGTGACCAGGCATTGAGTAAACATGTTGGTGAAGCCATAGCGTGCTGCCGCGAAGCTGGTTATGACCTGGTGATTTTGGAAAGCGCCGGCGTTGGTCAAAGTGATACATCTATACTCGATTATTGTGATTATAGCCTGTATGTGATGACCCCGGAATACGGGGCACCCTCACAACTTGAAAAAATCAACATGTTGGATTACGCGGACGTAATCGCAATTAACAAATTCGACAAGGCCGGAGCACTTGATGCATTAGCTGATGTAAAAAAACAATACAAAAGAAATCATGGCATATGGAACGCAACGGATGACTTGCCGGTAATAGGCACCGTTGCTGCACAGTTCAATGATCCCGGTGTGAACAGGCTGTTTGAACTTTTGATGTCGGGCATCGCAAAAAAAACCGGGATAAGCTTTGTCCAACAATCCGACGAAGCCAGCCAGGCAGCAGACACACGTCAGTTGATTATACCATCAGATCGTGTAAGATACCTCTCCGAAATAGCTTCGGATATCCGTAAACACAAAGAGTGGATCACCGGGCAGGCACGACTTGCCAGCCAGTTGTATCAGATTGAAGGCACTTTGAACCTCCTCGCTGATCAGCAGACAATAACCACGCTCAGCGATCTCCGCGATAAGACCAGTTCATCTATAGACGTTGCTAATCTTAAACTGATAAATGATTGGCCGGAGGTTCGGAAAAAATATGAAAGTGACTTCCTTGAATACCATGTGCGCGATAGAATAGTAAAACAGCCACTGAGCACCACCAGTTTATCAGGCGTGAGAGTACCCAAAGTGCTTGTTCCCAAATACCAGGACTGGGGTGATATTCTCCGATGGCAACTCAATGAAAACCTGCCGGGCAAATATCCTTACACAGCCGGTGTGTTTGAATTGAAAAGATCAGAGGAAGATCCCACACGTATGTTTGCGGGTGAAGGCGGTCCGGAACGCACCAACAAACGGTTTCATTATGTATCTCTCGGTCAGCCGGCCATCAGGCTGAGCACAGCCTTCGATAGTGTAACCTTATACGGAGAAGATCCCGGACCACGGCCCGATATATTTGGAAAGATCGGAAACAGCGGCGTGAGCATTGCAACTATTGATGACGCGAAAAAGCTGTACAGCGGCTTTGATCTAAGCGACCCAAAAACTTCCGTGAGTATGACCATCAACGGACCTGCTCCTATCATACTTGCATTTTTTATGAATGCCGCTATTGATCAACAGGCAGAAAGATGGCTTGAAAAAACCGGTGCAACCGGCGATGCTGAGAAGTTCATTGTTGACAAATTCAGGAACCTTCCACGACCGGTATACTATAACCCTGGTTCGCCGGAAAGACTGCCGGAAGGCAGTAGTGGTCTTGGTTTGAAACTACTCGGGATCAGCGGTGATGAAGTACTCGACACTGAAGCTTATGAACAGGTGAAAGCCGCGACGCTGGCAGCAGTTCGCGGTACCGTGCAGGCCGACATACTCAAGGAGGACCAGGCACAAAACACCTGTATATTCAGCACTGAATTTGCACTCAAACTAATGGGTGATGTGCAGGAATATTTCATTAACAACAAAGTCCGGAATTTCTACAGCGTATCTATCAGTGGTTATCATATAGCCGAAGCAGGAGCAAATCCTGTAACCCAACTAGCGTTCACCCTTGCCAACGGTTTTACTTATGTCGAATACTACCTGAGCCGGGGAATGCATATCGATGAGTTTGCACCAAACCTCTCGTTCTTTTTCAGCAATGGTATGGATCCTGAATACAGTGTAATCGGTCGTGTGGCCCGCAGAATATGGGCACGAGCCATTAAAAACAGGTATAACGGCAATGATCGTTCGCAGAAGTTAAAATATCATATCCAAACAAGCGGCAGAAGTCTGCATGCACAGGAAATTGACTTCAATGATATCAGGACCACCTTACAGGCATTGTATGCTATATATGACAACTGCAACTCACTTCACACAAATGCTTACGATGAAGCGATCACAACACCGACCGAAGAAAGCGTAAGACGGGCCATGGCCATACAGCTTATTATCAACCGTGAACTGGGTTCTGCAAAAACAGAAAACTTTATCCAGGGCAGTTTCGCAATAGAAGAGTTAACTGATCTTGTTGAAGAAGCAGTATTGCTCGAATTTGACAGGATCACCGAAAGAGGAGGTGTGCTTGGTGCGATGGAAAGAATGTATCAGCGAAATAAGATCCAGGAAGAAAGTCTGCATTACGAAATGTTGAAACATACCGGTGAATTACCTATCATCGGGGTAAATAGCTTTCTCGGCAAAAAAGGATCGCCAACAGTGTTGCCAGGCGAGGTGATCCGTAGCACCACCGAAGAAAAAGATCAGCAGATACAGAATCTGCGCGATTTTAAAAAGCGGAACCAGGATCGTTCCTCTGAAATGTTGCAGAGACTTAAAGCGGTTGCACTGCGAAACGAAAACATTTTTGAAGAGTTAATGGAAACTGTAAAGTATTGTACGCTTGGTGAAATAACCCACGCGTTGTATGAAGTAGGTGGTCAGTACAGGCGAAACATGTAGTTAGTCATATTTCACCTGGCAGTGCTCACAGTAATAATTCCGGCGTTTTGATTTACCGCCATCTTTGACGGTTACTTCACCACCACAAACATTGCAAAACCCGCGTTTGTAAACATTACAATGCGCGAGCAGGGTGCCGGCCTTTTTCCATTTGTAAAAATTTTTGCAATATTTAGGCACATCCTTTATAAGATAGGTTATCCGGGCTTTAGGAATCGAACCAATTGTATTCAACGGATGGAGCCTTGCACGATACATCGTTTCGTTTTTAATAATATTCCCTACACCTGAAAATATATGTTGATCCATTAATACATCACAAAGCAGGCGGTCAGGATTGGAAACTACCTTTTCTCTTGTATTTACCACGTTCCACTCGTTGCTCATCACATCGGCCGACCAATCATACACCTTTGATAACTCTTCAGTAATCAGATGAATCTGTGAAACATAAAAATTTAATTCACCGTTCGAGAACACCAGCGAAAGTTTGGGGTTTGCTTTGGTCCGTTCATTGATCCGGTAAGATCCGAATAACATAAAATGGATACGAATGGTTAGTGTTTTTGACAATACAATCAGGAGATGTTTGCCCCAGGTACGAACATCTTTAATCGTCTTGCCTTTCAGTGCTGCTTTGTCCAGCTTTGCATATCCGCTTACTTCCACGATCTTTTTGCCTTTGAAAACTTCAATGGCTTCTTTGGCCATCACTATCGAAGGACCTTCTGGCATAACGGTTTTTTTTACAATCTAACAAAAGACGGACCACTGTAAGAGCTTAAAGCAGTTTTGTTCAATACAAGCTGTACATTCATATTGTAAATCACAACATTCATGTTTTTTCTCCAGGCAAACGGGTTAGACTGGCAAAAGATTTTGTTGGGTGAAGAAGAATGGAACTTCGTTCCGGAAGTGCTGCTTCGCACTACTATAATGTTCCTGATCGCACTTACTGCATTACGGATTCTGGGAAAAAGAGGTGTTCGCCAATTGTCGGTGTTTGAACTGGTAGTGATTATCACGCTTGGCTCGGCTGCAGGCGATCCGATGTTCTATAAAGATGTTGGAGTGCTGCCCGCGTTAGCAGTGTTTACCGTGGTAGTATTATTATATCTTGGTATCACCTACGTTGTTGGCAGATCAAAAAAATTTGAACACCTGGTAGAAGGGAAACCGGTTTGTCTGATTGAAAATGGCGTGTTCGCAATCGACAACTTTAAAAAGGAATCCCTTGCTCAGGATGAGTTTTTTGCAGAGCTCCGTGTAAAGGGTGTTTCGCAACTTGGCCAGGTTGAATTAGCCGTTATCGAAACAAATGGTGATATCAGTATATTTTTTTACGAAGACAAGGATGTTGTTCCCGGTCTTTCAATATTGCCCGGAATATTCCAGAACCATAGTACCGCAATTCCATCTCCCGGGGTTTTCTCCTGCACATTTTGCGGAAACACGGAATCGATCCCGGGCCCGGTTGACAAACATATCTGTCACCGGTGTAAAAAAGATAAATGGGCCAGGGCGAGTATCCGCAAAAGAATTACTTAGCCTGTGATTCTGCAAGGCCGATCGATTTCGAATGTTCAATGGCGGTCCTGCTGTGTTCAAATAAACAAAAGGGAATGCCGGCGACCGCGAGAGTTTGTTCAAGCAACTTTAGGGACTCAACATTTCGGTTAGCGACATGCCGGATGTAAACCGCAAATACACGGCCGGGGTAGTGTTCAACAATAGAACGGTAGATTTCCGGGTCCTTTTGCGAATTATCACCCAGCAATACAAATTGTTGGTTCTTGAATACGTCCAGAATCCTTACAACACGGACAAACTTTCCTTCATGTTTTGTTTTTCCTGTTTTTACCAGTTGGTACCAACGCTTAATCTGATTCAATAAAAATATGCCTTTGGGTATTTCCTGTACCTGCACAAATTCTGTGAGATAATCATACAGGTTCCATTCGCTGCTTGAAACGTAAAAAATGGGATTCGGGTTTTGATCGACCGATCTTGCATATTCTAGCAATTTGTAATGCTCCCGGACACCTTCGAATGCTTTCCGGTTTCTCGCATTATGAGAAAACAGCGTCCAAAGACGTTTGAAAATGGTAGACGAGTACGAAACCAGGAACGTATCATCAATGTCTGAAATGATGCCTAACTGTGTTATATGCGGAACAAAAAATTCGCCCTTGCCGCTGGCAACTATATTTCCGTTTTGATCAAGATAATCGACTACAACTTCATGTGTTCCTGCAGGTGTGCTGATATCGGAAACCCATTCAATTCGGAAAAACCCATCCTTTTCTGTGATTGCATGAATGCGCTGATCATTCCACCGCAGCACCACCGTAGCACCACTAACAGGTTTAACAAGAAACAACTTAAGCAAGTGAAAAATGTTTCGGAACACGCTGTTTGAGTACTTTATCGTGGGATAGGAACTTAAAGACAATACATGGCCGGCGATGACAAGTTTATTCTCGTGACCGTATCCCCGATACAGTTTAACTGTAGTGGAAGTGTTAATTCCCAGTCTTTTCAGCAAGCGTTTATACATAGTCCAGGACAATTGGCATGACATTTTAACCAAACAAGATCGTGCCACTAAATAGCTTCTAAACAACACATGAAACTTCTATTTGTAATAAATCCGGGATCGGGTGCTGGTCAAAAGGACTGGGAAACTGTGATCAACGATTTTTTTAATGCGAAACAGGAAACAATAGAGTTTTTCCGTTTACAGCAGGACGCCAACAACAAGGATCTCCTGGCTTCTGCAATAGAATCGTGTAATCCCGACAGGGTTGTGGCCGCTGGTGGTGACGGCACCGTTAAACTGGCCGCAGAGGTGCTGATGGGTAAATCCATTCCGCTTGCAATTATACCGGCAGGTTCTGCGAATGGAATGGCAAAGGAACTGGAAATACCGCTTGATCCTGCCGCGGCGCTGGAGCTGGCCATAGGCGGTAAAGCGAGACCAATTGATATGATATATACCAACGATGAATATTGTATTCATCTCAGCGACCTGGGTTTAAACGCCAAAATGCTCGAGCATTTTGAGCAATTCGACACGCGGGGTTTCATCGGCTACGGACGGGCACTTTTGAAAATGCTGGGGCGGCACCAGTTTATGCGCGTCACCGTCGTTGCAAACAACAAGATCTATAAAAGAAAGGTGGTCATGGCGGTTATCGCCAACGCATCGAAATATGGTACTGGTGCTATCATTAACCCCGATGGAAACCCAGGCGATGGTGAATTTGAAGTGGTGCTGGTAAAACGGTTAGGACTAACCGAATTGCTCAAAATGATCATCACAAGGAGACCTCTCGAACGAAACAAAATGGAGATCATTAAATGTAAACGGATGAAGCTCACTGCAACGAGGCCATATCCTTTCCAGGTTGACGGAGAATCAAGAAAGCCAACCAACGAAATCAATGCAGTAATTGAACCCGGTGCGGTACAGTTTATAACACCATAAACTCAAGTTATGTCAGAACAACCTGTAATCAGCAATCAAACACCTGCCCCTGAACAGCATTTGAGTCCTGCAAGGTCCCGCCCCTCACCTTTCATAGGGGCCGCCTCTATTGTACTTGGCGCAGGAGCTGTAGTGCTCGGTTTAGTGGGAAGGGCTCTGAAAGGATCGGTGAAACTTCTTCTTAAATCGCAAATGGGTAAACAGCACCCGCGATCGTCAAAAGAAGTGACAAGGCTTAATCGCTGACCCTTTTTTCTCCATCGCTCTTTTCTTCTTTGTGTTTGTCCTGCATGGTATCATGTTCGGTTTCTACCTCAACCGTTTTTGTGATTACGGCATAATGATCAGGACGGATATCGGCACCATAACGCACCGCATAAGCCTTTGTAAATTCGGCGCCAAAATATAAAATGATTGCAGAGTAATAGATCCAGAGCAACAATACCACAAGTGAGCCGGCAGTGCCATAGGTGCTGCCGACATTGCTTTTGCTGATATAAAACGAAATTCCAAACTTTCCAAGCATGAATAAAAGTGCAGTGGCAATGGCGCCTGCCAACACATCTTTCCATTTTATTTTTGCATCCGGCAGCACCTTAAAAATCGTTCCGAACAAGACGGTAATCACAGAAAATGTAATTACCAGGTTAAGTATATAAAACAACACCACTGTTACATCGGGGAAAGCACGTTGTAGTTGTGCACTCAGCCCTTCTATGATAGCTGATATACCCAATGAAACCAGCAATAGAAATCCCAGGCTGATTATTACTGAAAAAGACAAAAGCCGGTTTTGTAACATTTTGAGCCAACCTCTTTTTGGTTTGGGCTTCAATCCCCAGATCATATTTATCGATTCCTGGATCTCCGCAAATACCGTCGTGGCACCTATTAAAAGTGTCCCTATGCCTATCACAAGCGCAAGACTACCTTTCCCTTCCAATGACGCATTGGTGATTATCTGTTGAAGCTGCAGCGCCGTATCAGAGCCCACAAACCCTTCGATCTGGCTGTAGATCGACTCTTCTGTATTAGCCCGGCCGTAAAAAAAACTCAAAAGGTAGATAATAACGATCAGCAGCGGCGCCATAGAGAAAAGTGTATAATAGGCCAATGAAGCACTGAGCTTAACCACCTTATCCTCTGAGAAACCTGTGAACGAATCCTTCAACACATTCCATAAACCTTTTAGGGTAAGTTTTTTCATTCCTGAGTTTTTCGCACCCGTGCAAAAAATTGACCACCGATTTATCGCGAATTTTTATATGTAAAATTTCCCCTGGGGTTATTTATCTTTCGTGTCAACATCATGAAAATATTTTCCCTGTTTAAAAGCCTGTATTTCCAGGTCATCGCCGCGATTGTAATAGGTATCCTGCTCGGACATTTCTTTCCAGGAATAGCGATAACTCTCAAACCCCTGGGTGATGGGTTCATCAAACTCGTCAAGATGATGATTGTTCCCGTGGTTTTCTGCACCATTGTTAGTGGTATTGCGGGTATGGAGAATATGAAGAAGGTGGGTAGGGTCGGACTTAAAGCAATCCTTTATTTTGAAATACTCACCACCATCGCACTTATTACCGGGCTGTTTGTTGTGAATCTGCTGAAACCCGGTGAAGGAATGCATGTGGACCCTTCTAACCTCAACACCTCGGCGATCGCGGGCTATGCTGACCAGGCGAAGAAACCGGAAACCACGGTAGACTTTCTTCTGCATATCATTCCCGACACTGTGATGGGCGCGTTTGCCAATGGCAACCTGTTACAGGTGTTGTTGTTTTCAATTCTGCTTGGATATGGATTAACCAAGATCGGCTCAAATGCAGTACCGGTCACTAATTTCATCGAATCCTTTTCGAAAGCGATTTTCGCAGTCATCCATATGATAATGAAACTCGCACCCATTGGTGCGCTGGGTGCCATGTCGTTCACTATCGGAAAATATGGGCTCAGTACGCTTCTTTCATTAGGTAAGCTGATGGGTGTGTTCTATGCTACCTGTATCTTTTTTGTTTTCGTAGTTCTGGGTCTTGTGATGCGGTTTTATGGCTTCAGCATATTCAAATTGCTGAAGTATTTAAAGGAAGAGCTCCTCATCGTGCTCGGCACTTCTTCATCTGAATCGGCGCTGCCACGTTTGATGGAGAAACTCGTCAAGGCCGGCTGCTCAAAACCAGTTGTGGGCCTCGTGGTACCTACCGGTTATTCATTCAATCTTGATGGCACCTCCATTTATCTCACGATGGCCGCCGTGTTTATCGCCCAGGCACTCGACATACCTCTTTCAATGGGCGATCAATTAACCCTGCTGGCCGTATTGCTCATCAGTTCTAAAGGAGCAGCAGGTGTTACGGGCAGCGGTTTCATTACCCTGGCGGCAACGCTGCCTTTGGTAGGCAATGTGCCTGTAGCAGGCGTGGCACTTATCCTGGGAATTGACCGCTTTATGAGTGAAGCCCGGGCTTTAACCAACATCATTGGTAACGCGGTAGCAACCATCGTTGTTTCCGGTTGGGAAAACGAAATTGATCGCGATGAAGCCAAAAAGTATTTGTGACACCATGTAGATTTACTTCCACAACCCTAATGGGTCTTTGTCGCTTAGAACTGCTAATATTGCGGCATGATGAAGGCAATGAACTGGCAAACACTGTACAGCGCGAGGCGATCAGGCTCAGAAAACCGAACTGCTAACTCACCGGAAACAATTCGTAACTCTTTCCTGCGCGATTACGATCGGATAGTGTTCTCTTCCGCATTTCGCCGTCTTCAAAATAAAACGCAGGTCTTCCCCTTACCAGGACCGGTGTTTGTCCACAACCGGCTTACCCATAGCCTTGAGGTTGCTTCAGTGGGCAGATCTATCGGCAAAGCTGTCGGTGACCTGATAGCAGAAAAATATCCGGATTCCAGCGAAGATTTCAAAGAGTTCTATAAATACGAACTCCCGTCGGTAATCGCAGCCGGGTGTCTGGCACATGATATAGGTAATCCTCCGTTCGGACATTCGGGTGAAGATGCGATCCGTGTTTTTTTCAGGGAACTGGAAGGTGATATGAAAAAACGTTTCGAGGATTCCCTGTCTCTGAATCAGCAGCGGGATCTTCTGTACTTCGAAGGAAACGCCAATGCTTTCCGCACACTTACGCATGCCTTCAATGAAAACATACCAGGCGGCTTCAGGCTCACTTATGCCACACTTGCTTCCATCATTAAATACCCTTCAGACTCTTTGAATGGTTTCAACAAAAAACAACTGATCACAAAAAAATCAGGCTTTTTTGACCCCGAGATCGGGACTTATAAATCAATAGCGCAGGTTTTGGGTATACCTCAGCCGGATCCGGCTAAAACTGTTTATTGCAGGCATCCTTTTGTTTACCTGGTTGAGGCTGCAGATGATATCTGTTATCGCATCATCGATTTTGAAGATGCGCACAGACTGAACATTATCTCCCGCGACACCATTCGCGATCTGTTTCTTTCATTTTTTGATTTTGAAACCGGCTATGATTCGCGCGACCGGGTTGAAGCTACCTTCAATGCAATAAATGATGATAATCAGAAGATCCAGTTTCTCCGGGCCAAACTTATTGGTTACCTGATCATAAGATTGAGAGATATTTTTATGGCGAAGGAAGATGAACTGTTGGCGGGAACATTGTCAGGACCGCTGTTAGATTACTTACCCGAAAGAGAAAGGTTATTGATCCGCGCAATAGATGAATTCTCGGTTCGCCACATATACAATCACAGATCAGTCGTAGAAATTGAGATTGCGGGTTACAATGTGATTGGTGGGTTATTGAAGGAATTTGCCGGGGCAGTAATGAATCAATCTTCATCCAAATCAGAGAAATTACTTCAGCTGATCTCCAAACAGTTTGTTATATCGGGCAAGCCAGATCATTTATATGAAGATGTATTATCAGTTGTTGATTTCATCGCGGGAATGACAGATCTGTATGCAGTTGATCTGTATCGGAAGATCACCGGAATGACCTTTCCGCAGATAAGATAAAAATGGTTCCCGGTTTACACCAGGAACCATATATGTAGCATTAATGAGCAGATTCATGAATACCTTCACCTACCTCTTCAACCAGTTTGCGATTGAATGCAGGCAGATCTTCAGGGCTTCTGCTGGTTACAAGACCCTTATCTACCACCACCTCTTTATCGCGCCAGTCTGCACCGGCATTGATAAGATCTGTTTTTATTGACATGAATGATGTCATTTTCCGGCCTTTTAACATGCCGGTTTCAATCAACAGTTGGGGAGCATGGCAGATCGCAGCCAATGGTTTGCCTGCTTCAAGGAACTGTTGCGCGAAATCTACACATTTCTGATTGCGTCGCATGAGGTCCGGATTGATCACGCCGCCCGGTATCATCAGCGCGTCGTAATCATCAGCGTTAGCTTTTTCGATATTAACATCTACCGGTAGTTCAATGCTCCAGTGATCATGGTTCCATCCTTTTACTTTATCATTTTGAGGAGATACTATATGTACTTCGGCGCCTGCATCCAGCAGTGCTTGTTTAGGACTTGTAAGTTCTGATTCCTCAAATCCATTCTCAGTAAGGATGGCCACCCTTTTACCCTTCAGTGATTTCATAACAATAATTTTTAATGATCAATAATCGATGTTCGCTCAAAAACGGTACCAGCCAGCAGTGATTTTAATCCTCGAAAACCTCAGATGTCTTAATTTCACCCGATTTCAAAATAGTTAAAAACAAAGCCCGGGCTTTTTCGTTATTTCCGGAAAAGAAGGTGCAAGACCGATACTTGCCAGGTAATATAAATAGTAACATGACAGCAGAACATCAACGCCTGGCTGTGAATGCAGCTAAGCAAATACCTTTAGAGAAGTGGGGCCCATATCTTAGCGAACGTCAGTGGGGAACAGTCAGAGAAGATTATGGTCCGTATGGTGATGCGTGGCATTACTTCCCGTATGATCATGCCCATTGCCGCGCGTATCGCTGGGGAGAAGACGGCCTCGGCGGGATTTCAGATTTTTTTCAGAACCTGTGTTTCTCCGTTGCTTTGTGGAACGGCAGGGACAAGATTCTTAAAGAAAGATTGTTTGGACTGGGCAACAGCCAGGGAAACCATGGTGAGGACGTTAAAGAACTGTATTACTACCTGGATAATATTCCAACGCACTACTACATGGAATTTCTGTACAAGTACCCGCAACAGGAATTTCCTTACCAGAAGATCATCGATGAAAACAGTTCCAGGTCCAAAACCGAACCTGAATATGAAATACTCGACACCGGCGTGTTTGATAATGACGAGTATTTTGATGTTAAGATCACTTATGCGAAACAATCGTCTACCGATATATTCATCAAAATAAATATCCACAACCGAAGCAAAAAAGCGGCACCTATAACGGTATTGCCTACGCTATGGTTTTATAATCGCTGGAACGATACTGAAAAGAAACCGTCAATCACGCTGCATGACAGGTTTTCCGTCAAGGCAACGCACCACCGGATGGGATCTTATTATCTGTATTTTCAAACACCGAAGGATCGTTTATTTACTAACAATGAAACAAATACTGAGAAGGTAATGAATGTGCCAAATGAAACGCCTTTTGTAAAGGACGCGTTTCATGAGGCTATAATCAATGGCAAAAACGTTGCGGCCCTTCGTGCCCTTAAATCGGGAACAAAATTTTCTCCCGTTTATGAATACACCATAGAGGCAGGAAAATCGAAAGAAATCTTTTTACGACTTACGGACAAAGTAACAGAAAACCCGTTCGCGTCCGGCTTTGAATATATTTTTAATCTCAGGAAAGAAGAAGCCGACGCTTTCTACAATACATTTTTAACTCAGCCAGAAACGAGTGATCTGTACCAGATACAAAGACAGGCGCTTGCTGGTATGTTATGGAGCAAACAGTATTATCATTTTGATGTGGAACGCTGGCTGTCCACCAGTGACGGCATTACACCGGTCAATCCCGGCAAACAAAATGGCCGCAACCACGACTGGAAACATCTCAAAAACCAGGACGTTATTGCCATGCCGGATAAATGGGAATACCCCTGGTATGCCGCCTGGGACCTGGCTTTTCATTGTATTCCGTTGGCAATGGTAGATCCAACTTTTGCAAAACATCAGTTGATTCTTATCATGCGCGAGTGGTACATGAAACCAGACGGTCAGCTACCTGCCTACGAATGGAACCTCAGCGATGTAAACCCACCTGTACATGCCTGGGCAGCGCTGCAGGTGTACATGATTGAAAAAAACAAAACAGGTAAAGGCGATATAAATTTTTTGAAACGCATATTTCAAAAGCTGCTGATCAATTTCACGTGGTGGGTTAACCGAAAAGACGCCGCGGGGAACAACCTTTTCGAAGGAGGCTTTCTTGGCCTGGATAATATTGGTGTGTTTAACAGAAGTATACAGCTTCCTGGCCAAATGCAACTGGAACAGGCAGATGGTACAAGCTGGATGGGCATGTATGCGCTCAATATGATGGACATTGCGCTGGAGATTGCCATGGTAGATCGTGCCTTTGAAGACACTGCCACCAAGTTCTTTGAGCAGTTTGTTCTGATTGCCGAAGCACTAAACGAGCAGGGTATGTGGAACGAAGATGATCGTTTCTTCTACGATACCCTGGCTATTGCGGGAGCACCGCCGCTGCAATTAAGAATACATTCGATTGTTGGACTTACAACTTTGTTCGCGGTTTCAATCATCGAAAAAAAGATGCTTGATAAACTGACCGATTTCAAAAAAAGAATAAGCTGGTTTGAAAACTACAGGTTAAAAAATAATAAGTACTGGCCCAACGAAGAACACAGTGGCGGAGAACATATACTGCTTTCACTTATTCCGCAGCAACGGCTTATCTACCTTCTTGAACGATTGCTCAATGAAAGTGAATTTCTTTCAGAAGGCGGTATACGCGCGCTATCGAAGTACCATGAGGAAAATCCTTATTCAGTGAAAATTGATGGCGTAGAATACACCATTCAATATGATCCGGGTGATTCAACTTCAAACTTTTTTGGAGGAAATTCCAATTGGCGCGGTCCTGTGTGGATGCCGATAAATTATATCATTATTCAATCCATCCGCAAATACGGTGAGTTTTATGGCGACGGTTTACTGGTGGAGTGCCCGGTTGGTTCCGGAAACAAAATGAATCTTGATGAGGTTGCAGATTTGCTGACTGAACGCGTAATCAGTTTGTTTACAAAAGGCGACAAAGGTCACCGGAGATTACACGGCAGTTACAACTGGTTTTATGAGCGTCCTGGCAACGAGCATCTTGTTTTGTTCTATGAATATTTTCATGGCGATGATGGAAACGGTCTTGGGGCGAGCCATCAAACAGGATGGACGGCACTTGTAGCCGAGCTGATCCAGGAAGCAGAATTGAAAAAAAGAGCGAAGAAAAAAGAAGACGTTGCGCCGGCTGGTGCTGAAGGTTACAGTGAATGATAAGAACAACATTTACCGCAACTCTTCACAATAATATCCGATATCGGTCAGGGTTTTTTCAACCAGTTTGGGCGAAAGATCCCTGGCCTCTATCCTTAGTACCTTATCACAATCTTTAATATCTACATTGGAACGCAATACCCCAGGGATCTGGTTGATATGAGTAAGTGCTTCGGAAATGTTTTTTTTGAACTTAAGATTGGTTTTGAAAACATGGATCTCCATAACCGGATTTTTTGGTGAGGTAAACTTATTCACTCGCTTTGTTCCAGGGAGCCCGACATCGGTTGCGCAGATCCTGTTTAAATATTTCCCGCTCTTCAGGAGTCATGTTTTGAAGTTTTTCATTCATCTTGTTTTTCCATTGTTGTTTTTTTTGTTTCCAGCCACCCTGGAAGCCGCCAAACAAAATCTTTGAAAGTACCAACAGCCCCAACGCCTGCCAGAAATTGATCGGGTTCACACCCGTAATCGCTGCGGGCAGTATCATGTTCCATAAACTCATAACGATGAATGCCACAAGCGCAGAAACCGCGATGATACAGATGGCAATCAACAAACCTTTACTTCCTCGTTTCATACTTTTTATTTGAATCATGAATATATGGTTATGAACGCAAAAGCTCTTCGCGCAATACCTGTAGCCGCGCACGAAGATGCAAAACTGCGTACCGTTTTCTAGACAATAATGTATTGATTGTTACACCCGTCTTTTCTGCAATGTCTTTGAAAGGAATACCATCGAGTTCGTTCATAACGAAAACAGATCTTTGGTCTTCGGGCAGCTCACTCAATGCTGCATTCAGTTCCTCCCAAAAAAGATTCCGCAGGTAATCTGTTTCGGGGTTTTCATTGTCTTCGCTGAAAATTTCTGTCCAGTCGAAACTCAGATCCTCATCCCTTTCACCATAAATATCTTCAAGTAACTCCGGCCTGTGTTTCCGCTTACGGTCTATGATCTTATTCCGGGCAACTGTAAACAGCCAGGAAGTAACCTGGTCGATCGGTTGGGTATTGCCTATGAACTGGTAAAATACGTCCTGAAGTATATCTTCCGCATCAGCTTCACTTTTCACTCTTTTGCGAATAAAGCCCATCAACCTTTTGCTGTAAGCATTGATTGTCTGTGTAATATTCAGGTTCTGTGATGCTGTCATGCCGCTTTGGATCGTCATACCTCTTGCTGTATGTTATGGTTGACGTTCAAAAGAACAGGATATTTTAAGCCGCGCAAAAAATTTACAAGAGGTGCCGATCAGGTGTTCCTGCAAACTTAACATATTAACCGTCTTTTTCTAACAGGCTGTTATTTTGGAGTTATTGTATAATTTGCATATCACATATATGGGAAGCATTCTGATTCTTTTCGCGCATCCGGTGTTTGAAAAATCCAGGGTTCACAAAATTTTGGTGAATACCGTTCGGGATATGCCAGGAGTCACATTCCACGATCTGTATGAAGCTTATCCCGATTTTGATATAGACGTAGATAAAGAGCAGGACCTGCTTACCAAACATGACATCATTATTTTTCAACACCCGTTTTACTGGTATAGTTGCCCCGCCATATTAAAACAGTGGCAGGACCTGGTGCTGGAGCATGGCTGGGCATATGGCCGGGGCGGTTCGGCACTTGGCGGAAAATCGCTTTTCAATGCAATCACAGCCGGCGGCAGGGAGGATGTATACCATCTGGCAGGATACAACCGGTTTACTATACGCGAATTGCTTTCACCCTTTGATCAGATGACTACCCTTTGCCGGATGAACTATCTGCCGCCATTTGTGGTTCATGATACACACCGGCTGAACGAGCACCAGATTGAACTGTACGCCATACAATACAAACAGATCCTGCTTGGGTTTGTAAACAAAACCATTTCAACCGCTGAAGTTGCAGCGGTGAAATACCTGAACGAGTTAGCTCCCCTTCCCGAAGCTTTAAAAGCATAATTATGGATCAAAGTTCTTTTCTTTTCCAGGCGATGATTTATCTCGCGGCGGCGGTCGTGATGGTTCCTCTTGCAAAAAAACTCGGTCTTGGCTCAGTGCTTGGATACCTGCTTGCAGGTGTTACAATCGGACCTGCATGTTTGGGTTTCATAGGTGAAGAAGGTCAACACATCATGCATTTTGCAGAGTTCGGTGTAGTAATGATGTTGTTCCTGATTGGGCTTGAACTTGAGCCGGAATTGCTCTGGAAGCTCCGCAAACCTATAATGGGTCTGGGGGGAATGCAGGTGTTGATGACCACGGCCCTCGCCACCGTAGTTGCCATGTTCCTGGGGTTTGGGTGGAAGCCTGCCCTTGCGCTGGGTATGATCGTTTCGCTGTCTTCAACCGCAATCGTGCTGCAAACCCTCAATGAAAAAGGTCTTATGAAGGCTGCAGCTGGTCAAAGCTCATTTTCGGTATTACTTTTTCAGGATGTCGCCGTAATACCAATGCTGGCTTTATTTCCGTTACTCGCCAGCTTTGAAGTATCGGCGCCTGATACAGAGGTAACCGCAACGCTTGTAGATGGATTACCGGGTTGGGAAAAAGCACTCATAGTACTGGCTTCCGTAGCAGGCATCGTGCTATCGGGCCGGTTCCTGATCAGGCCACTGTTTCGCATAGTTGCACGAACAAGACTCCGGGAATTGTTTACAGCTTCAGCCTTGCTGCTGATTGTTGGCATCGCCGTGCTGATGATGCAGGTTGGGCTGAGCCCGGCCCTCGGTACATTCCTGGCAGGGGTGGTCCTGGCAAACAGCGAATACAAACATGAACTTGAAAGTGATATTGAACCCTTTAAGGGATTGCTGCTTGGTTTATTCTTTATCGCGGTCGGGGCCTCGATCGACTTCAGGCTGGTGCTGAGTGATCCATTACTTATAGCCGGACTTGTTTCTTTATTGATCGCTGTGAAATGGCTGGTACTTTTTCTACTTGGAAAAATCTTCAGGCTCGGTTACGATCAAAACCTCATCTTTTCTTTTGCACTGAGCCAGGTGGGAGAGTTCGCCTTTGTGTTACTTTCTTTTTCAGCAACCGAGGGCATTTTGCCCTCCACAACGATTGATATTATGATCGCGGTAGTTGCACTCAGCATGGGACTGACACCATTGCTGATGTTATTCAATGAAAAGATCGTGCAGCCAAAACTGGGACAATGTTCAAACATACCTACCGAACATGTTCCCGATACAATCGACGAGAAACATCCTGTGATCATTGCTGGTTTTGGAAATTTTGGTAACGTTATAGGCAGGTTTCTTCGCGCGCATAATATCGGCACCACCATACTTGATAATGATTCGGACCGCGTAGCGCTGTTGAGGCGAATGGGTTTCAAGGTATATTATGGTGATGCTTCGCGGTTGGATCTTCTGAAAGCTGCCGGTGCAGATACAGCAAAACTGATAGTCATAACTATTGAGCCACCCGCAAAAAGACTGGAGATGATCGAAACCATCAAAAAACACTTTCCAAATCTGCGGATGCTCGTACGCGCCAAAAACAGGTTTGACGCTTACGATCTTATGAATGCTGGTATGCTACACGTTTACCGGGAAACACTTGACACTTCATTGCGGGCAGGTGTAGACGTTATGAAGATGCTCGGGTACCGGTCCTATACAGCTAATCGCGCCGCCCGAACCTTCATGCGGCTGGATGAGAAAAATCTGAAAAAACTGGCTTCCATCAGAGATGAAAACCAGTATATCATTGCCGCAAAAGAAAACATCGAGGAACTGGAAAGGATAATTCAAACCGAACGCGGCGACATCAAACTGCAGGATGAAAGTGCCTGGGACGAAGAAAGTCTTATCGCTGAAGGAAAAGAAAACGGCTCACCGATACTTGAATCACCCCAAACACGTTCCTAGTGCGCGCAATTGCCCACCTATTTTTCAACCCGGGCGGCAGCCGGCACTTATAATTCAGTATTTTCGCGATTCATTTATGCAGCATATAATCCAGGATATCCGAGAGCTTTTTGGCACCTTTAGTTACGAACAGATTACAGCCATTGAAAAACTTCCGCAAAGTGGCAGCGACCGCTTTTATTTCCGCGTCAGAACAGCAGCCGGATCTTATATCGCCACTTACGGGAAAAACATCCGGGAAAACAAAACCTTTCTAGCCTTTAGTGATCATTTCCTCAAAGCTGGCAGCCCTGTTCCACGGATCTATGCAGTAAACGAAGCCGGAACCATCTATCTCCAGGAAGACTTTGGAGACGCATCGCTCTTAAACAAACTGGAATCGCTTGGTCATGGCGAAGAAGTGTACACATTGTTTCAGCAAAGTCTTAAACGCCTTGCCGAAATGCAGATAAAAGGGGATGCGGGCCTTGATTACAGTTGGTGTATCACGAGTCGTGAATTTGGTAAACAGGCCATCCTCAGCGACCTGTTATACTTCAAGTATTATTTTCTCGATACACTTGGCATCCCGTACGACAAGGAAAAGCTGATCGATGATTTTGAAGCCCTGGCCACCTATCTCACTTATGTGGATTATAAATATTTTATGTTCCGCGATTTTCAAAGCCGGAACGTGATGATTCACGATAACGAGGTACATTTTATAGATTACCAGGGCGGTATGAAAGGTGCTTTGCAATACGATGTAGCCTCACTGCTATGGCAGGCAAGGGCCGAGTTATCGAATGAATGGAAACTCAGCCTGCTTGAATATTACATGAATTGTGTGGAAGAAATCCTGGATACCTGTATAGACCGCATCCGATTCGTGAGTCAATACAATGGCTATGTAATGATCAGACTGCTGCAGGTTTTGGGCGCTTACGGCTTCCGCGGTTTGTTTGAAAGAAAGGCACAGTTTCTTACAAGCATACCACTTGCATTACGCAATCTGAAATGGTTTGTGGAAGACAAAAGAATTGGTATTGGCCTGCCGGAGTTCGAGCGCCTTTTGGGACTTATTGTAGAAGAAGAAATCATCAGCCGCTTTGAACCCATACGCGCCACAGACGACACACCACTGGTAGTCAGGATCAACAGCTTTTCCTACAAAAACGGCATCCCGCCGGATCTCACCAACAATGGCGGAGGTTTTGTGTTTGACTGTCGCGGAGTGCTGAACCCCGGCCGACAGGCAGCATTCAAAACGCAAACCGGTCGTGATAAAGATGTCAAGGATTTTCTTGAACAACAAACACGCATGCCCGAATTCCTGAACAGTGTTTATACACTCGCCGATATTGCGGTAGAAGATTATATCAAACGGGGGTTCTCTGATCTCATGATCAGCTTTGGATGTACAGGCGGTCAGCACCGGAGTGTATACGCAGCCGATGCCCTTGCCCGTCATTTGAAGAATAAATTCAACGTAAAGATTTCGCTCAGCCATGTTGTGCAGGATGGCAAAAACTGGATCAATACGCTCCCTAATCAATAGCAATGTATTATCTCATCTACGGTCCCTTATACCTGCTTTCCCTGTTACCAATACGCGTGTTGTATGTGTTGGCTGATTTTGTGTACCTCTTGTTGTATTATGTAATAGGTTACAGGAAAAAGGTTGTGATGAACAACCTGGCAATAGCTTTTCCTGAACGATCCGAAGTTGAGCGAACAGGCATCGCAAAAAGATTCTACCGAAACTTCGTCGATACTTTTATTGAAACAATCAAGCTTTTATCTGCTTCAAAAGCGTTTCTGAGAAAACATCACACCATCCATAACCTGGAGTTGATTCAACGTTTATACAGCGAAGGTAAACGTGTGCAGGTACATCTTGGCCACAATTTCAACTGGGAGTATGCGAACGCCGCTTTTTCTGCTGAAGCACCTTATGCTTTCTTAGGCGTTTATATGCCTATCAGCAATAAACATTTTGACAGGATGTTCAAACGCCTGAGATCCCGTTTTGGAACCATCCTGATCCCGGCCACCGATATGAAACGGGCGATGCTGCCGTATCGCAACGAATTATACCTGCTGGGCCTCGTTGCTGACCAGGTACCGGGGGATGCTAAACGTGCCTATTGGATGAACTTTTTTGGGAAACCTGCACCTTTTGCGCGTGGACCCGAAAGAGGCGCAAGAGCGGGAAATATCACTATTGTTTTTGCCCAGATCTATAAAACCAGGCGAGGGCACTATATAACCGAGTTTTCTTTGGGTATCGAAAATCCAAATCTATTACCCGAAGGAGAAGCTACAAGGATCTATGTTCAGTTTGTTGAAGACGTGATCCGCAGATACCCCGATATGTGGTTATGGAGTCACCGCCGCTGGAAACGAGAGTGGAAAGATGAATATACACCAAACTGGATCGGTAATGGCCCCGCGCCTAAAGAGCGATGACCCGGCCGGTTAGGTTCAGGGTTCCATCTTTTTCAATGCTGCCCGCAATGTCTGGATCTCTGTGCAGATCTCAACAATCCGCACAGGATGATCATAAAGATTCAATCTCGTCAGTTCTTCCCGCAGATTATCGATGCGTTGCTGAAAAGAGTCACCAGGGTCATTTGTTTCATGAACATTGATCCTGCGAACGCTGCGGATCGGTGAGGTTTTGCTGTATTCATATCCAGGCCTGGCCTGTGCTACAGTAGAATGTTTCATGATCGATGCATTTAAGGTGTTCAATCTGCCCTCCGGCCGCCCCAAATTTAACTGCATTGCCACTGTTCCAACTACAGTATAAAGACCATTTTTTTCAGGTACAAATACTTGTACTCACCCGCTAATTCAACACACTATTGTCTTTTGCTGTCTGAATGTTCTTTTGTTCCTGGATAGCGCTCCATCCGCCCACGATGTTACGAAGATTATGGATACCCTGGCGCTTTAGCAACGAAGCTGCAATTACGCTTCGATAACCACCCGCACAATGGACATATAAATTATGATGTTCTTCGATATTGGCCATACTGCCCGGGTCGGACATTTCGCTTAATGGAATGTTCATTGCCCCGGCCACGTGTCCATCAGCAAACTCAGTTTCGCGCCGCACATCGATCACGACGAGATTATCATCAAAAGGCAGATCCATCGCGAGTTCATCAGCTTCAATATCGATAATCAGATCCATGTCTTTACCAGCCGCGCGCCAGGCTGCAACACCACCCTGCAGAAAACCCATCATTTTACTAAAGCCAACCCTTGCAAGACGCACGGCAGTTTCTTTCTCCATACCATCTTCCGTCACCAGTAAAATTGGCTTGTCAAACGGAATCAAAGCACCGGCCCATTCTGCGAACCTACCGTCAAGCCCAATACTGACGGAACCAGGTACGAAACCCTGGGTAAAATCCGCAGCCTTACGTGAATCAATGATAAACACTTCTTCCTGGATGGTTATCTGTTCAAAGGTCTCAGCATTGAGCGGCGTAAGGGCTTTCTCAAGAACACCATCCAGGCTGTCATAACCTTCCTTATTGATTTTTGCATTGATAGGAAAATATTGCGGTGGTGCAGAAAGACCCGTTGAAACGCTTTTGACAAAACTCTGTTTATCGGGTTGCTGCAATGCGTAATTGGTTAACTTTTGTTCGCCAATAGTACTGAAAGTATCGAAACCGATATTTTTGCCGCAGCTGCTACCCGCTCCATGCGCAGGGTAAACGATCACATCATCTTCCAGTGTGACTATTTTGGTTTGAAGCGACTCGTATAACAATCCCGCAAGTTCTTCACTGCTCAGGTTACCGCTACTGAGATCAGGTCTGCCCACATCTCCTACAAACAAAGTATCGCCCGTAAATACTGCATGCTGTTTTCCGGTTTCATCTTTTAACAGGTAGCAGGATGATTCCACCGTATGACCGGGTGTATGTAACACCTCGAGGGTTACTTTTCCCAATTGAAACACCTCACCGTCTTTTGCAAGATGAATTGGAAAAGCTGTTTCTGTTTTTGGCCCATAAACAATTGCCGCGCCTGTTGCCTTTGCGAGATCAAGATGACCACTCACAAAATCTGCATGGAAATGGGTTTCGAAAATATATTTGATGGTTGATTTTCTCTCCCTGGCCAGATCAAGATAAACATCAATATCACGGAGCGGATCAATTATAGCCGCTTCTCCCTCACTTTCAATATAGTAAGCTGCTTCACTAAGACAGCCGGTATATAATTGCTTTATAAACATGTGCAAATTTACTAAAATTAAAAAGTCAAAAGCCAAAAGTGGTCATCCGGCCGGTTGGGGAAACGGAATTAACTTTTGGCTTTTGACTTTTGTTCGTTTAACTAATCAGGCATTTAACTCTTCCACACATTTCATGATGTGTGAAACGCGGTCGTTACTCACCGAATAAAAGATGAATTTTCCGTCACGCTCGGTACGCACAATTCCGGCCCTTCTCAGGATTGCCAGGTGTTGTGATGCTACGGATTGCTCGAGGCGGAGGCGGATGTAAATTTCTGTGACCGTAAGCCGTTTGTTTTCGTCGATCAGCTTTACGATCTGTTGACGCAGTTTGTGATTGAGTGCCCTTAAAATCATGGCTCCTTTTTTTAGATTAAGGAAATCCACTTTCACAGGGGAACCCTCGCCGGTGTCTGCATTCAACACCATCGAATAGTTGGTTGTTACGTTCATGAGCACATCAGAGCTTTTTAAGATTGACAGGATACTACCAGGAAATGGCCCGGTAGGCTAAAACTAATCAGCGCAAATTTACTGTCTAATTTTCAATAAGGGGAAGCAATCTCAATTAAAACTTACAGTTGCTTATTTTTTTTTATGAGTATAAAACTCTTTCAAATAATCCGGCTGAACATAAGCCAGATCAGCAAAAGCCTTATCCTGAAAGTACTTCTCACTCAGATATGCGAGATTAAAATATACATATTCCCATTTCTGGAACATCACATTTTTCCTTGTATTTAACGGTTTCCATTTATCACTTCCGTTTCCAAAAAAGATAGTTGTTACATCTTTCGGGAGTGTTTCGTAGGATGTTTCATCAAGGGTTAAAGGGGTAGGTTCCATTACCAATTGCATTTCTGCATCATATACTGCGGTGAACACCTCATCCCGCCGGGCGTCGATCATAGGGCAAAAATTAACATTCATCAGGGGCCCTTCGCCGTTTTGAACTTCTCTTTGAGACCATGCCATTGCCAATAAGGTGTTTATGGTTATAAGAGGAATATTGAGCGCGTAACAAAGTCCTTTTACAGAGGCCATCCCTACACGAATACCGGTATAGGATCCGGGCCCGGAGGTTACGGCAACTGCATCAATATTGCTCAATTCAAAACCCGCCTGCTGTAAAATTTCACGGATGGCAATATGAAGCCAGGCTGCGTGATCTTTCTGTTCATTGTTATATGCCCGCGTCAATACCTTTCCATCTGAAGCCAGCATTACCGATCCATTTTCAAGGGCAGTATCAATATTCAGTATCAGTGCCATAATTTTAATTCTTAGCCACGGTGTTAATTAGTATCGGGGCTATTTCGTACCTGTTATTTGTTTTATGCATCGCCTGTAATAAAGATAGTACCCGGGAAGTACCGATGCTCTCGGCCCATTCAAAAGGTCCAAATGGATAATTGGTACCTAACTTCATTGCCCTATCTATGTCTTCCTTGCTGCCAACTTTGTCTCCCAGCGCAAAATAAGCTTCATTAATGATCGAGGCCACTATCCTTGGTGTAACAAAACCCGGAAGGTCCGCGACGCGAATACCTTCCCAGCCCAGTTTATCAAATACGGTCCTTGCCGTTTGGAATGATTCATTATTGCAGGCGTATTCAACGATTGTTCTGTTCAAAAAGCCCGGCCAGGCGTTCAATCTTATAAAACGCGGATCACCAATTTCATTGATAGTATTATCCATTGCGCCGATAAACACAGGATGTGTAAGAAGCTTTGATAACCGTTTTGTTCTTTCCTTGTCTTGTTCAAACTTTAAATCAAAAAAACAATCGGCTTCAAGCATCATTAGTGAACGTACCGAGTCCGGCCACAGTACGGATACGTCTGAGGAAAAGCCTTTCTGAAGCAATTCATTTTTTGTTGAAGCATCGGCCAGTACTGCTATTGTCATTACTTCCCGGTTTAATCAATTTCATCGACCCAATTCTTTCATACATTCGCTGCATGGAAAAAAAAATTATAACAACCAACGACGCACCACCTCCTATCGGGCCTTATAGCCAGGCTGTGCAGGCCGGTAACATCCTGTTTGTTTCCGGTCAGATTGCCCTTGATCCGGTTACCGGCAACATTGAGGCAAAAGATGTACCTGAAGAAACGGTTCAGGTAATGAAAAATCTTGAAGCCATACTTGTTGCTGCCGGTTACAGTTTCAACGACGTAGTAAAAACAAACATTTTCCTCAGTGATATGGCGTTGTTTCCCGTAGTCAATGAAGTGTATGGTAAATTCTTCACAGGTGATTTCCCCGCACGCGAAACGATCGCTGTCAAAGGGCTTCCACGAAATGTAAATGTTGAAATAAGTATGATTGCGGCCAGGTGATATACCCGGCCCGCAATTCATTATTTTAACACGTTTAATTTTTTACCAATAGCAGTAAATGCTGCAACTGCCTTATCAAGGTGCTCCTGCTCATGAGCAGCGCTTAATTGCACCCTGATTCGTGCCTGGCCCTTTGCTACAACCGGGAAGAAAAATCCGATCACATAGATCCCTTCTTCCAATAAAGCTGCTGCAAAATCCTGGGCCACTACCGCATCGTATAACATAATCGGAACAATAGGATGATCACCAGGTTTTATATCAAAACCTGCTTCGGTCATTTTTCTGCGGAAGTATTTGGTATTGTATTCAAGTTTGTCTCTTAATTCGGTGGTTTGGCTAAGCAGGTCAAGCACTGCAATAGATGCTCCTACAATACTCGGTGCCAGCGTGTTTGAAAAAAGATAAGGCCGTGAACGTTGTCTCAGCATTTCAATAACTTCTTTCCTTCCGCTGGTAAAACCTCCCGATGCACCGCCAAGTGCTTTGCCCAGGGTACCGGTGATGATATCGATTTTACCCATAACGCCACGATATTCGTGGGTTCCACGGCCGGTTTTGCCAAGGAAACCACTGGAATGACATTCATCTATCATAACTATCGCATCATATTTTTCTGCCAGGTCAACGATCTTATCTAACTGTGCAATGGTGCCATCCATGCTGAATGAACCATCTGTGACGATAATTCTGCTTCTTGCTTCCTGTGCTTCTTTCAGCCGGGCCTCAAGGTCCTCCATATTATTGTGTTCGTAACGAAAACGCTTTGCTTTACACAAACGCACGCCATCAATGATAGATGCATGGTTCAACGCATCAGAAATGATTGCATCCGCTTCTCCGAATAAGGGTTCGAACACACCGCCGTTTGCATCAAAGGCAGCCGCGTAGAGAATGGTATCTTCTGTTCCAAGGAATTCAGAAATTTTTCGCTCCAGTTCTTTATGAATATCCTGGGTACCACATATAAAACGTACACTGCTCATTCCATATCCGCGGTCATCAATATATTTTTTTGCTGCCTCGAGCACTTTAGGATGCGATGACAGCCCAAGGTAATTGTTAGCACAAAAATTCAGAACCTTCCTCCCATTAACCAATATCTCCGCGCCCTGTGCAGATTCAATGATCCTTTCTTTTTTTAATAAACCTGAACTCGTAATCTCCTGCAGTTCGGTCCGCAAACGGGTAACTAAGTTTTCATTCATAGAACTCATCAATTTAATGCGAAGGTATTGTTCTGCGTTAATCTACAAATGCTATAAAAAAAGTTAATTTAAACTGTAACATCGTCGCAACTAACACGTCCTATATCTGAACACCCAGTTTATGAAAAAGTCGTTTTTGTACCGGTTGATGTTTTTAAGCGTGATTGCCACTGCCGGCTTTGTGCTCACTGCAACGCAGTCGGAAGCGGAATGTGCTGACCTCCAGGGAATTGAAGAGTTACCCACATCGAGCACTTCCGGGGGAAAAGGGGAGTTTCTGATCCTGGAATCCATAACACGCTATCTTACAGCAAGTTATCAATAATATTTTTACCTGTTCCAGTGGGCTCTTTAAGAGCCCTTTTCTTTTTTTAAATAATTTTTGCCTTTTTGTAACTTTCGCAGCGCAGAAACGTACCACAGGTGTATAATTGCGCGTCAAGCACTGTTTATGACTGAGAAAGAATATAATGATTGTGTAAATGAATATGCGGACAATGTGTACCGTTTTATTCTGAAAAATCTTCGTCATGAGGAGGATGCCCGCGACGTTGTACAATCAGCTTTTGAAAAAATGTGGGTGAATCGTGCGGATGTAGACAACACAAAATGTAAAAGCTATCTTTTTACCGTTGCCTACAACCAAATGATTGATCACATCCGAAAAGCCAAAAGAATTACATTAAAAGAAGAGTTTAAAGAAGATTCCAGAATTTCAGACCGACCCGCCCACAACACCAAAAAAGTGTTGGAACAGGCTTTGGGAAGACTGCCGGAAACACAACGGTCGTTGGTACTGTTGAAAGACTACGAAGGATATTCGTATGAGGAGATTGGACGAATTACGGGACTAAACGAAAGCCAGGTGAAGGTTTACCTGCATCGTGCCCGGATTCAGTTGAAAAATTATTTGGTAAGTCCTGAAAATGTAATGTAACATGGAAATCACACGTCATAACTATGAGGAGTTTTTTGTTCTTTACATCGATAAAGAACTAAACGCTGCAGACCGGGCCGAAGTGGAACGTTTTGTGAGTGAAAATCCTGACCTCAAAGCTGAACTGGAAATGTTCAGCGAAGCTGTGCTTCCAACAGAAGAAGTAGCCTTTATTAACAAGTCAGATTTATATCGTTCAGAAGCTCCATCTCAAAATAATCCTGTAACGGTGCAAAACTGCGAGGAGTATTTTGTGATGTACGCCGATAATGAATTGACCGATTCAGAGAACGCATGTGTTGAAGGGTTTGTTTATAAGAACCCTTCTCAGCAGGAAAACTTTGAATTGATTCAGCAAATAAAGTTTCAGCCCGAGAAACATATTGTGTTTCCTGACAAATCAACTCTCTACCGTTCAACCGCTGATCACAAGGTGGTACCAATGTTTGCACGCATGCGTTTCTGGAAAATGGCTGCGGCAGCTTCAGTAATTGCATTCTTCTGTGTCACCGGCTGGTTTGCATTAAACAATAATGAAAGCGTTGACGCTACGCACCTCGCAACAAACACAAAGGTTAAGCAACAACCGGCAGCTTCTAAAAATGCAGACAACAGCATACCATCTTCAAATGATGTGGATCCCGAACCAGCAACGGCTGCTATTGATACCAGGTCAACCAGTAAAATTGATGTGCCTGCAGTTACTCCATCAAACAAAAAGCCCGATGTGACAAAGGCAATTCGTGGCGATGAGTTATATGCACAGTCTGCTGTAAAAAAATCTTCCGCTCCGAGTAACATTTCAACACCTGCATCCGTACCACAAATATCAGGCGGTACAGAAAAAGTAGTTGAAAAGAAAGTTGAAGTAATTGATCCGGTTATTAATAAAAACGAATCAATGGCTCTTGCGAAAAACGATAACACTGTTCAATCGGAACAAGTGGCCATCGGGCCGGTTGAACTCAAAGAAGGCAGCACTTTTGCAAGTTTAGCTAATGAAAACGACGAAATGTTTGAATCTCCTGACAAGAATAAAAAGATGCGTGGTTTCTTCAGAAGGGTATCCCGCGTGTTTGACAAAGCAACAAGTAAAGAACCGGTAGAGAATAAGAAAAGTCTCCGGATCGCAAGTTTCGCCATCGCTCTCTAACAACATCATTAATTCAGAAAAAATTTACACATGAAAAGGATATGTTTGATCCTTGCGGGGATCGCTATGACCATGACCGGCTTTGCACAGACCGACAGTACAAAACAACAAAGTGACACGATCCGCGTTGGATCGATGATCATCATCAAATCACCTGGTGATGAGCCAGGCGACAAAGAAAAAACCCGCGTTTACCGGCGTAAAGATTACAAGCCATCTGCCGTAAGCACCAACTGGTTAATTCTTGATCTTGGATTTGCAAACTATACTGATAAAACAGATTATGCTGCGGCTATGGCGAGCGGTTTCACCGGTGCAGGAGTTGGTGAAGATCAGATGGAACTCCGCACAGGCAAATCCTCAAACGTCAACATCTGGTTGTTCATGCAAAAGTTGAACATGATCAAACATGTTGTGAATTTAAAATATGGTGTTGGTATAGAAATGAACAACTACCGCTATCGCTCGCCTATACTTTTTGAAACTGATCCTACCAGGGTGATACTTGATAACAGTACTTCCTATTCTAAAAATAAACTCGCAGCCGACTATGTTACTGTACCGATGATGTTGAACTTTGACTTCTCGCCAAAACGTCGTCGTGGATTTGGTTTGAGCGTGGGTGCAAGCGCCGGTTACTTATACAATAGCAGGCAAAAAACGATCACCGCCGCAGCTGGTAAACAAAAAGTACATGATGATTTCGACCTGAGAAAATGGAAGATATCTTATATAGGTGAACTGCAACTGGGACCTCTTACCCTATACGGATCACTGGCAAACAACAGCATATTTGAAAAAGCCCTTGATCAAACACCTTATGCAATAGGTATCAGGCTCAGCAGTTCTCATTAAAAATTAGACGATCCACAGTTTGTAAAAATCACTTTGGAGAAACATAAAACCAACTCAAAAGGCATGCAAAGTCGCATGCCTTTTTTATTTTTGCCACACTGTTAAAAGTTATACCCAAAGAAAATAAACGAGCCCCTCTCATCGTTTACAACTGACCCGCTAAACCGAACCCGAGATACACAAACATCTTGTTTGTAACGGTGTCATGTTAAAATTTTCAAAACAGCTAAACAATTAAACTATCGCCCGGTCTTTACATAAAGCAAGGTAATTATGAAACGGATAGTCTTTATTGCGATCCCTGTGCTTGTGGGTTTATCAATGGTTGCCTTCAAAACTGTGGAAGAACGACTTGTGAAACGCAGGGTTTTTACAACCGGTCCCGTGGGAAAAGTATACCTCGTGGTTGACAAATCTGACTACGAACTGAAAGTGTACGATGAGGAAGGCTGGTACGCTACCTATCCCGTCGTTTTTGGGAATAAAAACCTTGACGATAAAATGCGGGAAGGTGACCGGAAAACACCGGAAGGCACCTTCAAAATTATATCAAAACGGCCGCACCAGAAATGGCACAAGATGCTGATGCTCGACTATCCGAACAAAGAAAGCTGGGCGAAATTCAATCAACGTAAAGCCCAGGGACTGATCCCAAAAAATGCCTCTATCGGGGGCGGGATCGCACTTCATGGTACCTGGCCAAACGATAATATTGTGGTTGACGATTTTACAAATTGGACAAATGGCTGTATAGCCCTGAAAAATGAAGATCTGGACGAGGTTGAAGCTTTTCTCCCTGTAGGAACCCAGGTTACGATAAAACGCTGATAACGATACTTATACCTGATTCTGCTAAAGCCCGCTGTGGCTGGATTCTATAACCTTAAGACTTCCTTAATATAGTTGAGCCGGCTTGCACCCGGCTTTTTTTGATTGTATCTTGGTCCTCTCGACAACTGAGTTTCAGCTAGCTGAAGTTCATTTTGATCGATACCCGGAGACAATCCAGCCAGATAGCATTGTTTTTTGAAAACGGGCAATGCGCCGTCTCTATGAAAACCCCACCAGCTATAACCAGTGGGGTTTCTCATTTCAATTATATTTTACCTGCTGCAATTTCATTTACAACCCCCGGATCCAACAGGGTAGATGTGTCACCCAAATTCTCCGTTTCGCCTTCGGCGATCTTACGAAGTATCCGCCGCATGATTTTCCCACTCCTGGTTTTGGGCAAACCCGACACAAACTGGATCTTGTCGGGCCTCGCGATTGGACCGATGATCCTGGTAACAGTCAACGAAATGTCTTTTTTGGTTAGCTCACGGTCTTCGTGCCCACCGGTGAAAATCACATAAGCATATATACCCTGTCCTTTAATATTATGGGGGTAGCCTACAACTGCGCTTTCAACAACACCAGCGTGCATGTTGATGGCATTTTCAACCTCCGCGGTTCCGATCCGGTGCCCGCTTACGTTCAGCACATCATCAACACGACCGGTGATGCGATAAAAACCGTCTTCATCGCGGAGACAGCCATCACCCGTAAAATACAAACCCGGATACGTTGAAAAATAATTCATTTTGCATCTTTCATGATCACCATAAGTGGTTCTCAGGATGCCCGGCCAGGGAAAGCGGATGCATAGGTTGCCACTAACGCCATTGCCTTCGATTTCCTTACCGTTTTCATCAACCAATATTGGCTGAACACCCGGCAGGGGCAGTGTGGCATAGGTTGGTTTGGCAGGTGTAACACCAGCAAGATTAGAGATCAGTATTCCTGCCGTTTCTGTTTGCCACCAGGTATCTACGATCGGGCTGTTCTTTTTACCGATATGCTCATCGTACCAGTGCCAGGCTTCTTCATTAATCGGTTCCCCTACCGTACCCAATACTTTGATAGAACTCAAATCGTGCCCTGTCAATGGTTCTTCTCCAAAACCCATCAACGAGCGGATCGCCGTGGGGGCGGTATATAATATGTTAACCTTGTACCTGTCCACAATTTGCCAGAAACGCGAGGCATCGGGCCAGGTGGGAACACCTTCAAACATCAGCGAGGTTGCGCCAGCGCTCAGGGGGCCGTATACAATATAACTATGACCCGTGATCCAGCCAATATCTGCTGTACAGAAGTGTACATCACCCGGCTGGTACTGAAACACGTTCACAAAAGTATAATTGGTGTATACCATGTATCCGCCACAGGTATGCACAACGCCTTTCGGCTTGCCGGTTGAGCCGGAGGTATAGAGAATAAACAACATGTCCTCTGCATCCATCTCTTCAGCCGGCACTTCAGGATTGCCCTGTGTTTCAACTTTTTTCACCTCATCTTCCCACCAAACATCACGACCCTTGATCATGCTGACAGGTGTGCGCGTGCGGGTAAGAACAATCACTTTTTTCACAAATCTGCATTGAACCAGTGCGTCATCCATCACTTCTTTCAATGGAATTTCCTTGTTGCCACGGAACGCACCATCGCAGGTAATTACAAACTCTGCTTTCGCATCCTGCAAACGATCGGCAATACTCTGCGCACTGAAACCACCGAAAATAACGGAGTGAATTGCCCCGATCCTCGCTGTGGCCAAAACGGCGATTGCCAGTTCCGGAACCATGCCCATATATATACAAACGCGGTCGCCCTTCTGTACACCGTTATTTTTTAAAACGTTTGCAAACTGCGAGACTTTAAAATGCAGTTCTTTATAAGTTAGCATGCGGTAATGTTCGGTCGGATCATTGGGCTCCCAGATTATTGCCGGCTTATCTCCCATTGTGGCAAGGTGCCTGTCGATACAATTTTCCGTGATATTGAGTTTTCCACCTGAAAACCATTTTATATCGGGATCGGTAAAGTTCCAATCCAGCACTTTGTCCCATGGTTTTTTCCAGGTAAAATGATTGGCAATTTCGCCCCAGAAGCCTTCTGGATCGGTGACGCTTTTCTGATAGGCGGTTTCGTAAGCTTCAAAAGATTTGATCTGATAGGGATATGACATGATCGTTGTCGGGTTAGTTAAACAATTGAAAATGACCGCTTCTGCGATAAAAACGTTAAATTACCCCTTTAAAAAGTATCGACAAAAATGTGCGGCGCAATTTTGAGACTGAAAAAATTTTAAAAGGCAGTTACAAATTGTTAAAAAAAACCAAATGACTTCGTTTACGCAAGCTGAGCCGTATATTTGTGACCAATGAAAACCATCAAAACCACATATATGGAGCAGCAATCCACCAGTCGTGGTATTGTGGTCGTTGGGATGATTTTCCTTTTGCTAGTGCTAACTACAGCTAATTATTTTGCTGCACTGTGTCATAGTTACGATAGTAAGGCACTGATTACTTTAAATGCCGGAGAGGTTGAGGACTCAGAGGCTTTTCCGGGACAACCCGGTGGGCCCGATGAAAAACCACCTGGTAATCCCGTTTCATTTTCAGAAGAATATTTACATGGCCACTCAGAAAGCCATGAGTTTGCACTTGCCGACCAGTTATTTACTCATATCATTTCCGCTTCAGAAGAAATAGAACTGGTTCACTTCGAATTACTTTCTCCACCGCCCGAATGTTAAGCTGATTTTTTAGAGTGCACCCCTGTGCCCTTTTCACACTCCTATTCAACTATAATCGTTCATACAAACACGAGAGTTTCGTTTTTGCGGGCTGTCATGTTCTGATAACCGTTCTATAAAAATATTCTATGGTTAAGCAACCTAAAAGTTTGCTGGGTTCGTTAGGCTCAGACTTTCCGTCGTCCGTTGTTGTGTTTTTAGTAGCATTACCGCTTTGTATGGGTATTGCATTGGGTTCCGGAGCACCATTGTTCTCCGGATTGATCGCCGGTATCGTTGGAGGTATCGTGGTCGGATCATTAAGTGGCTCCCAATTAAGTGTCAGCGGTCCGGCTGCGGGACTAACAGCCATTGTGGTAGTAGCAATCACAAAACTTCAATCTTATGAAGTTTTCCTGGTAGCCGTAGTAATCGGAGGATTTCTTCAATTAATACTCGGTTTCATGAGAGCCGGTATTTTAGGCGATTATATTCCTTCAAATGTTATTAAAGGAATGCTGGCCGCTATTGGTCTTATACTGATCTTGAAACAGATTCCCCATTTTGTCGGGTACGAAGCCGACTTCCAGGGTGATGAAAGTTTTGTTCAGAAAGATGGTCAGAATACATTTACCGAACTCTACTATTCGTTTGTTAACCTTTTGCCTGTGGCGCTGATGATTGGTATTGTGTGCCTCGCGCTCCAGATTTTCTGGGACAAGGTTCTGGTGAAAAAAGGTAAAATCTTCAAACTGATACCCTCACCTTTGATCGTTGTACTTGTTGGAACAATCATCAATGAAGTACTGAAGGTTACAAATCCTGAGATAGCACTCACCGCAGCTCACCTGGTAAATATTCCTATGGCGGAAACACCGGCTGAGTTTCTGTCTTTCTTTACGATGCCTGATTTTAGTCAGCTTGGGAACTTCGCGATTTATTCAACAGCTTTCACACTGGCCATTGTAGCGAGTCTTGAAACACTGTTGAACATCGAAGCTTCTGATGAGTTGGATCCATATCAACGTGTAACGCCAACAAATCGTGAATTGAAGGCACAGGGCGTAGGAAATATGTTGTCCGGTATGATCGGTGGGTTGCCCGTTACATCAGTTATTGTTCGTACTTCAGCTAACGTTAACGCGGGTGCGAAAACGAAGATGTCTACCATTTTGCATGGGGTATTGTTGCTTATTTGCGTAGCAATGATCCCAGGGCTTTTAAATAAAATTCCCTATTCATCTCTGGCCGCAATCCTGATTTTCACAGGATATAAGCTGACCAAAGTGGCATTATATAAGGAATACTTTTCAAAAGGAATGGACCAGTTCGTACCCTTTGTGGTTACCGTGCTGGCAATACTTTTCACCGACCTGCTGATCGGTATCCTGATCGGTTGCTGTGTTTCACTTTTCTTTGTGATGAGAAGCAACTTTAAATCGGCCGTATTTGTAGTAAATGATGACAGAAACTACTTGTTCCGTCTGAGAAAAGATGTTTCGTTCCTGAACAAACCGATCGTTAAAAACAAACTTGAGGGCGTGCCGGATGACTCATTTGTTCTGATAGATGCATCAAGGGCAGATTTTATTGATAAAGATGTTATTGAAGTGATTGAAGACTTCATGACCAGGGCCCCGCTCAAAAACATCAAAGTAGAACTGAAAACCAGTGTGAATAAAGTACAGGGGTTCAGTAAAGAAAAAACACCAATTTTAAAATCCAAACATTAAGAAATGCATTCATTCGAAAAGTTATTACTCGAAAATAAAGCCTGGGCCGCAGAAAAGGTTCAGGAAGATCCCGGCTATTTTAAAAGACTGGCCGATGTTCAAACGCCTGAATTTCTCTGGATCGGTTGCAGCGACAGCCGCGTTCCCGCGAATGAAGTCACCGGCACCGAGCCAGGTGAGATCTTTGTACACCGCAACATTGCCAATCTTGTAATTGAAGATGACCTGAACGTGCTGAGTGTGCTTGAGTATGCGGTGGCGCATCTTAAAGTAAAACACGTTATTGTTTGTGGTCATTACGGTTGTGGAGGTATAAAAGCAGCGATGTCAGATCAAAGTCTTGGTATACTTGACAAATGGCTTGGACGTATCAAGTCGGTTTACCAGGAACATTTTGAAGAAATCAATTCGCTGGAAAGCCCGGAAGCACGTGCCGACCTGCTCACCGAATACAATGTGAAACAACAGGTATTAAATCTCTCTGAAACCGAGTGCATCAAGAAAGCATGGAAGAGTGAAAACCGCCCCCATATTCACGGTTGGGCGTATGGTCTTAAAGATGGTATTCTGAACAAGGTTATTCATATCGCACCACCGGTGAAAGATGAAAAATATGTGATCATTTAAGAAGGACCCCTAAATAATGTTCTTCAAACATGGAAAGCCCCTGTGACCGGATATAGCCCGGGCAGGGCTTTCTTTTTTAACGGAGCTGATGTTTTCTCTGGCCGGCGGGGTACGTAGGCAGATACATAATCGTTTTATTTTAGTGTATGCGCGCCCGTGATTGCACCAAAGATTCATATATTCGGTGCTTTAAAAAACGCGGCTGTCATATGAAATCACAAGCGCAGGGTATTTGGAAAGTAATCACTGCTTCTTCTGTAGGAACCCTGATTGAATGGTACGACTTTTACATCTTCGGCAGCCTTTCCACCATCCTGGCTCAAAAGTTTTTCCCCGACACAAACCCTACTGCGGCCCTTTTGTCAACCCTGGCCACATTTGCTGCCGGTTTTATCGTACGCCCGTTCGGTGCGTTGGTATTCGGCAGACTAGGTGACATTATCGGAAGAAAGTACACGTTTCTGCTGACATTGGTCCTGATGGGCGGCTCCACCTTTCTTATAGGATGCGTGCCTACCTATGCCAGTATAGGCGCCTGGGCACCAATACTGGTTCTGGTGCTCCGGTTGTTGCAGGGTCTTGCGCTGGGCGGTGAATATGGAGGCGCGGCCACCTATGTCGCGGAACACGCTCCGTCGAACCGTCGTGGATTCTATACAAGCTGGATCCAAACCACGGCGACCCTCGGTCTCTTCATTTCACTTGGAGTGATCTTATCCATCAGAAGAATTACCGGCGTGGAAGAATTCACCTCCGGAAACGGTTGGAGATATCCATTCCTTCTATCAATCGTCCTGGTGATTGTGTCGATCTTTATCCGTTTACGGATGAATGAATCACCATTGTTTGCAAAACTGAAACAGGAAGGCAAAACATCCACCAATCCCCTAAAAGAAAGCTTTGGTAACAAAACCAACTTCAAAATGGTATTGTTAGCGCTTTTTGGAGCCACGATGGGCCAGGGCGTGATCTGGTACACCAGCCAGTTTTATGCACAGAACTTTATACTTACCAAATGCCTGGTAGAGTACGAACAGGCAAACACCATTATTCTTATTGCGCTGTTAATCGCCACACCGTTTTTTGTTTTATTTGGTGCGCTTTCAGACAAAATCGGTCGAAAAAATATCATTCTCGCGGGAATGTTGTTAGGCATCATTTCCTATCATTTTATCTTCCAGCAATTATATGAAACAGCAGACGTTAGCCTGAAAACAGCTGTGCCCGAGAAACAGGTGATTCATGGCTCAAGGGTTCTGCACGGCGAGGAATACATTCAGCTTAGTACGGTGACTGATCATTTCACCGATGGTTCAGTGCTGAAAACCACTACCCGTGTAAATAACAACGCATCCGCTACCAGCACCGCGCCTAAAAAAGAAATAGTTCTCGGCGAATCAGGTAAATGGAAGATGATCGGCTGGATAGCGCTGATGGTGCTTTTTGTGACCATGGTTTATGGGCCCATTGCCGCTTTCCTGGTAGAACTTTTCCCGACCCGAATCAGGTACACTTCAATGTCTTTGCCTTACCATATCGGTAATGGTGTTTTTGGCGGGCTGGTTCCATTTATCGCCACCCTGATAACCACTATCCCGGGCACCAACCACCTGTCAGGTCTGTGGTACCCGGTGGGCGTGGCAATTCTCAGTTTTATAATCGGTGCACTGTACCTTACAAACAGGATCGATAAAAATGTAACTAACTAATCGTTTAATCATGAAGTTACTCAAACGATATCTCGGCATCCTCTGGATACTCCTGGGACCTGCCATCATCTTCATCCTTGTAAAAAGCGCCATTGAAAATATCAGCGCAGGAGGTTCGGGTGATATTAACCAGCCAGTGCCATGGATCATTGTTATAACCATCTTTACACCCATTGCTATCGGTCTCATGATCTTTGGCTGGTATGCCTTAAAAGGTGAATTTGACGTGTTGGACAGTATTGATGATTAATCATTAGTTTTGTTGGATGTCCATCGAAGTAAACAATTTATCTAAACACTATGGCGAACAGAAGGCCGTTGATGCCGTTTCGTTTCGTGTTGGTAAAGGACAGATTGTAGGATTTCTTGGGCCAAATGGCGCCGGTAAATCCACCACAATGAAGATCATCACCGGTTTTTTGAACCAGGATGAAGGTGAAGCGCTGGTATGTGGTATTAACGTAAAAAATGACCCCCTTCTCACAAAAAGCAAAATAGGTTACCTGCCTGAAGCGAATCCGCTGTATTATGAAATGTATGTGCGGGAATATCTTGACTTTATTGCCGATGTTCATTCTATCAGCAACAAAAAGCAAAGAATCGAAGAGGTTATAGCCATGGTAGGGCTTTCGCTTGAAAGCAAAAAGAAAGTGGGACAGCTCTCCAAAGGTTACAAACAGCGTGTAGGTCTTGCTGCTGCACTGATACATGATCCTGAAGTATTGATCCTTGATGAGCCCACAACCGGTCTCGATCCCAACCAGATAATTGAAATAAGAGATGTGATCAGGCGGCTTGGGGAAAACAAAACCGTATTGTTCAGTTCACATATTCTGCAGGAAGTAGAAGCCATCTGCGACCGGGTAGTGATTATTAATAAAGGAAAAGTGGTTGCCGATGACAGCATCGGTTCATTGCGTAACAGCATGAGCAGCGGCAAAACGATCAGGGTCAGCTTTAAAGAAAAGGTATCCGAACCTGCGATCCGTCAGCTTCCAGCAGTGACCAGTATTCTGAGCACTGACGGGTTTCACTGGGAACTGCAAACCGCGGAGCCCGACCTGCTTCGTAAACAATTGCTCGAACTATCTTTGCAACAAAATCTGAATATCGTTTCTTTGCAAAGCTCTGAACAGAGCCTGGAAGAGTTGTTCCGGCAGTTAACCCGCAGTTGAAGCGGTCCGGATAAGCACCAGCAATGAGTATCAAATTATAAATATTCTATACAATGAGTTACATCTCCGAGATCCATGCGAGACAAATTTTAGACAGCCGCGGAAATCCCACTATTGAAGTGGATGTTCTGACCGATGAAGGTGCGCTTGGAAGAGCTGCTGTTCCCAGCGGAGCCAGCACAGGTATTCATGAAGCTGTTGAATTGCGCGATGGTGACAAGAAAACATATGTAGGTAAAGGTGTTCTGAAAGCTGTAAAAAATGTCAACACCCTTATCAGTGAAAAACTGCTTGGTTTTGATGTTGCTGATCAACCCGGTCTTGACCAGGCACTGATTGAACTTGATGGCACCGAAAACAAATCAAATCTCGGAGCAAATGCCACACTGGCTGTGAGTATGGCTGTAGCAAAAGCTGCTGCTGCAGAATCAGGTCTTCCACTGTTTCGTTACATCGGTGGCACCAATGCGAAAACATTGCCCATTCCTATGATGAACATCCTGAATGGTGGTGCTCATGCTGACAATAAAATCGACTTCCAGGAATTCATGATCATGCCGATCGGAGCCACCAGTTTTAGCGAAGGTCTTCGTTGGGGTGTTGAAATATTCCATGCATTGAAAACCGTTTTGAAAAAGAACGGCTATAGCACAAACGTGGGTGATGAAGGTGGTTTTGCACCAAACATCCAGAGCAATGAAGAAGCTATTGAAACTGTTCTTACTGCAATCACCGCAGCAGGATACACTGCAGGCAGCCAGATAGCAATCGCTATGGATGCCGCTAACAGCGAGCTTTGGGATGGCAAAAAGAAAAAGTATGTGTTCCATAAAAGTGATGGAAAAGAAATGACCAGCGAAGAACTGGTTAAATACTGGGAAAGCTGGGTTAACAAATATCCAATCATTTCTATCGAAGATGGAATGGCAGAAGATGATTGGGATGGTTGGAAGTTGCTTACTGAAACTATCGGCAGCAAATGCCAGTTAGTAGGCGATGATCTTTTTGTTACTAACGTAACCCGCCTGCAACAAGGTCTTGACCGCAACATTGCAAACGGATTGCTGGTAAAGGTTAACCAGATCGGTACCATCACTGAAACCATCAATGCGGTAACCCTTGCACAACATAATGGTTACAATACCATCATGAGTCACAGAAGCGGTGAAACTGAAGACACAACCATCGCAGATCTCGCGGTTGCATTGAATTGCGGTCAAATCAAAACCGGTTCCGCTTCTCGTACCGACAGGATCGCAAAATACAACCAACTGATCCGAATCGAAGAAACACTTGGTAATACCGGCCTTTATCCGGCAGGTAAAATCAAGTTCGGTAAGTAATTATTTTTATCGGGTACTTATCCTTTCTTCAGGATAAGTACCCTAATTTTAGAATACATGGCAGGTCTGACAATACTGAAACATTTGCCTTCCTGGCTCAAAAACAAGTACATCATCGCCACAGCGGTGTTTTGTGTATGGTTGCTGTTTTTTGATGACCGGGACCTTGTTTCGCAATTCAGACACAACCGGGAGCTTAACAAATTAGAAGACAGCCGCGACTACTACGTTGAAGAGATCCGAAAGACCACTGCAGAGCTGGAAAAGCTGAAATCTGACCCGTCCACCCTGGAAAAGTATGCAAGAGAAAAATACCGGATGAAAAAGGACGAAGAGGACCTTTTTATCATCGTTGAGCCCAAATCCAATTGAAAACCAGAGAAATCACGATCCTATACAATAAGCGGCACTTAAAATCGTTTTTCTATACGGACGGACACCCGAAACTGACTATTTCGGACTTTTTTTGGACATAAATGGTTTTGCTATGTATTTACTCTTTACACCAGAGGAACTCATACAGTATTTGTATAAGGAGACTTCTCACGAAAAAACGCTTGCTATCGAAGCGGCCCTGCGTGAGGATTGGACACTCCGCGAAAAATTAGAAGTTCTCAAAGCTTCTACTCAGAAATTAGACTCAATCCTTGAATCACCCCGAACCGAAGTAATCCTGAACGTTCTCAATTATGCGAGAACCACAGAGGTGAATTCAATCAGCTGATTACCCATTCCATTTCTTATCCTAATTTTGCGTCATTCACAAGATGACCAGGAAAGAACGCTATCAGGTTGTAATCGACTATTTTCAGGAACACGCACCTTCTGCCGAGACAGAACTAATTTACGATAACCCTTACCAGTTACTGGTAGCGGTTATTTTATCTGCCCAATGTACAGACAAGAGGGTCAACCTCACAACGCCTGCTATATTTGAACGTTATCCTGATCCGCAAACACTTGGCCAGGCTGATTTTGATTCACTGTTTCCGCTAATCAGGAGCATCTCTTACCCCAATAATAAAACCAAACACCTGCTTGGCATGGCCCGGATGCTGGTGGACGACTTCGGTGGTGAAGTTCCTTTAACAGTAAACGAACTGGTCAAACTACCAGGGGTAGGCAGAAAAACTGCCAATGTAATTACCTCTGTAATAGATCAGCAACCCAATATGGCTGTTGACACCCACGTATTCCGAGTATCTGCACGGTTGGGCCTTACCGTTGGTGCAAAAACTCCTTTAGCTGCTGAAAAACAGTTGATAAAATATCTTCCCCAGGAACTTGTACATAAAGCGCATCATTGGCTGATACTGCATGGAAGGTACGTATGCACTGCGCGTAACCCACGCTGCGGTATCTGCGGTTTGCGGAACATTTGCCTTTACTATCGTAAAGTTGTTTCATCTCCCTCCTTACTTCGTGGTTAAATCCTCTTAATTTTGCAGTTTCTTATCTGACCACTTGCCGCATTTTTTTCATACACCATTTCACACAACCGATTCCGGTGATTAAACCGCCCATCATAGGTTAACATTCTTTTTAGGGGTAGAGAGTATTTTTGTAAAATATTTATAACGGTTAGCCGTCAATCATAACAAATTAAACAGGATCTGATGGATTGTAATTTTACACATATAAATTCGGTTTTTTCCTTTGGACCACTTCTGAAGACCTGGCAGGAACTTGCAAAGAACGGAAGGGAAGGAACCAGGACGCTATATAAAGAACTGCTTGCAAAGGTTGAGCAGTACCCGGAATTGTTGGTTCCGATTACCGACGAAAAGGTGTTTGAAAAACATCGTGATCTTATTGATCAGATGATGGCTACCATCTTCCCGGTTACGCTTTCAGACAAAAGCGATCTGTATGGAGCAATCGTTCCTTTTAAACAGGAAGTAGTTTATGGCTCTGAAAAGTTCAATCAACTTTTCCTGAGCAGTGCCGACAACCAGATGGTATTGCCCGATCTGCATGACAAGTCAGCGCTTCACCAGGAGAAAATCGCCGGCGCATACCAGTTAATACTCTCGAGACTTTACAATGTGCCAGGTTCTGATACCATTACAAGTGTACATGCTTATGTTTGTCCGGTAACATCGCTGGATAAATACATGGAGGTAGAACTGGATACACGTTTTGTGAACGTAAGAGCGAAAACAGCTCTTCCCGAACTGCCTTCAGGTTGTCTCAGTGGCTGGATGACTGAGTCGGAAACCCGTGACTTGCCAGGAGTACAACGCGAGCTTTCACTCGATAATTTCGAGTTCGAAGGAATGTTTATCGTTACACTTAAAGATGTTACCGAACGTGAGGTTTACAATATTATCCGTAATCGCCTGCTGCAAATCAGTAATTTTTCGGACCTCACTATCTTTAATGAACTGCAACGCCAGATTCAAAACCTGGTGGGGGTGCCTGGAGTAAAAACGGCCATCAAACCTTTTTACCGTGTTAACGATCACCTGGTGATCTCACATCTTCACAATAATGAGAAGGATAGTGGTCATAAAGAACCTTCGCCTGAAGAGATCAGCCGGCTGTACCAGATCGTTACACCAATATTTAAGGAGAACCCTCAGCCGTTGTTGTTCCAGGAGTTCAATGACGAAGTGCTGAAACAATATCCCTTTCTTGATTCCATCATTAAACTGGGTTTCAAGAGCGGAATTGTCTGCCCTTTATTTACTGGGCCCCGTATACTGATTGGTCTGGTGATCATTATGTCCGACAAACCATTTCAGTTTACATATAAACATATCGCGAAGCTGGAACCTTCAATTCCATTGTTCAAACTTGCCCTTGAAAAAACACAACAGGAACTTGATCACCAGGTTGACAGGGTCATTAAAGATCAGTTTACAGCGGTACAGGATGCGGTTGAATGGCGATTCACTGAAACTGCACTCAACTATCTTATCAATAAGAATAAGCAGGAACAAATCAAGATTGAGCCGATCACCTTCAACCATGTATATCCCTTATACGGAGCTATTGACATCCGAAACTCATCAATAGAACGTAACAATGCGATACAACAGGATATGCTGGAACAGCTTAACATGGCTCAGGATATTATCCGCCTCGCAAAGCAGGAAGCACCATTTCCGTTGCTTGATGAAATTCTGTTTAAACTGAAAAAATATATTCATTCGGTAAATAACATCCTGTTTGCTGATGAAGAGATTGCCATTCATCATTTTCTGAAAACAGAGATAGTGAATATGTTCACGCATATTCAATCTATTATACCATCGCTTGAACCTAATATACGCGAATACCTGATCGCTATAGATTCTCCTGTTGAAATGTTATATAATCATCGTAAGTCTTACGAGGAAAGTATAACAACGATCAACAATGAGGTTGCGCGGTTTATTGATGAAGAACAGCAGGCGGCTCAAAAGATCTTCCCCCATTACTTTGAAAGATTTGTGACTGATGGGGTGGACTTCAACATCTATATCGGTCAGTCCATAACACCAAATAAGAAGTTTGATTTCTTTTATCTGAAGAATCTTAAAATCTGGCAACTGAACACCCTGGCTAAGGCTGCGCGATTAACCAGGAAGCTGCAGAAAAAACTTGCGGTGCCTTTACAGACATCACAACTTATTCTTGCACACAGCCAACCGATCTCAATCAGCTTCCGTACGGCCGAAAGAAAATTTGATGTTGATGGAGCTTACAATATCCGTTACGAGATCATCAAAAAACGGATCGACAAGGTCCATATCAAAAACAGCAATGAAAGATTAACTCAGCCCGGCATGCTCGCTATCGTGTATTCACAAACCCATGAGGCCAATGAGTACCTGGAATATATTGAGTTTCTTCAAAGCCAGGGACTGCTTACCGGTGAAGTTGAAAAATTTGACCTGGAAGATCTGCAGGGCGTAAGTGGTATGAGAGGATTACGGGTTGGTATTAATTTCAACGAAGAAGCCGCCGAACCTGCAGAACACTGGAAGCCGGTAACTACAATGACCGACTAATAAAACAACCTATACATTACCAAAGGCTGTCTCAGAATTATGAGGCAGCCTTGTTTTATTCGGGTCACTTCACTGATGAAGACCGTTAACCCTTTAAGCGGTTTAAAGTCTCGTTAATTTGAGGCAGCCTCTCTAATTAAAATTGAAACCCTAAGGTTACAAAGGGTAAGCCGCCGTCGCGCGAAAATCCGTAACAGGCAGCAACCACGTAACGTTTGCCCGGTGCGAGCCAGATACCTCCGCCGTAACCAGTATGCCAGCGCCCTGAAGATTCTTCTCTAACCCATACTCTTCCAACATCATGAAAACCCAACACTCCTATTGAACCCGGTAATATATAACCGCGAAAATCAGCCAGCCTTATTCTTAGATCGAGATTGTTATAAAACATCTTATCGCCACCAAATCGATACTTCCGATAACCACGAAGGTTATCCAGGCCACTGAGATACTGCGCCTGGAAAAATTCATAACTGCCATAATTAATGCCGGCCCCAACCCGCGCTGCAATCACCACATCAGCCGGAACATTGAAACTTACATACAATGAAAGGTCGGTAGACAACTGAGCATAATCATTTGCAAAGCTGTTCACACCTTTCACGAGTCTTACGGAGTTTTTCCATAAGGCACCGCGTGTTGGCATAATTTCATTATCGCGGTTATCAATGTTGGCATTAAACTGCCAGCCGAGGAAACTTTTTCGTTTATAAAGGGAGCTGGTATCTACGCCTGGCACATCCGGGGTGCTGATAAACCGATCTTTGTTTTCTTCCCGATCTATCCAATAATGCTGAAATGTGGGGCCGGTCAATAACTCCAGGAACGGAGCGGGATTATTTCTTAATAACACGAATCCCTGTATCAGGTTATAACGGGAACGGTAATACGCAATTTTCCTGGGCGCTTTGTTTTCAAACACTGTTTCGTTGCCAAGCCCAAAAAAGTTCTGTACGTTATCCGGCGCCTTTGCATCCGCCTCAGCTACGATATCGGTGCGTCCTAATACATCAACAGCATCAAGACGGTAGGTAAAATTGTATGCTCCTGTGGCGAGCGCCTTGTTTGCACGTAAAAAATGCACAATCTTATGCGGCTCCTTTCGGAAACCATGCCTGGTGTTTTTTAATGAGAAACCAAGAAAGACGCCGTCATCGGGATTGAAAGCAGCAGAGATCAATGGCTGAAGAATATTATACTTATATGCTTTCCGGTCGTAGCGGTTAACTTCCGGCGCAAATGAAAGTTTGTTCACAAAACGTCCGTCGCCAGCGACCTGATTGCGTTCACTTTTGTTGTCATACAATAGTGTGTGGCGTCTTGCAGAAGCACCATCAACGATAAACTGATCCATTCCCCCGCCACCAATTGCCCGCACTTTGATGCTTTGACGTGTATTGCCTTCAAACCTGATGCTGTCGGATCCACCCATTCCCCATAACCTGATCTCGTTTGTGTTCCTGGATGAAAATACACGCTCATACAAAAGATCAGACAACAGCCCTTCCTTGTTGATCTTTGTTACTGTCACACGAACAGAACCATCAGCGTTTCTTAACACACGAAACAATTCGCGTTTGTCAGAACCGACGATATCAACTTCCTTTTCCAGGAAGTGATAATATTTAAGCATCTCATCCCTGAAAAACTTTCTTCTTTCTTTTAATGTGCTGGCTATAAATGAACCATGGTATTCCCTGATTTCCACGGGTTGTCTGGATACCGCGCGGTCTATTACCTGGTCAGTCATTTTTGGGAGAAAAGAATCAATTGCAGCAATCCAGTCTGTTTCCGTAAGACTGTTTAAAAACGACCGGTCGAAATACCTTGCATTGAAATTGAAGGTGTTGATGTCACGTGCCCTAACCCTGAAGCCCTGGAACTTTGGGAGCAACCATGAACGGCTGATTATTTTTGGAATAACTCCCTGATTTATAAAAAATGGCTGATCTCTGTCCCTCGGAATCGGGAAAAACTCCTTGCTTTTCTTTTTGCCTGAATTCCCCCATCGCCATTGATCCTCGTGGCGGTCGAAATCCATTATAAACATATCCAGTAAACGTGCGGTAAGCACCGCCTGTTGGTTTACCTTATGGTCATTATCTTTTTGAAGATCTTCTATTACCTCGATAGTATTGTCTGTTTTTTTTACATCACCGGGTTCGCGTTCTTCAAACAGGTACATTCCATTTCCAAAATCCGGGCGGTATTGTTTCAATGCGGGATCATCAGGCAGATACACAATCTCAGGCTTTGCATGTGGTACACCGGCGGCAGCTGCAAGATCGGGCACAGATAAAGCGGCATACGGATACGAAGCAGAGATGCCATCAACGACAGCATCTTTTACAAACGTTTGTCTGAACTCCTCCGGCAGGGTACGGTCCGGAAATTTTTCAATGCTTCTTAATACATATTGTTTTCCTTCTTTGTCTTCAAGTCTTAAAGATTTTGACTGGAACCCGCCGCCGCGTTTAACCGGAACCAGGCCACCTTTTTCGGTTAGCAGGTCAAAAGAACGCATCCTGATCGGGGTCGTCCATTCCGGTCTGTAATTACTTCCAAGCAACCATTTTTTAAAGCCCCTGGCTTTATAGTAGCTCGCTGCTGCCATGGTTGCCGAATCGGGGAACACCCGGGCGCCTGCTGCCTCTATGGTGTCCCTTTGAGCGATAAATGTTTTCAGATTGCCGGCAAATATTGGCGTTTCAGGTGTTGACGATTGTGAAGAATAAAACTTGAGAAGAACTACTCCGGACTTCAACAGTTCAATCACGCCGAAGCCCGTTCCTTCATCGACAAATACACTCCCCGTGCCGGCGCGTACCTGCGTGCGTTTTGATGCAGCGCCGCTGACAATATATGATTGACCGGCTTTTTGAATAAACTCTAACGCATGTTCGTGGCCCGCGACACGTATACAATACGGATGTGTTGATAATACACCGTCAATTCTTGCGATATAATCTTTGTATTCAGGATGACGTGTATCCTGGATATTCCCAAACACACCTCTTGAAATGGCATATATTGAACCCAACACAGGGAGGGGCAGGTACAGGTTGTTCTTTATTTCAGTTAATGGAAACAGGTGTTGTTTCCAGGTAAAGTAGCCACCATGTTTTCCGTAAGTCACGAACGGATGATGCGCAGCATATACCACAAGTTTGTCCCGGTTGCGGTACAGAATATCTTTCAACTGCAACACCACTTCATCTTCCGTTTTGCATTCGCAGTCAGAATCCTCGCCCGGACGGTTTTTTTGTTGTAACCACCACTGACTGTCAACCACCACCATCACAACAGATTCGCTGAGGGGTATTTCAACCGGCCCCGGACATCCGTTTAGCGGAGCGAAGAACAGATTTGCCATCTGCTTTTCTCTCACGTACAACTCCTGGTTTTTTAGCTGGTCAACGCCAAGCGGGTGCCCCTGCATCCAGTCATGATTGCCTGGAATGACAATACCGCGCGCAAGTTTATTCTGTAGAAAGTCAACCTGTAAATCAAGTATTTTTCGCCTGCGCTCATAAGCTGCAGATGGTGCGTCTGGCAGACCTACGGGGTAAATATTATCTCCCAGGTACACAATTGTATTTGTGCTGTCATTGAGTGGGTAAAGCCGGTTCAGCAGATCAAGCTCAGGTTGACGTCCATCTCTTAATTCACCTGCATCTCCCACCAGGATGAGTCGCTGAGCCACACTATCGCTTTGCCCGGAAGTAACCAGCGTATAACAACATAAAAAAGCGGAAAGGATAAACTTTGACATGATACAATCTTAATAACGCTACTCATCACCAGCGAACCCAGCCTTGTACGGAAACCTGATAATCGTTGCCTTGCCCTGTAATCCTTCGTTCGAGATGTACATATCACCTGAGGGCGAGAAACAAATACCCTCGGGTTGTGAAAACAGATCAGGGTTAAGAGAGTAAGCCTTTTCTACTTTTCCATCAAGTGAACAGATCAGGAGCACCTTACCTACCGATGCGATAACAAACAGTTTATTTGTTACAGGATGTACCGCGGCAGCAGAAGGTTTACATTCAGCAGAATGATCTTTCATGAGCCGGGTAATGTCCCGCAACGGAATAATATAAACCGGACCGGTTGAAAATGTATCTGCAACAGGATCATAACGATAAGCCACAAGTGCGTCTTCGATAAGCCTTTGCTCCTTTGATAACATAACCAGGTTACCCGTTCCCGGTTCTGCATACAAACTTTCAAACTCAACCTTCCTTTTTTTTGGAAACTTTGTTTTTCTTGTGGCAGAAGGATCGTTCACAGGCACCGTATAGATATCACCCGAACTTTCCAGCACATAAAAAACAGTATCAGCATAACAAATGTCTTCATAATCTTCTCCCTTACCAAAACGAATCGAAGCTGGTTTCCCAGGAGTCAGGTCAGCAGTAAAGATTTTCCCATCTTCATCGTTTATGGCAAACAAGGTAGAGTCGTTTAAATAGGCAATGCCGGAAATTTCGAGTAACTGTTTATGTAACACAAACACCTGTTTGTTCATAGGGTCATAGCCGGGAACGTCCGGGAGAAACGATTTGCCCGCTTTTCCATCACAGCCTGCCAACACAAAAGATAACACACATATTGATGACGATAAAAACCACAGGCGAGGATATGGAACCATAGATTACCATTTTATGAAAACTACCGCAGATCCGTATCTAATATTGCTTAATTTCAATTTCAAAGTTAACAAAGCATGACCGAAGCGGATCAACTATTATTATTACAGGTACGGCAATTTGTTGTAAACATATTTAATACTAAAGTAAACAGTGCTTTCACTTTTCATAATCTTGATCATACACGGGAAGTCGTAAAGGCCTGTGAAATGCTGGCCGATTATTATAAAGTTTCAGGAGAAGACCGGCTGGTACTCATGGTGGCCGCATGGTTCCATGACACAGGGTACAGCAGCGGAAATCCAAAGGACCACGAAATTATCAGTCAGAAACTATGCACCGAATTTCTTGAGGGTAAAGCAACGCCTGAATTTGTTGCCATGGTGAACAGATGCATCAATGCAACGCGGGTTCCTCAATCGCCGGTTACGCAAATAGAAATGATCCTTTGCGATGCTGATCTGTTTCACCTGGGAACAGAAAGTTTTGAGGAAAGAAACAAGTTGTTGCGAAAAGAAATCAACAAGCTGAAGGACGTCAAAATAAATAAAAAGGAATGGCACAAAATCAACCTCCATTTTCTTCAGCAACATCAGTACTTCACCAGTTACGGAAAAGAAAAACTGGAACCAATCAAACAAAAATTTATACAGGAAATTATTCGCAAAAGCCAGGAAGCAGAACCAGTCTCTGAACCACAACCCGTGGTTAAAGTAAAGACCATAGAAAAAAAACAATCATCGGAAACTACCCAGACTGCGCCCAGGCCAGATAAACTTACAAGGGAAAACAGGGTTGAACGCAGCATTTCGACCATGTTCCGGATCGTTTCGGATAATCATGTAAGTCTTAGCCAGATGGCCGACAGCAAAGCGAATATTATGATCTCGGTAAACACCATTGTGATGTCTATCCTGGTTTCGGTGTTACTTGGCAAACTGCAGTTTTATCCCGAATATATACTGCCAACCATTCTGTTATTGAGCGTTTGTCTTTCTGCCGTCGTGTTCTCAATACTTGCCACACGTCCTAACGTCAGCCGCGGAACTTTTACAAAAGAAGACATCACGAACAAAAAAGTGAACCTGCTTTTTTTCGGAAACTTTTATAACATGGATCTTCCAGATTATGACTGGGCAATGAAAGAGATGATGAGCGACCGCGAATATCTTAACAGCAGTATGATAAAGGATATATATTTTCTTGGAGTGGTGCTGGCCAGAAAATACAAATACCTCCGGATATCCTACAACATCTTTATGTTTGGACTTATCGGGTCCATACTTGCATTTGCGATTGCATTTGTTTTTTCAGAAGCCTGAAGCGTTTAACCTTCTACCAACGCTTATAATTCTGCCAGGGTCTCACGCAGTTTTTGTACAAGTTCTGTTTTTGTGATCGGCACACCCATGATTTTGTTATAGCCCTTTGCATCAACAAGGTATTGATCACGAATGATCCTGATCAGTTGACCATTATTAATTTCGGGTATCAGAACGCTGTCGTAGTTTTTAAGAATAGCGCCAAGATTGCGGGGCAGGGGTCTGATATAACGTAGATGGGCATGCGCTACCTCATGTCCTTCAGCAAGTAATTGTGCAACGGCACTTTTGATCGATCCATAAGTTGATCCCCATCCCAACACCAAAAGTTTACCTTTTTCCGGGCCATTATCAATTTGTTGTTCCGGAATATAGTCTGCAATCTTATCGACCTTCTCCTGCCTGATCTTCACCATCAACTGGTGGTTCTCGGGTTCATAGTTTACGTTACCGGTGATGTTCTGTTTTTCCAGTCCACCAATGCGGTGCTCAAGACCCGGTGTACCCGGTACTGCCCAGGGCCGAACCAGTTTTTCATCACGGAGATAAGGCATAAACTTCTCTTCACCATGTCCCAGCTCAGTTTTGAATTTCACCTCAATCGGCAACAGCTCCTCGCTTTTGGGAAACTTCCATGGTTCAGCACCATTAGCAATATAACCATCACTCAGCAGGATAACCGGTGTCATGTGCTGTACGGCAATGCGTACCGCTTCATAAGCAACCGCAAAACAGTCACTCGGTGTCGAGGCGCTTATAACCGGCATCGGGCTTTCGCCGTTACGGCCATAATAAGCCTGCATAAGATCGCTTTGTTCTGTTTTGGTTGGAAGCCCTGTTGAAGGACCGCCTCTTTGAATATTGATAATGAGCAAAGGGATTTCGAGCATTACTGCCAAACCCATAGCCTCGCCTTTAAGCGCCATGCCAGGGCCCGAGGTAGTGGTAACACCCAAAGCGCCACCATAAGCCGCACCGATGGCAGACGTGATACCGGCAATTTCATCTTCCGCCTGAAAAGTCCGGATTCCGAAAGCCTTGTGGCGGCTTAACTCGTGTAATATGTCGGATGCAGGTGTAATAGGATAAGTACCAAGGAAAATGGGCAGACCACTTTTTTGAGAAGCTGCAATCAATCCATAACTGAGGGCTTGATTGCCCATGATGGATCTATACACACCGGGCGCCATCTTCGCTTTCTCTACACGGAAACGGGTGGTGAAAGTCTCAGTAGTATCGCCGTAATTATAACCGGCCTGTAGCGCCTTAACGTTGCTGTCGAGGATCTCCTGTTTTTTACCAAACTTTTCGCGCAGGAAGTTAATGGTGTTTTCCATGTCGCGGTTATACATCCAGTAAAGGTAGCCCAGCACAAACATGTTTTTTGCGCGGTCCTTTTCTTTGGTGCCCATCGTAATCTCTTTCAATGCCTCCCGGGTTAAACGGGTAACATCAATGCGGATCACTTCATAATTGCCAAGACTTTCATCTTCCAATGGATTAACACCATCAGGATAATTGGCGAGCCGGAGGTTTTTTGTATCAAAACCATCAGTATTGACGATGATCTTGCCGCCCTTTTTAAGTGTTTTCAGGTTAGCCTTCAATGCCGCAGCATTCATGGCCACAAGCACATCATATTCATCACCCGGCGTAAATATTCTGTCGCTGGAAAATCGTAGCTGATAACCACTCACACCAGGCAGGGTTCCCTGGGGAGCGCGTATTTCCGCCGGGAAATCGGGGAAAGTAGCAAGATCAACCCCAAGCAGGGCCGTATTATTTGTAAACTGACTGCCTGTTAATTGCATTCCATCGCCGGAATCACCCGCGAATTTTATAATTACTTCCTGGAGAACTTCTTCTTTCGTGCTCATTTCAATCAATGTGACGCGAAATTACTATAAGTTCAGCTAAACACATGGCCCCACAGGGCGCCTTGCGCCAGTTTAACAGAACTTCTTCCCAATTTCGAAACCCCTAACGCTGAAGCATGGCAGCATAGATCGCCTCATGAACCCTCGGACGGACATTCAACCTTCCGAATTTGTTTTGATCAGGACTATTTACACGATTAGAGAGAAAAATATAAGTAAGATTATATTTTGGATCGATCCAGAAACACGTCCCTGTAAACCCGGTGTGCCCATAGGTTTTAGGTGAAACTGATAATGCAGGATAAGGTTCCTTCCGGGTAGCATTATCTTTTTCCGGCTTATCAAAACCATAACCGCGGCGGCTGATAGTGCTCTGGTAGTCTGTAAACAAATTGATAGTTTCTTTTTTAAAAAACCGAATGCCGTTATAAGTGCCATTATTTAAAAGCACCTGCGACAGCACCGCGAGATCTGCAGCTGTTCCAAAAAGCCCGGCATGTCCCGCCACACCGCCAAACATCGCAGCACCCGGGTCATGAACATCACCATGAACCAATTGTTTCCGAAAGTATTCGTCATATTCGGTTGGAGCAATCCGATTCACAGAAAAGCGCTGTAATGGTGTAAACCCGGTATGCCGCATGGCCAATTTATCGTAAAACTCTTTTTTCACATACTTGTCGAGGCTCATACCCGAAATAGCTTCAACTATTTTTCCAAGGAAAATAAAATCATTGTCGCTGTAAACATATTTGCCGGTCTTATCTACCTCGCTGGTTAAAATACGATTGTAGATAGTGTCCAGCCATTCTTCGCGCATATACATGTTGGTGCCAACGCGCACGTTGTGAACTGAATCACGACGTGGGGCATAAACGCTTCTTACAGGTGTTCCGTCGGGTAATACGGCTACCGTTTCCCGGTAAAAAGGAATAAACGATTTCAAACCCGCCTGGTGCAGCAGGATATCACGAATTCTTAGGTTCGCTTTGTCTGTTCCCTTCACCCAGGGCAGGTAATCACCCAAAGTCTTAGTCAGCTTTAAATGGCCCTCTTCATACAACTTCATTACCGACACTGTAGTTGCCATAACTTTTGTTACCGAAGCCAGGTCGTAGATAGTTTGCGGGTAAACCTGCTCTGTGCTGTCATAAGTAAGATGTCCAAAAGCTTTTTCATAAGCGATCTTACCGTCTTTTGCAACAAGAACCACTGCGCCGGGAATTGCCTGCTGACGAATTGCATCTTCTACAATAGAATCGATTGCTGATAAAGCTTTTTTATCAAACCCCAGGTCTGCTGCTGTACCTTTAGGAATTAACCTATGTTCCGTGAGCCCAAAACCAACAGCCAGTGCATCACAAACAGTAACCGGCAACTTTCCTTTAGCCGCGAACCGTCCGTACAATAGATCAGCCGCTTTTTGTTGTGTTACCGGATCGTCATCATAACAGGCAACCAATACAGGTGCATTACATACAAGTGATGCTGCATAAGGATTTCCAAAAACCATCGTGATGGTTTTATGTTGTTGCTGCACACTGTTTACCAGGTAAAGTGCCGCGCGGCTAATACCAAAATTATTACCAGGGAAGCGATTGAAATTATGCAAACCAACAACCACAACATCATAACGGTCACGTAACAATGCCAGCATTGCATTTGCCTGTGCCGAATCCATCCGGTAATCAAAATAATAAGCGTTCGCATTATAGTCCTTACGCAGATTGGCAGCGAACTCGTTATCTCCATTCAATCCTAAACCGAGGAAGGCAATGCGTTTGCCCGTTGCAAGCGGAAACACTGATGAGTCCGCATTGCGAAGCAACGTGATGGCATTTTCTGCCACGCGATGCTTCATCTTTATGATATTGGCATTAAGATCTTCCGTTAGATTAATAAGGCTAACTGGAGTGACCTTATTGAGACCGTACAGATATTTTGCCTTCAATACACGTTTAACATGATAATCAATTTTCTCCCAGCTTAATTTGTCATGCCTGATGGCCTCACGGATCGCTGATATGGTAGCCGGTACATCACCCGGTAAACACAACATATCATTGCCAGCGATGAGTGACTGCACAGAAGCTTCGCCACCCGGATAAAATTTGGCCACTCCTTTCATTTCCAAAGCATCGGTAAATGTGAGGCCGTCATATTTCAACTCGTTGCGAAGCAGCTTTGTTACATTATTATAAGAAATTGAAGTTGCTTTGTTTTTCGCGCTGTCAATTGCAGGGATCGATAAATGCGCAATCATTACACTACCAATACCGGCGTTGAACACCTGGCGGAAAGGATACAATTCAAGCGAATCAAGTTCATCACGGCTTTTAGTGATAAGTGGCAGATCATAATGCGAATCAACTTCAACGTCACCATGACCGGGGAAGTGTTTTGCGCAGGCCATCACACCTGCATCCTGCATACCCTTCATATACTGGATTGACCAGTCAGCGACACGATATTTGTCCTCTCCAAATGAACGATCATTAATTACCGGGTTAGCGGGATTGTTGTTAATATCTACAACCGGGGCATAGTTCACATGAATGCCGATCCGGCGACACTGTTCGCCAACCAGTTTTCCATACTGGTAAATAAGATCCCCATCCTGCACCGCACCCAGCATCATCTGGCGCGGTAAACCCATCACACTGTCGAACCGCATCCCTACCCCGTTTTCACCGTCGATGGCAATCATCACCGGCGTTTTTGCCATCGCCTGGTAGCGATTGATCAGAGCAGCCTGTTTTAACGGCCCGCCCTGGAAAAGACAGATGCCACCGACATTGTATTTCTTTACAGCTTCTTCTACTTCTTTTTCGTAAAAAACAGGTCGCCGGTCGGCTCCTGAACCTGTGAAGGATGACATCCTCACCACCATCAACTGCGCAATTTTTTCATCTCGCGAAAGCGTTGCAAACACACTGTCTACCCATTTATCGGCGTCCAACTGGGCCGAAGCTGAAATATGGATAAAAAGACAAAATACTCCGATCAATTTCTTCATAAGATGCTTTGTTGAAATTTTTACAAATTAAGAAGAATAGGCCATTTCACATGACAGATTGATTATGTTCATTTTAAACTGAATTTTGGTTTTATTGAAATGAAGGGGAGATACGAAAATCCCGGGGAAAAAAAGTATTTTTGACGCTTGTTCAGAGGAACGAAATAACCTTCTTAAGTTACCCGGTGTGAAGTTTGAGTGTTAAGATATGACGGACATTATCCAGCTTTTATCAGACAATATTGCTAACCAGATAGCCGCCGGCGAAGTTATTCAGCGGCCGGCCAGTGCTGTAAAAGAACTCCTGGAAAATGCTGTTGACGCAGGTGCATCCACAATAAAACTGATCGTGAACGATGCGGGTAAATCGCTGATCCAGGTGATCGACGATGGCAAAGGGATGAGTGAAACGGACGCGCGGATGTGTTTTGAACGCCATGCAACTTCAAAAATCAAAAACATAGATGATCTTTTCCGGATCAGAACCATGGGTTTTCGTGGTGAAGCGTTAGCATCCATCGCGGCTGTGGCCCAGGTGGAATTAAAAACAAAGCGGGAAGAAGACGAAACCGGCACCTACATTGAAATAGAAAACAGCAGGGTGGTTGTGCAGGAACCGGTTGCCTGCAATACCGGGACCAGTATCGCAATGAAGAATCTTTTCTTCAACGTGCCTGCCCGCCGGAACTTTCTTAAAACCAATGCGTCGGAAATGCGTCACATCTCAGACGAGTTCATCCGTGTTGCACTGGCCTTCCCGGAAATTATGTTTACGCTTACCGCGAACAATCAACAGATCTTCCATCTTGAGAAAGGGTCACTGAAACAAAGAATCGTTCAGATTCTTGGTCATAATTACAACGCCAAACTTGTTACGGTCCAGGAACAGACCGATTACATGAACATTTATGGTTTCGTGGGCAAACCCGAAACCAGCAAAAAAACCCGTGGTGACCAATACTTTTTTGTAAACAACCGTTTTATCCGCAGCGCATATCTCAATCACGCCGTCATGAGCGCCTACCAGCAAATGATCGCTCCCGACAGCTACCCGCTATATGTGCTTTTTATCGATCTCGATCCATCACAGGTTGATATCAATGTTCACCCCACCAAACAAGAGATAAAGTTTGAAGATGAAAAAATCATCTACGCTTTTATACAATCTGCCGTTAAACATGCACTTGCGCAATTCAGCATAACGCCAACGCTCGAGTTTGACCTCGACCCCGGTATCCAGGGCCTTGAAGCAGTTACACAGCCGTTTACCGCAAACAAACAGGCGAATGCCGCATCGTCAGATCTTTATAAAGACTTCTCACAAAAAAACCAGGCACATTTTATAGGGCCCTCAAAAAATGAGCTGAAACATTGGAAAGATTTCTATGAACCAACTTCACAGGAATCAGGCGGCAAAAAGTTTGTTTCATTGATCGATCAACTTAGACAGGATGAAAGCCCCATTGAGGAGCCCTCAGCACTGGCGGGTTTCGCGCAAAACCGAACCGAACTAAAAGTACTTGACCAGGTACCTCCCTACCAGTTAATGTCTGCCTATATCGTTGCTTCAACAACGCGTGGATTTATACTGATTCATCAACAGGCTGCACATGAAAGGATACTTTACGAAACTTATATTGCAGCAGGTCACGGAACCGCCGTGGCTTCGCAACGCAGCTTGTTCCCGGTTACCTTGCAACTATCTGCGCAAGACAATGTACTGTTACAGGAACTTTTACCGGATCTCAATCAACTCGGATATCTTATAGAACCATTTGGCAAAGACACTTATGTGATCCAGGGAACACCCGCCGATCTCACAGAAGGGGATGAAAAATCTGCGATAGAAAACATCCTTGAACAGTTCAAACATTTTACGAGTGACATCCGGCTGTCAAAACGGGAAAAACTAATCAGGACGCTCGCCACCCAGCACGCTATCAAACCCGGCAAATCGCTTACGCAACAGGAAATGACAGCCTTGGTTACCAATCTCTTCAATTCTTCTCAACCTAACACAAATGCAGCTGGTGCGCCCACCTATATTGAGTTCCGCAAGGATTACCTGGCGCAATTGTTCAAACGACCATAAAAATCTATCGGTAGGTTAACACTCTTTCCCGGATCGGTTTGCGTTTCTTTTCTTCCCATAAATTAAAACGCATGTAAAACTGTAGCGCTTTGTTTTTATCAAGCGTATACGATGCTGTTGTCGAAGGTCGAAGACTTATATAATTACTAAAAGCCTGGTTATACCTAAGGCCAACAGTAAAACGATTCCAGTAATAATTGGCATCAAGCAGTAAACGTAATTCGTTTCCACGCAGCCTGCTTCCTATTGAATCTTTGCCGAATCGTGAATAGGTAGACTGGTAAATGCTATCACTTCTGACCATTCCAGTGCGTATTGTTTCATATTCGGCAACACCGCCTAGTAAAGATGAAAACTGGAGACCGGTGCCAAGATAGAAATGTTTAAAAGGACTATAATGTACGCTCACAGGCACATTGAAGTAATAAAGCTTCCTGGCAAAAACCGAACTCGTAACCTGCATGGCAGTTGTCTGGTATTCGCTGTGATGCACCATCACCGGGCGGATATACTGCGGGCTCATAAACTGCACCTCGGTCTGGAGATATGATTTGCCATTGAGATGATACTGAACATGCACTCCCGGTATATAATCAGATACAGTATTCGGTCCCGCACTGATATTGTAACCCAGCATTTTTTGATCGCCCAACGGAAACCCCATGGGTAAAGACACGCCAAAAGCAAATGTTCTCCCTTCTGTTGTGTACGGTTCTTTCACGTTCGGCGGCCGGTACTGTTTGGGAATCTGGCGGTAAAACTTGCGGCTGACCGGTACATATTGCGCAGCAAGGGGTTTGTCCAGATCCATTGAATCAAAACGCTGCGACAAACCGGTTGCTTTGATTGAAACCGGTCCGGAAGTGTTTGAAGGAACAAGTTCTTTGAGATCACCGGATCCCTCGCCTGGAAAACTAACTTCAACAGGATGCGTGTTCCCATCACCGGCTGCAGAACCAGGATCGTTTTCAAGACGATCGGCTGCTTCAGTCTCAGCACCCGGCAGTTTGATAGCCCTGGCCTTTGTAGTCAACGGGCTAAAAAGAACAGGTTGATTAAGACCGTTAGCGACAGTCTTTCTTCCTTGTTTCCCGGCATTGTGATCTGCAGGCGGCGCCGATGTTTCACCATCGGTTTGCATCGAAGCTGGAGGGTTTATCTGTTTGTCGTGTAAAATTTTGTCATTCGGTTCAATTGGTTTTTCTGATAGATTGTCTGTCTTTGTAATAGCGGGACCTCCGCCCGCTCCGCCGGCAGTGAGTGGAGGGTCGCCATGTTGTGGACTGAGGTTAATTGTTACCAGGATACTTGTAGCGGTGATGAGCATAATCAGCAGGGCACCCGGAAACCACCAGCCTCCACGGCGTTTGCTGCGACCCGGAGGCATTTCATGGTCCAGCAAAATCCGCATCTCCTGCCATGATTTGTTAATGTCAGGAACGGGAAGCTCATTCATTTTCTCGCCCAGCGATTTGTCGTATGGATGACGTTCTCTCATTCAACAATTGATTGCTGGTTATGTAAAAGTTGTTGTAATAATTTGCGCGCCTGGCTGAGATGCCATTTGCTGGTTCCCTCGCTGATTCCAAGCAATTTCCCAATTTCCCGATGCGTGTAACCATCAATGACATAAAGATTGAAAACCGCCTGTGTGGCGGATGGCAGCTTTTGAACAAGCTTAAGCAACTCCTGCGCGGAAAGTCTGTGCAGGGCATCGGTTTCGATACTCGGCTCGGGTGATGCATCAAGACTGGTCCTTGTAAAAAACTTTTCGCGCTGACGGATAAAGTCAATAGCAGTATGAACAATGATTGTTCTTATCCATGTATATAAGGATCCCTTGCTGTTATTATATGTACCGATGTTTTTGAACACTTTCAGAAAACCATTATGCAGCACCTCAATAGCATCCTCCTCATTACGCGTATAACGAAGACACAAAGTTGTCATTGAACCATAGAAATGCCTGTAAAGCTTTTCCTGGGCCCTACGGTCGTTGTTGATACAACCGTTGATCATCTCTATATCGACAGGGTTACCTGACAATTAATACCTCGCTTACCTTAGTGTAGAGAAATTGTTTTGATGACTGAATAAGGTTGCTTCTCAGGATACGGAATTAGTGAACAGGAAGTTGGGTCACAGCCGGTAGAAATATGGGTAGTAATGTAGCAGAGCCGATGTAACGCCTTAAAATTTCCTGCGGAGGTCCGATAAAAAACTTTCTACCTGCCGCCGGATAGCCACCGCATTGCCACGGTGATTATTAACCAGAACGGAAAATGTTAGTAGTTTATTTTTCCTCGTGTACAAAAAACCACTTAAAGCTACGACACCTGAGAGCGTTCCGGTCTTGGCATATATAAAACTGCTGTCAGATTTGTAAAAGTTTAACAAAGTTCCCTCGCCCCCCGTTGCAAAAACCCGCCTGATGCGGTCCATCCCAAATTCATCTTTCATTTTGTTCAGGATCGTAACAAAATCGGCGGGTGTAAAAAGATTGAATCTGCTAAGACCGCTACCATCAGCCCAGCGTGGGCGTTGCGGCAAATCCTTTAATTCATTATTTAATAATGAATCAGTAATGATATGATCATTCATCTGACCATAACGTTCATTGGCCACCATCAACAAAACCTGTTCTGCAAAAAAGTTGTCGCTGTTGTGCATCAAGGGTATCAACAGGGAGTCTGTGGGCCGGGAATATATGGTCCTGATATTTTCAAATCTTGCTTCACTTCGATCAAGCTGAACAACAGGTTTGTCCAGGGCATCCGGTAGCAGTTCAAGTGCTGACTGCAGGCCCCGGGTTACAAAGGGCACATCTACAATCCGGCTTTTCTCCTCACCCTGTGTAAGGGTAAACACATTATCATCACGTAAACGCGAAACATCAAAACGCTTTTTTCCGGTTTCAGTATTGAACCGAACCCTCCAGTTTACATCGGGCACTGAATAAGTAAAAACCTGCGGCTCGATTTCGGTATCGCTGTCAGGTATGTTCGAAGTATCCTTTTCCTGTATCCATCTGATGATATTTCCATACACCGGTAGTGGACTCCTTTCAACCATATAATAACTGCTGTAATCATCCCATGACCAACCACTTCCCAAGGCCTCATCGTTCCAGTTAACATCGGTAATATACAATGGCTTGGTTGCCGCGCGGAGAAAATCAACCACAGGCTGGGATGCAAAATCGTGATGCAACAGCGTAGGGTCGCCGGATGGTATCAGGAAGATAGCAGTATCATTTTCACTGTATTCAATGCCTGTAATGCTATCTCCAAGAAATTTCATTCCTGCATAACAAGTAAAGATTTTTGTGTTTGAAGCAGGCACAAAATATTTATCATGCTGATACCGGAACAAAGGTTTGCCGGTGCCGGCATCCATTACAGATACACCCAGATGCGCATTAACAAGGTTATCGTTTCGCAGTAGTTCCTGTTGAAACTTACGGCCAAGTTGCTTTTGTGTTGAACATGAAACAACTGTCAGGCCAATTAAAAATGTTACCGCAAGGTGTAAGGAACGAATCATAGCAAAACAATTGATATTTACGAAACCATTCAGCTTCTTTCCTGTGCACGCAACCAGCGTTCAGGCATCTCGTTAGTACTTGCAAGAAGGTAGTCACGATGTGAACAGGCTATAAACTTTTTATCGGGCAACTGCATCCACCAGCGACCGGTCTTTTTACTTTGAAGAAATACCGTCTCGACTGCTGCAAAAGCAAGATGAAACTCATTAAATGAGCTTTTATCCTCCAGTTGTGCTTCCCTTCTTCCCCTGGTGCTTCCATCAATAAAATACCAGATCATCTGGCTGATCTGTTTCGCTGTCAGAGCATTATTATCGAGCGTATCGTCGTAACCATAAATACCAATGGTGCTGATCTCCTGGCTCATACCGGCATAACGCAACAATACACAGGCTTCTTCACCATTCAGTCCGTTTGGTGAAAGGCGATTAGCAGGAGCATAACTATTAGCAATAGCCGAAATGTCGAAGCTCAGCATATTTGAGTTCCGGATAACCGGTTCCATTTCGTCAATATTCTCTTTTACATGGCCAACCCTGAAACAATCAAAACGGAGTTTATCCATGGTCTGAAGCATGTGGGGATGTACATAATAACTTTGAAACGCAAGATGATTGTAGTGCCGGATGTAATTCGGCTCACCAGTCAGCATTTCCATAAGAAAATTATCGCTCCTGTTCCTCGATTCCATGTCGATGTCAATCAGAGCATCCACACAGGTTGCTTCTATGATGTTTTGCCTGCTGGCATACGCGCCGTATTGCGCAGTTGTCAGATCATGTGAACCGCCGAGAACAATCACTCTTTTTTCTGCGTCCAGGCATTCACGGATAACGGTTTTAAGTGCAGCATAAGAATCTGCCAGGGATGCACCCGGTCTTATATTACCAATATCTGTGATCCTGATCTCAGGATGCCAGAAATACATTGCATATAATTCTTTCCGGATAGCCTCGGGACCGGCCACATTTTTTTTTCCAGCCTGTTTACCCCGGTGTTCGGCACACCCGATAATTATAATATCGGTCTCACTCAGATCAGGAAGCGCGCGTTCAAAAATCGCAATCGACTTACCAAACTGACCATCTTTATACCCTTCATCATCCGATAATAAACCCGTATTAACGGGCTCCAGAAAGTCTTCGATATACATCCAATGCGACATGTTTGCAAGTTAATGGTGATTGTTGAATGGTCAATGCGTAAAGCGGAATTTAGCGAAATGCATTCTTCCTATATTTGCAATATGGATCAACTGTTGGCACAAATTGAAGGCTATAAAAAAGAGATAGCAGCTACCGATATCCCGGATGCGGCCGCCCTGGAAGCTTACCGGATCAAATTTCTTGGAACCAAAGGTATCGTCAAGGCCCTGTTTACCGAGATGAAAAATGTACCCGGTCCGCAAAAAAAGGAGTTTGGTCTTATCCTCAACGAATTCAAACAAATCGCTGAACAAAAGTTTGAAGAAGCAAAAGCCGGTATCGGCAGTACCGCGGCAACAGGGGCTGCTGCAAACATTGACCTCAGTTTACCAGGCGATGAATTACCGCTCGGCTCACTGCATCCTATACATTTGTTTCTTAATCACGTTTTGTCAATCTTCCAAAGACTTGGATTTTCAGTAGCTGAAGGTCCCGAAATGGAAGATGACTGGCATAATTTCACTGCGCTTAATCTCCCTGAGCACCACCCCGCGCGTGATATGCAGGATACGTTTTATCTCCGTCAGTCGCAGGAAGGCGAAGGTGACTGGTTACTTCGCACACATACCAGCAACACACAGATCCGCGCGATGGAAAAAGGCAACCTCCCTATCCGTATCATCTGCCCGGGTCGCGTTTACAGGAACGAAACCGTTAGTGCCAGGTCACATTGTTTCTTTCACCAGATTGAAGGTTTATATATTGATGAAAATGTTTCGTTCGCTGATCTGAAACAAACACTTTACTTTTTTGTACAGGAGATGTATGGAAAAGATATAAAGATCCGCTTCCGTCCAAGTTATTTTCCGTTTACTGAACCCAGTGCCGAAATGGATATTGAATGCCAGATCTGTCATGGCAAAGGGTGCGCAGTTTGTAAACGAACCGGCTGGCTTGAAATTCTTGGCTGTGGTATGGTGCATCCCAAAGTATTGGAAAACTGCAATATCGATTCCACTAAATACACCGGCTATGCATTTGGTATGGGCATAGAACGCCCGGCCATGCTGAAATATGGCATCAATGATATCCGCCTGTTCAGTGAAAACGATGTGAGGTTTCTCCGGCAGTTTATTCCCGCTATCTGATGTAGTGCCGGATCCCTGCAGCTTTACAACAAGGTTTATGATACAAAACGTTTGTATTTGTGGAGGTGGTACTATGGGAAGCGGCATCGCACAAGTGCTTGCGCAACATGGCTATGAAATAATAGTATTTGATGTGATGGAAATGGCCCTTCAAACCTCCGCCCAACATATACAAACAAATTTCAATCATCTTGTGTCTACCGGGAAATTAAGCGAGTCCGTCGCTCACCAGGCATTTGCACGCATTCGTTTCACTGACCGTATCAACGAGTGTGCTGCGGATCTCATTATTGAAGCCATCGCAGAAAACCTTGCTTCAAAAAAAGAGCTGTTTCAGCAACTTGCCGGTCTGAACTCACCAGAAACAATCTTTACCACCAATACTTCATCTATCCGCGTATCAGAAATTGCAGAACAGATGCCTCATCGCGAACGGGTGGCGGGTTTACATTTTTTTAATCCGGCACCTGTCATGAAGCTGGTCGAGGTTGCAGCAACTCCTTATACTTCCGCCGGCGTTATAGACAAACTTGTTGATCTCGTGCAGAAACTGGGAAAGCAGGCAGTGGTCTGTCAAGACGTACCTGGCTTCATTGTTAACAGGGTGGCAAGACCTTATTACCTGGAGGCCCTTAGACTGGCAGAAGAAAACGCCGCCACCCTAAACGAAATTGATGACCTTACCGAATCTGCAGGGTTCAGGATGGGACCATTCAGGTTGATGGACCTTATTGGAAATGATGTTAATCTCGCTGTATCACAGTCGTTGTATGAGGCCCTGGGAGAACCGGAGCGATTGCGGCCATCCACATTTCAACAGCAAAAAGTGGACACAGGTGAACTGGGTAAGAAGTCCGGAAAAGGCTATTACAATTATCGGCAAGGTGGCTGATTGGTAGATAACGCGATAACAAGTAATTTCGCGACTTAATTAAATAAGTAATCGACCGCTCAAACAAAATACTAGTCACCGGAGGAACAGGCTTTTTAGGAGCTTATATCATCAAAGAACTTGTAAACAGAAACTACGAAGTAAGGGCAACCCGACGCAATAACAATCTTCCTTTTTTTATCGCTCCCGAAATCCTCAACCAGGTTGAATGGTTTGATGGTGACATTCTCGATGTGGTTTCACTCGATGAAGCCATGCAGGGTATAGATGCAGTAGTACATGCTGCAGCAAAAGTTTCGTTCCGGGAAAAAGACCGGGATGAAATGTTCCGCACCAATATTGAAGGCACCGCTAACGTGGTGAACCTGGCTATTGAGAACAAGATCAGCAAACTGTTATATGTAAGTTCAGTGGCGGCCATTGGACGTGTCAAAAACGGCGCTACTGTTACAGAAAAACAGAAATGGGAGGAAAGCCCGTTAAATACCAACTATGCCATCAGCAAGTACCACGCTGAAATGGAAGTATGGCGGGGTATGGGTGAAGGCCTGAATGTTACAGTCGTAAATCCGAGCACGATTCTTGGTTATGGAGACTGGAACGCTTCGAGTTGTGCCTTGTTTAAAAACGTTTATAAAGAGTTTCCATGGTATACCCGGGGAATAAATGGCTTTGTTGATGTTGAAGATGTGGCCAGGGCCGTGGTTTTATTACTTGATGCTTCGACCGAAGGCGAACGTTTCATATTAAATGGTGAGAACTGGTCGTTTCAACAGTTGTTTAACCAGATCGCTGCAGGCTTCAGCAAAAAGCCTCCTTATCGTGAGGCAACGGCTTTCATGGCAGAAGTTGCATGGCGATTCGACAAGATAAAAAGTTTGTTTACCGGCAAACCATCATTGCTTACCAGGGAATCGGCGCGGGTTTCACAAACAAAAACTTATTTCGATAACAATAAGATCCTTGCTGAACTACCCGGCTTTCGTTTCACCCCGCTGTCAGAAACAATTGCCAAGGCCTGCCGGGAATACCAGCAATCGCCACAAACTATCCGTTAATATACTTTTGCAAATACTGGTACGTTTATACAGCAATCAAACTCATTAAATGAAAAGAGTTCTCTGTTCCATAGTGCTGATGGTTTTTGTCATCAATGTCAACGCACAACAATTTTCCATTCTTGGGAAAGTAATTGATTCAGCAAGCGGTCAGCCGATGAGTAAAGCATCCGCATTTTGCCAAAACACCACCTTCGGAACCATCACTAACAATGATGGTTTGTTCTATATGAACCTTCCGAATGGAGGTTACGATCTGGTGATATCATTTACGGGGTATGAGAAACAACTACGACGGATCAGCAATACCCAGTCGAACTCCGACACCATCATTTTTATGATGGTACCTCAAGACAATTCAATGGCAGAGGTAGCAGTTGTAGCAAGTAATGAAGTGCCGGACGGATGGGTAAAATATGGTAATTTTTTCACAGAAAATTTTATCGGAACTACACCAAATGCAACGAGTGTTTATATTGAAAACCCGGAAACACTACGTTTTTTCTATACAAAAAAAAGGAACCGGCTTAAGGTAACTGCCCGTGAAGATGTGATCGTAATGAATGCGGCATTGGGTTATCGCATCCGGTACCAGCTGGATTCATTTAGCTACGACTACAATTCAAACATCAGCCAATACACCGGTTACCCGCTGTTCGAAGAAATCGATACCACGGAAGAAGTAAGTACACAATGGATAAAAAACCGTGCAAGGACCTATCTCGGATCCCGGTTACACTTCATGCGTAGTTTCTACGACAGCCTGGTTGAAGAAGAAGGTTTTGTTGTTGAGAAAATGACGGGCGGTCCAAAAAGCACCAAAGGGACCGCTATCGAAAACCTGTACGACAGCACGATCTATTTTGCAGACAGCAGTGGCGTTGAGGTTGACTGGAAGGGCCGCTATCGTATAAGTTACCGTAAGGTATTGCCTGAAAAGAAGTTTCTCCAGGAGTTCAAACTGCCGGCCAGTACCAATATGCAGGTTACCCTGCTTGATGTAAGCAACGGATTTGTGATAGAACAAAACGGTTATTTCTATGAACAGTATGAAGTAATCAACTCTGGCTACTGGGCCTGGAAAAAGCTGGCAGAACTGCTACCATATAATTACGAATACCAATAAAGATCCTAACTACCCATCACTTTCTTCCATAACTCAGGAACTCGTTTTATCCAGACGAGTTCCTTTTTTTTGATCGCAGCATCTTCTGCCGGCGAACCAAAATACACCTTGCCACCCTCGAGCGTTTTACCTACACCACTTTGAGCAAGTATCACTGCGTTATCACCGATCGATAATGTTTTTGAGACCCCTACCTGGCCCCACAGAATAACACCATCACCCAATGTGGTCGCGCCGGCGATACCAACCTGGGCCGCTATCAAGCAGTTTGATCCGATGACCGTATCGTGCCCGATATGCACCATGTTATCGATCTTGGTACCACTGCCGATTCTTGTATCATGACTCACTCCCCGATCAATGGTACAGCCTGCACCAATTTCCGCATGGTCTTCTATAACCACTTTGCCCCCACTGGCCATTTTTTTGTACCAGATCGGTCGGTCCTTTTTTGTGTTGTAATAAAAAGCGTCCGAACCAATTACGGTTCCTGCCTGGATCACCACGTTATTACCAATCTCAGTATAATCAAGTATGGTAACGTTGGGATGAATAATACAATGCTCGCCTATGCGTACGTGATGACCAATAAAAGCGTTTGGTGCTATATATGAAGAGGCCGCGATCTGTGCCGTATCACTTACCAGTTGCGTTGCCGGAACAAATGGCCGGAAATGTTGTACGATCTTTTGATATGCTTCAAACGGCTGCTCAACTATCAGCAGGGCTTTGTGTGCGGGGAATTCGGTTTTACGATTTATTATAATGAAACTCGCGGCAGAATTAATACACTTATCGTAATATTTCGGGTGGTCCACAAACACCAGGTCACCGGTTTCTACTTTGTGTATTTCATTGATTCCTGTTGCCTGCGCTGCCGTATTACCGATCAGTTCGGCGTTTATCAAATCTGCTATCCATTGCAGGGAAACCGGTGAAGGAAATTTCATTTGAGCTGTTTTTGTTTAATTGATGCCGCACAAAAGTAAACCACACCCGCAAAAGAGGTTGTAAAACTTAGAGATTCCTTTTTTATGATCCCTCAATTCAAAGTAATCTCAGGTTTTAAATGATTTTCCGGGCCACCCGCCAATGTATTTTGAAAATTTAATCTCATGCTTTTTAGGAAACGGGTAACCAGATTAAGGTGATTATGCAACAAAGAAATCAGATCTTTTTTTAACCGCCCGATGGTGTTATCTAAAATCAACTCAGCATATAAATGAGTGCCATCAACGGTTTCAGGAAGTATGTTTTTGTAAGAAGAATTAATACTTGAAGATGATGATTCTCATTATGCATTTATAATTTGCAACTGCTTGCAAACATGCTCGCTTTTCCACAAGCAAAATTTTAAATTGTGCATAAAATTTATTGCAATTTTTTTTTCGATAGAAGAAATTCTTTTTAATATTGTGAAGGGAAATTGCTTCCCACTACTTACTAACCCATCTACATAATAAATCTCCCGAGTCATCGGGAGGTTTTTTTTTGAGGTATGCCGAACTACTTTACCATTTACAAACCTTTCCAGGTACTTAGTCAGTTCTCTCCCGAACCTGGCAAACGCAGTTTGAAAGATGTTTATTCATTTCCAAAAGATGTATATCCGGTAGGCCGGCTTGATTATGACAGTGAAGGTTTACTCATCATCACGAATGATACTGGTTTGAATCACCGTTTATTGAATCCGGCCTTTGCACATGAACGCGAATACTGGGTGCAGGTGGAAGGTATCATCACGAACCACGCGCTTACGCAACTTTGCTCCGGAGTTAATATCACAGTGAACGGCAAAACACATCATACCAAAACCGCCTATGCCACTGCATTTGAAAAGGAACCGCCGGTTTTTGAACGTAACCCGCCGGTACGTTTCAGAAAACATATTCCCACCAGTTGGATTAGTCTCACATTAACTGAAGGTAAAAACAGGCAGGTCAGAAAGATGACAGCGGCAGTTGGTTTTCCTACGCTACGGCTTATTCGTTATCGCATCGGGAAACTCACAATCGACAGCCTGGAGCCAGGTGGATTTGCAGAATGGCAAAGACGTGATCTCTATGATCTCTTAGGCTTATGATCAATACGTTAATGCCTTCCGATGAACAAATAAAGCGACCCGTTAATCCCTATCAATCGTTATCTTGCTGACATAAAAAAATTGGGACTATGCTTAAATCCATGACAGGTTTTGGGAGAACAGAAAGATCAGTGGGAGACAAAACATTTCTGGTAGATATCAAATCACTAAACGGCAAACAGTTTGAACTTAACCTGAAGATGCCGGCATTTTTAAAACCTTTTGAATTTGAGATCCGGACCCTCTTATCCAAAAATCTAAACCGCGGAACAGTAGATTGTACAATCAGTCTCAAGGAAACAGGGAGTGCAAAACCGGTCAGCATCAATACCGATCTGGCAAAAGCTTATTATAAACCAATAGCAGATCTTTCTGCAGCATTAAATCTTGACGCCTCATCCATCCTCAGCACCCTGCTGAAATTACCCGAGGTAATTACACCAACGGGGGAAACACTTACCGATTCGGAGTGGGATGAATTTAAAAAAGTTGTGTTGGCTGCCATCGACGATCTCAACAATCACCGGCTGGAAGAAGGTAAATCCCTCGAAAGGGACCTCTTGCTCCGTATCACCAATATCCAGCAGCAACAGGATGAAATTGTAAAACTCGAACCGGCCCGGAAACAAAAGATCCGCGACGGTCTTGTAAAAGTGCTGGAAGAAAATGTTGGTAAGGAAAATTACGACCCCAATCGTCTTGAACAGGAACTGATTTACTACATCGAAAAGATTGACATCAGTGAAGAACAGGTGCGTTTGAAAAATCATTGCGATTACTTCAAAACATTGCTGCAATCAAACGATGAAGGAAAAGGCAAAAAACTTTCTTTTATTCTCCAGGAGATCGGGCGTGAAATCAATACCACCGGCGCCAAGGCCTACGACTCCAGTATCCAGCAATACGTGATACAGATGAAAGATGAACTGGAGAAGGCAAAAGAACAGGTACTCAATGCGCTTTGATCAACTTGGTTACAATTACCCGAATACGCTGTAAAACCCGGTTCACTTGAAAAACACCATATTATTTTTGCTGCTTCTTACCTTGTTAGGCTCATGCCAGACAAGCATCGATGTATTCGAAAAAAATGTCGCGATCCCAAACCATGAATGGAGCGCTGACTTCAAACCCTCTGTCAGTTTCACTGTTAGCGACACCGCGGCCCGATACAATATCTATGCAGTGGTAAGACACACGGATGCCTACCAGTTTAACAATATCTGGATCAACATTTACACGCTTACGCCGGGTGATACAACCGCCCGGAAACAACAACTCGATCTGCGTCTTGCAACTGACGACAAAGGCTGGCTCGGGAGCGGCATGGATGACATCTTTGAACATCGCATACTGATCACCGCCCAGCCTGAACCTTTATCCAAACCAGGTAAATACAGTTTTACACTCGAAAACATTATGCGCGTGGATCCGCTGCCGGGTGTTCTGAATGTTGGAATCAGGGTTGAAAAGGCGAAATAAGTGCAGCCATGAATAACGCGTCCAAAAAGAAGTTGGCCGTAGCTACGGTGGTATACTGGTTCCTGTTAGGATACATTATAGCCATCCTGCTATTCTGGTTTATCGTTCTGGAGCGCCAAAACAGGCAGATGGCAAATTTTCGCCTGAATGAACTAAAAAAGGATCATCCCGCTTTTGAACAAAAGGCCGCTGAAATCGAGGCAGATAAAAGATTAAAAACAACACAATACATTGGAGAAGGCATCACCTTTCTTGCCATGATACTCGTTGGTGCTTTGTTCGTATACCGTGCCGTACGAAAACAAATCATCCTGCAACAACAACAGCAAAACTTCATGATGGCTGTTACCCATGAGCTAAAAACACCCATCGCTGTTGCCAAACTGAACCTGGAAACAATGCAAAGGCATCAGTTAGATGACTCCCGCAGGCAAAAAATATTGCAAATGACACTGCAGGAGATCAACCGTTTGAATAACCTGGCAAGCAACATACTGGTTTCATCACAACTGGAAGGTGGTCGATACAGGGTAGGTAAGGAAGAACTGAATTTTTCCGATCTGGTTTCAAGCTGCGTACAGGACTATGTGAGCAGGTTCCCCGAACGCAAATGGATAACTGAAATTACACCGGAAGTAGATATCAAAGGTGATTCCCTGCTTCTTCAGATACTCGTCAATAACCTTCTTGACAACGCTATGAAGTATTCTCCAAAAGATACTCCCATCACTACAAAACTTGCCAAAGCAAATAAGAAGGTTGTATTGTCGGTGCTTGACGAAGGAAACGGCATCCCCGATCATGAAAAAGGAAAGATCTTCGAGAAATTTTATCGCATCGGCACGGAAGAAACCAGGACGGCGAAAGGAACTGGAATAGGCCTGTATCTTTGCAGCAAAATCGCGGACGACCACAATGCAGACATTCGTGTGACAGACAATCAACCGACCGGCGCTAATTTTAGCATTCGATTTTCGGTTTAATTAACCCGTTATGCCAAAGCTTTCGATTTTATTGGTGGAAGATGAAGAGAACCTGCACGAGGCACTTAAGCTAAACCTCGAACTGGAAGGCTATGAAGTAACCTCCGCTTTTGATGGCACAGAAGCATTGAAAAAAGTGGAAGGAGAATACTTCGATTTGATTATTCTTGACGTCATGCTTCCTGAAATGGATGGCATCACGGTTACAGAAACCATACGTGTACAAAACAACGATGTACCGATCCTCATCCTGAGCGCACGCAACAATAGCGCTGACCGCGTTTTAGGTCTTAAAAAAGGTGCAGACGACTATCTCACAAAACCATTTAACCTCGAGGAATTGCTTTTGCGTGTGCAGAAGCTTATCAATAAAAACAAAAAACTGCTCGATAAAGATTTTGTAGGCGACCATTATAGTTTTGGTTCCAACAAGATCGACTTCAAGGCCCAGGAAGCGCTGATTAAAACAGGAGAAAAGATTCAATTAAGTAAAAAAGAAGCCATGTTGCTGAAACTGCTTATTGAAAACAAAAACGAAGTGGTTCCGCGCGAGAAAATTTTACAAACTGTGTGGGGTTACAACGTTTATCCTACTACGCGCACCATCGACAACTTTATCCTGAACTTCCGGAAATATTTTGAAGAGGATAGCCGCAATCCGCAGTATTTCCATTCAGTGAGAGGTGTGGGATACAAGTATTCAGAATAACGCTCAGGCCCGGTACAACGCTTCACTTACCGCAACTGCTTTATCCAGTAATTCTTCCATGTCTTCAGTCACATGATCCGGTGTATACAGGGCCCACTCACATTCATTGAGTACCGTCAGGAAATTATTGATCACCGGCGCGGGAATTTCTTGTTTCTGTAGCTCAAAACTGATGTTCTGCTTGTTCAAATATGATGGCAATACATCACAACGATCGGCAGCGATTTTCCATAACACTTGCTGAACTTCCCGGTGGAAACCTTTAGTATCATCATATCCCAATGATTTGCGCGCATTGCCAAATAACATTGCGGGTTGAATTTTTTCTGGTTCCGGTACTACAACCGGCTCAGGCTGCACCATCGGTTCTGTCGTTTTTTTATTGCCCGTAAACAACTGGTATCCTACCCATATGATAATTGCAAGCGCCACTGCTCCAAACCAATACAAATGCAGCGGCCGATCTATCAACGAGTTTACAGCGTCCTTTGAGAAAAACGGTTTTTTAAGAGAAGGGGCAACATCAAAACTTACGGCTTCGGTTACAATTGTTTTATACGCTTCGGTTTTGGGATCGAAATAAGAAAAAGAAATCGGGGGAATCACATAACTGCCCGTATCGCGCGCTGTAACAGCATAATCGAAGGTTTTTTTACCACTCAGCGGATATACAAACTGGTTTAGGTCCTCTTTTACTGATGGCTCGGATGTATCAATTCCTTTTGGCCACTCAATATCAGGTAGCGTTGCAAGTTGCAGGTTTCCACTTCCTGATAATACCCATTTTATACTGATCAGCTCTCCTTGTCTTATTGCAGTCTTCGGTTTAATCACTTCAAGTGTAAATTGACCCACAGCTCCTGAAAAATCTGCAGGTTGATTTTCGACAGGCAAAGGCTTTACTTCAATCTTTACTACCGGCGTTTTCAGGGTAGTATAATGATCAACATTGGTGCGGTAAGCATTGCCTCTTACTGACTCGTCAAATAAACGCTGCAGCCGGCTTTGTGCATCGTTATCATTTAACTTCCCCGGCCGAACCAGCTTCACAAAATGAATGACGGTTTCTATTTCAGCCGGATCCAGCTCATAAGAACCGGGCTGCAATGGGAAAAGCTGAACTTTGCGTATCAGGTTTGTGAAATACGCATTGCCATTAACTACTTCCACTTCAGCTTTGTTGTCGTAGGTTTCCATCATCTCCACCACACTGAAACCGGGAAATGACGGACGCTTGACCACCTGGGAGTTGGAATTCAGTCTTGAATAGGCTTTATAATTTACTGCCAGTGGTTCACCAACATAACAAACGGTTTTGTTGGTATTTGCCCGCAGAAAGAAGTTTCTTTTTGTTTTTTCCTCAACGTTTTCGCCCGGCAGTATTTCTGACTCGTCCTGCACAACAGGATCATTGTGCTGTTCAATGTCTTCCGGCACGGAAGCAAGGCCGGTTTGGGTTACATTAATGGTAACGGGTTTTGTTTTTAAGGTTTGTCCATTGATAATAACCGAGGCCGCAGGTATGGTCAATTTCCCCGTGGTGTTCGCCGATACCACTAACACCTTTGCATAACTGTCGATCCATTTTAGCGTCTGCCCCCCGATGACTTGCGATTGACGATTGGTAAAGGTGTCATGGATACGTACATTTTTTAAAGCCGGGATATTGATTTCCGGGTTATTGTTATTGGTGCCATAAACTATGAACTGTACCTGGAAGGGCTGATTAGGGGAGACGTGTTTTTCACTGACATTGACAGTGAACCTGAGTTCGGTTTGCGCATGCAACGACAGGTTTGCCAGCAGTATGCAGAACATGCTGAACAGAATTCCAATAAATGGCCTGGTGCAGATTTGTTTCATCAATGTAAACAAATATAAAATTTAGACCGCCAATAACATTTTTAAATAAAGTTAAATGGACAGAAGGCAAATACTACAGATCACCCAACTGTGGCCGCAGCACAATTTCCTCTACACAAGCGCGGGGGGAAAGCATTGCAGCGGAATAGATCATTGCGGCGATATCGTTTTGATCCATTAAGCGCTGCGGATCTACACCACTTCCTTTCCATGAATCTGTATAAGCGGCGCCCGGGAACACTGAGGTTACCCTTATTCCATACGGTTTCATTTCCTCTCTAAGATTTTTGGAGAAACCCGACAACGCATGTTTGGTGATGCTGTATGCACCGCCATTCGCGTATGCATGCAGGGAAGCGATCGAACACATATTGAATATATGACCCCGCTTTCTTTCCATCATCGCAGGCACGATACGACGCGTGAGATGGTAGGCACTATACAGATTCACTGCCATCAGTTTTTCCAGCGATCCTTCCTCCTCGTTATAAACTGAACCGGGAAAATACAGACCAGCATTATTGACGAGAATATCTATCTCCCTGGTCTGTTCCAGGATGGTATCTGCAAAAGCGAACGCATTTTCCTTAACAGAAAGGTCTGCCGCAAAAACGACCACTTCACTACTGTCATATTGCCTGGCAAGTATATCGGCAGTCGATTTCAGTTCCTTTTCATTTCTTGCACACAAAAAGAAGCGGTGTGCGGACCCATCTGCTGCGAACTGCTCTGCAATGGCTTTGCCGAATCCTCTTGATCCACCTGTTATCACAATATTCATATAACTGTTTTTTACGAAGTTAACCTGTGGCGAACTTTTTTTACGCATGCGGGTTTGATAATTTAGCTTTACCAATCGTGCTATGAAATATCAACATCTCTTTTTCGACCTCGATCATACCATTTGGGACTTTGACGCAAATGCCAGGCTGACCCTCAGCGAACTATATCAATCAGGCGAGCTTGCATCGCGGGGAGTACATGACTTTGAGCTTTTCCACAAAAGCTATATTGTGCATAACAACCGGTTATGGGAGAAGTACAGAAATGGTCAGCTCAAGGTAGATGAACTACGTTGGAAAAGAATGGCACTCGCTCTGCTCGATTTTAAGATAGCTGACGAACAACTGGCAAGAAAATTAGGAGATATATTCCTGGACATGCTGCCATCACGCACACTGCTTTTTCCCTATGCCATCGAGATGCTTGAATATCTTACAGCCAAAGGATATGATTTGCACCTGATCACTAACGGTTTTGAAAAAACCCAGCACAGCAAACTTAAAAACAGCGGTATTTCGAAATACTTCAAAGAAGTAATTACCTCAGAAGGCAGCCAAAGTATCAAACCAAAAAAAGAAATCTTTGAATATGCTTTCAGATATACCAATTCATCACCTGAAAAAAGCATAATGATTGGTGATAGTGTAGAAGCAGATATACAGGGAGCTATTAATGCAGGTATAGACCAGGTACACGTGAATCACATCAATGAAGTGATCACTATCAAACCAACATATACAGTGTATTCACTGAAGGAACTGGTAGATATATTTTAACGCATCAGTACTTTGCAAGAACTGTTACCCCGCCCTGCACCATTTCATTTAATTGTACTGAAACCTTTGCATCCAGCGGCAGCAGCACATCTACCCTGCTACCGAATTTAATAAACCCATACTCAGAACTCTGATCAACCTTTTGTCCGACACTCAGGTAGTTTACTATACGACGTGCTACCGCCCCTGCAATCTGCTTGTATAGAACCTCGCCATGTGTGCCGCGAACTACGGTAGTATGTCTTTCGTTCTCGGTAGAAGATTTGGGATTCCAGGCGACAAGATATTTTCCTTTATGATACTGATTGTACACCACTTCTCCCGAGATGGGGTTCCTGTTCTGGTGTACATTGGCAGGGCTCATAAAAATCGAAACCTGGAGTCGTTTCGCTTTAAAATATTCTTCATCGAATACTTCTTCTATTACAACCACTTTACCATCAGCGGGACAAATTACAAGGTTCTCACCGGTTGTTAGTTGGCGGGATGGAACCCTGAAAAATGAAATGATAAAAAGTAAAAACAGGAATGATACCACGAAAATGAGCCAGCTGAGCACAGGGTAATCAAAGCTAATATAATAAAACGAAGCCAGGTTGATGATTGCAAAAACAACAGCGATGATTAAAATAGTCTTGTACCCTTCTTTATGTATCCGCATTAAGGAAATTTGAACGTTAAAATTAATAAATAGAACTTACTTGCCGTGATTCAATTTACCGTGGTCCTCACATAAACAACCACACATAAACATAAACTACCGGCACAGCAAACAAAACAGAATCGAACCGGTCAAGAAAGCCACCATGTCCCGGCATAATGTGCCCGCTATCTTTAATATTGGCAGTGCGTTTCAGTTTCGATTCAAACAGGTCGCCGATTGTTCCTGCAACACCCGCGAGAGCGGCAATAATAAACCAGTGATAATGTTCAATTGGGTTGCCATTGATAGCAGCATCCTGCGGTATGCCCAGTATCATTGAATACTGGCTGCTTCCTGCAAAACCTATTATCAGTATCGTTAAGATGATGCCACCAAGAGTACCTTCCCAGGTTTTTTTAGGTGATATTTTTGAAAATGGTGTTTTGCCGATAAACGACCCCACCAGGTATGCCATGGTATCATTGATCCAGATGGCCAGGGTAAGCGCCAGCGGAATATTTGGCCCGGTAGCAATACCCTTCGCCGGCGCATGATATTCATATAAACCAATCATCAACGCAAGACTCAAAGAGATGTAAACAAGCCCACCAAGTGACAAGCCGATACTGTTACCCGACACTTGTTTTGCGAGCAGCAGTTCCACCAGGGGCAATACAAACACAAACATCAATCCAAGCCAGAATCCAACCGAATGCAATGAAAGATCCCGGATATTAAATACATCATTCGTAAAATATAAAAGCACGCACCATCCGGCGATCATCACACCATACCTATGAAAAGCCGTGATCTCCCGGTACTCAGGTTTCACCAGGTCGAGGATACGTTGATATTCTATCCAGCAACCAAAATGTATTATGGTAAACAGGATAAAGAAGGTCCATTGATTCCCGATGAGGCCCAGGAGCATAATGGCTACAAATACCACAGCGGTAAGCAGGCGCTTCCGGAATGTTGCAATGTTCAAAGCCATATCAGCTAAAACGGGTTTGTGTAGTCATCAGGAAATATAATTATTCTGTGAGGTGATTTCTTCCCGATTGTAAACTGATGCCCAGGTTATATTCGACATCCGCTGGTACAACCGCAAGATACCAAATACTGCAATCGCGCTTGCTAAAGCAAGAAAGACGGGTACCACCGGGTTTTCAGTTATGTATCGGGTAGCATAAGAAGCTGCAATTACCTGTACCGCGTTTGTTACAAAATGTGCAAGAATGCTTGTCCACAGGCTGCCGCTAAACCAATACAATGCACCCAGCAGAATACCCAGGAACATTCTTGGCAGGAAACCCTGGAACTGAAAATGCAAGGCCGAAAACAAGGCTGCGGTCACAATGATCCCTGCCCAGGGGCGGCGGGTTACCTGAATCATCACCCTTTGCATGGCACCGCGAAAAAACAGCTCTTCACAGATAGCGGGCAGCAAGGCTATGATGACAAGATTTACCAGGATATCTGCCGGTCCGTTAACCTTTAGAAATTTCTCCATTTGCACAGCTGCCTGTCTTTCCATCTCAATTACCGATGGCGGCATTGGGATGCGCTGATTGATCTCACCCAGCCAGAAAACCAACGGAAATGCCAGCAACATACAGGCTACGCCCAGCACATACATAGCTGGTTTTACGGGCTGTTGAAGACCTAACCTCCTGGCATACTGACCGTTAAAAGTAAATAACGCATAAAGTAGGGCTGGTAGCAGAAAAAGAAACAGCGATGATATAGCCTGTATCCATTTAAGCGTTGATATGTCCTGCGACTTCATGTCAAACTGCCCCTTCAAAAACAACTGTGCAACAGATACCAGCAAAAGCTGTGGTATGAAGTAAACCAACAGGAGCACGCCAAGCTGTGTGTGAGGAGATTTAATTCGTATTTGACCGGTCATGAGCTGGTATAAACGGGGATTAGTACGTAATTTTGGCCCGTTCAAAGCACGCAAGATAAGGATATCCAGCCATTGCGGTAAGGCAGAAAACGGAGAAATATGATTCAGATCGGCAACATACAGTTACAGGAATTTCCTTTACTGCTGGCACCTATGGAAGATGTAAGCGATCCTCCCTTCCGGGCGGTTTGTAAGGACAATGGTGCCGACCTCATGTACACGGAATTTATTTCGTCTGAAGGGTTGATCCGTGATGCCATCAAAAGCCGGCAGAAACTTGACATATTTGATTACGAACGCCCGGTTGGCATACAGATATTCGGGGGAGATGAAGAAAGCCTGTCGCTTGCCGCCAAAATTGTTGAAGTTACCAACCCGGACCTTCTCGATATTAATTTTGGATGTCCTGTTAAAAAGGTGGCACTGAAAGGTGCTGGGGCTGGAGTTTTGAAAGATATCGACCTTATGGTTCGGTTGACCTCCGCAGTAGTGAAATCCACCTCCCTTCCCGTTACGGTCAAAACCCGTTTAGGCTGGGACGACAACTCACTGAATATTGAAGAAGTTGCTGAGCGACTACAGGATGTTGGTATAAAAGCCCTGGCTATTCATGGCAGAACCCGCACCCAGATGTATAAAGGTGAAGCCGACTGGACCTTGATCGGGAAAGTCAAAAACAATCCAAGGATAAGGATCCCGATTTTTGGGAACGGTGATATCGACTCTCCCGAAAAAGCGGTTGAATATAAAAACAGGTATGGTGTCGACGGTATTATGATCGGCCGGGCAGCTATTGGTTACCCCTGGATCTTTAATGAGATCAAACATTTTATGAAAACCGGTGAGCATCTGCCTCCTCCAACAGTCAGTGACCGGGTAGCGGTTTGTCGCAAACACCTGCTGCGTTCAGTGGAATGGAAAGGACCAGTCGTTGGCATTAACGAAATGCGGAGACACTACGCCAACTATTTGAAAGGTTTACCAAACATCAAAGAGTTCCGCGCACGCCTGGTCACACTCAAAACGCCGGAAGAAATTAATGAGGTGCTGAACGAAATCATCGTACAATATTCAGGTTTCCAGTTTGAAAAAACACCCATCGTTTTAGAAAACTACCACGAAAAGTGTCCTGTCTAAGCGGGATTTAAAGCTGCAGGTTTAATAATGGCATCAATTACTTCAGTTCCGAGCGGATTTACCGAAGGATCAAAATAATGCGTTAACACGCCGTGTTCATCAACCAGGTATTTTGAAAAGTTCCATGATGGCGCCTTACTGTTCCAACCATTTTGAGACTTATCACTCAGCCACCTGAACACAGGATGCTGCTCTGGCGTCTGTACAACAACAGATTTAACGGATAAGGGAAAAGTGATTCCATAATTGAGTTTACAGAACTGCATAATCTGTTCGTCAGAACCTTTCTCCTGTTCACTAAAATCGTTTGCAGGAAATCCAATCACCTGTAGTTTGCCTGCAAACCTTGATTGTAATTTTTGCAATTCATCATATTGTCCCGTATACCCGCAATCGGATGCGGTATTTACAAAAAGGATTTTTTTACCCGCAAGATTGCTTAGCTGCAGATCACTACCGCTATTCAGTTTAATATGTAAATCATATAGCGACTGTGATGGGCGCACATAATTGCTATTCGTTAATACTTCAGAATTTTTGCCAAACATCCTGGTAACAGATGTAAATACAGGATACACCGCTCTGAGTATTTTTTGTTTAACAGACATATCTCTTGAATTTCGGTTCACTGCCAGGTAATACGTAAAGGCACTCAATAACAGTACGACTACCAGAATCAAACCAACATATCGTTTTCTCAGTTTCTTAACCATATCTGCTGCAAATTTACCTAAAGATCTTTTTTAGAAGATCAATCTTTCCTTTGAACGAAGGATAGCGAATCGCGGGGTCGAACCACACAGGTGTCTTCATGACAGATTTCTGGCGGCTGAAGATCTCAAAACTGTAACGACCGTGATAATTACCAATACCGCTATTGCCAACACCGCCAAAAGGCAGATGAATATTTGTAAAATGATAAGCCGTATTGTTTATACAACCGCCGCCGAATGACAGGTCTCCGACCCAATTGTCAGCTTGTTTCTGATTGGCAGTAAATACATAAAATGCAAGCGGATCAGGATTCTGCCTGATGATGCCGATCGCCTCATCAAACGCTGAGAAGGTGATCAGTGGTAATATTGGGCCAAAGATTTCCTGCTGCATTAACGGAACATTAGTGTCCGATACTTCAACGATCGCCGGCCCGATATAAAGTTCATCACGGTTATGTTTACCGCCAAAAATCAAATTTGAACCGGCTAAAAGATCAATCAACACATCAAACCTTTTCGAATTAATGATCCTTCCATAATCATAACTTGTTTGCGGATCTGCAGTATAAAAATTTTCGATCGATCTGATCAATGCCGCAACAAACCGGTCCTTTACAGATTCATGCACCAACAGGTAATCAGGCGCTATGCATGTTTGTCCCGCATTTATAAATTTGCCTAATGCAATTCGGTTTGCCGCAACCGTTAGATTGGCATCCGCTTCAATAACAGCGGGGCTTTTGCCGCCAAGTTCAAGGGTAACCGGTATCAATTGTTTGGCGGCAAGCTGGTAAAGCGCTTTACCCACGCCAGGACTGCCGGTAAAGAACAAATGATCAAAACGAAATTCATTCATCATTTGCGGAATCACCTTTTCACCGTCACCTGTTGCTACAGAAATATATTCAGAAGGAAAATTATCCGTGATGAGCCTCGTTATAAGTTCCGCCGTTGCGGGGGTGAGTTCACTGGGTTTTATCACCACACAATTACCGGCAGCCATGGCAGCCATAAGCGGTACAGCAACGAGTTGAAACGGATAATTCCACGGGGCAATCACAAGCACCACTCCGAGGGGATCACGAAGCACCATACTTTTTGATGGAAGATTTGCCAGTGTGGTTTTTGTTTTTACCGGCGCCATCCATTTACGCAGTTTGTTGATGGTATGATTTATCTCGGCAAGAAAAAGACCGATCTCTGTAGCGTACGCCTCTTCACGGCTTTTATGAAGATCCCTGTAAAGAGCATCTGTAATGGCCGTTTCATTTGTGATGATAATCTCACGCAACTTTTTCAGTTGTTGTATCCGGAACTCATAACCCCTTGTAGCACCGGAGTCATAGAACTGTCTCAGCTTCTGTAGTTGCATGTTTGTTGAATTTATCAAAGCACAATAGAGACAAGGTAGATCATCAGCAGGCTCACCAATCCCATCCAGATTGTGGATACCGAGTATACCCTTAACATCGTTTTCATATCGAGTCCGGAAAATTTTGCAATCACCCAAAAATAAGCATCGTTGGCATGGGAGATCATCATCGAACCTGCACCCATGGCAAGTACACTTAGCAGCCTGCCGTTTTCGGTATCGAGTTGCAAAGCAGGTAACAGGGGAAGCACCACTGATGCCGCAGTGATAATGGCAACCGTTGAAGAACCCTGTGCGGTTTTCAGTACAAAGGTCAGCAGAAAAGGAAAGAGTATGCCCAGGCTGCCCAGCGCAACGGCGTTTCCAAAATGCTCACCAATTTTTGTGGCGGCAAGCACTGCTCCAAAAGCGCCGCCGGCACCAATGATCACTAGTATTCCACCGGCTTTTTCTGCCGCATCAGTAAGTAGTTTACCCAACGAAGCAGAGGTCCATTTTGAACCGGCATTCATCGCCAGCAGCACCCCAACGGCCAGCGCAATTACAGGATCGCCCAGCACCAATATGAGTTGCTGCCAGGGTGTAGGAGCAGCATTGCCTTCAACAACAGAATGTGCAGCGATCAATAATATCGGAACGACAACCGGCAGAAACGCCTTCAGCGGAGATGGCAGATGCTCATGATCAACATCAACATGTTCTTCAACCGTGCGCAGATAAGGAATCTTTTTACCTGCATATTTTGCCCACCAATGCCCGATAAGCATCGCAGGAAAAGCCACAATTACGCCAATGAGTATCAGCTTTCCAAAGGGAACGGACAATGCGCCTGCAGCAGCCGCGGCGCCGGGGTGCGGGGGAATAAGACAGTGAACGGCATATAAACCGGTGGCCAGTGAAACACTCATTATAACTATTGAGATACCGGTTCGCCGTGCCAACGACTTATTTAACCCACTTAACACAATATATCCTGAATCACAAAAAATGGGTAACCCGACCACGAAACCCGTGATGCTCATCGCAAAGGCGGCATATCTTTCACCCACCCGTTTTAGTATATAACCCGCCATCACGCGTGTGCTGCCGGTATGTTCAAGCAACACTCCCAGGGCAGTGCCTAATACAATGATGAGCCCCAGCGATTTCATGATATTACCAAAGCCTTCCTTAACAAGATTAACTACTTGTAATGTAGGGATTTGTACACCCAGGCCAACCACAAAACTGGCAATGATCAGTGCGAAAAAAGCATGTACCCTGAAACGCGTTGTAAGTAGAATGATGATAAATATTCCGGCGAGTAATGCAATGATAACCTGAGGCAAAGATGATGTCATGCTCGTCATTTACAAGTGAATCATCAAGTTATAACATTTTTTGAAAGCTGATCTGCCACATGATAAGAATAATATTTGCATTTAGTTTTGACGAACCGAATAAAATTCTTTTATACCTTTGAATTCAGAATAAATTTCTCCCCCCAAATGCTGAATTATGGAAATCACGCTTGACGAAATTGACTGGAAGATTCTTTCATTGCTTCAACCCAATGCCCGGATCACCAATGTTGAAATGGCCAGGCAGTTAGAGATGGCACCGTCTGCGGTTCTTGAGCGGGTAAAGAAACTTGAGCAAAAGATGGTTATAAAGGGGTATTCCACGCGTATTGACCCGATGGCGGTAAATCAACGGTTACTGGCTTTCATCTTTATAAAAGCGTCAGATGGCATGGGTTCATCAGCCACTGGCGAGGCAATTGCGGGTATTGAAGAAGTACAGGAAGTGCATCATGTAGCCGGCGAGGATTGTTTCCTGATCAAAGTGCGAACCGCCGACTCGGCATCATTGATGGAGATCATGCGAACAAAGCTGAGCAAAATAAAAAGCATTGTTTCTACACGTACAACCATTGTACTTGAAACAGTGAAAGAAGAAAACAACATCGTAATAGCTAAATAGTAGTTTATGTCGAACATCGTAAAAGCTGCTCCCTCAAAACTGATGGTGATCCTTGCCTTTGCAGTGGTGTATATTGTTTGGGGATCTACCTATTTTTTTATCAGGCTCGCTATTGAAGATTTTCCTCCATTCCTGATGGCAGCTTTACGTTTTGTGGTTGCGGCCGTATTGATGTTCATCTGGTGTGGTTATACAAAGGAAACCTTGTTCAACTGGCAGGATATTAAACCGGCAATTGTCAGTGGCTTGTTGATGCTGGGCATTGGTAACGGAGCGGTAGTATGGTCCGAGCAATATCTTGCCAGCAGTCTTGTAGCCATACTTGTATCAGCAGGGCCTATATGGTTCGTGATGCTCGATAAACGCAACTGGGGTATTAATCTCAAAAGCAAAAGCATCATTACCGGTTTGCTGATTGGTTTTATTGGTGTGATCGTTTTATTCAGCGAAAATGTAATGGATGCGATTTCCGGCAGTGGTTCTGTATTGCAGATCATTGCTACAGGTTCATTGGTTATCGGATCCATTGCCTGGGCCGGAGGTTCATTGTATTCAAAATATAAAGCAACCAAAGCTTCAAATGTTGTTAACACAAGCTGGCAAATGCTGAGCGCTGGTGTAGCTTTTACGCTGGTCAGTTTAATTTCGGGTGAAACAAAAGGCTTCAGTTTTTCTGCGCCATCAGTAACGGCCTGGTTATCGGTTGGCTACCTGGTTTTTTTCGGAAGTATATTGGGTTATAGTTCCTATGTTTGGCTGCTGCGGGTGCGTCCGGCAACGCAGGTAAGCACACACTCATACGTGAATCCAATAGTTGCTGTTCTGCTCGGTGTATTGTTTGTAGGAGAAGAACTTAGTGTTGTCCAGATTGCCGGGCTCGCCATTATCTTGTTCAGTGTTTTATTGATCAACCTGAATAAATACATGAAACCCGCTTCGACAGAGATCATAAAAAAGGAAGCAATACCAGTTAAACAGGCGGCCTACCAAACGGAAGAAGTATAATAATCCAAAACTACCAGCAATGACGGATGAGTTTTATATGTCGCACGCTTACAAAGAAGCCCTGAAAGCTTATAATGACGGCGAGGTTCCCGTTGGTGCAGTTGTAGTGATGAACGATCAGATTATTGCCCGCGGCCACAACCAGGTAGAACGTTTGAATGATCCGACCGCACATGCTGAAATCATTGCACTTACCTCAGCATTTAATTTCCTCGGCAGTAAATATTTGCCCGGCGCAACCCTATATGTTACGGTTGAACCCTGCCTGATGTGCGCCGGCGCATTGTATTGGAGCAAGATTGCAAGAATAGTGTGGGGAGCCGACGATGAAAAAAACGGGCACAGACGTATCACTGATCCACAGTGGCCATTTCATCCAAAAACTGAAGTGGTTAAGGGCATCATGAAAGATGAGTGTGCCCTGCTTATGAAAGAATTTTTCCGCTCAAAACGATAAACGACATCACAGTGTCTGCGATGCCGTTTATGCATATACGTTAGAAGCAGTAATTACAGCTTACGAATCTTGATATTTTTAAAACTCAGCCCGCCGCCGTGATCCTGTAAGGCTATATAACCGGCCTTTGCCATGGCCCAGTCAGCCTTGTCTTTAAATTTACTTTTTGCCTTCAATTCCAGCCATTCCGGTGTGCCAATGGTAAAATCTGCAACCTTCTCACCATTTAACCAGTGTTCGATGTGCATACCCTTTGCTACGATCTTTGTGGTATTGTATTCCCCGGCAGGCCTGGACATGATTTTAGCTGGTGGATGCATGGCATAATCAGCGCCGCTTTTCTGCCAGTCTTCCAGCTTTTCGGGATAGCCCAGATCATCAATCAACTGGTATTCCGGACCTGATTCATAAGAGGAGCCATATTTTTCAGTGGCCCTGTAAATAATGCCACCGTTCGCACCCTTATCAACCTTCCAGTCGATCAGGAATTCAAAATCGCCATACATCTCTGAAGTGATAAGATCAGCACGACTTTTCACCCCTTCTGTTTTGCACTTCAACTCACCATTTTCTATGAGCCAGCCATCAGACTTTTTATTTTTATAGGTGCGCCAGCCATTCATAGACTTACCATCAAAAAGCAGTTGCCAGCCCTGTTGCTTTTCCTGTGCAGTAAGCACATTGTCTGCGCCCTGGTAAAAGGAGGTGCTGTCTGTAAAAGACATAACAACAGCCATTGCGGCAACTACCGGTACCACAGCAAATTTATTCCACATGTTTATCAATTTATTTTTTAAAAGTTATTATTGATATCCTGCTCTCTTAACTGATAAGTTTCATGTTTTTGGGATCCCACTTGATTGGCTTATCGTCATAAAAGCTGTCGTTACACAACAATGCCGGAGCAGCCGCCCGATAACCAAACACGGCGTCTTCAATAACAGGTTTACCTCCGCGAATGGCACGGATCCAGTTATAATGGTGATCGTAATGTGCGCCCTTATATCCTTTCTCAGCAAGGAACTCTGTGGTTCCGGGTGCAGCCATCTTTTTGCGATCGTAATCTTTTTCGTACTGACGTTCTGCGAAGTACTTCGCGTAGTTATCCGGTGGCCAGAATTTGTTTTGTGTAAGTGTTACTTTATCCCATTCAACATCCATGGTTCCTTCATTACCCACAAGACGCAACGAGCTGTTACCACCCGATCCATCAACAAAATTTACTCGCAGTGAAAGATTAAACGCGCCATGTTTTTCTGATGCGGGATAATCGAACATTCCAAGCAGGATGTCCGGCACTTCGCGACCATCTTTCCAGTAACGGAGACCGCCGGTTGACATGATCTTTGTTGGCCCGGTAGTGCCTACAATTGAATGCAAACTGCTGAACAGGTGTACAAACAGATCACCAGAAACACCGGTACCATAATCTTTGAAACAGCGCCAGCGGAAAAAACGTTTTGCATCAAAAGGCCGGTTTGGATATTTGTGCAGGAAGCGTTTCCAGTCTACCGTTTTTTCATTACCATCTTCAGGGATATCGTATTGCCATGCGCCGCCTGGTGTATTGCGTGCCCAGAATCCTTCTGCATAGTTCAGTTTACCGATAGCACCCGCTTCGAGCAGCTCACGTGCCTTTTCATTACCAAGTGAACTCATACCCTGGCTGCCTACCTGGAACACCACTTTGTTTTTTGCCTGCGCAGCCAACACTTCGGGACCTTCTGTTATATCATGCACCATTGGTTTTTCACAATACACTGCTTTACCAGCATTCATTGCTGCAACCGAGATGTCTTTGTGCCAGTGATCAGGAGTCGCAACTATAACTGCGTCGATATCTTTTCTTGAAAGAATTTCACGGTAATCTTTCGTAACAAATATGTCGTTGCCGTACTTTTTCTTTGCGTCCTGGAGGCGCCCATCATAAAGGTCACATGCCGCAATAAGTTTCACACCAGGAATCGATGTGCAGGTTCTGGCATCTTCATTGCCCATACCACCCGCACCAATTAATGCTATCTGTACATTGTCGTTTGCGCTGAAATGTTCCCTTTTCATCCATTCAATATGCTGTTGCTCTTCAGCTGCGCTGGCAAATGATGGAATGATGGTAGCCGCGGCAACACCCTTGCTCACTTTCTGGATAAAACTCCGGCGGGAATTACCGGTTGTCGAACTTTTGCTCATATTGGTTTGCAAATGATTTGATTAACAATATTTTTTCGTCGGGTAATTTACTATAAAATCGTTGTCACCACTCAAATAAATGAGTTTTTAAAGGTGGCCATGTTTTTGATACGAAGACAGGTTTGCCGCTTCACTGAATCTTTATATTTGAGAATCAACCTAACAGGGCTAAATTTGTTATACCTATTAGATTGAAAAACATCAAAGCTCTTTTTATCATTAATCTTTAATATTAGAATTATGGCTTTTACACTCCCTGCGCTTCCATATGCGCACGACGCTCTCGAACCACATATTGATAGTCAAACCATGCAGATTCACCATGGTAAACACCATCAAGCTTATGTCGATAATTTGAACAAAGCGGTTGCAGGTACGCCTAATGAAAATAAATCTTTAGAGGAATTAGTTAAAGTTGCAGGCACTATCAGCCCTGCAGTTCGCAACAACGGTGGTGGTCACTGGAATCACAGCTTCTTCTGGGAAATACTTGCTCCCAATGCAGGCGGTGCACCTACGGGCAAAATCGGAGAAGCTATCAACAGCACATTTGGTTCTTTTGATGCGTTCAAAGAAAAATTCAATGCAGCAGGCGCAACCCGCTTTGGATCAGGCTGGGCCTGGCTTATCGTTAAAGATGGTAAATTGGAAGTAACTTCAACACCAAACCAGGATAATCCTTTAATGGATGTTGCTGAAGTGAAAGGTACCCCGGTAGTAGGAGTAGATGTATGGGAACATGCATACTACCTGAAATATCAGAACAGACGCCCGGAATATCTTGCAGCTTTCTGGAACGCTGTTAACTGGAACAAAGTGAACGAGCATTTCGAAAAAGCCTCGAAATAATTTTAATCTATTTTTTAAATGGGATCCCGGTTATAAGCCGGGATTCTTTTTTGAACAACATATATTTAGCACATGAAACAATCAAAGATCTTTTCTGCAGCAATGGCTTCTGCCGCTTTATTATTTACTGCTTGTTCAGGTGACACAAAAGAAGTGTTGATCATGTCCAGCGGTAATATAACCTTAGGCGAAAACTCTGTGACCCTTGAGCCGGGTACAAGACATAATGAAAAGAAATTGCGCGTTACCGGTGAAACCATATCTATCAAAGGATTTGAAGGTGTTACTGAATTACCGGTTGCGGAAGCGGGATTATATGTACTGAATCTTAAGAAGGATACGCTTGTAGGAAGTTATCAGCGTGTAGGTGAGGGAACGGGTGAAACAAAAATCTCACGCGAAGTACTGAAGCAGCGGGTTGATAGTCTTTCGCAATTAATGGTGGGCTCTAACGCAAATGCTGCCAACAGAAATTTTTTCCTCGCTCCGGGTCAGATCACAAAAATCACTGCTAACGGTAATGCCCAGGTGATTGGACCTTATCTTACCATGCCAACAACATTTGAAGGTGGCAAGGAACATGAGATCTATAAGTTTTATACTAATAAAGAAATGCGTGAAATTGTTGAGAAGTTAAGACCAATGGTCAGCACTGATTCAACCGGTACCGAATAAAACTATTTTGATCCGGTGTCAGGGCAAAGCAACTTTGCTAAGGCACCGGATCCTCTCCATGCCCGCCCCAGGGATGGCAACGTGAGATCCTTTTGATAGAAAGCCAGAATCCTTTAAACAAACCATATTTCTTTAAAGCCTGCAAAGCATAATTTGAACAGGTAGGCGTGTACCGGCATTGGGGACCGAGCCATGGCGAAATTACCAGTTGGTAGATCCTGATGAGTGCAATGAATGGATAACTCAATATTTGAAGTAACTGCCTCATAATTATCTGACGATCTTCTTTGGCTGCTGTTCGGTTTAGTATGCAGTTTCGAATCAGAAACACTGTTAGCGATTCTGATCCGATACTAGTTTGTTTGATTAATTAATTTATCAATCAGCAATTTCATTTTCTCCTCAACCAGTTTAAGGTCCGGGACTTCTTTGCCGGTGTAAATGATAAAAAGGATCATCTTCCCTCCGGTTAATCCGACCTGTTTTTCCAGAGCTGGTTTCTGCTTACGGTATGCCTCCCGCAATAATCTTTTGATCCTGTTACGATCAGCGGCCTTCTTAAAATTCCGGCTACTGGCACTGAAACCAGCCTGCAGGGTTGCAGTACCAACCAATGGCCGTGCATAGGTAATACGCAACGGGAAAGCTGTGATACTTTTTCCATCGCGGAAGAGTAATTCTATGAGTTTTCGGCTTTTTAGCCGCTCAGTTCTCCCTAAGGTCGCCTGGTTATTAATAATTTTACTTTTTTCAAAGTTAATAAACACAATCTCCGTCCGCAGAAACAAAAAAAGCCCCACAAATGGGGGCTAAGTATTGTTCGATTTGATCTTTCGGTATTATTTTAAGCGGCTCTCATCAGAAACAGTCAGTTTATGACGTCCCTTTGCTCTACGGCTTGCCAATACTTTGCGACCGTTAGCGGATTGCATACGTTTACGGAATCCGTGAACTGATTTACGACGGCGCCTGTGTGGCTGGAATGTGCGTTTCATTGTTTTCTTTTTTTAAATTACTAACCCGTTCTGGAATATTGCCTGTGGAGAAACAGGCATCATTTCAAACTACAGCACGGGCACCATCCCGTATCTGCCGTGAAAGGGACGGCAAAGGTAATACAAAAAGCTTATTTGAGCCAAGCAGTTTCCGGCTTTTTTTCTCCTAGTTATAATCAATAGAAAAGGACCCTTTGGTCAATTTCCTAGTAGCATTTGTGAGCGGGTTGATGCCGTTAAATTCAAAAGTACCCTTGATGCGTTTAGCGTTTTTATCGTGCTCAGTAATAACCAGTTTGCCAGAGTCGGCAATATATGCTTCCAATGCCGCAGCATTGTAAAAAGCGATGTTCCCGGTGGCACCACCCAGTCCATAAGTTCCGGGGGTAATGTTTGAGGCAACCTGGATAGTGATCATTTTTGTTCCGTCGGTATCAACGCCCGACAAAATCAGCCTGTCCTGTAATGTGCTCCCGGAAACAATTTTAGGGGTATATGCGGCACCGTCGATGGATACAGTCATGTTACTACCCGTCGGAACACCGCCGTTGTTTCCACCGCCGTTGTTTCCACCCCCGTTGTTACCGCTTCCGTTACCTCCTGGTCCGTTTCCGCCACCTGTAGCACTTCCGTTTAATGGCAGGTCCTGGAAAACACCATCAATCACGGTTTTGCGGCCATTGTCCATATCACGGAACAGGTTGAACTGAAAGGTTCCTGAGATGGTTCCTTTAACTGCATCGATCTTCACTACATTCACAATACCGCCCGCATCGACCGGGTTAACGCCCTGGTTAGTGGTGTACGCCACCCGGCTCGTTTCAGTACTGTCTGTCCACGCTGCCGCATGAAGGCTGTTCTGGTTTAGAACGTATTCGCCGGTTGTGGATCCCAGCAGGGTAATTACCAACGATTTACCCTGGGTATTCTGGCCGAAGATGGCGGTTACTCCCTGGTCAGAAGAAGCTACTGCAAACCGGTCGGCTATCCAACCTTTACCATCGATGGTCATTGAAAGTTTACCGTTTACATTGTTGGGAACTCCGGTAGAACCCGGAACTTCAAAACTTTTTTCTTTGCCACAGGCACACATTGCAAATAAAGCCAGCGCAAGCACGCTGCTTTTCACGAATTTAAACATGGAGGAGGGGGTTAAGGGTTGTAAAACAACTCAAGATATAAGGAAAGCCCTGCTTCTCTAAATTTTCCGGCTAGTATTTTATTTATCTAGAAAGAAACCTGTTCAGACAACACAGGGGCGCCATAAAACGCGGTTGCATGCTGGTCAAAATCCGTTGACGAGTCCGTTGTCCTAAAAGTCCGGCTGCCGTTCCGGCTGAGCCTGGTCTCCATCTCAGGGTGCCGCTGCAGATAATCTACCAGACTATCGGCGACGATGCTGCCCTGTGAAAGCACACTTGTTCCCACAGGTAGATATTCCCTGATCTGATCTGCAATCAACGGATAGTGCGTGCAAGCCAGCAAGACAGTATCAATCAGGGGGTCCTTCCTAATTAATGCATCAACGTGTTTGCGAATAAAATAGCCGGCTCCAGGTGATTGATGTTCATTGTTTTCAATCAATGGCACCCAGATAGGACAAGCCTCCTGTGAAACCTTAATGCCGGGAGAAAACTTCTCAATCTCCAGGGGATATGAACCCGAAGCTACGGTGCCCGTGGTAGCGAGCAAACCCACATGACCCGTTTGGCTTTGTTTCCCAATCAGTTCAGTGGTTGGACGTATTACTCCCAGCACACGCCGGTCGGCATCCATCTTTGGAAGGTCCTGTTGCTGGATGGTTCGCAATGCTTTTGCAGATGCGGTATTACAGGCCAGTATAACCAAGGGGCAATTGTTTGCAAAAAACCACTGAACACATTCGAGTGTATACCTGTAAACCGTAGCAAACGATCTTGGACCATAAGGCGCACGTGCATTATCGCCCAGGTACAGATAATCGTATTGTGGCAACTGCTGAACAATTTCTTTCATTACTGTCAGACCACCATAGCCCGAATCGAATATGCCAATGGGTGCGTTCATGATACACAAACTTAACTAACCTGTTTTATAATGCTACGTTTTAGCAGATGATATAACCATCAAAAAAAAACCGCTCTCCACTGGAGAACGGTTTAGTATCGTAACACCTGGAAACCAGGCTAACAATTTAGTTTTTAGCAGGAGTAGTTGCTGGCGGTGTTGTACCCTGGTTGCTGCTTGCATTAGCTGGCAACTTGATGTTCAGCTTTTTTGCAACGAGTGGTAATACGTTATCACCGGGAGGTGCAACCAATACGCTTTCTCTTTCAAAAATATAAGCGAAGTTGTTTTCCTTAGCAACCGCCTGGATGGCATCAAGCGCTTTCTTATAGATAGGACCCATAAGACCTTGTTGTCTTTCCTGTAGTTGTTGTTGAATTCTTTGCTCTTCACCTGCGAGATCCTGGTAAATTTTCTGAAGTTCTGTACGACGTACTTCTTTTACAGCCGCACTTAAGGTAGTAGAGTCTTTGTAGAATTTGTCGAGACTAGACTGGAAAGTTGTTTCCTTGTCTCTCAGATTTTGAATCAGGGCCTCACGGAGTTGGGAAAGGGTGGTATCAGCTTTGGCCGCATCGGGCATAACGCTGATGAGTTCCTGGGTACTGATGTACCCGTACTTAGTTTGAGCAGTTACCTGGTTAGCAGCCGCCATCAGCACAAATGCAAACAAACCGGCAGAAAAAAACTTTTTCATTGTTCTTTGTTTTTTAAGTCGCAGTGATAAACCGATGCGATGTTGTTTTAGTTTTAAAATCGAATTAAAATTATAAGTTGCGAAATAACACCACAGGGTTGTATTAAGCGCAATTGTTTTGGTATTATTTAACACCCAATTCCTTTAGTACATCTTCGCTACGATCCAGTTTTGGGTCGGCAAAGATAACAGTAATTCCTTCACTTTTATCCAAAATAAAGTCAAACTGACGGTTCACAGCGATCTTCTGTATCGCGTTGTAAACCTTATCCTGTATGGGTTTCACCAGTTCCTGCCGTTTTTTAAACAGATCTCCTTCAAAACCAAAGCGTTTTCTCTGCAGATCCCGCACTTCCTTTTCCCGGACAAATAATTCGTCCTCGCGGCGCTTCTTTAACTCATCGCTCAGCATAACCTGTTCAGCGTCAAAGTCCTTATACATCCTGTCCAAAACAACTTGTTTATCGTCAATTTCTTTTTGCCATTGCGCACTGAACTGGTCAAGCTTTTTCTGGGCATCCTTGTAATCCGGAATTTTATCCAGGATATACTTGGTATCAACGATTCCATATCGCTGTGCATTCGCTGCAGATAAACTCAGCACCAGCGCCGCAAAAATGAATAACTTTTTCATCCTTATTAATTGTTTTGTGAGCAGGGCAGGCTGGAACTTGCGGTAAAACCCACGGGTATCACCGCATCTTTGTGCCCTTTAATTGGATTGAAGATAATGTAAAACCTGCTGTACAACAACCTTTGCGCCACTTTCAACCAAAATTTATGATCTGTGGAACCGACCATTATTCCGGTTCAAAACCCAGCATGAATGTAAAGCGGCTGGCGTCTTTCAGACTACCGCCCGGACGCAATCTGTCGAATCCGACACCATAGTCAAACCCAAGCAAACCAAACATTGGCAGGAAGAACCTTGCGCCCACACCGGCTGACCGGCGAAGACGGAACGGGTTGTACGATTTGTAATCGTACCAGCCGTTGGCAGCTTCAAACCAAACGGTACCATAAATAGTACTGCTGGGGTTGGTGGTAAACGGATAACGGAGTTCAAGCGTGTATTTGTTGAACATGGTAAAGAACCTGCTGGCATTCTGCTGATCAGGATTAACCTTGGGATCCGAATTCTCATACACCGGATAGCCCCTGTGTGCAATGATATCATAACCCAGGATCATGTTTCCGTTGGCAAGACCGGCGTCACCCACCTGGAATCGCTCAAATGGCGAGAACGGCAGATCTTTATTATATCGGCCCATAAAGCCATACTTGGCAGCAATCTTCAACACAAACTGGTTGGTACGCTCAGCACCAAAAGCGCGCCCGATGGGTACAAACCATTCTGCATTAAAACGCCATTTGTGAAACTCCGGAAATTTGAATGTATTCTCCGCGGTCACGTTCTTATTGAACAATGAGTATGGTGGTGTAAACTGTCCACTTAAAAGGAAGTTTGATCCACTTGTTGGGAAGATCGGGTTCGGACCAGCCGAATTTCTTCCTATCGCGACTTTCAAACTAAGATTGTTTGAAGTACCATCGGTAAAGTCGCGGCTGAAATATGGATAATTCTTCAGTTTGTACTGCGTGTAACTTAATGAATACACTAAGGAGAAATAGTCATCCGGCCATTTCAGTTGCTTACCCAAAGAAACCGAAGCACCAAAGTTTTTTAAACTGTTTGAATCACTGAACACATAACGGTTAGTGCTTTGATTATAACCACCAGTGCGGAACAAACTTTTATATACTGCAACTGTAAGTGAGTTCTTTCTCTTTCCACCTAACCAGGGTTCAGTAAAAGAGAAGTTGTAAGACTGGTACGCACGACCATTACTTTGAACACGAAGACTCAACTTCTGGCCATCACCCGTTGGTAACGGATCCCACGCAGATTTTTTCAGAATGTTTTTAATACTGAAGTTGTTGAATGACACTCCAAGGGTACCGGTTAAACCAATACCACCGCCCCATCCGGCCGACAACTCCAACTGATCGGAAGATTTTTCTTCTACAGTATAATGAATGTCAACAGTACCATCATCAGGATTGGGTACCGGGTTGATACCAATCTTTTCCTGGTTAAAGAAACCCAGCTGCGCAATCTCCCGGTTGGTACGTATCAATTCCTGGCGACTGTATTTCTCACCCGGCAGGGTTCTGATCTCACGACGAATTACGTGCTCCTTTGTTTTTTCATTACCAGAGATGGTAATGTTTTTATATACGGCTTGCGGACCTTCAACAATACGGATCTCAAAATCGATTGTATCATTGTAAACCGCAGTTTCAACGGGCTGTATACGCGAGAATAAATAACCATCGTTCTGGTATTCACTGTTGATGTCACCACCTTCAGCGGTCATTTCTGTACCCAGCTTTTTGTTAAGGATAGATAAGTCATATATGTCACCTTTCCTGATACCAAGAATCAGGTTAAGGATGGAATCCGAGAACTTAGTGTTCCCTCTCCAGGTGATATTTCCAAAGTAATATTTGCGGCCTTCTTCTACTTTGATATCTACAAAAAGGTTTCCTTTATTATTATAGTATTGAGTATCCGCAGCAATTACCGCATCACGAAAACCAAGAGAGTTATAATAACTTAATACCTTCTGTTTGTCTTCCAGGTATTTGGTTTCGTTGAACTTTGCAGATGAAAAAAGTTTAAACCTGAAATATGGATCAAGTACTTCTTTTGTTTTTGTGACAGAAAGAAATCCTGCATCCGCCATGTATTCGCGGAAACTTGGAGTAGAGTTTTCGCCATAAGGACTATTCTGCTGGATAGGATGGATAGACAACCTCGACATTTCTTTGGTGCCCTTCATTTGTTTTTTCAGCTTCAGCTCACTTACTGATTCGTTACCATAAAAGTTCACATCTGCTATCCGTACCTTGTTTCCTTTGGCAACCTGGAAGTTGAGAATAACTGAGTTTGGAAGTGCGGGATCGGGAACCTCTTCGATTGTGACCTCAGCACTCTGAAAACCTTTTTCGGTATAATATTTCTGTATCGCTTCGGTAGCATTCAACTTCACATTTTCTGTAACCACACGGCCGGTGACCAAACCCGTTTTGGGTCTTAACTCATCAATCTCTGATTTCTTAACTGTACCTTTTAAAAAATACTTCGACAGGGCAGGACGCTCCAGGACATTTATTTCGATAAAAAGGTTGGAGCCTTCAAGCTTTGTAAAAAATATCTGGACGTTTGAAAACAATCTCTGGTTCCAAAGGTTATTTATTGCTTTACTGAAGTTGTCGCCGCCGGGCACTGTAACCCTGTCGCCAACATTAAGACCGGAAATTGAAATAAGTAATTGTTCGTCGTATCGTTTTGTGCCGGTAACCTTGATGCCACCAATCACATATTCTCTTGGTTGTGTGGATTCAAGCACTTCCTGCAAACGTGGATCAATAGAATCAGGTATTGTGTCTTGAACCTGCGCCCGGAGCCTGGAGGAAATAGGAAGTGTAAGAATAGTGATAAAAAAAATCTGAGTAATCTTCCGCAGCATTCCGGTTATTTTAGAGTTGAGCAAATTAAAACGTTTTATTAAAAATGATATGTTAAAGATAACGTCGGGATGCCCGGCCAGACGTGGTTTCTGTGTGACTTGTTAAAGCAGGTTGGGGGAGATTATCAGGTCATAGCAATTTCATTATTGATCTGGTCACCCGTTTTTCCAAAACGGCGCTCGCGTTTTTGATAATCAAGTATGGCTTCGTAAAGATTCTCTTTCCGGAAATCCGGCCATCTTACTTGTGTGAAATACAGCTCTGCATAAGCCAGCTGATATAACAGGAAATTGCTGATGCGGTATTCACCGCTTGTACGGATCATCAGTTCCGGATCAGGAAGATCGCTGGTGGCGAGATATTTTTTCAGCGTGTCCTGTTCAATGGTATCGGGATCGAGCTTTCCATCACGCACATCAATCGCGATATTTTTTACCGCCTGCAGCAATTCCCACCGGCTGCTGTAACTAAGCGCCATGATGAGATTCAGACCGGTGTTTTTACTGGTGATTTCAAGCGATTCATCCAGCTGTGTCCTGGCATAATCGGGTAACATTTTTTTGTCGCCGATTACGTGGAGCCGGATGTTGTTTTTGTTGAGAGTTTCTGTTTCCTTCCGGATAGTATCGGCAAGCAGTTCCATCAGCCCGATCACTTCATATTCTGGACGATCCCAGTTCTCGGTTGAAAAAGCATAAAGCGTAAGATATTCCACTCCCAGTTCGGCGGCACCTTCCACGATATCACGCACGCTTTCCACGCCATGAAAATGCCCGTAAAGGCGGTCCTGGCCTTTTTCCTGGGCCCATCTGCCATTGCCATCCATAATGATAGCGATGTGGCGGGGCAGGCGGTCAATCTTAATTTGCTCCTTCAGGCTCTGCATACCTCATTTTTTGAAGGGCACGAAGGTACAAAAATATTAAGTGGAGCAAGGTTTTTAGTTGGCAGTGGGGCAACGATAGGATGTGATGTTAAATGATACGAAAACTTCGGCAATGATATACTGGTCGCGTTGTTTGGAAAATCCGCGCTGTCTGCCTTCGATACCGATGATCTCGCCGGTTTCATATGACCTGTCCTGGAGCAATCTGGCCTGGGAAGGGGTGCCATCCGGTAATAAAGGGAATTTATCTGCACCCACATAGGTTTTGCTCACATCATCCAGGTAATCGGTAGTGGTGAAACGGTGGGTCACTTCCGCACCGATATTGATCCGGTCGTTGATTGCATATTTTACCCCGACACCCAGCGGGAACGCAAAAGCCATACTTCCATAAGGTTTGCGGTCGGGATAGGCAGCATTGCCCTGGCCCTCCGTGCCCAAAGGACGAAGAAATATTTTTTGATTGTTCAGATAAGCATAAGGATCGTAGCTGAATACTCCTGCCCCCAGCGTTACATAGGGTGTAAATGCGTGGTACGGATCGCCGGGAAGAAATTTGAAGAAGTTGAAATCACCCTGTACAGCCAGTTCAAAAACATTCGAATTGAAGCTGAGGTTGCGCCGGCGCTGGTAATCATTATCTGTTGAATAAATGTCTGAATATCCTAGTTGGGTGTAATGAGCACTTACACGCATCCCGACATAATTACCAAACTGCTTCCTGAAAAAGGCTCCAACAGCGAGTTTGGGCCTATTCAGACGCGCCTGTGTATTCAGATCCCCAAAATAATGCGATGCGCCAAGAGATAATCCGATCTCACCCTGTTGCACGATACTCTCATATTGCGCATTGGTCATATACACAGTCGACATCAGCAATACGACGAAAAACAGCTTCTTCATATATTCAGTATAAATTATTTGCCTTTTCTAACCGGTTTTCAGGGGATGGAGCTTTGTCGTAGGGAGGAGGGTACTAAACGGCCGTCAATATATTAACTATAATCCATTGATGCAATCCTGTAACGCGCGAATTTATTTTTTCTTTTGTTTGAAAAGTTAATTTCTTGTATCCAAACCCCAGGATAGTTTATTCCTGAGCGTCTGAAGAAAATTGTTTTCATTTAGCCGCACCAGGCTCATCGTAAAAGACTCGCGTCTTACGGCCAGCTGCGTTTTTCTGTCAACCATTTCCCGTCTTGAATCAAGCGCCACTATGAACTGGTCGGTACGTCCTTCCACTTCAAATGATATAATATTATTATCCGGAACAACGATCGGCCGCACATTCAGGTTATGTGGTGCTACCGGCGTAATCACAAAACTTGCTGAGTCCGGGAAAACGATCGGCCCGTTGCAACTGAGCGAATACCCGGTTGAACCGGTGGGTGTTGAAACGATCAAACCATCTGCCCAATATGTATTCAGAAACTCCCCGTTCAGATAAGTATGGATTTTTATCATGGGAGAAGTGTCCGTTTTATGTATGGCAAATTCATTCAGACCATAAGGTACGCTGTCGAACAGCGGCAGGTTGGCATCAAGATGAACCAATGACCGTTGATCAATTACGATTGTTCGGTTAACGATAGCGCGAACCGCTTTATGCAATTCGTCGCGCCCAATGCTTGCCAGGAAACCCAATCTGCCAAAGTTGATACCAATCACCGGTATGTTTTTATCTTTTACCAGCAACAATGTATCCAGAAGTGTACCGTCTCCGCCAAGACTTATCAGGAAATCGAACGAATCATCCAGTTGCTCGGAGCTGTTGAAAGTAGAAATGGCACTGGGAAAATCAAAACCCCGGATTGCTTCGTAAAACGGGTAATAGATCACCGCTTCAATCTGCTCATGAGCGAGTTCTTCAAGTAGCTGCAGTACCTGAACATGATTATCTTCTTCTATCACCCGGCTATAAATGGCTACTTTCATAAGTTCTTATCAGAAATCACCCTTGATGTGCAAAAATAGCCCGTTTTCACCCAATTGGTTGAAGCTATAATCTACACGCACCACAAAATCGTAGAATGTTACGATATCTACTCCTAATCCACCGGTATACAACATACGGTTATTAAGTGTGTTGGCAAAAGCATTTTTACTGTAAGCATATCCCAGGTCGGTGAAGGTCCGGGCATAGATTCGAAACGGTATGCGGTCATGGGATTTCGATTTAAGATAGGTGGGAATACTGAAGCGAAATAATTCCCGGCGCAGCGTTTGGCGGGATAACAGTCCCGCAACGCCGTCGATCACGTATTTCTCCAGGCCACGGAGATAAAAATCGTTGTAACCAAACATCCGCTGATTAATATAAGGCTGATCAAAAGGAACCCTCAGTGTTCCCTGGGCCTGCCATCCGAAATACAATTTTTTGGCGAGTTCGTGGTTGCTGCTGATTTTACCGCCCAATTGCCACATATTCATTTTCGAACTGATACCCCTTTTCAGGAAAGTGACTTCACCCGACCAGCCTTTTAACGGGAACGGCACATAGTCAACCTTTACATAATTGAGGTGGTAGGCAAGTTCCGGGTACAGCACACTGGTACGACCATTATTATAGTATTTTGGATTGAGCGCCACCACCCCGCTGTCGACCTTTTCGTTCGTAACGGCAAGGCGCACGCCGTGAAAGGTTCGCAGCCCGGGCCGGTAAGTGTATTCGATACTACCGTAAGTTCTTTTTATACCATCAGCAAGGCTGTCGATGAATTGTTGCTGATTACCGATGGTGTTGTAATTAACTTCTTTATTAAAGGAGTAGGCAAAACCTATCTTGTAGCCGTGTTTAAGGGTTTTATCCGCATAAGGCTGATCGTACTGGAACTCGATCTGGCGGCTATAACCGGTGATCAGCCATAACCTCAACTTGTCGTTTCTTCCTGAGAAATTATAATGCGTGAATTTAAAACCATAGTTAACCCTGTCCAGACCATAACCTTGTTTGGCCCATTCTGAAAGGTTCCGATCGACGGGTTTCAGGTGCGGAAGAGGAAAAATATACCAGCGTTCTTTTACCTGTATTACGATATCGACCGTTGTACCCCTGAATGATTTAAGTGCAACCACCACTTCATTGAATAAGGTAGTGTTCATCAATTGCTGACGTGCGATCTCAAAACCATTAACCAGTTCCGGGAGGTAAATGCTGTCACCCGTTTTGAATGGCAGTTCGCGGGCTATGATATAAGGTTTGGTGCGTTTGTTACCCGCGATATAGATTTCACCAACCACAAACGGGGTTCCGCCCGGGGAAGGTTCGCTGATTACCCTGGAAGGTTCAACTTCCGGCACTTTATCCGTGGTTGTTTGCTGGGCCTGTAGGGTTGCGCTGCACAACAATATAAAACCGATAATGATCCCGTAAATTTTTTTACCCATCGGCATGTAAGATCAGGCGCTGTCTGTTTTTAATGGTTTGTTGAATGCCGGTGCAACGCTGTAAAAGTCCGGCAGCTACTCAATGTTAAAGGCAGAAATCCAGGTCAGATCTTAAGATAATTCATCAGGTGATCGTAATTATCTTTCAGCTCATTTTCATATAACTCCTCACCAAAATAATATTTGATCTGGTAGTCATAACGCTGAAAGGTTGCGACGATATCGCTGATTTCAAACTTGTTGATCTTCACCGTTACATAAAACGCTGAAGCCTGCGTGTCCCAATAGGTATTCAATTGGGTAATCTGCGCATCGTTTGTTTCTACAAGTTTGCTGATTTCAGAGAACGAAAAATTCCGCTGATCCATTTCCAGCACTATTACACCCCCAGGATCACTGGCACCGGTAATTCTGCCAAAAACCTTTAGCAAATCTATTGCCTGAATCACGCCGATGAATTCGTTCTCTTTTTCTACAACGGGAACAACGGTAAGATTATAGTCGTTGGAGGCCTGTATGGCTTCGATGAAATGAGTATTTGCATGCACTGCCACGCGGGAGAAATGATCACCGGCGGTTTTAAGCAGGGCGGTATCGTCCATATTGAGCAGGTCGTTCTCAAAAACGAGCCCCAGGTATTTATCCTGGGCAACTACGGCCAGTTGCGAAACATGAAACTCAGACATGAGATCAAGCGCCTGCAATACCGTGTCATCCGGGTTAAGGGTGGGGACAGTTGAGGAAATGATTTCTTTATTTAACACTTAAAGTTTTTTTGATTCTAACAATCTCGGGGCCACGCATATTCTAATATACGTAAAAAGCAACTTCAAGGTACAAGACGGCAAGAATCAGGCGACCGCTGCAGGTTCACTCAGCTTTGTCAAAAATTTATGAAGGATTTTGTTGAACTCGCCGGGCACCTCCATCATCGGAGCATGGCCACACTTGTCAATAAAATGGAGTTCACTATTTGGGATAAGGCGTTGAAATTCTCTTCCGACAAAGGGTGGGGTAACCGCATCATTGTTTCCCCAAACGAGTAAAGTTGGTTGTTTGATCTGGCTGATTTCCTCTCCCAGGTTATTCCTGATTGCAGATTTTGCCAGTGCAATGATCTTGATTGCCTGCATACGGTTGTTTACTATGCCGTACACTTCGTCCACTAACTCTTTATTGGCTATTTTAGGATCGTAAAAAGTAAGTTCTGTTTTTTTCCGTATGTATTCATAGTCACCACGTTTTGGATAGGTGTCACCCATACCATTTTCAAATAAACCTGAGCTTCCGGTAAGAATCAGTGATTTGATACGTTCAGGATGTTTCAGTGCATGAAGCAAGGCAACATGACCGCCAAGCGAATTTCCCAGGAGATGAACGTTTTGATAGTTTTTGTGTTCGATGAACCGGTGAACATATTTCTGTAACCCGCCGACTGAAGTGTGTAAAAGGTCGAGTTCAAACAAAGGCAATAACGGCACTACAACTTTGTAGTGTTGCCTGAAGTATTCAATCAAATCCATAAAATTGCTGAGAGCGCCAAAAAGTCCGTGCAACAGGACCAAAGGTTCACCCTCACCCTCTTCTATAAATTTGAATTTTTGTTCTTGTTTAATCTCGTAATTCATCGTCTAAGTCAGTTCAGGTCAATCAATTAACTGCTAAAATACTCGATTTAGCCGAAAAAAAATACCCCTTGCAAAGCAAAGAACATTTTTCTTAAATGGCAAATTTAGTGCAATGACCGGCCAAATGCCCCATTAATTTAAATCAAAGCTCGTGCTTGGGAGGCGGTACCTGTTCCGACAGGCGGGCGAAGAATTCCTGCAGTTCGATGAACATATCTTTGAACCAGGGTAATAACGCCCCGATTGCGTCGATTACTATCGGGCCCACGGGGCTGATATAGTCATAAGTGACGGAGTTTTCAAGGGTGACTTCATCAAAAAAACTCATTTCTGTTGCGAAAAAAAGCAACACACTGAATATCACGACATATAAAACTGCATAGAGCAATACCCCGGCAATCCTGTTCACCCAGCCCATCATGGCCATCTCGACAGTGGATTCTACTACTGCGGCCAAAAGTCTTACCAATAGTGCAACTACCAGGAACACCAGCGCAAAAGCAAGAAAAGGCAGCCATTTCGCCGAAATGTTCACCGATTCATCGAGGTACGCGGCAACGACGGTGGATAGTTTCAGAGCCGCTACCAGCCCCACGATAAAACCGATTAATGAAAAAACCGCTACAATGAACCCTTTTCGTAACCCTTTGAAGATGGCAAAAAGGAGCAACACCAAAAGGATTACGTCAATCAGCATGCTATTATTTTGACAGGAGTTGCTTTACCAGGGTGCTGATTGTTTTGCCATCAGCCTTCCCGGCAAGTTGTTTGCTTGCGATGCCCATCACTTTTCCCATATCGGCCGGCGACGAGGCACCGGTGGCACTGATGATGCCAGCGATGATATCAGTTAGTTCGGCTTCGCCCATCTGCGCAGGCAAAAATCTCTCGATAACCGCAATCTCTTCTTCTTCTTTTTTCGCAAGATCCTCGCGGTTTTGCTGCCTGAAAATTTCAAGTGAATCTTTCCGCGATTTAACCAGTTTCTGCAGCAGTTTAATTTCGTTATCCTCAGAAATTTCACCTTTCGCACCTTCTGAGGTTTTAGCGAGAATGATCGCGCTTTTGATGGCCCTCAGGCTGCGGACGGTTTTCTCATCCTTTGCCAGCATGGCTGGTTTCAGCTCGGCCATTATTTTTTCTTCAAGACTCATGATTGGTAATTTTTAAATCCTGTTAATCAGGAAGCTTTGCTTTCTTTCAGTTGAAGTGCCCGGAACTTTTCATAAAACTCCTTTGCAAACTTCTTCATATCGTCTACCAGTTCTTTCTGGTGGGTGGCCCTTTCATAACTGTCGGCCATGGTGATCAATGTCTGGTAATAGAAATCGGCCATTTCATCAACCATCATTTCCTTGGTCCAAAGATCAACCCGCATGGCGGTTTTATCGGCTCCATCCCAGAAAGCGAGAATCATTGCTTTAGCATTCCTGGCAGAATCGGCAGTACTCTGGCTCGCCTGCCAGGTGATCGCATTGGGCAATTTTTTCTCGTCCAGCGACACATCTATCTTGATTGTTGATTGCATATACCTTTATTAAGTTTAAGTATTTCCACGCAGTTTGCAAAAATACAGGTTCTCACGCGAACAATTGCTTTTGCGGGAATTCCGCAGAAACAGGGTTTGAAATATATGTAGAACCTTGAGCATCACGCCTGCAACCAGCGAAAACCGCACAGGGCGCAGGATTGCGGAAAATACTATGGCGTTAATTACGTACTAACACTTTGCATTCGGCATTGCCCGTTTGTACTTTTATCCCGATCTCAAAATCCGACCAAAAACAATCTCGATAACAAAACAATTCCCTATGAAAACAAATTTACCTCAATTGATTTCTGTTGCGGTGCTACTCCTCGCCGTTAACATCCCGCTTTCAACAAAGGCACAATGTCTTTGCGAGGGTGGTGTGGCGCCTGATTCCGTGGTTCAGACACGTTATTACGATTCAATTACGGCAATTACTTCCTCCATTACCTTTAACCGGTTTGATCCTAATATTGGCATTCTTTCGTGTGGCCAGTTAAGCAGTTATGTGACAACGGTTCTCACTTTCGATCTTATGAACAAAGAAAGCTTCGAAGAGGTGTACGAACTGGAGTCATTCAGAAGGTCGCGTTTTTCCGGACCCTATGGATTAAATAATAATTCAACCTCGCCTACCACCCAGTATGGCCCTTATACCCTCGGCCCTATTGATCCATCCGGCACAGATGACGAAGTGCACGTTGGTCCGGATACCGTTTTCAATAACAAATATTCCGTTAACAACTTTACACCCGGCGGGGATTATATCGGTACCGGAAACGTATCGTTTGATTACCTGAACACCTCTACCACGTCTTTGATTGACGGCAGCAGTAATCATGATCTTATTGTTCGTGGCTACACGCGTATGGCGGCAAGACTGGTGTATTACTGGTGTCCAAGTGTGGTGCTTTCATCAAATATTAAAAATTTCTCCGCTGTAAAAAACAATAAAAACATTGATCTTACGTGGATAGTAAATAACAATCTAACATTCAACACCTATGAAATCCAAGTCAGCAAAAACGGCCGTGACTTTACAGGAATCGGTAATGCCCAAACCAGTATTACTTCATCGGGCCCTAATGCAAAATATGCCTATCAATACAACCCTAATCAGGTTGTTACAGGGCAATTATTCTTCAGGATCCGGCAGACAGATGCCGCAGGCAAAGTGAGTTACTCGGCTGTTAAAGCCCTGAACATGGATACACCGGCAGCTAACGCCTTCACTACCTATCCTAATCCGGCAATAAACAAGGTATCGCTTCAGTTTGACGCGTTATTAAATGGTGATTTTACCGTTGATATAACCAACCAGGCGGGCCAAACAATTCTTTCGCGCGGATTAAAAGTGAAGAATTCCAGCTTAATTGATGTGAATCTCGGCGGCAGCCGTGCACCAGGTGTATATTATGTACGGGTACGCAACGTTTCAAACGGGCAGCTGTTCACGAACAAAATATTAATCAACCGGTAAGCCGCTCCCGGTATTACCTAAAATCAGCCATAACTAACGCTATTTACCCTCAAAAAAGGCCCTTTAAAGGCCTTTTTTGTTTTGGAGTTACTTCACTACTTTTGTATTATGCTAGACATGGAGAACATGGAATACAACACAACAAGGAATCACCTCATCATGAGAGAATATGGCAGACATATTCAGAAGATGATCGAATACCTGTTGACGATTGAAGATAAAGAGACCCGCCAGCGGAATGCCTACGCGGTGATTGAACTGATGGGGTTCCTGAACCCGCATCTCAAAAACGTTGAAGATTTCAGACATAAACTTTGGGATCACCTGTTCCTGGTTTCTGATTTTAAACTGGACGTGGAAAGTCCATACCCGATCCCAACAGCCGAAACACTTCGTGCCCGGCCGAAACCACTTCCTTATCCAAAACGCTATCCGAAACTATCACATCTTGGTAAAAACCTTGAACTGGTAATCAATAAAGCGTTGAAGGAAGAAAATCCTGAGAAACGCCAGGGTTTTGCAAATGCCGTTGCATATTACATGAAGCTTGCTTATAACAACTGGCACAAGGAAACTGTGCATGATGATGCTATTCAAAGTGAACTGTCACAGATCACGGAGGGCCAGCTTTCATTTACCAATACGCCTTATGTAAGAAGTCACCGACCTAACGAGGGCCGTGAAAATCCCAGAGGTGGTGGCAGTGGATATTCCGATTTCCGCAACAAAAGGAACAATAATCAAAAGTTCCAGGCGCGTGGCGGAAATAATAATTCAGGTGGTGGGAACAGGAATGACCGCAACGACCGGAACGATCGTAACGACCGGAATGCCGGCGGTTCAAAATTCAAAAAACGCTTTAAATAGCTTTTTCATAGCCAAAAAAGAAGGTTGACAAGGTTTACTTTGTCAACTTTTTTATTTTAAACACTTCCGATCAGTAAAACATCTACTAATTTTCTATGGATTCATTTGAAGTAACAGGAGGTAAAAAATTAAGCGGAGAAATTATCCCGCAGGGCGCCAAAAATGAGGCGCTGCAAATTATTAGCGCAGTATTACTGACCCCCGAAAAAGTAACGATAACAAACATACCTGATATCGTTGATGTAAATCTGCTGATTGAATTATTGGGTGATATGGGTGTAAAGCTCGATCGTGTTTCGCGCGATACCTGCATATTCCAAGCAGACAATATTGATATGGAATTTTTACAGAGCAGCACGTTCCGTAAAAAAAGCGGGCGGTTACGCGGCTCCGTTATGACTGCCGGACCCATGCTTGCCCGTTTCAGAAAGGCCTATATACCTAAACCCGGTGGCGACAAAATTGGCCGTCGTCGCCTGGATACACATATCATCGGTTTTCAAAAACTTGGCGCAACCTTTACATATAATAATGAAGATGGCTTCTTTCACCTGGAAGCGGCCAATCTGAAAGGGGTTAACCTGTTGCTTGACGAACCATCGGTAACCGGTACCGCAAACATCGTGATGGCCGCGGTAATGGCCTCCGGAACTACTACCATCTACAATGCCGCCTGCGAACCGTACATTCAACAGCTTTGTAAAATGCTGAACAGAATGGGGGCGAAGATCAGCGGTGTAGGCAGCAACCTGCTAACAATTGAAGGTGTCGACTATCTCGGTGGCACTGAACACCGCATGTTGCCCGATATGATCGAGATAGGTTCGTTTATAGGAATGGCCGCTATGACCCAAAGCAGCATCACAATCAAAAATGTAAGTTTGCCTGACCTTGGCGTGATCCCCGATAAATTCAAACAACTGGGTATTGCTATGGATTTTATTGGTGATGATATTCATATACCCGAGCAGGACGTCTACGAGATTCAAAATTTTCTTGACGGATCTGTTTTAACTATCTACGATCATCCATGGCCGGGGCTCACACCGGATCTTTTAAGTATTATCCTTGTAGTGGCAACACAGGCCCGCGGTTCAGTACTTATTCATCAGAAAATGTTTGAGAGCAGATTGTTTTTCGTTGATAAACTGATTGATATGGGCGCACAGATCATTCTCTGCGATCCGCACCGGGCGGCAGTTATAGGGCACGCACGCGAACAAAAACTCCGCGGAATTACCATGAGCAGTCCTGATATCCGTGCAGGCGTTTCATTATTAATAGCTGCATTAAGTGCAGAAGGAAAAAGTGTGATTCAAAACATCGAACAGATAGACCGGGGTTACCAGGATATTGATGGAAGACTTAAACGCCTTGGAGCCGATATAAAACGCATCAGCCAGGGTTAATTGGGTAATCAATCACTCCTTCTTAATTTTGTGGTCATTTAAATTTTGTTATGGCAGAAGATCTTGTAATAGCCAAAGGCACAAAAGAAGAACAGTATGAATCCATACTGAGCCAGATCCGCGGGTTGCTTGAAGGCGAATCGGATACTGTTGCAAACCTGGGTAATATTGCTGCAGCTTTAAAAGAACAATTCAATTGGTGGTGGATAGGTTTTTACCTGGTAAAAAATAACGAGTTGGTATTAGGTCCGTTTCAGGGACCGGTAGCATGTACCCGTATCAGTAAAGGACGCGGTGTTTGCGGCACGAGTTGGGCAAAAGCGGAAACCCTGATCGTACCTGATGTTGAAGCGTTCCCGGGACACATAGCCTGTAGCAGTTTTTCTAAATCGGAAATAGTTGTTCCCATTATACAGAATGGTGAAGTAGTTGGTGTACTGGATGCCGACAGCGAAAACTATAATCAATATGACAGCACTGATCAGCATTATCTTGAACAGATCGTTGCATTAATACCTATCATTCAGCTTAACTAACGATCATGGACAAGCGCAACAAAATAATTATCATCACGGCGCCTTCCGGTGCGGGTAAAACATCTATCACAAAACACCTGTTGAAAGTATTTTCACAACTTGCTTTTTCGATCTCAGCAGCAACACGTGAAGCCAGGGCAAACGAATTGAATGGCCGCGACTATTATTTTTTAAGCGAAGACGCCTTCCAGGAACATATTCGTAAGAACGATTTTGTTGAATGGGAAATGGTTTACCAGGGTAAATATTATGGTACGCTCAGGCTGGAGCTGGAACGTATCTGGAACAATGGACAGGTGCCTGTTTTGGATATTGATGTGAAGGGAGCTATTCATGTTCAGCAACAGTTTCCTGAAACTTCCCTTTCGATTTTCATTGAACCGCCTTCGATCGATGAATTGAAACGCAGATTGCAGTCAAGGGGTAGCGAAACAGAAAAAAGTCTGCAGGACAGGGTAAATAAAGCAGCTTATGAAATTTCATTTAAGCAGCATTTTCACAGCGTTATTCTGAACGACGACCTTCAAAAGGCTTGCGGCGAAGCGGAGACAGTTATCCGTAAGTTCCTTTCTGAGAAATAAAAGCGCTGCCCGGCTGCATTTTAGGCGGATTATCATTGTGAAATGAGTACCTTATTTTATACATTCGTGTTCGTATATGAGTGTAGTTGTAAGTATCCTTATTTTACTGGCCCTTTTCTTCATCGCTTTTTTCGCGGGCATTGAGGTTGCATTTGGTTCAGCTAACCGCCTCAGCATCGAGCTCCGGAAAAAACAGGGCTTAAACAGCGGTATTTTCCTAAGTACATTGCTCGATAATCCATCCCGTTTTATCGGCACCGTTCTGGTTGGCTCCAATTTTTTCCTTGTCATATTTGTATTACTGGTCAGTGCTTTCTGGACACCACTGCTCAATAGGTTGCAGCTGGACACACCATGGATCGTTACCATCCGCCTTGCACTTGAGGTGATTTTATCGACACTTATTGTCATCATTCTTGGCGAGTTTTTGCCAAAGGCTGTTTATAAGGCGAAAAGCGATACCCTGTTGTTTTTTTCTGCCCGCACCGGCTTGCTCGGACTGATGGACTCGATTTTTTACCCGGTATCTGTAATATTTGTGAATGTTTCGAGCTGGATCCTCAATATCATTTTTGATGTCAGGATCGATAAAAAGAAACAGCCATTCTCCCGCACCGATCTGGAGCATTTCTTCCAGCAGAACAAGGAATTTAATGATGAAAGCCAGGAACTCAATACCGAGCTTTTTGAAAACGCATTGCTGCTTCCAAAAATCAAGATCAGGGAATGTCTTGTTCCCCGCAAAGAAATAGAGGCCATCGAGGTGCATACCTCGATCGAGGAACTTCGTCAGAAATTTGTTTCTACCCGTTTAAGCAAGATGGTGGTGTTTGAAGGAAGTATCGATCAGATCCTGGGTTACGTTCACCAACTCGATCTTTTTAAAAGTCCGGCCACAATTAAAGATATTTTGTTGCCGATTCCCGCGGTTCCCGAAAGTATGAGCGCCACCGACCTGATCAATAAGTTCACTAAGGAACATAAAAGCATCGCCTGGGTTGTAGATGAATTTGGTGGAACCGCTGGTATTGTTACCATGGAGGATCTGCTGGAAGAGATTTTTGGAGAAATAAAAGATGAATATGATGTAGAAGAATTTGAGGAAAAGAAGTTGTCAGACACCGAATACATTTTATCTGGCCGGTTGGAACTTGACTACCTGCAGGAAAAATACGGGCTGGAATTTGAAAATCCGGAGTCAGAGACCCTGTCGGGATACATTATTCAGCAGCATGAAACCATTCCTCGTCTCAAAGAACGTATTATAATCGATGATTATGAGTTTGAAATACTGAATGTCAGCGATACGCGGATAGAAATGGTCAGGGTAAAAATCCTGAAATGATCTCTTCCACCGGCTTAACAATCCCTTCGTACATTGATAACGTGAATACCTTAATTTTGCCCCGCCTTAGGTAGCCCTGATTATAATATCAATTATGCCATTACCATTTTTTAATAAGAGAGGAGTTAAGACGGAGATGACCTTTGTGGATCATCTGGAGGAATTGCGCTGGCATATCACCCGATCGCTTATCGCTATCATTGTTGGAGCGATCGTCATTTTTATCAATATCGACTGGGTTTTTGACCAGGTAATTGCGGGCCCGTTAAGAAAGGACTTCTGGACGTATACGGCACTTTGCGATTTCGGAGCATGGATCGGCGTGGGTGAGAGTTTATGTTTACCCCCACCAAAAATGGCCGAGCTGCAGACTACAGCATTCGGGACCGAGTTCATGAGCAGTATCACCATCGCGTTTATGTCTGGTTTCATCATTGCTTTCCCATACATTTTCTGGGAGATCTGGCGGTTTATTAAACCAGCTTTAAGCCCGAAAGAGCTGAAAAGTACGCGTGGCGCCATCATTTTTGTATCGTTTTTCTTTTTCCTGGGCGTGCTTTTTGGCTATTACCTGTTAGCACCATTCACTTTCAGTTTCTTATCAAACTATACCATCGGTAACAGTGCTATCCTGGTGGCAAGACCAACTTTGTCTGACTACCTGGAAAACCTGGTAGATATTATAATCGGCGCCGCCCTGGCGTTCCAGTTGCCCATTGTTTCTTCCGTTCTCACGAAAATCGGGATCATTACTCCTGCTTTTCTTAAAACCTACCGCAAATACGCATACGTGGGTATCCTTGTGGTTTCAGCGATCATTACTCCCTCGCCAGATTGGATGAGCCAGATGATCGTGTTTGTCCCGCTCGCTATCTTGTACGAGTTCAGCGTGATGATTTCAGGACGCATCTACAAAGCTGAGCAGAAAAAAATGAAAGAGTGGGAGTAAAAATCCTGGGTTGATCCTGTCACTGAATTTTCCTGTGCTTCAGTATTATCTTACTTGATCTACCTGCATTAGCTTGCTATGAGCCTTTGCGGCATTGATCAGCTGTGGTAAGTTGTTTCTATGCGGTAGTGCTGCGCGCCCTGATCGGCTGTGGAACCACGGAACAGGAAAATAAGGTGACAGGATCAACCCAGGATTTTAGGGGGAAGAAAAGATGGGCGGTTCAGGGATTTTTAATTGGCATGAACGCCAGGGGTTCAGATGGTTTGGAACTTCAGTGGAAGGACGATCGCGGCTCAAACGATTTTTAGGTTAGAAAAAATATCGGCGGATGGTAACAGGGCGATATAGTTCGTGAGGAATGGCCGGATTGTATATCTTCTTGATTTTTCGGGCAATTTAAGCATAAAAAAAGCGACCGTGTGGTCGCTTTGCTTTTTTCGTGTAGTATGTTTACCAGCCAAGAACATAGGCGAAAATCAGCGGGGCCACGATGGTGGCGTCTGATTCTACGATGAACTTGGGCGTGTTGATATCCAGTTTACCCCAGGTGATTTTTTCATTAGGCACAGCACCGGAATAGGAGCCGTACGACGTAGTGGAATCAGAGATCTGGCAGAAATAGCTCCAGAATGGCACATCGGTCCATTCCAGATCCTGGTACATCATGGGCACGACGCAGATCGGGAAATCACCGGCAATACCACCGCCGATCTGGAAAAATCCAATACCCTTTCCTCCGGAATTCTCACGATACCATTCGCTCAGGTACACCATGTACTCGATACCCGATTTCATAGTGCTGGCTTTGATCTCCTGTTTGATAACATAAGAAGCGAAGATGTTTCCCATGGTACTATCTTCCCAACCGGGAACAACCATCGGCAGATTTTTTTCAGCCGCAGCGATCATCCAGCTATCTTTTGGATCGATCTCATAATCATCCTTCATCACACCGCTGAGTAACAATTTGTACATATACTCATGTGGAAAATAGCGTTCGCCTTTCGCATCCGCATCCTTCCAGATATTTACGATATGGTGCTGAATCTTCCTGAAGGCTTCTTCTTCAGGAATACAGGTATCAGTAACCCGGTTGAGACCCTGCTCCAGCAGTTCCCATTCCTGTTGAGGTGTAAGATCACGGTAATTAGGAATACGCTTGTAGTGTGAATGCGCAACGAGATTCATCACATCTTCTTCCAGGTTGGCGCCGGTACAACTGATGATAGCCACCTTATCCTGGCGGATCATCTCTGCGAGCGAAATACCAAGTTCACCGGTACTCATGGCACCTGCAACCGTAATCATCATTTTTCCGCCTTCCAGCAAATGCGTTTCATAACCTTTTGCAGCATCAACCAGGGCCGCCGAATTAAAGTGGCGATAATGATGCTGGATGAATTGCGAAACAGGACCTTTATTCATGTTTGTACGTTTAGCTTATTTTAATGGCGGCGAAGTTACTACAATTGCAAAACATACGCCCCCCAATAAGCTCCCTAAAGGGTTATGAATCGGTTAAAGCTTGTCTGGCTAAAACAAAGGCAACCCGGCGAGAGCCTGTACCAACACTGCCACGACTACCGCAACGTAAATAAATGTGAATACAAATACGCTTCGTTGACTTCCCGCCAGGTAATAAGCAAACAAAGGCAGCACCTGCAGGGAGTGCATGCCCAGGAAGTGGGCAACACGCAGATCACCATAGTTGCGGTTCCAGTTTACAAGAGGTAAGCCGGCTCCATTTTCCTCGCCGCCCACAGTATGTCTCAGCAATGATCCCATAATGCCGCCTTCCAAAGCAAAAAGCACAAAGAATAAAATTCCTAACCGGATCCCCCATACATATTTCATAGGCAGATCCCACTCCTGGCGCTTAAAAAAGCGGTAACCGATATAACCGGTCCAAATAGTTAAAACCACGATAGCAACACCCATCAACTGAAACAACACAGCATAAAAAGTTGTGCTTATATTGAAATGTGATAAACGGCCATTTGCCGCCTGCCACGTAATTACAACGGTCTCATAAGTAAACACAATAATTGCCATGATGTTAAAGCGTTTAACTGTTGCCGGCGATTGCAGATAATACATGATCCAGCTCATGGTCCAGCAAAAGATACCAATTGATAAAAAGAATTTGAATGGTTTGATAAAGGCATTGATGTTATTTACCATCACGCTGGTATTAAATATCAATATCACACAAACAGCAGCTGCTATAAAATTCAGCGCACCGTAGGCACTTAACACCTGGTTCCTTCTGAATACCTCTTTTACGAATCGCATACTTTTTGGTTTTTACAGGTTAAGAACCCCCGAACACTTTCCTTGTACGGATAATGCGGATCACCGAATAAAGTAAAACACCGACGGGACCGGCAATAAAGGTTGCTATCATCGCCGGCGTTGTGATCCAGTGATTGATGTTATTAGCAGCCGCATTTCGCAGAATATAGATACCGGCAAGAAGATCGAATGCGAGGTAATGAACCCAGCCAGCGAGTAACATTTGTTTGTTCATAAACAACCGTGACACACCATCAAGTGTACCAAAACTTTTGAATGTTTCACCATTGAAGTTTGGTAACAATAACACGGCATACACGATCGACAACATCAATACAATGACGCCAAACACATAGCGCTCGCGGTTTGCCCAGAAAGAAAGAAATATAAGGACAACCCATCCGGTCATTGCCAGCGTACTGCAGACAGAGAAAATTTGTTCGAAGGACATAAAATATATTTGCCCTCAAATCTCAGTGAAGCCGTAAAAAATATCATTGATAATTGTTAAGAAGAGAGGACGGTGCGGGTAATTGATAATTATCAATAAGTGCTGATCTTTTTCCGGATCCGGCTAAGGTGCTCAGGCGTCACCCCAATATAAGAAGCAAGCATGTATTGTGGTACCTGCTGCATGAGCCGGGTATCATTTGCTATCATATGCCGATAGCGTTCTTCCGGGGTCAAAGCAAGCAATGCGGTATTGCGCTGGTTAAGCATAATAAAAAGTGATTCTGCCATCTTTCTTCCGAATTGCTGGAACGAGGGGTACTCTGAATAAAGGCGTTGCATATTGTCATATCCAAGATCAATCACTTCAACCTCTGTTAATGCATCAATATTTTGAGCGGCAGGCTGGCGGGTAAGAAAACTTTCATATTCAGCTGTGTACTCACCGGCCCCAACAAATCCTATTGATATATCCTTGCCATCAACGGTGTAATACAACCGGGTAAGACCGCTATTGATGTAAGAAACATTGTTACAGATCTGCCCGCTTCGAACAATTAGTTCGCCCTTCTGATATCTTTTTACAACAAGACATTCTTCGAGTGCATCCAGATCGCTGGTAGTAAGGTCAGGTACCAGGCGTTTGTAATAGTTCTTTATTCCATTGAACATAGTGCCATACAATATTAAAATGCGTGCTGCCTAAGTTCAGACAAATTTTGGTATCAACGGTTAATCAAACGTATGAGTGGACAATACTGCTCAAAAAAAGCCCCGGTTTCCCGGGGCCTGTACAACTAAACTAACTGAGAAATATATGAAGCTTATTCAGCTTTTTTCTTTTCTTTCTTGTAGGTTGTCCAACCCTGGCTACCTACAGATTTAAGAACAGTTACCTGGGTTGATGTGTGCAGTGTTACAAAGTAACTTGTTTCATCACCGGTTGATACTTCGAACAGATCAGTTAACCATGAATCAGGGTTACCTTTTTTCATTGAAGACTGAAGATTGATTGGTAATTGGCTAACTGTCAGGTTACGTGTTACTGCAACAAGATCACCTGCTTCAGTAAAGTATGCAACCATTACCTGCTCATTCAATTTGAACGTTGCCTTAGCAAGATCTTTTGAGCTTTCCCACTTAACATCCTGCGCTTGTGCGAATTCTTTTTTGAAAGAATCCATTACTTTCTGGCCTATTTCATTATTAGCGAAAATACTGGTTACTGCAAGCGTTAATGCAAGGGATAGGGATAGAAACTTTTTCATTTTGTTTGATTTTATGAAGGGGGGTTTAAAGAATGGTTTACTGTTTTTTTATTGTGTTGTTGTATATAAATAAGACGTCGTCGATTCAATATTGTTACAGGCTGCGAAAAAAAATCTTTCTTTTTAAAGTTTGCCCGAGCATAAACGCCGCTTTTGTTTACTTAGTATATCCGGTATTCAGAACACCTGGTTTATCATTGAGTTTCTATACTTGTTCTGACAAACGCAATGAAAATATCTAACTGCAACAGGTGAACTCGCGTCTACTTAGCAGTTAATGACCATTTTTTTCGAGAACCATCAATGTTAGAGAGCTTTCAATCGTTAAGCCGTATGCTTATTTTGATTGACGTGTCAAAGATATAACGTCGATGTATAGTTGTCAAGTACATAGTGATTAATGGCAGCGGTTGTTAAAGGCATTAACGATCATACATCACAGATAGTCAGTGTAGTGTACGATATCGAACACTACCGGAAAGTGGTATAAAAAATTCTGGGCTGGTCTGTTTGTTGCATAACTGTAAAGCAATTAAGAAATGCAAGCATCAGGAAAATTTTATTTTACACCCATCTTTATAAAGTAAATTGTAGGTAATGAACTACCTCGCCCACGCATATTTGTCTTTTGACGATCCTGACCTTCTTGTTGGTAACATGACAAGTGACTTTATAAAAGGCAAAAGGAAGTATGAATATCCCGATGCAATATTGTTTGGTATAGATCTTCATCGGGCTATTGATGATTTTACCGATAATCATACTTCTACCAAAACTGCCAAGCAGGTTTTCCAGGCCGATTATGGTTTATATTCAGGCGCCTTTCTTGATATCGTTTATGATTATTTTTTGGCGAATGATCCGAGCCGGTTTGCAGCCGGAAGACTCGAAAAGTTCAGCAGGGAGGTCTATCATACACTTGATTCTAAGTATGAATTGCTTCCTCCAAAATTCCAGGCTATGTTTCCGTATATGAAAAAACAAAACTGGCTATTGAACTATCGCCAACATTCCGGTATCGAAAGAAGTTTTGAAGGGTTGGTACACAGGGCAGCTTATATGAGCGACAGTACCCGTGCTTTTGAATTGTTTCTGAAATATGAAGCGATACTGGAAGATGCGTTCAAAAGATTTTTTCCCGAACTGGAAGCCTACACATTGGAGCTTATCAGTAAAAAACCGTTGTGAACGATTTCGTAAAAACGAAACTTATGCTAAACACGAGGGCATAGATGAAATCTTTATTTTTTGTTCCATAAACAAGTATTTTCGTTCTTATAACCATCCAATTATGCAAAAGCTTTTCCTGGCAGTATGTATTTGTTGCCTTGGCTTCCAGGCAACGGCCCAGTCAAAACTTACAGCGATAGACAAATCGCCGATGGATATGGCATATTATCCTGTGAACTATCCAATCCTTAAAGTGCAACACAAGTCAACGGAACCACTGATCGCGCGCGTAAGCTATAGCCGCCCGATAAAAAACGGCCGAAAGGTTCTTGGCGAACTGGTGGAATATGGAAAGGTCTGGCGGCTGGGGGCCAACGAGGCAACGGAGCTTGAACTGTTCCGCGACGTGATGTTTGGCAAAAACAAAGTAAAAAAAGGTCGGTACACAATGTATGCACTGCCAGAAAAAGAAAAATGGCGCATTGTATTGAACAAAGAAACCGATACCTGGGGTGCCTTTCAATATGACGAGAAAAAAGATATCTGTTTTGTTGACGTACCAATTGAAAAAAACAGCGAAATAGCTGAAGCGTTTACAATTATGTTTGAGAAAAGCAACGCCGGTGGCGTTAATCTCATCATTGCCTGGGACGACTTCAAATGTTCGGTCCCCCTCAGCCTTTGACCATATATATGCGAATAAAAATAAACAACCAGCTCGGGTTAGCCACTCTTTTTGTTGCACTATGTTGTTGTAGCTATCTGACCTCCTGTGATAATCGCAGCAAGGCCGTACCCAACAATAAGATCATTGTTACACCTACCCAACTACCTGCACAACAGGATGCCTCTTCCGTTTCGCTCGATAAGTCTCCAATGGACATGATCTACTACCCGGTAGAATATACCAAACAACAGATGTTACATGCCGTCGACGAACCTCTTGTGGCCCGGGTGATTTACAGCCGGCCCAAAAAAGACAACCGGGTCATTTTTGGAGATGTAATCAAATACAACGCTCCCTGGCGATTAGGCGCCAATGAAGCCACCGAAATTGAGTTTTTCAAACCTGTGAGCATTAATGATCAGCAGGTTCGCACCGGCAGATATATAATGTATTGTATACCCACGCCAGATGAATGGACCGTCGTTCTGAACAGCGATCTGTTTACCTGGGGGTTGAAGTTCGATACGAGCAAAGATGTTTACCGGTTTAAGGTGCCTGTTAACCGATCGTCCGTACCGTTTGAAAGATTCACGATGGAATTTCAGAAAGCTGCAGTCGGGATTGAGTTGCATATCGCCTGGGACAGCACCTACGCTTCGGTGCCAATCAGGTATTAACGCTCCCGGTTTTTGTTCGCATCATTACTTTTACAGTTGGGCAGCCATTCTCTATCAATATGTGTGGAATAGCAGGAATCATATCCAGGGATCAATCTAAAGTCAACCTGCATCGTCTGAAACGAATGACTGAAGCCATCAGCCACCGTGGACCCGATGGAGATGCTCACTGGCTGGAGGATGGAGGTTCGGCTGGCTTCGGACATTGCCGCCTGGCAATCCTTGATCTTTCAGACGCAGGCGCACAGCCCATGCATTTCCTTGAACGTTATACCATACTTCATAATGGTGAGATCTATAATTACCTGGAGCTGCGAGCCGAACTGGAAAAAAAGGGATACCGGTTTCGTTCCGCCTCTGATACAGAAGTTATACTTGCTGCCTTTGATCAATATGGAACCGCCTGCTGCGATCAGTTTGATGGCATGTTTGCTTTTGCCATCTGGGACAGGGAAAAAAAACAGTTGTTTGCTGCACGTGATCGGTTTGGGGAGAAGCCGTTTTACTTTGTGAAAGAAGATGAGCAGTTTCTTTTTGCTTCAGAAATGAAAGCAATCTTTGCAGCAGGAATCGCAAAAAAACTAAACGAAGCGGCCATTATTAATTTTCTTGCCGTCGGCTATACCGCCAATGGGTCCAGACCTTCAGACACAATTTTTACCGGCATATCTGAACTTCCACCAGCGCACACCTTAATATATAAGCCGGCAGACTCCAAACTGTCTATTCAACGTTATTGGGGCCTTAGTCCAGCACCCGGCTCACCGATTTCTGATCAGGAGGCCTTAGAAAAATTTCAATCCTTGTGGTCAACCGCTATCACGAGGCGAAAACGAAGTGACGTACCGATCGGCTCCTGTTTAAGTGGCGGGCTCGACAGCAGCGCGATAGTAGCCACCCTGGCCACCGGCCATCCAGGCAAGCTACCAACCTTTTCGGCTGTTTTCCCGGGTTTTGATATGGACGAAAGTGTCTATATCGGTATGATGAACCAGCAATTCAATTGTGAATCCCATCTTGTGCAACCCAGCGCCGACAATTTGATACGCGATCTTGAGCAGTTGGCCTATCACCAGGAAGGTTTTATTAATTCTGCCAGTGTATATGCCCAATATTGTGTTTACGCAAGGGCCAAAGCCGGAAACATAAAGGTGCTTTTTGATGGCCAGGGTGCCGATGAGATACTTGGAGGTTATTCAAAACATCTTCCCTGGGCTCTCCAGGAGTTGTTCCGGTTTGACAAAAGTGGCTTTTATACTTTATCCAATGCGTTCAAATCCAGCGGGCAAACAGTTAACTGGAGCTGGCGCAACCAGGTCGCGGCTTATCTGCCAGAACTCACCGCGAATCGGCTTCGCAAGAGAACCCTCGCTCAAATCAAAAACACTTCAATACTTAACAGGGACTTTGTTGCAGCTTATGATGTTTCCACAAACCTGCCACAGAAACCTGTTGTTCGTCGTTTAAATGACATCTTATACCACGATACGTTTACTTATGGACTTAAGACCTTACTGCAATATGCGGATCGCAACTCAATGGCACATGGCCGTGAATTAAGACTTCCTTTCCTTGATCATGAGCTGGTAAGCTTTATATTTTCACTGCCGCTTCGCCTTAAGGTCAGGGCCGGTTTTACCAAATGGATACTTCGTAAAGCGATGGATCGGTTACTCCCCCCGGCGATCACCTGGCGAACCGATAAGGTCGGTTTTGAGCCGCCACAGAGATCATGGATGGAACAACCACTCCTGCAGGAAAAAATCATGGAAGCCCGCACAAAACTGGTGGCGGGAAAAATCCTGGATCCAGCCGTAGTACAAAAAAAAATACAGCCGCTGGATTCCCATGCGGCTGATAATTTTGACTGGAGAATTTTATCTACCTCCTTATTGCTGACTTAAGCTTTTTTATATTTTTCAACTACTTCGGCAGAACCACTGGCGTCAACTTTTAAAGTTATCCAGTTCTTTTCATCCTGCATCTTCACATAGTAAACCACCTCGTTATTGAAGGTAACTTCTGTAACACCAAACAACTCTTTTTTGGAATAATTGTGTTTAAGACGGTTGTAAATATTCAAGGGCAACAGGTTGGGAGCATAATATCTCAGTGAGCTTAACATGCTGCCCGAATGGTCGTAATTAACCTTCGACTGTATACCGCCCTGAATAAAACTTACGGTGTAATATTTTTCGAATTTTTCCCATTTAACGTCTTCAGCTGTTGTGAAAGTTTCATTGAAAGATTTCAGCACTTTTTCGCTGACGTTGGGGTCAAAGGCAAATACAGACACTGATAAAACAGTGGTGGCAAAAATCGCGAGTAACTTTTTCATGGTGCAAAATTTTATGATGACTTGATGTTTATTTATGAAGTAAAACTAGAGTGATTTTGAACGCAGGTAGATTGTATTGGTAGGAATGGTAGGCACACGATAAGATATACGAACACTTTCGTTCATCTTTATGCGGCGCGGGTTCTGTGGAATATCGCCGAATGCAACACTGTACTGCATTTCAAAAATGTTACAGCGTTTTAAAGATTTCCGGTTATTTTTCTGTTAATATGGAATTAAGGAAAAGCACTAGATAAGATCAGGGCAGTTAATTAAAAACTGCATCTTTGTCTGCCGGTTACTACCGGTAAAATCGTATCGTTTTTAAGCACATTAAAAGTATAAGTATGAAATTGTCAACCAGGTTTATTCACGCAGGTACCGAGCCGGATCCTTCCACCGGAGCTATTATGACCCCTATCTATCAAACCTCTACTTATGTGCAGGAAGCACCTGGCATAAACAAAGGTTTTGAATATGCCCGCTCTCAAAACCCTACCCGTAAAGCATTGGAAGAGGCGTTGGCCGTAATTGAAAACGGGAAGTATGGGCTGGCTTTCAGCAGTGGCGTGGCAGCAACCGATGCCGTGATCAAATTGCTGAATCCGGGCGATGAGGTTATAGCAGCAAGCGACATGTATGGTGGTACTTATCGTCTCTTTACAAAAGTGTTTGAAAAATATGGCATCAGGTTTCATTATGTAAACATGCAGGATCCTGAAAATATCAAACCGCTGATCAATGATAAAACGCGGTTGATCTGGACCGAAACGCCTACCAATCCGCTGATCAATATTTCAGATATTGCTGCTATTGCTGCACTGGCAAAAGAAAAGAAGATCATTGTTTGTGTTGACAATACTTTTGCTTCCCCTTACCTCCAGAACCCGCTTGATCTTGGTGCTGACATTGTATTACACTCATCCACCAAATACCTCGGGGGTCACAGTGACGTTATCCAGGGCGCGCTGGTGATGAACGATGCAGATCTTCGTGAACAGTTATATTTTATTCAAAAAAGCTGCGGCGCGGTTCCCGGCCCGATGGATTGTTTTCTTGTATTGCGTGGTATCAAGACATTGCATGTGAGAATGCAAAGACATTGTGAGAACGGTGAAAAGATTGCGCACTGGTTAAGAAACAATGCAAAGGTTGATAAGGTGTACTGGTGTGGTTTCGAAGACCATCCTGGTTATGCCACAGCAAAAAAACAAATGCGCGGTTTCGGGGGCATGATGAGTTTCACTTTAAAGGAAGACAGTGTTGAAGCTACCATGAAGCTACTTTCTGCAACCAGGCTTTTTGCGCTGGCAGAGAGCCTTGGAGGTGTAGAATCGCTGATCAACCACCCGGCAAGTATGACCCACGCGTCTATACCGAGAGAGGAAAGAATCAAAAACGGTTTAAGCGATTCACTGATCCGGCTAAGTGTTGGTATCGAAGATGTGGATGATTTGATTGCCGATCTTGACCAGGCGATTGGGAAATAACAGGTGCGTTGATTGAATCGATTATGAAAAACCCGATGACAAGTAAAAAACTTCGTGAGTTCCTTGACGCAAAAACAGAGGAATTCAACCAGCCGGGTTTTGTTCCTTTTGATCCAATAGCCGTGCCCCATCGTTTTGATAAGCCCCAGGACATAGAAATAGCAGGTCTTTTTGCTGCGATATTCGCCTGGGGTAACCGCACTACGATTATTGCAAAAGCCACAGAACTCATGCAGCGGATGGATAATCAGCCGCACGAGTTCTGTGTTCATTTAAATGACACACGTCGAAAACAACTTGAAGGATTCCGGCACCGAACCTTTACCGACACGGACCTTTTATACTTCGCAGAGTTCCTGCATTTTCATTACAATCGTTCTTCCAGCCTGGAAACTGCGTTCTCGCAATGGATGAACCCCGGGGATGATACAGTTGAAGCGGGGCTCAATGGCTTTTACAGGTATTTCTTTTCTTTACAGCATGTTCCTCAACGCACCCGGAAACACATTGCCTGCCCGGAAAAGAAATCCGCATGCAAACGTCTGAATATGTTTCTGCGGTGGATGGTGCGTAATGATAACCATGGAGTCGATTTTGGCATCTGGAACACCATCAAGCCTACTCAACTTGTTTGCCCCCTTGATGTGCATGTTGCACGCGTTGCACGACGCTTCAATATGTTGCAGCGCCCGGCTACCGACTGGGAAGCAGCGTTAGAGTTGACCGCATACCTGCGGAGACTGGACCCCGCTGACCCGGTAAAATATGATTTTGCGTTATTTACGCTCGGCGCGGTTGAGCGTTTCTAGAACATAAATATACTTTGGCGACCACCTACCTTACCACCTGCAAAATTTCTGATGTTGTAAGTAAACGTCAGCATGAAATAGCGTTGTAAAATTGTTGTCTGAACATCCTGGATATAATTCTCACGAACGGTCCTATATACATTGATGTTTTGATTCAGCAGATCATACACAGATAATTTAAGTTGACCCTTGTCATTCTTCAGGAACAGAAAATTCACTGCAGCGTTCCACCTCAGGCTGCTTTTACGAATGCCAGGTGCCACCTGTGGATTATAAATGTAATCTAGTGTTGATTCCCAGACAAAATGTTTGGGCAAACGAACAACTATTTCCGAGCCTGAATTGTGACGAACTATTTCAAGGTTTGGATATACTGCATTATCATACCTGCTGCGGTTATAACCTAATGCATAACGTTGTGTAAATTCAAATATATCTTTCCAGTTGAAGCCGAAATTTACACTTGGGCTGATGCTGATATTTTCCTGGCCGCTACGGTTGTTGTTTATGATGATAACTGATTTATTATAGTTGCCATTAAAACCTGCACCCAGAGTAAGCTGCCAGCTGTTGATGATTTTGTATTGTTTACGGATATTACCATTTCCATAAAAGGACCAGATCCCATCGACATTAATTGGTGTACTCACCTGTACACCCTGTTCGTTCACTGTCCTTTCACGGATTACCGCGTTATCACTTACTGAACCGCTGACATAACTATTGTAACTGGTGCTAGTTTTGGGGTCGTATTTGTAGAAGTTGAGACTTACCTGGTGCATGATAGCCGGCACCAGCAATGGATTACCCCTTTGAATGTACAAAGGATTGGTATTGTCCTGCACAGGTTGCAAATCGTTTACATTAGGCTCCTGCGCATTCGAACGATAATTAAGATTGAAGCTCTTAAACTGGATATTTAAAGACGGTAATACAAAAAAGAACCGTTGATTAATAGGATCTGTTTTTGCGAAATTGTTATCTATGTTGAGGGATTGAAAGTTAACTGAGGGTCCAATCGTTACCTGCCCTACCTTCCACCGTAATCCTGCCGATGCATTGTTTCGGAAGCCCGTTCTGTTGAAGCCGTTCGTCAACGCTACATTCACGCTATCATATTTGCCAGCCACAACAGATTGATTCAAAGTTGTTATATCATCATTGTCTTTGAAATAATCGGATGAATTGGCAATACGTAGCGTTAAAGTCTTGCTGATCGGTTCAGAATAGGTGAGATGAAGACTCGTTCTGAAAGTATTCTGATCTCTCACACGCAGCTGGTCCAGCGAAGTGAACTCTTGTTGAATATCGTAAAAAATGTTATCGGCCGTGTTGAATTGATTGTTATCCGACGAATTTGTGTTAACATAATTCGTAATGTTCAACACTCGTCCCTTTTTACGGAAATTCTTGTTATAATAGATATCGTGTGAATAACCGGTTGCACGGCCATCAATACGTTGTGTATTCACACTCTCATTTAGCTTCGGTTGAAAATTGTTATTCGACTCAGAGATAAAATCGCGTAAAGAAACATTTTTGCGAACGGTGACCGAAGGCGTGAAAGTAAATTCTGATAATGAGTCAATCTTCCACCTGATCTTGCCACCGATCCTGTGGTTGAAATCATCACTATCCTGGTTAGTTGTGTTCCGGGTAGTAAGCGAAGTGTCACCAAAATATTGCTGGGTATTTGATAATTGTCCGAGTTTACTATTGATGTGGCCATAAAAATATTGGAGGTTCAGTGTGACCTTTTTGCCGAGTTGTTGGTTGGCATTGAAACCGGCACCGGTTGAACGCTGGATGCCCTGCCCGGTTCCTCCAAAAGAAATATCATTAAAGGCAAACCCGCCTTCACTGTTAATCATTATGCTGTTTATGCCGCTTCGCTGAAAACCACCCATACTTTGGAGATCTCCAAAAGAGAAGCCTGAGCGATTCAGGTTGTTTGTGTAACCAAGCATACTGATCTGAAAAGTATCCCTGAACAAATTAAGGATCGCCCCTGCCTCATAACGGTCATCCGTACCCGCACCTGCGTAAGCTTTACCAAAAGCGCCCTTCTTAATCGCCTTTTTTAGTTTTAGGTTGATAACCTGTCCAAGATCGGCTTTAGAGATGTCAGGATTTTGATTCAATTGTTCAACATCATCGCTAACCTGCACCTTATCTATAATATCGGCCGGTAAATTTTTTGTTGCAACCTTCGGATCCCCGCCAAAAAACTCCTTCCCATCAACCAAAATGCGATTGGCTTTTCTTCCGTTTACTGTTATATTTCCCTCTTTGTCGACATCCACGCCAGGCAATTTCTTTAGTAAGTCCTCTACCAGTGCTGTCGGTAAGGTTTTAAAAGCTGAAGCATTGAATTCAATGGTATCTTTTTTTACGGTTACCGGGGGTCGTTCGGCATATACAATCACTTCGTCGAGCGAGGTGGCATCATTTACCAATGCTATGGTGCCAAGATCGAGCGATGCCGCTTCCTTTGTAAGCGTGAATTCATGGCGGTAAACCCCATACCCCGAAAAGGAGATCAGCACACGTGCCGGTATACCAAGTGGCAAACCCGGCACCCTGAACGCCCCGGTTCCATCACTGAGCCGGTAAGTCAGAATGGTTGTGTCCTTAGCGTTAAACACCGTCACTGTGGCCAGTGATAACGGTTGCCTGGTAGCAGAGTCTGTTAGCTTACCGGAAATGCTGCCCTGCGCCAGTGCCGCCACGCCTGAAAAAAGTATAGCCAGCAGTAAAAGTGATGATCTCATAAGTATCTACGAAGTTTTCGTAATGATACGAAGTTTTCAGAATTAAATGACAAATTGATTATGTTTTCTTTAGACTGCTCATTTACCAAAATGTTTCAGATTATAGGTAAAACTCAATAGAAAGTATTGCTGTAGCATCTGTCGGTCAATATCTTCTATAAAAGTTTGGGTCACGATACGCGACACGCTGGCATTTTGCCGGAGCAGGTCATAAACGATCAGCCGCAGATGACCCTGTTGTTTTTTAAACAATAACCAGTTGGCCCCGGCCTGCCAATTCGTAATGGTTTTACGAAAGCCGGGAGTGATTCGGTTGTTGTAAGTCGACGACAGATCATTGTCAATGCTGATGTTCCTGGTGATGTTAACCGAAAATGACAGGTTTAGACTCTGGCCCAGGCTGGATGGAGATGCACTGTTACTACCCGTGGTGTAATCTGAATAACTATACCGTATCGTGTATCGCAGTTGTACATCTAACAGTTCCTCCTGCTCGAACTGGAGATTAATTGACTGAAGTGCACTATAGGAACGTGCCCTGCTGGTTGATTTATTACTGATTACAGTGTTTGCCTGGCGGCCCAGTGATGAGTTGCCTCCAAGATTAATTCGGCCGGAACTCAGTTTCCAACCTTTGTTATAATACACAAACATGGATGCACTGTTATTTCCATTAGTATTAACGGGACGTGAAATTTGTCTTCCGATACTATCGAAATATATTTCCTGCACTATCTGGTTACTGGTTGTGTTATAATTCAAACCACCGGAAAACGACGTCTGTTTTGAATACTTGTTTATGTTGAAGTTAAGACTGTAGTTGTGAGCAAAAGACTGCTTCAGATCCGGATTACCCATCCGGATATACAAGGGATTTCGGTTGTCCGTGACCGGTTGCAGGTCATGAACAGACGGGGGCGAGTTCCTACCATCATAATTTAAGTTAACAGAACTAAAATCACTGAATTGGTAACCCAGGCTCGCTCGCGGCAGTATGTTGATATAACGTTGATCAGGATCTTCCTTTCCTGTAAGCGATTCATTGTCCTGGTTAAAGAAATTAAGGCCATTCGAAATGGCTGCGTTTATCTTTTTGCCGTGATAATTGAAGGCCAGTGAAGGCGCAATAGACTGATTGGTGCTTTTGAAAATATTGCTAAGCGAACTATCGGCCCTGGTGTACTGCCCTGTTAAAGGATCAAAACTGTAAGTGTTCCGGTCAGAAAAGCCGGATGACAATGAATAAATACTCCCAACAACCAGGCTAATCTTTTTGCTCAAAGGTTCGGACCACTGCAAAGACAGACTCAGATTTTTGTTGTTGCTCCTTGTATTCATTTGTTGATTCAGTGTATCGCCCGCGAGGATGCCGGACGGATCAGGAAAGGCGTTTATACCATTACTGAGGCTGACAGAGTTTTGTTTAGCGTTGTTCCAGTTGGCACCGAACGAGATACCTGAGCCGCGCTTATTAAGACGACGGTTCAGGCTGACATTTGTACCCATGTCCGGCGAATCCTGTTCATCGTCAAGCGTATTATTGCTCAGGTTGAGCAATTTTCCGGTAAGGCTTTCAGAAAAGGCTTGCGTCTTCGAAAATGAATTTCCTTTATTGGCAGAAAAAGAAGTGTTGATATAAAGATCAGTTACCGAATCGATCTTATACATAAGATCAAATGAAAAACGATTGCTGTGATTTCTGCTTTCGTCAACTATATCTGCATTGTAAAAAAAGCTGGTGTCGGGAAGGATATTTTGCCGTTTGAGCCGGGTGCGGTTTTGTGTTGAGGATGCCACGTAACTATAACTGCCGTTTAACATCAGTTTTTCTGACACCTGGGTACTTATATTGAATCCGGCTTCGGTAGATTCCTGCAAACCTGACCCACCGTTATTGAAATCTCTTTTTCCTCCATCCAATCCACGGTTATTAATATTATTCCGGGAACCAAGAATACTAACCTGGAACTTTGGAGTGAAATAATTCAATATACCACCCATCTGATACCGGTCCCGTGTTCCATAGCCAGCCGTGACGTTCCCAAATACACCGGCACTTTTGTCGTCATCAAGGTCGATGTTGAGTGCGAGCTCTTCAGTGCCATCTACTACACCGGTAATGAGCGATTCGCGGCTGCGGTTTATAGATACCTGTATCTTGTCTACAATATCTTTTGGCAGGTTCCTCGTGGCCATCAGTGGATCGCCACCAAAAAACATTTTGCCATTCACTGTGAGTTTCGCCACCTTTCGGCCATTTACCCTGATCGTTCCATCCATATCCACCTCTACGCCGGGAAGTTTTTTAAGGAGCTCTTCAACGGTTGCATTGGGCCGGGTGCGAAACGAACCGGCATTGAATTCGATGGTATCGTTCCGGTAAATTACAGGAGGTTTTTCTGCGGTGACAACAACCTGTTCGAGTTCAGTAAAGCGATTTGAAAGCGCTATCTCTTTAAGATCAAGCGATGGTTGATCGTTTGTCAGCGACAGATATTTCACAACGCTGCCGTAACCATGATAGGTAACGATCAGCTTAAATGGGCTATGCAGTGGCAGCCTGGATATTTCAAATCTTCCTCTTTTGTCACTGATAGCATAATTAACAAGTGATGAATCAGCAATCGCATACACTGAAATAGTTGCTGCTTCAAGCGGTAGTTTAACTGTTGAATCAATGATGGCACCTTTGATTACACCGGGGAATTTGCTTTGTGCAATACCATCTGCCGCCGATGCAAGCAGATAACACAATAAAAACAGTGCGATGCGCATCGGCGGAAAGGATGAGGTTGGATACCTAAGATAGAAAAAGTAGCTTAATCCATAATACCATTATTTAATAAAATTACGCCTGCCCGTTTTTGCTATTCAGGCAATTTGTCCAAAAAACGAAGTATGTCGCACGCAATTTCACCAACATGTGTTTCCAGCGCAAAGTGCCCGGTAGGATAAAACCTTACGATAGCGTCGGGAAGGTCCTTTTTGTAAGATTCAGCACCGGCAGGCAGAAAAAACGGATCGCGGTTGCCCCAAACCGCCAGGAGCTTCGGCTGATATTTCCGGAAATATTCATGGAACTTTGGATAAAGCAAAACATTGGATTTATAGTCTTTAACCAGGTCGAGCTGGATGTCGATATTGCCCGGCCGGTCGAGGAAGAATTGATCTAGTGTGTAAGTTTCAGGAGCGATCAGGCTTTCGTCTGATGCACCTTCTTGATACTGGAACCGGGTTGCCCTTTCAGACACAAAGTCGTGTAGTGAGCCGCGGTTTTCCAGTGAAGGATGATTCCAATATTTTATAATTGGGTCCCATTCCTTACTCAAGCCTTCTTCATATGCATTACCGTTCTGTGTTATTATTCCTGTAATTTTTCCGGGATTGGTCATTGCCAGACGAAGTCCTACAGGCGCTCCATAATCAAAAATATAAATTGCAAACCTGTGTAACTCTAATTGTTCACAAAACCCGTTGAGTATTGCAGCGAGATTATCAAAGGTGTAATGAAAGCTTCTGTGATCAGGCGCGTCAGAGTAACCAAAACCCGGGAGGTCGGGTGCAATCACACGATAGTCCCTGCTGAGGACGGGGATCAGGTGTCTGAACATATGAGATGAAGTGGGGTAACCATGCAGTAAAAGGATGATCGGCGCGTTGATGTTGCCGGCTTCCCTGTAAAAAATGTTTAAACCATTTACGAGGACCTTCCGATAGTTAACTGGGTTGTGTGTCATGACCTGAGATTTTAATTTTTGAAAACTAAAATTAGTGCCGACATTTGATCTGTAGAAACGATTAATTCTGATAGGTTTCATCACCATTAATGATTGATAACTGTGAACACAAATGATTTAAAAATTTTTGAGGCGGTTGCGACCAGTGAGAGCTTTACAAAAGCGGCTTCGGCTATGTACACAGTTCAATCGAACGTAACGGCGCGAATCAAAACCCTTGAAGAGGAGTTGGGTGCGGAACTGTTTCTTCGTACTTCCCGGAAAGTGATGCTTACACCTGCGGGAAATATGTTGTTGCAGTATAGTAAACAGATAGGGCATCTGATTGACCAGTTGAAGTCTGAGGTTAAAAGCAGCGACACAATAAGCGGCCGTCTTCGGGTAGGTTGTATTGAAACTACAATGGCACTGAAGGTTCCTGAAATGCTAAATTATTTTGAAGAAAACTATCCTGGGGTAGAATTGGAATTCAAATCCGAACCTATGGGGCAGTTGATTAAAGATGTGATGAACTATAAGCTTGATGCGGCATTTGTATCGGCCCGGGTAAATGTTGCGGGCTTGAATCATCTTAAGATAAGCAAAGAAAAGCTGGTGATAATTTCCGCTTCTAATGGGCCATCGCTGAATGAATTAATAAAACAAGAACCACTTAAATTGATCGTATTTGATGAAGGTTGCTTTTTCCGATCGCGCCTGGAATCATGGCTAAGTTCTAAAGGGATCATGCATTACAAAAACACTACCCTTAATTCAATTGAAGGAATTATAAATTTTGTAGAGGCGGGTCTCGGGATTAGTTTATTACCCGAA
>JAEZGI010000071.1 GCA_023416995.1 Bacteroidota bacterium
TTTGAATCAATAATCAACATAAAATGATACCTCCTTTAATTCTTTAAGGACGGCAAAGATAAAACAAAATCTGAAATAGTAAAACAGAAAAACGCGAAATTTGCCAAATGTTTACGGGAATTATTGAGACCACGGGGTTGATACGGCAGTTAACTAATCAAGGGAATAACTACGAAATATTGATTGAATCGCCAATTTCATCCGAACTTAAAATTGATCAGAGCGTGGCTCACGATGGGGTGTGTCTGACCATTGATCAGTTGGGATCGGCTATGCACCGTGTAACGGTCATCGAAGAAACGTTGAAAAAGTCCGCAATCTCGACCTGGACAGTAGGGCGAACGGTGAATATAGAACGGAGTATGCTGATGAACGGCAGACTCGATGGACATATAGTCCAGGGGCACGTTGATGCAGTCATCCATTGTCAGCGGAAAGAGGATCGCTCAGGAAGTTGGGTGTTTACTTTTGACCTGCCTGAACAATACGCAACCTTAGTAGTGGAAAAAGGTTCCATTGCTTTAAACGGAATCAGCCTCACCGTTTTTGATGTTTCAAATAATTCGTTTTCTGTTGGCATTATTCCTTACACCCTTGAACACACGAATATGAAAGCTGTTCAGCCCGGTGATGCCGTTAATGTCGAATTTGACATATTGGGTAAATACGCAAACCGTATTATGTCTGTAGCAGGTCAACGTCGGCTTAAATAAACCTTTCCAGATACATGCTCAACCATTCACGGTATGTCCAAAAGAAAAACATTTTTCGTAGTGGTAGTGTTCACGTAGTAATATGCTGGGCTGTACTACAAGCCGTCCTACTGGCCGTACACGGGATAAATATAGATGGTGAAGCAGGCAAGTATGTTTATGAAGCAAACAGACTTTTACTCGGTGAATCACTAAGTGGCAACAATTTCATTTTCTACATTGTATCTATTGCGCTAATCTTCGCCAGCATTAAGGCTGGTGCTGGATTTTACCTTGCGATATTGGTGCAATTACTTCTAAACTTGCTGGCAACTGTTTCATTTTACCGTCTAACCAGGCGATTATCTGACAAGAGAACCGCAACAATATTCACACTAGTCTTGATATTTTTTTACCCTTACCAGCAATTCAATGTCTTTTTACAAACAGAGTCAATATATTATAGTCTTGTTTTGCTTTTGACATGTTACTTACTCAATCTCTCCTCGCTTTCTGCTCAATCGCTTATTCACATATTATTATTCTTGACAGTACTTACAGTAACCAGGCCTACAGGCCTATTATTAAGTATTCCAACCTTTTTGTATTTGCACTATCGGTTCATCGCGCCGAAGTATCATTTCCGGATAATACCTGTTTACGTAGCAGCCCTTATTGCAGGAGCCGTATTGTTCAACAGAATTCTGGGTAGTGGAGGTGAGTTAAACTTTATACTACCATTTGTTCAGGAACATATAATCTGTGGTGTGCCAACCCGTCCTGTTACAGGAACTACCTTTTCGCCAGAGGACAATTCAATAACCGGCATTTTGAATTATTTCGTATCTCATCCCGGCCAGGTTCTCCGTCTTGGTATCGTTAAAAGCGGATACTTTTTTGGTGTGTACAGAGACTATTTTAGCCCTCTCCACAATACACTTAAAGTAAGTGCATTTATGGTGCTGTATGTTTTTGTAATAATTGGAACCGTAAAATGGTTTCACCAGAAAAAAATATTGCTGGTATTCCCCTTCACCTTAATTTTTTTAACCTGGATGACGGTTGTATTTACCTGTGATGACTGGCATAATAGGTTCGTATTATGTCTGATTCCTTCTTTCCTGCTGCTGGCGTTACCAGCAGGACGTTCTCTGACCAATAAGAAATTATCAACGCATTAAGTACATTTTTCCATAGCCATTATTGAAGAACTTGTCCGTAGCATCTCCCTCTGCTTTAAACTTATCCATGCTTTTTCCATTGAGTGAGGTAACTACACGATATAGATATACACCGTTAGCAAGTTTTTGACCATACTGATCAGTGCCATTCCATTTAAACTCCGTGATGTTACGTCCCAGGCGTATTGGCCCCAGTTCGTTCATTGTTATTTCCCTGACGATCTTACCTGTAACTGTAAGTATTTGAATTTTCATGTTCTGGGGAATTTCCGAGCCAGTGAGGGTGAATACAAACGCGGTTGAAGTACTAAAAGGATTCGGATAATTAAGCAGATTCGATATCATGGGTTTTGATATCACTTTAAATGTCACCCTAAACTCCGTCTTGCCGGCACGATTGCCACTTTTGTCCTTACCTGTCACTATCAACTCATATTCGTCACCTTCCGGGTTGATCTGCTCAAGGAAAGCGGGCCTGAAATCTATAGATGCGGTATTATCATCTCCATCGCTGGCAGGTATAAATCTTAGCGTATCGCTGTCATAATTGAACGTGCGCAGTGTACCATTGGGGTACCTTATTTGCACAACACTCAATGATGTGTCGTTCATAAGATTGAACTTCGACTCGTCTTTTATATTAATCTTAATGTGTGGTCTTGCTGAAACGATATCGCGATTTAGGATATGAACACCATCGAAGGTAACATCCATTACCGGGTTCTTGTTATCAATGCCCACCGCAAAATTGTGGTAAAGGAAATTATTAAAACGGTGTTGCTCTTTCTGTCCAGGAAGCGGGTTGAAATTCACAAACAAAGTGTTGTGCCCGATATAGTTTTTGGTATCGATATCAAATTCCAATTTAACGCTATCCTGCCCGGAGATAGGACGTAATTTAGGGACGTCAACAACGTGTTCAACATTATTATTATCAAGAATCGTCACCCGCACATCCATACTGTCAAACAGCATCTTAGTGATGTTCTTGAAGGCTACTCCAAATTTAAATGGCTGGCCAGGCTCCAACGTATCCTTAGAGGATATGTAAAGATTTGGCGCCACAGCGCCCTCCGGAACCGGTTCGTAAAACAAGCGCCAATACTTCAGTTGATATGGAGTGAGTGAGACAGAATCAACATTTCGCATCCTCAACTTAATGTAAGGATATTGTTGCGCATCAACCGAGCTAATGTCAATCCGCTTTTCATTCTTTCCTGCAGTAAATAATACGTATTCGTTGTTGTTATCGTCCAAACCGACAATCTCCAGTGTCGGATTATCATTTTGCGCAGCTTCCTTATCTTCTCCTCCCCAAAGGACTTCCTTCCATGCTTTCGCAGGACCAAACTTCGGAGAAGTAATATACCCTAGCGTGTCTGAGTTGATGAAATCGGTAGACATTGATATCCGGTCATTGATACCAGCACTGAATACAAACTTTGGCTGAAATTTAGTTTGTTGATTTTTTCGGTATGCGAATATAAATGCTCTTGGTCTGTTGAATGAATCGATGGAAGTAAATCCCTGAGTGATTAATCGATGGTATAAAGAGTTGTCTTTTCCAAAGAATGTAGTATCTGCCATCCATTGGCTAGCATAGGTATTCGAGTTGTGTGCGTTTCCGGAAATATTTCTTACCACTACCAGATGTCCATCGGGTATAAGGTCAAGCATATCAACTGCAGCTTTCCTTTTATTACGATCAAGAATATTAAATTGAAAACTATACTTACGATCCGGTCCACAAATAGGATCAGAGCCATATTTTCCAGGGCTGCCAGACTCGCCATTCAGCCATGGCTTCAATGTTATTGGATCGAATACGTTGAAGATGATTCCGGAAATACCGCAAACACTGCGTATGTTATCTGCACTGTTGATTGATACAACGAAATCACCTGCGTCCGATCCTGCAGTCGGAAATACTGCATTCCGTGCGAACACATTATTGCTCCTGTCCGCGAACTGCCATTCTCTTGTTGCGGAATCAAGTTTGATTCTTTCCGTCTCTGAATTTTTATGCTGGTAATAATCGGATTGATTAAAACCTTCCTGGTTACCGGGAATAAACATGAACGATGAATGATGCCAGATGTAAGCATTACCTCCGGTGGGAATTTTTGCCACCCGCCAATGATAAACTACACTATCCTGATAAGTTATGCCTGGTTCAAATTCTATAACTCCGCCCACTGACGAAACTGTTTTGAAGGCCTTCACTGACGAATTGAACTTTGCAGTAGTGTCAATCTCCATTATAAATTGAGAATGCGGAGTAAATGGATTGGCAGTAGATGCATATAATTTTTGCGCTGGATCATTTATTATAGCATGATCATAAGGATAAACTCCACGGACCTCGTCTTCGAAAATGAAGATTTCTTTGGCAGCAATGTTGTTCTGTTCAGAAATCTCCTGGATTTCATTATCCGGGTCCAAAGTGACAGTAATCTTATTCATTCCCTTGTCACGGATTGCCTGGATTGGAACAATAAGTGTCAGAGAATCTGCGAATAAAACAGGCTTAACGCGGGCTTTGTAGAGCAATTCTTGTGTCCCGTCGGGGTATGTCCGGTTTACCTGTAATACCACCGAATCAGGAATCGCCTTTCCAAGGTTTATCATTTTGATTTTAACCTCAAATTGGTTTTCTGCGACTGAAATGAAGGATGGATTTATATTTATTAGTGATTCCTCAATCGTATAATCTGCTTTGCTTGACTTATTAAGCTTTAAAGCCGGATCTCCGTGAACAGTTATTTGTTCTGCATGTAACCGTGCATAGAAATCGATAGGACCGGCGGCTGTAGACATGGACTGAACACCATGTTGCAAAGTTTCACCAAGAGACTGAGCATCATCATTAGCAATTGTATTGTATAATCCGTTCAAATACAGATTTAAGTAATTGACAATGCCAAAGTGCGTGCTGGCTACAAAGCCTATTGCTCCGCGTCGCTTTGCCAGAACAAACTTCTCTGAAAGCGTCTCGTTAACAAGTAATCTTTGCGGATAATAGGTAAAGAAGTTTCCTGCATTACAACCGTTAACAAAAAATATTGGATACTTGCCTTCATTATCATAAGCCTGGGGATTATCGAGATTGAATTCGAGTGTAGTAGATGAAGAGTGACCAAAATAATTTAAAATTGAAACGCCTTCTTTAAACAGTTCGGCTAACCTTTCAGTTGCAGACTGATCAACCGGATTAGTCGTTGTTTTACAGAAGGAAAAAGTATTAGCACCGTATAAAGTGTCAGCAATAATACCCCGGTAAACGTTCATGAAATTGCATAAAACCGTACCGAGATAAGAATCACTTCCACCAGTTACATGCACAACGTTCTTCATCCACTGCCTGCCAGCAATCGTATTTGGACTTGTTTGCTGCACATTTTCATATTCCTTGAGCTTCTCCAAATAATCTTCTATTTCAGAGGGAGAGACTACCGAAAGGCGACCGATCGGTGTTTCGGGTACAGGAGATAATACACCCTCAGCACTTAGCAGGTTGTCCGATGCAGGAAAACCAAAGGTGGGAACAAGATTTAATACATCAGCTGTAGCATTTGATTCATTACGGCGATACTCAGGATAGCTCATGCCATGTCCAATAAGGAATACAAACTTTGGTTTTACGGCAAAATGTGATCGGCTGAACGAAAGAAAATTCTTAATCCCTAACGGATGCTTTTTAATTCCAAACGCAAATTGATCTTCAAGATCCTCTGACTTTATTACCAAAGTCCGATATCCGCCACCTACGGGTGATTGACGATAAGCGGCAAAGTCATTTACGGGGTTATTCCCGGTTGTTCCACCGTAAAGCAACGGATGCGATATAATTAGATAATCGCCCTGGTTGGCTGCAAGGGCGTAATTGGTGAATTGTTTGGATTGAAGGCTGGTTACCGATCTGATGTTTCCGGCAGCCTGGGAAGCTAAGATGAAGCTCGTTTTGGAAACACTGCCTGGTAATGCAAAACGGAACTTACCGGCTACCGAAGTGTTAGCTGTATACCGTTTGCCCGTCGTAAGGTCGTATAACACCGGCGCTGCGCCACCGCTGTTGAAATTGGTGATTTCAAGATGATATCCCGCTGGTTTAGCAGGAAGATCAAAAGCAAAATTTGTAGCATTACCAAAATTGAACTGGCGCGGATAGATCAATTCATAATACGAACAAACGATACGATCGGTTGAAACTGCCGACACATCATTCATCTGGATGGTCGCCGTATTCGAAGCAATCAAACTGGTTGCAAAAGGAACCGTTGTATTGATGTCATTGAAATAATCCATTACGGTATCTTTCAGCAAACTACCGTTGAGGGACACCCGTACGGTACGGGCATTCAACGCATTACCTGAAGCACCAAACTTCAGATAAGATTGTGCACTACCGGCATAAGTAAACAGATTTGTTATAGGATGCCCGAGGGGCGTAGAAGGCGTAATATGGCGGCTCGACCAATATTCACCTTTATCAAATGATGAAGAATATACATACTCCCCTACCACAGCCGCAAAACCAGGATTAAGCTGGGTGCGAAAATAAGCACCCGCAGTAAACATAAAATAGGGTTCAACCGGTAATCCACTACCATCGGGATCATTGGTCATTTGTGTATACCTGAAGCCTGACTGGTTTGTGTTTACACTTAAGTAATATGCTGCGGTATCGGTGATAAGACTTACTTTATCTGTATGCTGTGAGGCCGCAGAACGATACATCGGTTTATCAGCACGGCCATCGTTGATCTGTGCCCAGAATTCAAGGTATCCACCATCCGGTAATACACCGGAAGAAACAGAAGAGTGAAAAGGGATCAGCGTACCATTGTTCCAAAGTTCAAGATTTTCAACCGGCGTATTACCGATACCGGCATTGTCAAGCACCGTTTTTGGGATCCGGTACACGCCACCGGCTCCAACCTTGAATTTATAATATGTCTGATCAAATTTGATCCATTCATTATTGTATTGTTGTGCTGTACCAGCGACGCCGCACAATAGCAACAGGAATGTAAAAAAATTTCGCATCAACAGTTGTTTGTAAGCTTTCATGTGGGGTAAGGGTAAATTATTTCGTTTGTTTTTTCTTAAGATCAAGTTTTAAAGAAAAAACATGGGTAAACAAAGGGTTGGATTGGTTAGCCAGGTTGGTAAAAGCATAATCGATCTGCACGTTCGAAATCCGGAAACCCGCGCCTACACCGGGTTGATAGATCCAGATTTTCTTTGTATTGGTGATGTCTGCATCATCAAGCGCCTGTTGAAAATTGTTGATGCCACCCCGCACGAAAAATACATTCTTCCAGTTTGCCTCAAGACCAATCTTCGGATCAGCACTGATGGTATTGCCGGATAATACAGTGTTACGCCGGCCATCAAAATTCAGATCAACATTAACCTCGGCCAACAAACCAAGATTTTTTGTAACAGGAAAATTATATGCTCCACCTATGATCAGTTTCGGTGCGGTAAGTTCTGTGGATTTAACGGGGATCTCGTTCTCCGTAACATAAAACACCTCGCGCATTTTTTCATTTAATGAAAACGACCAGGCATTGAAGGTGGTTGTTACATCACGTGCCATCACTGCCACGCGCCAGCGCTTATCAACCAGTTGCAGTCCTGCATCAAAACCAAAACCCCATGCAGACGCAAAATCACCGGCTTTGCGGTGAATTACCTTGGCATTAAATCCCATATTAAGCTTACGATCTTTCTTCAATTCTTTTTGCTGGGCCATCGATAACATAAAAGCGTAATCAGCAGACGAGAAAGTTTGTACATTGCTGAAATTGATCGTTCCATCGGGCTCTACCAGGAATATTGTATTAGGTATATCGTCAACTGCAAAACGGAGCAGCGAGAGGCCAATTACCCGTTTATTATCTTTCAGGGGAAGCGTTACGTTAGCGTAGTCGTATTTGCCGATGCCGGCGAAATATTCGGCATGCATCAGGTTTACCTGGGGATGATCTTTAACGTTCACTAGTCCCGCCGGGTTCCAGTAACCGGAAGTACCATCTTCTACAGAAGCGATCTGTGCACCGGCCATAGCCAGCCCACGCGCCCCCGCCCCGATGTTAAGAAATTCATTGGAATACTTCCGGAACTGTGAAAAACTTTGCTGGGCGAAAAGCGTCAGCACCGAAAGCATAAATAGGGAAAGGTTTTTTTTCATCGACCCAGGTTCTAAATAAGCAATTAATTAAAGGATAGTTCAACGGTATTTTCCCCATTTCCGCATCTGAAATGCGCTTTGAAAATCGAAACAGTTCCCTACCGGAAGTTCAACGATTTCAAACGGTACAACAGTAAAATTATTGCATATTTCAACTAAACTTCAGGTAATCCTTACATTTGCGCAATTCGTTGATACACTAGGATTACAGCGCCGACTCCCGGCACTTTCTGCAGCATGTATCTTTGAAAAATACATTTTTTCAATTATAGAATTTATATGGGTTTTATTGATGAACTGAAATGGAGGGGTATGATACAGGATATCATGCCCGGCGCACCGGAGCAACTGAACAAAGAGATGACGAGCGTGTATATCGGTTTTGACCCCACAGCCGAATCGCTGCACATCGGAAGCCTGGTGCCTATATTGCTGCTCGTGCACCTGCAACGTCATGGTCATAAACCAATTGCGTTGATTGGTGGCGCCACCGGGATGATCGGCGATCCGTCGGGTAAAAGCCAGGAACGAAATCTCCTTACAGAGGATGACCTGGCCCGGAATGTGAGCGGCATCAAAGCCCAGCTTTCCCGGTATCTCGATTTCAGCCCTGGACAACCCAACAGTGCTGAACTGGTAAACAACTACGATTGGTTCCGCAACATATCATTTATAGATTTTTTACGCGACGCGGGAAAACACATCACTGTCAACTACATGATGGCGAAAGACAGTGTAAAAAAACGTATAGAAGGCGAGGTTGGTCTCAGTTATACTGAATTCGCCTACCAACTCATGCAGGGATATGACTTCTACTGGCTGTATCGCAATAAAAATGTCAAAATGCAAATGGGGGGCAGCGACCAGTGGGGCAATATGACCACGGGCACCGAGCTGGTGCGGCGGATGACCGGAGGAGAGGCTTTCGCCTGCACCTGCCCGCTGATCAAAAAAACCGACGGAACCAAATTCGGCAAAACTGAAAAAGGGAATGTGTGGCTGGACCCAATGCGTACCTCGCCTTATGAATTTTACCAGTTCTGGTTAAATGCCACCGATGCAGATGCAGCCACCTGGATCAAAATATTTACTTTTCTACCTGAACCTGCTATCAATGAGATCATCGCCCGTCATGAACAAAACCCCGGGGCACGCGAGCTGCAGAAAGTTCTTGCGCGTGAGGTAACTGTTTTTGTTCATGGAGAAGCCGCCTATGAAAAAGCGATTGCTACAACGGAAAAATTATTTGCGAACACCACCGCACCTGCAAGTTCGCTGAGTGAAGAAGACCTTGAATCCATGGAAGGTGTGGTTAAACTCGATTTTCAACGGTCCAAACTGGAAACCGGTATAGACCTGATCAGCTTTCTTGCGGAAACAACAATTTTTCCAAGCAAAGGAGAAGCTCGAAAAATGATCCAGAACGGTGGTGTAAGTGTCAACAGAAACAAAGTGACAACGATAGATCATACATTATCTGTTACAGAACTATTACATGACAAATTCCTGCTGATCCAAAAAGGCAAAAAACATTACTACCTGGTTCGTGCAATCTGAAGAAATAAATTTGCATTATTTGGAAGAAATCATTGTAAGCCTTATTTTTGCACTCCTTTTTAGGAACACCTGAAAAGCAACGGATTGCCCGATAGTATAATGGTAGTACAACTGATTTTGGTTCAGTTTGTCTAGGTTCGAATCCTGGTCGGGCAACTTCGAAAAAACGCCTCTTCTACATCAGAAGGGGCGTTTGATTTTTAGATCATTTTCTATTTCTTCTAAAGTACGTCCCTTGGTTTCGGGCATAAATTTCCAGATGAAAATGAACGACACCAGCATCATCAGGCTATAAAAGATAAAAGAATAAAATCCACCGTCAGGACTCCCCTCCACGATAATAGGAAAGGTCCATGAGATGATTGCTGCCATTATCCAATGCGTGAAACTTCCTAACGATACACCCTGCGACCGTACTGAGTTGGGAAAAATCTCCGAGATAAAAACCCAGATAACAGCGCCTTGTGAAAAGGCGAAAAAAGCAATAAAACCAATCAGGTAAAAAATTACCGCCGTTCCTCCGCCGCCATCAGACTGAAACGCCATCGCGGTAAGCGCAAGAAAAATGATATCACCAGCGGCGCCAATCAATAACAACTTTTTCCTTCCAAACCGATCGATAAAATTCATCGCGAGCAAGGTAAACAGCAGGTTTGCCGCACCAATATAAACTGACTGCTGAAAAGCATTTTCTTTATTAAAACCAGCCATTTCAAATATTCTCGGCGCATAATATATTATGGCATTGATTCCTGACAACTGGTTGAACATCGCAAGTAAAACCGCGTACAAAATGGGTTTATTGTACCTGCCGTTAAACAACGATTCTCCCTGGCCAGAACCAGGCAATGCCTGCTCCTGTTTTATGGTTTCCACTGCGTCCGGCTCACCCGTTTTAGAAAAAATAACCGCAGCTTCACTTTCACGGTTATTAAGCACCAGCCATCGCGGACTCTCGGGAATGGTCCTTAATAGCAACGCAAAAATAGCCGAAGGCACCACCATCACGCCAAGCATCCAACGCCAGCTATCCTCACCGATACCTGATAAAAGATAATTCATAAGAAAAGCAACCAAGATCCCCAGGACGATATTTACCTGGAAAGAACCAGCCAGCCGGCCACGAATTTTGGCAGGAGCTATTTCTGATATATACATCGGGCCAACCACTGAAGAAGCACCCACCGCCACGCCGCCTATGAACCGGAATAATATAAAGAGGCTCCATACAGGCGTTAAAGCACAGCCTACAGCAGATAATAAATACAGGATGGCGATAAATGCCAACACTTTTTTCCGTCCATAACGCTGAGCGGGAACCCCGGCAACCAACGATCCTGCCACTGTGCCAATAAGGCTCGCGGCCACTGTAAAACCCAGCCAACCTGAACTAAGTGACCATAACTCCTGTATGGTTCGTTCTGCGCCGGAAATCACCGCCGTTTCAAAACCAAATAAGAAACCTCCGAGAGCGGCAACAAGGGAAGCTTTAACGGGGTAACGGTATCCTTTTAACGAGACTTGCGGGTTAGTAGTAGCATTGCTGCCAATTTGCATATGGACTTTTTTATTTTAAACAATCGTAACTAAAGCTAATAAAAAAACCGTTGGTACTTTGACACAACGGTTTTTTCAATCGCCGGTTATGCCGGCAGGCAAATCTTATATTCCGCTTGTTTGAGGAATCACAGTTTTGGTATTTAAAATAACCTTCAACCGGCAACCCTGGCCCGGAGAAGAATCGATTTCGCATTTTCCGTTAAACACCTCCGCACGACTCATCATATTGGTAATACCAACACCTTTCCGGACATCATTCAGATTGAATCCTTTGCCGTTGTCTTCTATAAAGAGGAATATCTTCTCCCCTTCTGTGTTTAATATGATCGTTACACTGGAAGCATCGGCATGTTTAAGTATATTGTTTAATTGCTCCTGAACAATCCGGTACAGGGCCTGCTTTTGGTCATTGGTCAAAAGATCTTCATCCAGATCTTTCGCATCCAGGGTAAACCGCATTTTTTTCACCTCATGAATATTGCGGGTAAGCTCTTTAATGGATTGCTCCAGTCCAACATCATCCAACACAGGTGTGATAAGCGACTTCGAAATCTTTCGGATCTCTTCAATCGCCAGCGTGATATTTTTCCGGCTCTTCTTTATGAGGGGATTACAATCTTCTTCTTCCTCTAAAATAACATCCAGATACAATTTCGAGGTGGCAAGGATCTGGTTGATATTATCATGCAACTCGCGCCCGATATCTGCCCGCTCTTTTTCCTGGGCACCCAATACAGCCTCCGTTATTTGTTGTCTTTTTATTTTTTGTTGTCTTAACAACTGTTTTTGCAAACGCCGTTCTTCAGTGATATCATGAATATGTTCCTGCACCGCATTTTTACCGAAATAGTCAATGGGGTAATAGGTAACTTCTGCAATCAGTGTTTCTCCGTTCTTTTTACGGTGACGCCACAGCTTCGCTTTATACTGTGCTGAACCATCAGAAATCTCATTGTTTTCATTCAGCTTCTGAAGATCCTCATTAAGATAAAGATTGTTGAGTTTAAGATTCATAAACTCATCACGTGAATACCCATAAGTTACGATGGCTGCATCGTTAACTTCGAGAATCTGCAAAGTGTCTGCATCATATATCCATGCCGGATAGGGGTTGCGATAAAACATCTGCCGATATTTGGCTTCTGATGCCAGCACGATTTCTTCCGCCCTTTTCCGTTCAGTAATATCCTGTGTAGAACCAATCATTCTCACAGGTATCTCGTTGTCATATATAATGTATCCCCGATCATGCACAAAAGCATAACTCCCATCTTTTTTTCTGAGCTTGTACTGATCCTCCCAGGTGTTACCGATGCCTTCACGTATGGTTTGTGATAATTTTTGAATTACCCGAAGTTTATCATCGGGATGCAGACAACTTTCCCATTGTCCTTTCGGGGCCACCGCATCGACCACTTCATGACCAAACAAACGCTGGTATGAGTCCCCCACCCAAAAGATGGTATTTGCAGTAAGATTACGGTCCCAGATAGCATCATTGGTAGCGCGCACTACCATGTTAAATCGTTCATTGCTTTCCCACAATGATTCCATCTGGTATTTGCGTTCAAGACTATACTGGATGGATTTTGTCAGTAAGTTCTTATTGAACTCGCCTTTGATAAGATAATCCTGTGCCCCGTTCTTTATTGCATCGAGCGCCACGTTTGCATCCGATAACCCCGTGAGAATAATTACCGGGATCTTATCTGCTACCTGGCGAATACCTTTAAATGAATCCAGCCCAAAACTGTCGGGTAATGAAAGGTCAAGCAACACCAGGTGTATATTATGATTCTGTAGGATCTCACAAGCTTGTTGTATACGGTCGGCCGAAAACAAATGGTCTATGCGGAGTTGCGTTGACCGAAGCATATCTTCCACCAAAAACAAATCACCTGGATTGTCTTCAACAGTTAATATATTAAGTTGACTATAGGAAGGTAACGGCATGAACAGTTCGGTTAAATGATAAATAGGGCATTGCATGAGGCACACCCCGGGCAATTATCCGATGTTGATGTTTAGTGGGTTATTAAAACAGTCTCGAATTTAATAATTCTCGTCCGCAAAGCAAAATACAGTTGCCGTAAAATGCACATTTTCAAGGGGAAATGCAGGTTTTGATCTAATACAGGTATTACATGCCGTAACACGGGCATTCGTTTGCTGGAAACTCGTATTCCTATATAATTGTTAGCACTTATGCCTTTTTTACACCCGTTTTTTTAAATAGTTGTTAAAGCAATGATTGATCTTATCCAAATGGTGGTTACAACCGTTAATAATTTTTCAATTCAAACATCAATTATATCAATTGCGAATATTTGTTTTCCTCGTTTTAGTAACTGCTTTATTTGCGGGTTGTAAAAAAAACACCAGCAGAGATTCGGTTGCGGAAGTGCCCTGTATTGTTGGCAATGGCATCCGGCATGGAACATTGATCCCCGGACAATACATTGTGATGTATAAACCGGTCCGGGTTAATGATGCTTCAATAAATATGCTCAGCACCGAGAAAAAAACTGCAGGACTGCTTAAAAAGTATGATTTGTCTGAAACGGTTATTGCTGGTCGCATCGCCGGGGCCAACCCTGGTTTTGTAGCACGCATCAATGAAACCCAGGCAAGGGCATTAGCCGCAGATGAATCTGTTGAATTGATCGAACAAGACAAAATCATTGCACTTGGTTCTTGTTTCACAGTGGCGGCACCCACATTGCTGACCTGGAACGTTAAAAAAACCGGGTTCGGGGATGGCACCGGCAAAACCGCATGGATCATTGATACCGGTATAGAATCAACCCACCCCGATTTGAATGTAGATAAAAACCGCAGCCGATCATTTGTTTCAGGCGACGCTTCCATTGAAGACAAAAACGGTCACGGCACGCATGTCGCCGGCATCATAGGTGCCAAAAACAATAACATTGGTATTCTTGGCGTAGCTTCAAACGCAAATCTTATTTCACTTAAGGTGTTGAATGATGAAGGCGAGGGTACCTTATCTTCAATAATCCAGGCGCTTGCTTATGTTAACAGCGAGGCAAAGGCCGGTGATGTTGTAAATATCAGTCTTGGTGAAGAAGAATCGTCTGATATTTTTGACCGCCACGTACAACAGACTGCCGCGCGCGGAGTATTTGTAACCATTGCTGCAGGTAACGACAGCAAGCCCGCATCAGAGTTTTCTCCGGGCCGTACGAATGCACCGAATATTTACACCGTGAGCGCCGTTGACAGTCTCAACAACTTTGCTTCATTTTCAAACTTTGGAAACGATGCTGTAGACTATGCAGCACCGGGCGTTCATATCCTTTCAACTTTTACCAATCGTCGTTACGCTTATCTCAGCGGAACCTCTATGGCTGCGCCGCATGTAGCCGGGTTGTTATTATTAAGCGGCAATAAAATTCAAACAGCAGGATTTGCCGGAAACGACCCGGATGGCACTCCCGACCCTATCGCTATGAAGTAAATGCTTTTCAGTACTTTGCAGCAAAAGTTTTCCCATTAATGCGGTATTACATTATAGCAGGCGAAGCCTCTGGTGATTTACATGGCAGCAACCTGGTTAAAGGCATACGAGAGCTATCACCTGAAAGCGAGTTCAGGGGTTGGGGTGGTGATCTTATGCAGGAGGCAGGAGTCAAACTGGTGAAACATTTCCGGGACCTCGCATTTATGGGATTTATCGAAGTGGTAAAAAATCTTCCGACTATCCTGCGAAATCTCTCTTTTTGTAAACAAGACGTTACAGCCTTCAATCCAGATATATTGATCCTTATTGATTACCCGGGGTTCAACCTGCGAATTGCAGAATGGGCACATTCAAAAGGCATCAGGATCATCTATTACATCTCTCCACAGGTTTGGGCCTGGAAAGAAAGCAGGGTGAAAAAGATCAGGAAACATGTCGACCGCATGTTAGTGATCCTGCCGTTTGAAAAACCTTTCTACGAAAAATGGAACTATGATGTTGAGTATGTGGGGCATCCCCTTGTAACGGTGATTGATCAATACAAAGCAGGTGGTGACACTTCGGCGCTGAGCGATCGGCCGGTGATCGCTTTACTGCCCGGTAGCCGCAAACAGGAAATAATGGTGAAACTGCCGGTAATGCTTGAGGTGAGTAAACGATTTGCTGATTACCAGTTCATCGTTGCGCAGGCACCCGGCCAGGAAGACTCTTTTTATGCAGGTTTATTGCAGGGCTATCCAAATGTTTCAGGTATAACCAACCAAACCTACCGCCTCCTTTCACAAGCCAAAGCCGCACTCGTTACTTCCGGAACCGCTACCCTGGAGACGGCGCTGTTTGGAGTGCCGGAAGTAGTTTGTTATAAGGGAAGCAATATCAGCTACCAGATTGCAAAACGATTGATCAAAATAAAATACATCTCGCTGGTAAACCTGATCATGGATAAAGCCGTAGTGACTGAACTAATACAGGACGAGATGAATGCCGATAACATCACTAAAGAACTGAACCTGCTATTACACGATGAAGATCGTAAGACAAAATTGAGCCACGATTATACAGCGCTCCGCGAACTGTTGAGCCAGGGCGGTGATGCGTCACGCAATGCTGCACGTATTATTGTTGATTTTGCTGACGAAGTCAACCCTTCCTGAAAACAAACAACTTCAGAATTAAAATGATAATAGCTGCCAGGAACATCAGGATGGATAGCCGGTTAATACCATGCATATATTTCATCCACTGTGTGGCCGGCTCGTTTGGATCTCGTTTTTTAAGATAGAGATACTCCGCAATTTTCCTTCCCACTCCCATATAATCAATTTGTGTTGACGATTATATCTATTACAATCTAACTGTCTTCATTGTTGGCACCAGGAAATGCATAATCATCCAACTGAGGAGGTACGCAAAACCGCAAACAAAAAACATGATCATATAACCTGTTACGATATTGCCTTGTGCCTTGTAAAAATCAAACAGGTATCCCGCAAATTTAGCGATAAACATACCACCTAAACCCCCGGCCATGCCGCCGATACCAGTAACTGAGCCCACCGCTTTTTTGGGGAACATATCAGATACTGTTGTAAAGATGTTGGCGCTCCAGGCCTGGTGCGCCGCCGCTCCAAACCCAATAATAAACACCGCATACCACATGGCAGTGTCGCCAAATAGCTGGGCGGTAATTACAGGCAGGGCACAGAATGCGTAGATTAACATGGAAGTTTTCCGCGCCTTGAAAACGGGCCATCCTTTACGTATGAAATGCAGCGGCAACCAACCTCCAAAGATACTTCCGAAGGCGGCGATGGTGTAAACGAGTGCTACCGGTAAAGCAATTTCCGTACTGGTTAAACCATATCCACTAATCAGGAAACTTGGTAACCAGAAAAGGTAAAACCACCAGACACCATCGGTGAGAAACTTACCCACGGCAAAGGCCCAGGTTTGACGATACCCGAGCAACTTAACCCAGGATACTTTCTCCTGGATAACGGTTTCGTCGATTTTCTCATCCTGGTCGCTGTGAATGTATTCATATTCCGCGGCAGATAATTTCTTATGTTTTTTAGGAACCTCATAGGCGATGAACCAGAATATCAGCCAGATCAAACCGATGGCACCAGTAATAATAAATGCCCATTTCCATCCCCACTCTACCGCAATGAAAGGAACGGTTAATGGTGCGATGATAGCCCCGATATTGGTACCTGAATTAAAGATTCCCGTTGCAAACGCGCGTTCGCGTTTAGGGAACCATTCGGCAATGGTTTTAATGGCAGCAGGAAAGTTGCCGGCTTCGGTAACCCCCAGCGCCGCACGTGCCACAAAAAAACCGCCGGTTGAATTCACCAACGCATGGCCCATCGCTGCAATACTCCATAACAACAGCGACATCGCATAACCCATTTTTGTTCCGAGTTTGTCGATGAGCCGGCCTACAAAAAACATCCCGAACGCATATGCCAACTGGAAGGCCACAGTAATATTTGCATAATCGGTTTCGGTCCAGCTAAACTCTTTATCGAGATCGCTTTTTACGAGGCTTATTACCTGCCTGTCAAGATAGTTGATGGTGGTAGCAAAAAACACAAGCGTGCAGATTGTCCAGCGATATTTGCCAATTGCGGTCTGATTCATGAACGGGTTGTTTTTTTAACTTCGTGAACAATTGACAGTGCCTCAGCGGAGGCAGACTGCAATGTATTGTAAGATGCCTGTTCGAGTATTTGTTTTGTGATCAGTTTACTGCCCATGCCAATAGCTATCACCCCCGCCTTAAACCAGGAACTGATGCTTTCACTGTTCATTTCAACTCCACCGGTAGGCATGAACTTCATACCCGGGAAGATATCTTTAATGGCTGTGATATAAGACGGCCCTACCAGGCTGCCAGGGAAGATCTTGACGAGACTCGCGCCGGCAGCTTCTGCCTGCGCTATTTCTGTGGCGGTTAAACAGCCGGGAACCCACAACACTTTTGCTTCCTGGCAAATCTCTGCAATACCGGTATGCACAATGGGACACACTATAAAGTCTGCACCTGCTTCGATAAAGGTCCGGGCATCTGCGGGCGTTTTAATGGTACCAATACCCAGTTGCATACCCGGCAGGTTGGCATCGACCAGGGCCCTTAATTTCCGGAAATTGGATAATGCCTGCGGCCCCCTGTTGGTAAATTCAAGGATCCGGATACCGCCTCCGTATAAAGCCGTTGTGATACCCTCACACAACTTTTCGTCATCATGATAAAACAAAGGCACCAGCCCCTGTTCAATGATCAGATCCAATATCTTTTTTCCTTTATCCATACTTTTTTGTTGCTGCGTTTACCTGTTCTACGGTCCGGTCGGTTGCATCGCCAGTAATAAATAATTTTTCGAAAGCGGCAGCAGTCGCAAAATTCAGCAACTGCGGTCTGCTATGACCGTTATAATAGCCGTAGATAAGTCCTGCCATAAAGCAATCACCACTTCCCACTTTGTCCACTACATGATCCGTTTGATATTCTTCAGATACATAAAGTTGTTGTCCTTCAAAGAGTGTGGTATAGTAACGAATACCTGCAGGACCATTATCAAAACGAAAAGTGTTGGCAACCACCTCACATGCAGGATATTGTTCACGTATATACAGAGATGTTTTTAAGGCCTGCTCAAGATATTTGTCTTTTTGATTTACATCTGCGATTGTATGATCGATAGGAACATTCAACATAGTATTTGCTGCCCAGACATTTCCCATGATGAGATGGCAATGTCTTGCAAGCGCGGGCATAACATCCGAGCTGCTGCGACCGTACTTCCACAATTTTGCGCGGTAATTGAGATCTACTGAAATTTTGATATTACGTGCAGCCGCTGCTTCTAATGCTTCTTCGCAAACATCGGCTACCCCCTGTGTAAGTGCAGGACAGATAGCACTAAAATGAAACCAGGAGACATCCTCAAACACGATGGACCAATCTATCATACCCGGCTGTAGTTCTGAAAACGCAGAACCTGCCCGATCATAAATAACTCCTGCATTTTTGAGTTCAGAACCTACCGGCAGATAATAAGTGCCGATACGATTACCACGGTAATGCATAACCGAGGTGTCAATATTTTTGTGTTGAAGAGAAGTCACGATCTGGTTACTCAGCAGATTATCAGGAAGAGCAGACAGGTATCGCACGGGCACACCCCAGGCGGCAAGTGCCTGCGCAGCATTCAGTTCGGCACCGCCAACAAATACAGGCATCGACTGTTCGCGGACCCAGTTTGCAGAAGGTGATAAACGAAGTATCAGCTCTCCAAAACACAAGACTTTTCCCATCACCAGTTAAAATAGTTTTTTGCGTTGTTATAGCAGATATCCTGGACAAGCTTACCCACCCACGTAATATCGTTAGGAAGTTCACCGTTTTCGATCTCTTCTCCAAAAAGATTACAAAGTATTCGTCTGAAATACTCATGTCTTGGATAAGAAAGAAAACTTCTTGAATCAGTAAGCATACCCACAAACCGGCTGATCAGACCCATATTGGATAAGGCATTCATCTGGTTGATCATACCGTCTTTCTGATCCATGAACCACCATCCTGAACCAAATTGAATTTTGCCCGGAACGGTGCCATCATTGAAATTGCCCGTCATCGTAGCAAACAACGCATTGTCGGCCGGATTGAGATTATATAAGATTGTCCTGGTTAATTGATTGGTGCTGTCCATCCGGTTCAGAAACTTTGATAAACTTAGGCCCTGTGGATAATCACCAATCGAATCCCACCCGGTGTCCGGCCCGAGCTCTGACAGACGGCGCGTATTGTTATTTCTCAGGGCACCAACATGATATTGCTGGATCCAGCCTTTTTCATGATCCCAGGCAGCGAAGTGTACGAGCATGGCCGATTTGAACTGCTCGCTTTCCAGCGGCGATATTGTTTTACCATTCCTGATTTTAATAAAAATATCAGCCACTTCCTTTTCGGTATAGTCCGCTGCATACAGGCGTTCCAACCCATGATCGGAAACCGAACAACCATTTTCACTAAAAAAGTCATGACGTGTTTTCAGCGCATTGAGATAATCATCCAGATTTGAAATTGACCTATTGGTTACTGCCTCGAGCCGTCCTATGTAAGCTTTTAATGCCTCAACATCATCACTGTTCATTGCTTTATCCGGACGAAAGGCAGGTAATATCCTGATACTAAAATTTTCCTGCTTGATCCTTCTGTGGTCCGCAAGATCATCAAGCGGGTCATCGGTGGTGCAGATAACTTTTACATTCATTTTGGTCAACAGCGATCTGACTGAATATTCATCGGTTGCTAATTTTTCATTACAGATCGCATATATCTTGTCAGCGGTGTCACTATTGAGTATATCATTCACGCCAAAATACCTGAGTAATTCAAGATGCGTCCAGTGATATAGTGGATTCCGCATTGTATAAGGAACCGTTTCTGCCCATTTGCGAAACTTTGCTTCATCGGGCTGATCACCTGTACAAAAGCTTTCATCAACACCATTAGTGCGCATCGCGCGCCATTTATAATGATCCCCATACAACCAGGCTTCACTAACATTTTTGAATGTATGATTGTCGGCAATTTGTTTTTGCGGAAGATGACAATGGTAATCTATGATTGGCATGGTAGCTGCAAAATCATGGTACAACCGCTCAGCGGTTTTTGATTGCAACAGGAAATTATCATCAAGAAATTTTTTCATAAGCAGGCTGTTATCGAAAGATTAGGCTAAAGTTTTATTCTGCTGAAATTTATCCAGCGTTTCACGTGCACCATATTGAATCAATGAAGCAAGGTAATCTGTTACTGCTATCTCAAAACCGGGTAAAGAAGAAAGATCGGCCCCCCAGAGTGTTTCATCTCGCAGCACGGTCGCTGTAATACGCGATGGACCTGCAGTGTTCCACAATTCATGGAGGTAAGCTGCTTTATCATCCTGCACCTGGTATTCTATAGCATTTACGGAACCATAATATTTTCCCTCGCTTTCGCGCGCGGGTTTCATAAACAATATATAAGCGGCGAAACCAAGAGCCATAGCTTGTGGCACCGCCTGGTTATCCGAGAAATATTTCAACAATACCGGCACATTTCTCATCTTCATTTTGGAAGTATACTGCACTGTTATGCTGATCCATTTGTGCTCGATAGCAGGATTCCTGAAACGATCGAGCACTTTACGACCAAAAGCCGATGCTGTTCCCGGTTCCAACCGATATGGAATTCCCGAACTGATTTCATCCAGCATTAACGTCGAAATAAAATCAGACATATTGCTATCCGTCATAGCAAGTTTTACAGTTTCAAAACCCGCAAGAACAGCCAGGCCACAGCTAAGCGTATGCGTGCCATTCAGCATGCGGAGTTTCAGTTCCCGATATATATCGATATCCGGTTCAATGATAACTCCGGGATCAACTTCGGCAAACCCCAGCACTTTCCGAACCTGTTCATCGCCCTGGATGGCCCATAAGCGGTAAACTTCGGCCATAATCATCAGTTCATCGGTATAACCCGCCTTTTCCTGGATCTCTTTGCGCACCTCTGATGATGGTTTGCCCGGCACAATGCGGTCAACCAATGAACTGCAAAATGTATTTGCAGTGTTCAACCAGTCAACAAACTGAGCATCGGCTCCGTTGAAGACAGCGAGTTCATTAAGGATGGACTGCAACTTTTTCCCGTTATCGACTATCAGTTCTGTTGGTATGATTACCAGGCCACCGGCATCTTTCCCTCCAAGCTTGTTATATCTCTCCAGTAATACGGCCAGCAACTTTCCGGGGAAGGACTCCGGAACCCTGCCGATAACGAGTTCATTCACGAGTGCAATTCCAACTTCCGTAGTATTGGAAATTATAATACTGAGATCGGGGCTGGTGGCTAATGCAAGCACCTTGTCCCAGTCAGTTTTTGCAGCGAGCACCCTGCTAATGGCAGCGGAAACTATATTTTCATTTATGTTTTTGCCTTCATCAATACCGCGTACACAAATAGTGTAAAGACCATCCTGTTTGCCAAACGCATCAAGTTCGCCACCGCTGGTCGATTTAACAACTACTATACGACCATTGAATTTACCTTCACGATTCGCTTTATCAATAAAATAGTCAGGAAGGCCCCGCAACAATACACCGGTGCCAAATTGCAGCACTTTTTCCGGTAGTTGAAATACCGAAGCATCCGGAACGGCAAACCCATCATTACTTATGTTACTTAGCGTGGAGCTGGATAAAATCATTTACTGCAGTTATTGGTCCATTTAATGGGTGTACAGGTATGTATGCCTGAAGTTAACACATGAAATGATGACAGATAACGAACCTGGAAAAGAATTGCTGATGATTACCACCACATATAGACGGCTTTAAGACGCTTCTCTGAAGATAAAATCCTGCAATCGTTTCCTGATGTACAATGCATCAGACATTGTGTTGGAACTCAGCGACAATTGTACGTACATATTCGCATTAAGCGACACTATTTGCGTGATTTTTTTACGCAAACGTTCCCGAAAACGATGTAGTGGACCGGTCTATTACAAATAGACCTTATGCATGCGCGGTTGGCAGCTTCACAAGACTGATCCAAAAGTTTTTTATCATCATCACGACCTGCATAAACTTATTAAAATCGACAGGTTTGGTAATATAACAATTGGCGTGATTCAGATATGAGTCCATCACATCTTTCTCAGAGTCTGAAGTAGTAAGTATTACAACAGGGATGTGTTTGAGATCTGCATCATTTTTAATTTTATGCAGTACCTCTTTACCATCGATCCTGGGCAGATTAATGTCAAGCAAAATAATATCAGGTAATTCCACCTCAGCGTTTGTGCCCTCACGGTAGAGATAATTCAAAGCTTCCTCTCCGTCACGTACAACGATCACCTTGTTGTTGATTCTTGCTTCTTTTAGTGCTTCAACGGTGAGAACAATATCTCCCTCATTGTCTTCTACCAATAGTATTACAAGTTCTTTTTTCATCAGGGTTATTCAGATTTACGTTTGTTCTTGTTTAGGCAGCTTCACAAAAAATGTACTACCCTGTCGTGGCTCAGATTCGACCCATATATTGCCGCCGTGTCTTTCAACAATTTTTTTACAAATGGCAAGGCCGATTCCTGTTCCGCTGTAGGCACTTCTGTTATGAAGCCGCTGAAAGATAATAAAGATTTTGTCAAAGAATTTCGGGTCGATACCAACTCCCTGGTCCTTGACGTAGAAAAGCCAGCTATCGCCCTGGTCCTCATGGCCAATTTCAATCCTGGGCGGTTCGGGGTGACTGTACTTGATGGCATTACCAACCAGGTTCTGAAACAGCTGATGTATCTGTGCACGTTCGCCCTTTATAACCGGCAGCGGATGAATTATTAACTCAGCGCTAGTTTCGTTAATCGCGAGATTATAGATATTCCGAACTGATTTCAGCACTTCGTTACAATCAACATTCACCATCATTTCTTTGCTCGTTCCGATGCGGGAATATTGTAACAGATCCTGGATCAGCGTCTTCATTCGTTCGGCGCCATCAACAGCAAAGGCCATGTACTTTTTATTTGTTTCGTCGAGCGTGCCTTCCAGCCGTTTTTCAAGCAATTGAAGAAAGCTTGTAACCATTCTCAACGGCTCCTGCAGATCATGCGAGGCAACATATGCAAAACGTTCGAGTTCGGTATTCGAAGCCATCAATTCTGCGGCGCGTTTATGGAGTTGCTCGTTTAGTTCCGTAAGCTGTTGAGCAGTTAGTTTTTTTTCAGTAGCATCTCTTATGATGGCATAGAACATCCGGTTTTGTGGTGACCAAAGCACCGTCCATGAAAGTGGCACCACTGAACCGTCTTTCCTGATGTACCTGTTCTCATAATTACGCACAATTGTTTCACCATCAAGATCTGTAAGCATTGTTACGTTTGTCGGCACATCGTCCGGCAGCATAAGATCCATATAGTTTCTTCCGATGATCTCAGAAGCCTGGTAACCGAGCAGTTGTAAACTGTTGGCACTCACCTGTGTGAACTGCCCTTCCTGGTTGATCACACAGATCATATCAAGTGACGCCTCTAGCAGGTTCTGTAAACCGTTCAACACCATCTGTTGTTGCTCATGAGCTGCCTCAATAACTTCCTGCGCCTGTTTGATTGCTGTAACATCGGTCGACACGGAACATAAAGCATAAGGCTGGTTGTTTTCATCATACAACGGGAACCTGGTGGTAATCAGGTGCAATACGTTATTATGAATTTTTATGGTGACTGAAGACTCCTGCCTCAGTCTTTCCTCAATAATCTTTCTATCCGACTCCTCCGACTTAGGATCAAGATCGGGGTAGAAGTCACGGGCCGTCTTTCCAAGAATTTGGTGAACAGGGGGACCAATGATTTTCTGTGCACCCGGGTTAATCATAATATATCGGCCTTCCAGGTCCTTAATGGTAATGGCGCTTGGCGTGTTATCGATTATTCCCCTGGCAAGTGATTCACTCTTTCGTAATGCTGCTTCGGCCTTGTTGCGGGAAACCGTATTTCTATAAACAACAACAGCCACTGTAATCAATAAAAGGGTCACCAACACTTCAATAACAGAGATTATCCGTTGCGAGCCTTTTGCGGTTGCTTCATTATCCCGTATGCGCGCCTGCAACCGGCGGTGTTCGTTTGTCTGCACGCCAGCGATCAATGCCCGGAACTGATCCATTAATTTTTTTTCTGCCCCAATGGTTATGATGGTGAGCAATTGTGCTTCCATACCGGCTCTTTTCATTTCAATAAGACTTGATCGAAGCTCGATATTTTGTTTTGCCAGACTCAGCAATGAATCAACACGCATTCGTTGCTGGGGCGACCCTTCAGTCAACTTATTTAATTGTTCAATGGAGTGGATAATCGTCTGTGAGCCCCGATGAAAAGGCTCCAGGAACTCCTCATGGTTTGTCAGCATAAACCCCCGTGCACCGGTTTCGATATCCTGCGCTTCAACAAGGATAACATTGGTGATCAATAACACCTGGTTCGTGTGGTCCACCATTTTCGCGCTTTCAATAAGCTTCAGGTTATTTGCAGATATTGAAAAAAACACGATTCCAAGTAAGAGGATAGCGACAGCAAAATAGGCCACGATCTTGCGTTCGTAGGAGAAGGAAAGACTTTGTAAGGGCCTTGAGAAAAAGATGCCTACACAGAGTAACATTATACCCAGGCTGGTAGTTAATGCCGTGGTTATGGCAAAGGGTATTGAACCCAGGTAGTCGAGCCCGGAAATATAATTGAATGTAATAAATACAGCTACAAAAAATACTAATGGCAATAGTACCTGCACCAGGATCTGCGAGCCTCTTGAAGGAAGTTTCAGCAGTATAATTGCAAGTGAGAGAAACATCAGGCAGGTAAAGATTTCCATCCTGCCGGAAACCGGTCTCTTATTAAAACCTAAAAAAAGCCTGTCGACATTTACCGGAATATTTGTTACCAGTTCAAACAATGTGAAGGTACAGATGAGCAATACGCCGTAAGCTGCTCCCTTTCCTATAGGCCCCAGGTATCGCGACGACCTGCTGTTATTAGTTGCATACAACGACACCGCGCAAAGTATCATGCTCAGCGAAGCAATGAATCGCGTAGATGCAATATTCGCAAAGATGGCATTTGAATACTGGTTTTCCGAAAACCATCCAGTGATTGCGATGATTCCCGCAGCAACTGTACATAAAGCAATGATATTACTGATATAGGTTCGGAGCATAGTCGATGACTTCATTAAGGTAACAGCTAATGAATTGACATGCAGGTTGTATGGAACTGGCTAAGGGGTATTCAAAAGTAAGACTTTTGTTGCTCGCACCACCAGATGGCATGAGTTTTATACCCAATTACCAGGAATCATTAACCAGTAAATTATAAAATCATGAAAAAACTCACGCTTCAATTCAGTCTTCTTGCAATGATATTATCGTTGAGTAGTTGTGAACTTGCCGGAGACATATTTTCGATGGGCATGTGGGTTGGTGTCTTGATTGTAGTTGCTGTGATTGCACTCATCGTGTGGCTGGTACGCGGCCGCAGGTAGTAATACATTAAAATGATGCCGTGACAGCTACTCTTCTGTCACGGCACTTAAACTATTTAACTGATAGCAGCTGCGCCTGCTGAAGCAACCGCGTGATCATTTTCAACACTGTCGCCCGATACTCCCACCGCGCCAATAATATTGCCGCTTTTATCTTTTATACATACGCCTCCCGGAAAGCTAATCAGCCCGTTGTTCGAATGTTCAATATTGTAAAGCGGACCACCAGGTTGTGATAACTTTCCGATCTCCCCGGTATCCATATTGAAGTACCGGGCGGTTCTTGCCTTTTTCTGAGAAATGTCTATCGATCCCAGCCAGGCATTATCCATATGCGCAAACGCTATGAGATTTGTTCCTGAATCGACCACGGCGATATTCATCAGCGTTTTCAATTCTGTTGCTTTTCTTTTTGCGGCAGCAATTACGGCTTCTGCCTGTTCCAGTGTAATATTCATATTTATGATTTTGGTAATGAAATCCCAGTCGTTGTATTCGTTTCAACAACGTAACGGCTCAAATGTTTACAGGGTGCCCCCCATTGCAGGATCTGTGATAGACATCTTACCCGTTTCTACATGTCCCGCGAAACGGCGGAGAAAGTTTTCCTTTCCGCTGATAGTTATCTTTACATCATACCATCCGGAATATCCTGAAGATGATATTATTATTTTCTTCATCCTGCCCGGTGCTATCTTCAGGCTTTGTGAAGTTTTCGCGTAAGTGTCGTCGGTGATCAGGATCTCACAGGCATTCACTTTATCGATATTATCAAACTGCAGTTCTATATCACCGTTCAGGTAACCGCGGCGGTTTTTTCTTGCCGCCCTGCAGGTGACTTGCAATAACGGATCGTTTTCATTTCCAGCAAAAACGCGGTAAAAGCCATTTACTCCATACACTGATAAGTAATAACCTTTCCCATCAATGCCCGGTATGGGCCAGGTATCGGAAATGCTATCACCTGCGCTTACTGTATAGTTCCGGCATGTCTTAACGGGATTTCGACCCTGTTTGCCTGCCGGCTCGTGCTCGTAAACGATAAAAGCCGCTCCCGCTGCCCGTTTTCCAAATACAACATTGGCGGCAGAAAATTCAATCAACAGATCTTTATTACCGTTGACCCCATTTGCATCCACATTCAGTTCATAGGGCAAAGCACAGGCAGGACGCGTTCCCTGTTCCTGTTGGAAATGCCGGTTAACGAAATTATTATTCTGAAATGCTTCGATATCACTACGAGTATAAAGTTGGTAACCTGCAGGGTTTGTTTTGAATTTAGCAGTGTGAATTGATTCAACAAACGGTAGCAGTTTAACAGGTTCCGGAGCCGCGATGGGATCACCATTATATGGACGGAAGACACTTGTGAGATCACCGCAAACTGTTAGTCTCCAATCGGAAATGTTGGTCTCACGTATCTCCCGACCAGTTTTATGCGAAAGCCACTTTTCCATCAGCATCAGGATAGATGTATGATCGAATACCTGCGAACATACCTGTCCGCCGCGCGACCATGGTGAAGCAATTACTAATGGAACGCGGTAACCAAGGCCGATGGGACTGTGCCGGCAATCTTCGGGCTTACTCCTTTTGCCGTCCTGTTCTTTTGTAACGTATTCCACCATGGCGTCAATACCAGGTGACATCTTCCCACTGCGTGGTTTGTAAGGATCAGGTGGAACAAAAGGCGGAACGTGATCAAAGTAGCCATCGTTTTCATCATAACATAAGATGAATATCGTTTTTTTCCAGACTTCAGGATTTTTTGTGAGAATGTCGATCACTTCAGAAACATACCACGCGCCGTACCAGGGTGCGCCGGGATGATCGCTGAAATTCTCGGGGCCGATCACCCATGACACAGCGGGAAGTTTTCCATTATTCACATCCTGGCGGAATTGGAAGAGCAAATCGCCTTTCGGTACAGACATCGTTCTTTCGGTGTCGCCATCCTTATAACGATAAGTTTCAATTGATCTGTAATCAGGATCGGCCCTGTTATCACAAAAAGCTTTTTCATGGAGATTTTTTTCTCTTTGTGATAGTTTTTCGTATGCCCCGGCCGTATACTCCTTTTCTACCTTATGAGCAGCAACGAGCAATTTCTTTTTTGCGGTAAGCTCTCTTTTCAGGGCCGCCAGTTCTTTTTCAGAGCCGGCCCCATTTTTAATTTTTTCTTCCAGTTTGCTGATTAACCCCGGAAATGTCTGCAATACTTTCTTCATATAACGGCGGTGAGTAGCCGAAAAGCGAACATTGTACTGGCTGAACCATTCGATTGGGTTGTCTGTAAAATTAGAGAGCCATGCATCTTCCTCGTCGGTTAAACCTGTAGGTATACTTAATTCATTCTGGTATATTTTCCAGGAGATGTTTTCATCTTCAAGTCGTTCAGGGAAAGTTTTCCAGCTGGCTTCACTATCATAACTCACATTTTCATTTCGAACATTCGCATAAGCTTCAGGGAGTGGTTTAGAACGTATAGTACCGGACCATAGATAGAGCCGGTTCGGAGTGGTGCCTGTCAGTGATGAAGAAAAGTTCTGATCACAAACGGTGAAAGCATCTGCAAGGGCATAATAAAATGGTACATCTTCGCGGTTGTAATAACCGAGCGTAAGTGGCGCCTTTGCAAATTCAGCCCTGCCAGATGGTTTTGCGATCAGCCATTGATCACATAAACCGCCATTTCTTGCGTCGACCTGGTTCGTCCATGAATGTGGCAAGGAACCGGTCCAGGTCGATTTTGTTTCTTTGATATTTAACCGGAAAGGTGCATATGCTTCTCCCTCTTTATTTTTCTGGAACCAGGCGGGATCTCCATCAGGCAACCGCATAATCCTGGGATCGTTATAACCGCGAACACCCGATAATGTGCCGTAACAATGGTCGAACGAACGATTTTCCTGCATCAATACCACGATGTGCTCCGCATCCAGCCAGGTGGAGCCTGACGCAGGATCGATGGACAAAGCCTTAACAAGAGAAGACGGCATGCCCGTAAATAAACCGGTACCCCCGGTAAGCATAGCCGCTTTTTTTATAAACTCACGTCTTGAATCCAAAGCAAGCAATTTCTTCAAATATAGCTGATAGGTTTAAACCTCGGTATGAATAGCGTATTAAGTCATGCTTAAGAAATTGCGGAATTGCAGGGGCGCCTTATCGTTTTAACCGGTTAACCAGATTCAGCGCGGGGCCGGTCATCAAGGTGGTGACAAGCGCCATTATCACCATCATTGCAAAAATTTCCGGGCTCAACACCCCAAGATCATAACCTATGTTTAATACAACAAGTTCCATCAGTCCCCTGGTGTTCATCAACGCGCCGATTGAGAGACTATCGGGCCAACTCTGGCCGACATACCTTGCTGCGAGGGCGCTGCCGAGGAATTTGCCAATTACAGCAACTATGATGATGGCTGCACAAACAAGCCAGAGCCCGGGCGTATTGAGCAAACCAATCTCTGTCCTTAACCCTGTAAACACAAAGAACAAAGGCAATAATAAAACAAGTGCTACGTCTTCTACCTTACCAATAATAACATTTCTGAATTGTGTATTTGCAGGCATAATTACCCCGGCCATAAATGCTCCGAACAAAGCATGAATGCCTATCACTTCGGTGGCAAATGAGGAAAGCAGCATTGTAACAAAAAAGACTGCCACCATTGATTTGCTGAAAGTTTCACTGCCCGAATGTTTCTCTCCAAGTTTTCTAAGAAACGGCTGCACCAGCCGTATCATAACAATCATATAGGCCAACGCTAAAAAGATGGTATAAAAAGCACTCAGCACTGAACCTGCTTTTACGATGGCTATTACTACTGCCAGTATACACCAGGCAGTGATATCATCTGCGGCAGCGCAGGTGATCACAATGGTCCCCAGCTTTGTTTTTGAAAGTCCCCTTTCCTGCACAATGCGCGCCAGAACAGGAAAGGCTGTAATGCTCATGGCCACACCCATAAACAAAGCGAAAGCAATAAAACCCACGTTAGGTGGCGCATAGTTTTTATAAATGAAGTATGCGAGCCCGGTACCGAGGGTAAACGGAAAAATGATGCTGGCATGGCTTATAACGATAGCGTCTTTCGCTTTACTTCTCAGTACTTTCAAATCAAGTTCCATCCCTATAACAAACATAAAAAGTATAAGCCCGATCTGGCTCAGAAACTGCAGATTGGGTAGTGATTTTGCCGGGAAAAGAAAATCGGAATATGCTGGGAGATAAGTGGCGAGAAAAGACGGACCCAGAAATATACCGGCAATGATTTCGCCGATTACTGTCGGTTGACCGATCTTCTTAAAAAACACACCAAACACCCTTGCTACGAGGATTATTGTCAGGATCTGCAGCAAGAGGATCGCGAGTGGATGGGTTAGGTTGTGTACAAGCGTTTCTTTAAACTGTTGCCAGGTGGAAGCATTAACCGCGGGTACAAAAACAGTTGACTTGCCCTGCTGAAGCTGAACCCCCTGCCGGATAAAAAAATAGATAGCAACAGAAAAAAAGATAACGGTAACAGAATAAAATAAGAGGCTGCTGTTTTTTTTCACAGCACAATATAGAATTATTACTAATCCGTTTATTTGGCAAAGCGCATCGGTAACAAAATATTCATAAGGGAAATTATAACCGGCTTCCGCAGGCTTTACAGAACCTGGCATCGTCATCATGACCTTCTTTGCCACAGTGTGAGCAAACTTCATCACTATGGCTTTTCTTCCGGGCAGCAAGCGCCATTTCTGTAGTGATAATACCGGTTGGAACTGCAATGATTCCATAACCCATCATCATGATAACACTCGCGATCAGTTTCCCCACAGATGTAACAGGTATGATATCACCATAACCAACTGTGGTAATAGTAACAATGGCCCAATAGATACTTTCGGGTATGCTGCTGAATCCATTCTGTCCTCTTTCTACCAGGTACATCACTGACCCAAGAATTATGACTGTTGTAAACACAACCATCATAAATATGCTGATCTTACGAAAACTGCCGCGGATAGCACGAAGCAGAAACTGCATCTCATTTACATAATGCCGTAATTTAAATATCCGGAACACCCGCAACAAACGAAGCGCGCGGACAACCAGTAATGTCTGGGCTCCTCCAATAAACAAACTCAGGTAAGTGGGCATGATAGAAAGCAGATCGATCAATCCAAGAAAACTAAATACATACCTGACAGGTTTCCGGATAGAGATCAGCCTCAATATGTACTCGATGGTAAATACAATGGTGTACATCCATTCGAGCACCAGGAACAATTTCCCGTAACGCTGGTGCCAGCTTTCCATGCTGTCCAGCATCACGATTACAACACTGGTGAATATCATGAAAAGTAATGCAACATCGAATGCTTTTCCGGCAGAAGTGCCCGATTCATATATGACAGTATGAATTTTTTGTTTCCAGGTGAGACCCTCACGTGCATGATTCTCCATAAGCTTGGTAAATTCCACACAAGATAATTGATAAATTATCCATTCACAGCCGGTGAAGATGGGATCACGGGGCAATTACCAGGGGTATGCTATGGTTAACTGGCACCTACTCGCACCTGTCACTGTTTGTTTACCTGGATTTCTGACAAAATCCAGGGACCCGCATATTTCGTATATGGTTTACCGGCAATGATATATATTTAGGTCTCTTGGGTTTGAGCGCACTATACACTGAAGAACGTTTGGTATCCGGTTTAAAGGAACGGGACAAACAGGCTTTTGAATATTTATATGATAACTATTCAAAGGCATTGTATAATATCGTGCTTCAGATTGTAAATGACGCAGAAATATCCAATGATCTGCTACAGGAGGTTTTTGTGAGTATCTGGCGGAAAATAGATACATACGATGTGAGTAAAGGCAGACTGTTTACCTGGATGTTAAGTATCGCCCGAAACGCCGCATTGGATACGCTTCGTTCTAAAAGTTTCAAAAATAGCCGGCAAAGCCAGTCGCTGACAGATCAGCACGAGTCCGGTGGCAACCATATTAAGACCGAGATAAACATTGACAATATAGGGCTTTCAGGAGTGGTGAATAAACTGGAGCAACAACACAGGGTACTGATAGACCTGGCGTATTTTAAGGGGTACACGCATGAAGAAATTTCTAAAATCGAATCGATACCACTGGGAACTGTAAAAACACGGATAAGGAAAGCGTTGTTAGCATTAAGGGAACAATTGAAGTGACAATAAAAGAATACATATCAAGTGGCATAGTTGAGAGCTATGTTTTAGGTCTTGCCGATCCCGCGGAAAGAGCTGAGTTTGAACGTATGTGCGCCGAGCATGAAGAAGTGCGCGCCGCCCGCGATACCTTTGAATTATTACTGGAGCAGGAGGCAATGAAAGCCACAGCAGTTCCCGGCAAATCAGTTAAGGATAAACTTTTTGCTGAACTCGAACTGGATGTCAAACCAACTGGGATCATTGATGCCAGCCAACGTAACCCGGTTATCATTTCGGAAAATACCATGCAACGTGGATGGTATCTTGCCGTTGCGTCCGTGATCTTATTGGTTGGAAGTACTATCCTTAACTTTTACTTCTTTTCAAAGTATAAAGATTATAGCGAACGATACTCCACCTTACTATCAAGCCAGACGGAACTTGCAAAAAATAACCAGGCGCTACAAACCAGCGTGGAGAAATATCGAAATGACCTGGGTATCATTCGGGATCCGGGCATGTCGGTAATCAGGATGGTTGCCAACAAGGTACCTAATAATAGTAGCCCTGATCCTACAAGCGCCGTTACAATTTATTGGAACAAGCAAACATCCGAAGTGTATCTTGTTCTGAATAATCTTCCTGTAGCTCCCACAAACCAACAATACCAGTTATGGGCCATTGTTAACGGCAAACCTGTTAGTGCCGGTCTGATAAACACTTCAGGCAACGATGTAATCTTCAAAATGAACAATATCGCAGACGCGCAGGCATTTGCTATCACCCTGGAAAAATCCGGTGGCAGCAGTTCCCCTGAAGGTGCAATGTATGTTCTTGGCACCACCTGATTAGTAATCGTATAAGTATCACCTTTATCTGGCGGAGGTTATCCGGCACTCCATGAAAAGCGAAAAGCGGTGCCCGGCTTCACTTTTATCATTTCCCCATACCAGTTGAATTACAGCGAGAGGTTGTAATCACAATGAATTTCATAAACATGAAATCCATAAGCCTCCAATTTCCGTAACTGAATCAGCTAGCACAAAAAAAAATCCACCAGTAACAGATTATTCATTTTATTAAAAGCTGATTTATGTCTACGAACAATTCTACTGACCAACTCAAAACACCAGAAGGCGATCTGAAAATGCGTCCCTTTTCGCGAAGAAGCTTTTTGCTTTTTGCGGGCGCAGCAGGCTTAACAACTTATGCAACCTCCTGCAATAAAAACGATGATGACAACATGGATGATGGGGTCGATCTGGGAAAAGATGATATCGGCATTCTTAACTATGCATACGCTCTTGAACAGCTCGAAGCTGCATTCTACACCCAGGTAATCCTCACCCCGTTCTCCGGAATTACCGACGGCGAAAAAGCACTGTTAACAGATATCCGGGATCATGAAATTGCACATCGTGAATTTTTCAAAAACGCTTTGAAAACTGCCGCCATACCGGGTCTTGAGGTAAATTTTATGTCTGTCGACTTTTCAAAACGTGAAAGTGTGCTAGCGACTGCAAAAGCGTTTGAAGACCTGGGTGTATCAGCGTATAATGGTGCCGGCAGATTGCTTCAATCACCGGACTATCTCGTTGTCGCAGGAAAGATTGTTTCAGTGGAAGCGCGCCATGCTGCATACATACGCGATATCATCAGTAATGGTTCGTTTGCTGACAGTTCGGTGATTGACATGAACGGTCTTGATAAAGCGCTTATGCCAAGAGAAGTGTTAACAATTGCTTCGCCATATATCAAAACAAAAATAAACGCGTCTAATCTACCAACCTCTTAAAAATAAAACATCATGAATCTACATAGCATATTACAAGAGATAGAAAAAACAGATCCTGAAGTTTATGGCAGATTAGATAGCCGGAGGACTGCACTGAAAGGATTTTCCGCGGTGGGTAAAAAATTGGTAATGGCAATTATACCCGTTGCTTTTGGTTCCATGTTTAAAAAAGCTTACGCAGGAACAACAGGTACGCTGGAAACAACGCTTGATGTACTTAATTACGCTTTAACGCTGGAGTATCTCGAAGCAGAGTTTTACGTGCAGGGTCTTGCGAAAGCACCAATACCTGCAGGTGCAGCCAGGAGCGCAATTGAGACCATCAGTAAACATGAAACTGCACACGTGGCATTTTTAACTACCGCAATCAAGGGGGCAGGCGGAACGCCCGTTGCTAAACCGATGTTTGATTTTACAGCCGGCGGTGCGTTTGCAAACGTATTCAGTAATTATGCAACCTTCCTGGCTGTAGCTCAAACCTTTGAAGATACAGGTGTAAGAGCTTACAAAGGTCGGGCTGCAGAACTGGTTAAAGGCGGCGAGGTGCTTACAGCTGCTCTGAACATACATTCTGTTGAAGCCCGTCACGCGGCGCACATCCGCTCGATGCGGAAGGCAAATGGATTTGGAGATGTGAAACCCTGGATCACCGGGATGGAAAGCGGTATTGGTGCTGCTGTACAGGCAAGTTATAACGGGGAGGGCAACACCACACAGGCAGGCGTCCAGATCACAAATATCAACGGCATGGCAATATCAGCTAATGCAGCTTCGGAAGCATTTGACGAAGGTTTAACCAAAGAACAGGTCCTGGAAATAGTAAAGCCATTTATTGTAATATAATGATTAAGCAGGTTTCTTTGACCAAAGAATAATGAGAAAAGGCCCATGATAATGGGTCTTTTTTTTGTTTAAACATTTCAAAACCTGTGTAGATGCCCGAAATCTTACATTCATAAAAAAACCGGTCAACTTAAAATGTTGACCGGTTAAGTGGAGGATACCGGGATCGAACCGGTCACCTCAAACATGCCATGCTTGCGCTCTACCAGATGAGCTAATCCCCCGTTTGCAAAGTTTGGATTGCAAATATATAGACCGCACCAATCCCTACCAAAAGAAAACCCTGCATAAGCAGGGCTCGTGTAAATATATTAACCAGCGGTAGATCTTAATCACCCCAGATATTGTCTTCTCCCTTGATCCATTTTTTCACCAGCTCAGTTGTCACGGATTTTGGACGCTCGATCGGGAAGCCCAGTGCGCGATCCCAGATCAAACTTGCCAGAACGCCCATCGACCGGCTCACACCAAACAACACGGTATAAAAATCATATTCTACCAAACCATAATGCACCAGCAACGCACCACTATGCGCATCAACATTTGGCCATGGATTTTTTACTTTTCCAAGTGATTCAAGGATCGGCGGAACAACTTCGTACACGTTCCAGACTGTTTGTACCAACGGATCGTCGGGCATATGTTTCTTACCAAACTCCATCTGTGCTGTGAAACGCGGATCCGTTTTTCTCAACACCGCATGACCATAGCCCGGTACCACCTTACCTTCTTTTAAAGTTTCCTGAACATAACTGGCAATTTGTTCTTTTGTTGGTGACTCCGTTTGCAATTTTTCACGCAGTTCAAAAATCCACCTGATCACTTCCTGGTTTGCCAAACCGTGTAAGGGACCTGCAAGACCATTCATACCAGCCGCCAGCGACAGGTAAGGATCACTCAATGCAGAACCTACCAGGTGAGTAGTATGTGCCGATACGTTTCCACCTTCATGATCGGCATGTATCGTCATATACAAACGCATCAGTTCTTTAAAACTTTCATTGCTGAACCCAAGCATATGGGCCAGGTTACCCGCCCAATCAAGCATTCCATTCGGTTGAATATGCTGATCTTTTTTATATTTTCTGCGATAGATATAAGCTGCAATGCGAGGTAAACGCGCTATAAGATCCAGACCGTCGTCAAGTGCAGCTTCCCAGTAATCTTTTTTATTCATACCCTCGGCATACTTGCGGGCAAAATTGCTTTCTGTTTGCAATGCCATGATACCGCTTACAAACATGGTCATTGGATGCGTATCAATCGGGAAAGCATCGAGCACGTCAAAAACGTGATTGGGTACATGTGATCTGCGTTGAAGTATCTGCGTTACATCTGCAACATCTGCTTCAGTTGGCAATTCGCCGATCAGCATAAGGAAAAACAAACCCTCCGGAAGCGGTTCGTTACCACCTTTAACTTTAGGAAGCTTTTCCTGGAGTTCGGGGATAGAATAGCCACGGAAACGAATGCCTTCCTGTGAATCCAGTAATGAAGTTTCTGAAACCAGGCCGGTAATTCCACGCATACCCTGGTAAACCTGCGAAAGCTGAACCTCTCCTATTTTTTTGCTACCATGTTCTTTGAGAATGGCCTTTATTTCCGCCGCTGACTCTGTTGCTTTTTCCTTGAACCGATCTTTAAGAGTTGCCATTTAGATTTAATTATAGTATTAGAATGAACCGGAGTTTCTCCTAGTTGATTGTCGTTAAGGGGCTTAAAGTTAATTGAAAACAACTTAAACAGCAATGCGGTTTGATCAATCGCTGTCATTAATTCATTTTAACATGGGGTACCCTCAATTATTATTTCGGGGCATTTCGGTAAATGAACAGGGTAATTACCCCAAAAATTATATTCGGGGTCCAGGCGGCGAGAAAAGGGGAAAAATTACTCTTGGTGGAAAATGTGAGCGAAAATTTGTCCATAACTACAAACAATGCAGCTATAATAATGCCGATTGCAAGATGCAATCCACTCCCGCCCCGTGTTTTCCTTGAAGCAATGATTGCCCCCATGATGGTGAGCAACAGCACGGAAAACGGGGTGGCATCCCTGCGGTATCTTTCCACTTTATAATTGTTCAACCCTTCCGTTCCTTTTAATTCTTCTGCCTCGATAAACGACATCAGCTTAGGAGTGGTCATCTTGTCTTTCAGGTATTTGTCCTCGATCTCTTCGGGCCGCATGGACAGGTTGATGTTCCGCGTTGGTGTGAGGCTGATGGTTTCCCTGACGCCATCAAGTTTGCGTTCAACCACATTGTTCATCTGCCAATTATTCTTCGCGGTATCCCAGCGGATATTATCGGCGCGCAGGTTATAGATAACTTTCCCATCCTGGATGCGTTCCATGAAAAAGCCGCTCCTGGCCATCTTTGTAGTTGAATCGTAATTCCGCATACCCGCATAGGTATTGGAATCGATCCGGTAATAGTAATCACGGCGCTTTTTATAATATTCCTGCTTTTCGTAAGAACTTTCGCTATCGATATATTTTGCCTGGAAATTGCCCCGCAACACGTTCGCCTTTGGGATCAGGTATTGATTTGCGAGCCAAAAGCTTCCACCTAAAATGATGGCCCCCAGCAGGTAAGCCCGTAACATCCGGTTGAAACTAACCCCTCCGGCAAGGATCGCCACAATCTCTGACCGGCCGGCCATCTTCGAGGTAAATAATATCACCGCAATGAAAACCATGAGCGGAAAAATCATCGATATGATGAAGGGAACAAAACCGAAATAATATTGCGTAAATATTTCGTAGCCTGAGAGACCCGATTTTACAAACTCGTCGGTTTTCTCGCTGGTGTCAATTACCACTGCGATCACTGAAAAAATCAGGACCATAAATATGGTAGTTGACAAAAACTTCCTGAGAATATACCAATCAAGCTTTTTAATCATGCGCAAATATCTGTATTATTCGGAGTTTGTACCGAACAATCAAGCGGTTAAGCCGTTTTTTTAACGTAGCCTTTTTAAGCATCAAACTTCCTTTTGACTAATTTCCCATATGCGAAAAATGTTTTTCTTCCTGGCCATTACGTTTAACCTGGCCGTGCTGTGCGCGCAGGACAACAGCCTGTTCGAGCCAAAACAATTTGTGCGGGACAGCGCTGTATTGCAATACAGGGTGCTTTACCCTGAAAATTATGATCCCGGAAAAAAGTATCCACTGATCTTATTTCTCCATGGAGCAGGCGAACGAGGCAACAACAATACGGCCCAGTTGAAACATGGTGGCGCCTATTTCACGAGCAGGGAGAACCGAAAAAAGTTCCCGGCCATAGTGATCATGCCCCAATGTCCTTTCACCGATTTCTGGTCAAGGATCTCTTTAAATTTTAAAGGGGATGACACGCTGGGGAGACTTGTATTTCCAACAAATGTTCCTATAGGCAAAACGCTGGGACTGGTAAGCAAACTAATGGATTCACTGGCAGCAGGTAAAGATGTGAACCCAAAAAAGATCTATGTCGGTGGCCTGTCGATGGGGGGCATGGGTACGTTTGAATTGCTCTGGCGCAAACCCGGCTTTTTTGCGGCCGCCTTCCCTATCTGCGGCGGGGGAAATCCGGAGAGTGTAACATCATACGCTAATGGCTTCCCTATCTGGGTGTTTCATGGCGACAAGGATCCTACGGTTAAAGTAGGTAACTCGCGCATCATGGTAAATGCTTTGCGAAAAGCAGGTGCAAAGGTTAAATACACGGAGTACCCTGGTGTGTTGCACAATAGCTGGGACCATGCTTTTAAAGAAAAAACACTGATGCCCTGGTTGCTCAGCCAGCAGAAAAAATAATATAGCTTACAGCCTTTGACGGAGTTTTACAACCATCTCATTTTTCCAGGACAGGAAACTGCCTTCAATGATCCTTTTCCTGGCCTCTGTGACAAGGTGTAAATAAAATGCCAGGTTGTGGATACTTGCAATGGTAAGACCCAACAGTTCCTTTGATTTTACAAGGTGACGCAGATAAGCTTTAGAGTAAAAATTGCTGACCCCACAATCAATACCTGTATCGATAGGAGAAAAATCACGCTCCCATTTTTTGTTATCAATATTGATTACGCCTTCACTGGTAAACAACATCCCGTTACGACCGTTACGGGTAGGCATAACGCAATCAAACATATCGATGCCCATAGCAATACATTCCAGTATGTTCCATGGCGTTCCGACACCCATGAGGTAACGGGGCCGGTTAGCGGGGAGATTATCACAACAAAGTGCGCAGAGATCATACATCATTTCTTCCGGCTCGCCCACGCTCAACCCGCCGATGGCATTTGCTACTGCATCTTTACTGCTGATAAATTCACAGGATTGTTTGCGCAACTCCGGGAAGGTGCTGCCCTGCACTATGGGCAAAAGGTTCTGTGTATAACCGTATTTGTCGGGGGTTGTATTAAAGTGATTAATACACCGATCCAACCAGCGGTGCGTGAGATGCATGGATCTTGATGCATAAGAATAATCAGAGGGATAAGGCGGGCATTCATCAAAAGCCATGATGAGATCGGCTCCGATAATTCTTTGAATATCCATCACTTTTTCCGGGGTAAACAAATGTCTCGACCCATCGATATGCGACTGGAATATCACACCTTCCTCAGTGATCTTGCGCGTACCCGCCAACGAAAACACCTGGTACCCGCCACTGTCTGTAAGAATCGGTTTGCTCCAGCCGTTGAAGCGATGGAGCCCACCTGCTGCTTCCATGGTTTCAAGACCCGGGCGCAAATACAAATGATAGGTGTTGCCCAGGATAATCTGCGCTTTTACCTCGCTGACCAATTGCTGTTGAGAAACGGCCTTTACGCTACCTACGGTACCAACCGGCATGAATATAGGCGTCTGGATGGTGCCGTGATCTGTGGTGATTCTTCCTGCCCTTGCTTTTGAATTTGTATCGGCAACGTTGAGATCGAATTGTAAACTGGCCATAATAATGCGGGTAAAACGGCTGCAAAAGTACACAAGAAAAAGCGAAGCATTTCATCGAAACGCCTACAATTCCCTAATTTCGCAGCCTGCGGCAAAACCGCCCCCTTAAACTCACCTTATGGACATGATGGATCTGCTTCGGAACACAAATTGGTGGGCTATTGTGTTTATTTGCTTTTGTGTAGTTACTTTCATCCAATTACTTTATTACTGGTTTATTTTCCGACATCTTGCTTTTTACAAAACACCTGAAAAAGAGAAGTCGCAACAACACCCCGTTAGCATTATCATCTGTGCGCGCGACGAAGCAAACAATCTTGTAAAAAATTTCCCGGGAGTACTGGTACAAACTTATCCCTCAACACACGAGGTGATTGTAATTAATCACAACAGCCAGGACGAAACGCGCTACCTCCTGGAAGAATTCAAAAAAACTTTCAAGGGGCTCCAGATCGTAAATCTTGAGCAGGAGGCAAAAGGAATACCGGGAAAAAAATATCCATTGTCGATCGGTATCAAAGAAGCTAAACACGAAATCATTTTACTTACCGACGCAGATTGTGTGCCGGCAAGTGAGTTCTGGTTACAAAAAATGCAGGATGCTTTTACCGATGGTATCGAAGTGGTGCTGGGTTATGGAGCTTACATCAAAAAACCGGGTATCCTCAACCGCCTGATCCGGTTTGAAACTTTTCACACAGCTCTTCAATACTTATCATATGCATTAGCCGGTAACCCATACATGGGTGTGGGGCGTAATCTTTCATACAAAAAGGGATTGTTTCTTAAGAATAAAGGATTCTCTTCCCTCAATCACGTAACAGGTGGAGATGATGATCTCTTCATCAACAAAGTCGCCAATAAACACAACACAAGAGTTGTGCTTGACCCTGACGCTTTCACTTTGTCGGAACCCAGGAAAAACTGGACGGAATGGAAAATCCAGAAGAACAGGCATTTTTCAACAGCGAAGTTTTATAAGACCTCACATAAATTTTTACTCGGTCTATACACGTTTACACATTTTCTTTTTTATCCGCTCCTCGCTCTCAGCGCCGTGTTCTTCGACTGGAGGCTCGCAGTTGGTGTGTTTAGCTTAAGATTTATTTCGCAGGCGATCATCTACAAAAAATCCATGGACAGGTTACAGGAAAAAGATTTGTTTGCATGGTGGTGGCTGCTCGATATCTGGATGTTTTTTTATTATATCATCTTTGCACCGGCCATCTGGAAAAAACCTAAAAAATCATGGAGCTGATCACTCAATACTTTGCCGATTTCACCGCAACACAATTAAAGCAGTTTGCAGCACTGGAGGCTTTGTACCAGGACTGGAACGCTAAGGTGAATGTGATATCCCGTAAGGATATTGAATCGCTTTATGAAAAACATGTTTTGCATTCGTTAAGTATAGCGGCCACTTTTGAGATGTTACCCGGTATGCAGGTAATAGATATAGGTACCGGTGGTGGTTTCCCCGGCATTCCCCTGGCGATTTTTTTCCCGGAGGTTCAGTTTCACCTGGTTGACAGCATTGGTAAAAAGATTAAGGTGGTGGAAGCAGTGAGCGAAGCAATCGGCCTGACTAATCTAACGGCGGCGCACACACGAGCAGAAGACGTAAAGAATAAAAAATTTGATGTTGCTGTATCAAGGGCAGTTGCCCCTTTACAGGAACTGCTGAAATGGTCGACGCCTTTGCTCCGGAAACGTAAGCCTGCTAGCGATCGTGACCCTGACGATTTACCTGTTCCAAACGGCCTGATTTGTTTGAAAGGAGGCGATCTTGCAGAGGAAATATCAGCCTCCCGGGCAAGACCTCGTATCATGGAAATCAACCAGATCTTCGACCGACCCTACTTCTCTGAGAAGTTTGTACTTTATGTACCGCATACATAATCCGTCGCTTCGCTGCAATCTTACCACAAAGTAGTATTCCCTTACTAACCGGAATTCCTGACATTTGCCGTTATGGATATTAACGTTTGTATTGTAGATGATAACAAGGATATCCGCTCAGCACTCGAACAAATAATAACGATGTCTGAGGGTTATAATCTTGTTGGGAGTTGCCCTACGGCAGAAGAAGCTTTGCTGCATATACCAATCATTCAACCAGATATCGTACTGATGGACATCGATCTTGGAGAAGGTGATAATGGAATACAGGTTGTACGGAAACTTAAACCGGATTATCCGGATATACTTTTCATGATGTGCACCGTGTATGAAGATGATGAACAGATTTTCGAAGCGCTTTCTGCCGGTGCAAATGGATACATTCTGAAAAAAACCGCACCACATCGCCTGCTTGAGGCCATCAGTGAATTACAGCAGGGAGGTGCCCCAATGAGCAGCCAGATAGCCAGAAAAGTTGTTAACGCTTTCCAGTTAAAAAGTACAGAGCCTGCAACTACGGCAAACCCGGAGCTGAATACCCTGTCTCCCAGGGAAAAAGAGATACTCGAATTGTTAGCAAAGGGGCTGCTTTACAAAGAGATAGCCGGTCAGCTATTTATCAGCCAGGAAACCGTTCGTAAACATGTATATCATATTTACGAGAAACTGCACGTCAACAACCGTGTAGAAGCTATCAATAAGTTTTTTGGAAGATAGAACTGTCGCTGGTTACCACTAAGTGGTATTTCCGGACGCCCCTAGTTGTTTACCTTTACATCCGGTTGCCCTCAGATACCTGAATCATTAAGCTTATCCGTGTATGTTTTAAAAAAGATGCCGTCGCAGTTGCGACGGCATTGATATTTTAATGTTGCCTGTTATCACGGTATCTCCAACCGGTTGTTTCTTCTTTCAAGATCGGCCATTCGCTGTGAAGGATCAATCTCTACAAGCTTCAGATCGCTAAGACGGCCGGAAATTTCCACCACGTAAGTGGGATGCGTCCATCTCCAGGCTTCGTGAACCGTACGCGGCACCGATGCATCTTCCACAGGTTTTTCGCCAAACATCTGGTAAGTGGGTATATAAGCCAATTCTTTTTTTCCATCTTTATACTCAATATACAGATCTATGGGCATCGGCATTTTACCGATCATTTTAAGCCTGATTTTCGACTTACCGCCTTCTTCCCAAAGACTGTCAATACCATAATCGATGGCTTTGGTAGTGTTTACAAAATATTCTTTGTACCAATCCAGTTTCATTCCGCTTACATTTTCAGCAACACGAAGAAAATCGTTTGGATTGGGATGTTTGAATCGCCATAAACGATAGTATTCAAGAAGAATCTTATCACGTACATCACCACCAACTATATAACCCAGCTGTCCAAGAAACACAGAGCCTTTTGAATAGGCAGCGGCACTGTAGGCCGAATTGGTATTGAAATGATCAGCATGTGTTGTGAGCGGCTCTTCCAACCCGCTTTTTGCAAGACCTATATATGATAAATAACTTCCACGATCGTATAACGGTAAAAGCTTTGCAGCAGAATCCAATTGTCTCAGGTACGCGGGATTGTTTGCAGCACGTTTCTTCAGTACGTTTTCGCGGTAATGGGCCTGGACACGGTTTGTTGCAAAATCAGTAAATCCTTCATCCATCCAGGCATATAATGACTCGTTTGTTCCAAGCATCATTTGGTACCAGCTATGCATCCATTCGTGAAACACGGTTCCAATGCCAGGTCCGGCAAGTAAGGTCGCCATCGGGTATTCCATACCGCCATCACCGCCGTGAATGAACGAATATTGTTTGTATGGATACTCACCAAAGTTTTTTTCTATAAAAGGCAGGACAACATCAGCAGCCTCAAGTACGTCCTGCCATTGTTTGTCGACTGACGCCAGGTATTGATTGAAATCATTGTTATGTTCGTTTTTGCGCGTAGCACTCAGACGATCAAATTGTTCACGCAATAATTTTTCATCCCGGTTATAAAGCACGTGCAAGGTGGGACCGTTTGGTACACGTTTAACCAGGTGTTTGTAATCGGGATCCGCGGCCCACATAAAATCATGCACATTTGGTGCAAGAAAATGCCAGGTAAGTTTCTGGCCCGCCGGGCGCGTAACTTTGGTACCCGGGTTTTCATAACCATAGCCAATCTGTGCTGCGTTTTGCAGGTAACCTGTTCCACCCAAAATAAATGACTTATCGATGGAGATTTTTACATCAAAATCGCCCCATACACCATAAAACTCTCTGGCTATGTAGGGAGTTGGGTGCCAGCCTTCATAATCGTATTCACAAAGCTTAGGGTACCATTGGCTCATAGAATATTTCACACCGTTTTCTGCATCGCGTCCGGCCCTGCGGATCTGCAAAGGCACCTGCGCTTCAAATTCCATATCAAAAACTACTTTGGACTTAGGCAGTATCGGCTTGCTTAGTGTCACTTCCAGGATGGTTTCCAGCACCTTGTATGATTGGGGTGCACCATTCATTTTTAATGAAAGTATTTTCTGGTACCCAATCTCGTCTTCATTCAATTTTGAAATGCGGTCGCGTACCCTTGCGTCCCATTCCTGTCTGCCACGCGTAAGGGTTTTACCAAGCTGCTGGCTTCTCACATCCATCATGCTGCCTGGCTGAAAGGCGTTCCAGTAAAGATGATAATATACCTTTTTAAGTGTGTCGGGAGAGTTATTGGTGTATTCCAGTTGTTGTTTGCCGGAAAACCGGTTTGTCGATACATCAACATCCACATTCATTACGTATTTTACCCGCTGTTGCCATCTGTCTGGCTGTGCCATAACAGCCATTGCCATCAATAGGAAAAAAGCCAGAGCGATACCATTTTTTTTCATGCCTGTGTTCTAATTTTTTACTAATTCAGAATGCCGGAAGTTAGGATAATATCTTATTATTAAAAACCTGTAAGGAGGTTAACTTTGAAGACGAATATGAGCTACTTTAAGTTGTTTCATCCGTTGGCAGTGGTAGTTTTTTTTATACTCGCTCCAGGCGGAACAACAAACGCACAACGTACCCTGAAACCCGCGCCGGGTTTCACCCTGCCCGATTCTGCCGGGAAAAAACATACATTGTCTGATTTCAGGGGCAAAGTGGTTTTTTTGGACCTCTGGGCGAGCTGGTGCGGACCCTGCCGGTTCGAAACCCCATATTTGAAACGAATAGCGGAACGTTATAAAAAACGGGACGATATGGTCTTTATCGGTGTGGCAGTTGCTGACCGCCCACCCGCCTGGAGAAAGGCGCTGCAGCAGGATCGCCCGGGTTGGCTGCAATTATTCGATCTGTACAATGATGTGTTGACCGACTATGAGGCCAAGTCTGTTCCAAGATATGTGTTGATTAATCGTGCAGGTGAAATAGTTGCGTTTAACGCTCCTTCCCCCAGCCAGGGCCGTAAATTGATCGCAATGCTCGATAAAGAATTGAGTCGAAAATATGCCGGAAACGATCCAGAATAAAAAGGTTTTTTCATTGCTTGAAGTGATGCGAAGCGTTCAGAAAACTTTACTTGAACGTTATACAAGTCCTTTTTGGATCAGGGCAGAAATGAACAAACTTAACTTCTACCCACAATCCGGACACTGCTTTCCCGAGTTGGTTGAAAAACAGGAAGGGCGCGTGATCGCAGAAATGCGGGCCGTGTTGTGGCGGGATGATTATGCAAGAATAAATGCAAGATTTCACGAGTTGCTGGGTGAACCGCTTCGCGATGGAATTACCATCCTGTTTGAAGCGCGCATGCAGTTCGACCCGGTACGCGGACTGGGTCTCCGGGTAACTGATATCGACCCCGGCTTTTCGCTCGGCGAATTAGAAAAAGAAAGACTGGCAACCATTAACCGGCTTCGCAGCGAAGGGGTTTTTAGCAATAATCAGCACTTACAGCTTCCGATGTTGCCCAAACGAGTGGCTATAATTTCTGCAGACAGCAGCAAGGGATACTCTGATTTCATGAAAGTGATCACCGGAAACGAATGGCAATACGGCTTTTTCCATATGCTGTTCCCTGCTTTTCTGCAGGGAGAAAAGGCTGTAGGATCTATCATCTACCAATTGAACCGGATCAGGAAAGTGCTGCATCATTTCGACGTAGTAGCTATTATCAGGGGCGGAGGAGGTGACGTTGGTCTTACCTGCTATAACACTTACGAATTAGCTAAAACCATTGCTACCTACCCTATCCCTGTGCTTACGGGCATCGGCCATTCCACCAATGAAACCGTATCAGAAATGGTAGCTTTCAAAAACGCCATTACACCTACTGAACTGGCCGATTTTCTCATTCAACAATTCCATAATTTTTCAGTGCCGCTGCATGAAGCAGAAAGCAGGGTTTCAAGCGGTGCGCAAAGACTATTACGGGAAAACCGAACCGAATTGTTTAACCAGGCAAGATATCTTCGCTCCGTTACAAAAAACCTGTTACTTGGAAATAAAAATGCAATCAGTTTTGCTGCGCGCTCTTTAGTACAGGATACCCGGAAAACCTTTATCACTTCTGCTAACGAAGTGTCTGCCTTATCAAGGCAAATCACAAGGGCCACCGCCAATACCCTTAACAGCGAACAGCGAACGGTAACTGAACTGGCAGGGCGTATCAGGACTGGAACACAGCGTCTTTTTCAACAGGAATCAAACAATCTGAAAAATCTTGAAAGAATGGTAGATGTAATGAGCCCGATGCATACTTTAAAACGCGGTTTTAGTATTACTACGATCAATGGCAAAGTGGTGAGTAATATTGACGCTGTGCAGAAGGGCGATGAAATAAAAACGACATTGGCTGACGGCAGCTTAACTTCAACCATTACTTTTAAAGAATCAAATAGCTGATATGACTGAACAACCGGATTATACAAGCGCCTTTGTTGAATTGCAGGCAATAGTTTCGGAGATTGAAGAAGGCGAAATATCGATCGATCTGCTTTCCGAAAAAGTTAAACGCGCGGCATTATTGATCAGTATCTGTAAACAGAAACTTGCCGATACTGAAGGCGATGTTAACCAGATTTTGAAGGAACTGGAATCTGCGGAGAATAATGAAAAATGAACTGAAGCAAAATATAAATCATGTCCCTTAAAAACATCCTCGTTGTGCCGGGCAGCCTGAGAGCGAATTCATCAACACATCATATAATCAGATTCCTGGTTAACAATTCGCCCGCAAATATCAATTTATCTGTTTTTGATGGCACCGGTTCGTTACCGCATTTCAATGATGAGGATACACCGCCAGAATCAGTTAAAGCATGGCGCAACCAGGTCAGATATGCATCTGCGATACTGTTTGTAACACCCGAGTATGCGTTCGGGGTGCCCGGTACGTTAAAAAACGCATTGGATTGGCTGGTAGGTTCCGGTGATATTTCTGGTAAACCGACCGGATTGATCACTGCAGCAACCGGTGGTGAACATGCCCACAACTCGCTGCGCAGCACCCTAAAGGCATTGAATGCATTTACTGCGGAGAACAGGTTGCTGCTTATACCCTTTATTCGTTCAAAAATGGATAATGATGGCAATGTCACCGACCAGGCATCGATCGATTCACTCAAGCAAATACTTGGTGCACTCGCGGATGCAATTAATTAAAGTGTGATCTTGTCTTTCAGTAAGCGACCCCTGGAGTTATACAGCAGATTCTTTTTCTGAAGATCGGTTTTACCTACGTGAAGCCGGTATTGTACAATATCCCTTGGCAAACTGATCTGGTGAACTTTTTCAATAGACCAGTCTGCATATTTGCTTTTATCAAATCCTTCCTGCACCGCTTCCGGTATATCTTCAGTGGTTATTTCATGTTCAGTATTTAACCATTCGCCTTTGCTATTATAACGCGCTTCGTAGGTGACGCCGTCGTTTACAAAGATGGCTGAAAACACAGATAGTTTGTCGCGCCATTCTACACTTGTTGCATCCGGATATTTCTCTTTGAAAGCTTCTGTTACTGTGGATGGAATTTTGCGGATCTGTGCATTTGATGTTACACTGATCATAGAAAAGCAGATCAGTAATAGCGCTACGGGGAATAACTTTTTCATAAATAAATTCTTAGGGTGATGTTTTTATATCGTTGCTTGATAGCAACTGCCAAACATGTTTATGATGCAAATATCAAACCCATGGCGCTAAATGAAATCATAAATCTTATTCCAGTCCCGCAAGCACGATGACTATTTCACCTTTAACTCCTTTTTCAGCAAAATGATCATGCACTTCCTTTAATGTACCACGCACATTTTCTTCATATATCTTCGACAGTTCGCGGCTTACGCTACACTGCCGTTCAGGACCGAAATACGTAATAAAATCACCAAGGGTTTTTACAAGCCGCATAGGTGATTCATAAAATATCATTGTCCGTTCTTCAAGTGCAAGTTTTTGAAAAAGAGTATGACGGCCTTTTTTCAAAGGGAGGAAACCCTCAAATGTAAAACGGGTGGCAGGCAGTCCGCTATTAACAAGCGCCGGTACAAAAGCAGTTGCACCTGGCAAACATTCAACACGCACGCCTTCTTTTACACAGGCGCGCACCAGTAAGAAACCCGGATCAGAAATAGCCGGTGTACCAGCATCAGATAACAATGCCATTTTGCGTCCCGCAGCCATCTGGTTTACGAGATGCTGTACCACCTGGTGTTCATTATGCTGATGGTAGGCAGTAAGTTGTTTTGTGATACCATAGTGATTCAGCAGACGCGATGAGGTGCGCGTATCTTCCGCAAGAATCAGGTCCACCTCTTTCAGCATTTCCAATGCACGGAGTGTGATATCCTGCAGGTTACCTATCGGGGTGGGAATAACATATAACATAAAGAAGTTTGGACGCTGCCGTCACCTGGAGTTGATCAGTTAACTGATACTTCAAAGTATTCCATCACCGGGTTAGCCAGGAGTTTACGGGATGCTTCTTCTGCTATTGATTTTGCAGCTTCAGGGCTTTCCGCATCCACCTGGAGGGTGATGTTTTTACCGATACGCACGTCCGCAACCTTGTTTAATCCCAGATTGGCCAGACCGCCCATAACGGCTTTACCCTGGGGATCCAACAACTCTTTTAAAGGCATAACGGTAACCTGGACTGTATATAACATGACAAATTTTTTTGAAACGAATAAGGAGTTATCAGCTCACACTGCTCTTAAAATCTTTTTTCCCTAAAGGCCAAAGATACTATGATGTACAGAATAAATACAACAGGAACTGCGAGCCAACCTAAAAATATTGCCGCAATAATGGCCAGCACCAGTAAGATGATTTTTGACAGGTTATTTTTTACGGATAGATCTTTAAACTTGAATGCAAGTAAGGGCATGCGGCTCACCATTAAACCGCTCAGCACCAGGATCACGGCATATAAGAACCATTTGTTTGTAAACACCGTATTCAGATCATAGTTTGTACTTCCATATAAAATCAAAGGAAATGAAGCGACCACCAGACCGGCAGCAGGTGCCGGAACACCTTTGAACCCATATTGCTGGCTATTGTCAAGATTGAAACGGGCGAGGCGATAAGCAGTTGCGCAGGGAAAGATAAACGCCGGCACAAGCGCGATCAGACTTGTATCAAGGCCAGACTCTTCACCAATGTATGCAATCCTCAACAGCTGGTATAATATCATTCCCGGTGCAACACCAAAACTTACGAGATCGGCCAGGGAGTCAAGCTGTTTTCCCATTGCAGAACTGGCATTGAATAAACGTGCCACAAAACCATCCAGGAAATCGACTACAGCAGCAATACCAATAAAAGCTGCTCCCCACCATATTTTTTCAGGAAACTGCGCAACCCAGGTACCGTTGTCCTGCATGATCAGTGACTCACCGGTTTGAAGGATAAATACAATAGCGATGCACCCAAAAAAAAGATTGAACAGTGTGAATATATTTGGTATCTGCCTCATAGATATTGAAATAGTAGGTTTCGGGAACTGGGTTTAAAAACTGTCAGGATAACCAAGTTAGCTTTTTTTCATCAGTGATTCTATGTCTTCCACTGTTATCGGGATGTTTTTCATTAGATCGCGGTTACCCGTTGCTGTTATCCAAACATTGTTTTCGATCCGGATGCCCATCTGTTCTTCTTCGATATAAATTCCGGGCTCTACTGTGAGTAACATGCCTTCAGTTAAAGGAGCGGTGCGTGTTCCAAGATCGTGTACATCAAGCCCAAGATGATGTGAGATGCCATGATACAGGTATTTGCGGTAAGCACCTTCGTCGTTTTTAATATCGCTTTCTGTCAGTAAACCGATTTTTACAAAAGTTTTAGAAGCCTCAGCACCAACCTGTGCGGTGTAATCGTTGAGTGATATCCCAGGTTTAAGCAATGATTTGGCAAAATTATGAAGGTGAAGACAAGCATTATAAACTTCCTTCTGGCGCTGGGTAAAACGTCCGTTCACCGGAATTGTCCGGGTTAGGTCTGCATTATACCCGCCATATTCCGCTCCAAAGTCCATCAGCAGCAGTTCTCCATCTTTACATTCCTGGTTGTTGGTAACATAATGCAGGGTGCGGGCACGATCACCGGATGCAATGATGCTTGAATATGCTGGCCCGGAAGATCTTCTCGAAAGAAAAGAATGATAGATATTGGCTTCTATCTCATACTCCATTACTCCCGGCCGTACAAACCGGAGTATATTTTCAAAGGTTTGATGTGTGATGTCAATCGCCTGTTGAATTACTTCGATCTCAAGGGTTGACTTTACACCTCTTAATTCTTTCATGATTCTCGCACTGCGGCGGTATTGATGCAAGGGATATTGCTGCATTAGTTCCTGTGCATACCGATAATCGCGTGTCTGGACCTTGGTTGCCTTGCGATCATTTTCATTCGTGTTCAGATAGATGGTATCTGCAAGATGAATCCAGGTTTGTAAAGGTGCTGGTAATGCGTCGAGCCACATCACTGATTTGATTCCGGAAATGTCGCGCCCTTCTGCCGCACGTAAACGTTTACCGTCCCATTTCTCTTTCATTTCTTCGGGACGAACCAGTACCAACACCTCGCGGTATGCCTGGTCCGGATTATCAGGAAACAAGATCAGCATTGTATCTTCCTGGGTTATCCCGGTGAGCCAGTAGAGATCGGAATTTTGTTTGAATTTATGGAGCGCATCGCCATTTGAAGGAAATTCGTCATTGCTGTTGAAGATTGCAATGGCATTAGGTTCCATTTTCTCTATGAATCGCTTCCTGTTCTGTATGAATATCTCCGGGTTCAAAGGCAAATGTCTCATCCTGGCTGTTTTTGAGGCTGCAATTTATCCAAAATATCACCGATAGCTCTTTCCGCCCGGCAATAAGTAAAAATATAAATGCCAGTTATCATAGTATTGTCATTTATTTTATAGATATTAGATCCCGGTTTTAATATTTTACGGCCTCAACGATTTTCTGCCATAGAAGCTCCATCAATTGTTTGATGGAGCTTTTTTTAATGCTGCCCCGTCCAGCCGACCAAAAAGATTTCAATTTTGTGAAATCATTTGAAATTGATTAACAAATTTTGCCGTTTATAAAAGCATACATGATACTTAGCTTCCTGATCCCGTTACTATTTTTCATAAGCCCGGAAATTGACCAACGCGACCTTATTGAATGGAGCCCTAACCGCAAGCTCAACTGGTCAGACTTTAAAGGCAAGGTGCCTGTAAATGCTGCAAATGCCGCGCTGACCAACACTGCTATCAACGTAGAATTTGGTTTTAGTAACAAAGGCATGATCTTCTCAATCCGCTGCCGGTTTGATAAAAACAAATCATGGGTCCGGATAAAAAATGATCTTGTACTTTCTCACGAACAGGGCCATTTTGATATTGCAGAATTGCATGCGCGCAAACTCAACAAAGCGCTGAAAGAATACAAGTATAACAGCAAAACGGTCAACGACGACGTAAACCGCATTTACGAAGGAATCATGCAGGACCATCATGCCTTTCAAAGTCTGTATGATCAGCAGACAGACTTCTCACGAAAGGTAGACAAACAAACAGAATGGATCGGTAAGATCGCGACAGAGCTCGACAGGCTGGACGAATACAAATCTTACACAAACGCTGAAATGCGTTGATGGCGGTCCGCCGGTAACACATCATGGCGAAGCTACCAGGCTATCGCTTTGCAATTGCAGTTGAATCCCATACAACTCACGGAACAGCACCGGAAAAGTATTGACATTGCTTAGACCGCTGTACCATGCAGCAGTATCCGCACCCGGCGCATATACGCTGTGTATGGTGTTATGACCCAGGTATAGTTTATCTGTACCAACATGTCTCGATCCATGATCACTTGTCAAAATTATCACGGCATTTTCGTTGACAACAGATTTTAATTTCTTTAGAAAGGTTGCCATCATTTTATTGGTATACACAAGGTATTGAAGGTAAGCATCATCTTTACGCGCCTGTGTCCATTCATTTTCTTTCAACACCCGGGTTAATCTGCCAAGGCTGTCGCGAAGAAACGGTTCATGCGGCATCATGAGATGCAGGTAAGTGAACTTGGGCTGATTGTTTTTTTGCACTGCTTCGTCAAGCACCTCCTGCATCATGCGATGATTATTCTGCTCTGTCCGCCGGCGTTTGCGCAAAATAAAATAATTGTTACCTGCATTTCCCAGCAGATCGGGCAATGCCGCGCCAACCCGGTAATACAGGGTTTGATGTTGCAACAGGTTCAAACGTTGTGGCAACAAATTCTGGTCATACCCTGCCTGTCCATGTACATAGAAGGGCGACTTGTTGCGAATATTATATCCCATATCAGAAAATAAATCGCAAACCCGGTTTTGCCCAAGCATTTCAAGGGCGGTTTTATACGCGTAATGGTTTGAGATAGCAGGTCCGCCTGGAGTCTCCAGCAACTGCATATTCAGCATTGACGCTATAGAAAATACTGTAAGACTATAATTACTAAAAGACCTTTTTACCTGGTAAAAACCTTCACCCTGCAGGAACCGTTGAAAATCACTGTTAGCGTAATTGAAATATGACTGAAGGCCTTCGTGCCCCAGGTATTCATCCAAAACAATAAGGTACACATCAGGAGTTGCGCGCGTAGTGTCACCCGTGATAGCCGCAATCCTATTTTCCTGACCGTAATAGATTTGCCGCGCAGCCCTGGTAACATCAATCACTATATATACCAACAGCAATACAACGAGAAATTTTTCCAGGCGTATGAACTTTGCCCTTGAGCGATATAAGTAAAACAACCCAAGGGTGACCGCAAAGAATGAGAGAGGCAGGAAAATGGTAAGTCGCCCGAACCATGCTATGGGCCTGATGCCTCCGGTTATATCCTGGAACACGCCAAAAAACAATATCATCGTAACAACCAGGAAGGTTGCAATAACTGTTTTCAGAGCAGAAGAAAAAAACCGCTGAAACAGTTGGTACAAAGCCAGGCCGCAGGTTATTAATATCAATAATAACATCAGGCTCTGACCTATTGGAACAGCGCCACCATTTACAACAATACCATGTAAAATGAAATAACAAACAAGCAGAAGTACCAGGCGACGTTGTTGCAGATATCGTGTGAATGCAGCAACTTTCATTTCAGGGTATTAAAACAATCCGTAGATCTGGGAATCTATTTTGTTGATGATATCACCAAGATGTTCTTCGTTTTCAGGAAACTTGTTTTTATCAATGTCAATAACGAGCAACGGACCTTCTTTATACCCATCGATCCATTTGTTATAGTAATCGTTCAACCGTTTGAGATAATCAAGGCGGATATTCTCTTCATATTCCCGTCCCCGTTTTTGAATTTGTGCCACAAGTGTGGGTACAGAGGCTTTAAGATAAATCAACAGGTCAGGCGGCTGCACCATTGATTTCAGTGTTTCGAAGAACTGAAAATAGTTGTCATAATCCCTTTTATTCATCAATCCCATCTCGTGAAGATTCGGCGCAAAAATGTGCGCATCTTCATATATTGTTCTGTCCTGTACAATGGTTTCAGTACCCCTTTGTATATCGAGCAATTGGTTTAAACGACTGTTTAAAAAATATATCTGGAGGTTAAAGCTCCAGCGGGGCATGTCTTCATAAAAATCGAAGAGATAAGGATTGTGGTCAACATCTTCGAACTGCGGGATCCATCTATAATGTTTGCTGAGTAATTCTGTAAGCGTCGTTTTTCCTGCCCCGATATTTCCTGCTACTGCAATATGTTTTGGTTTCTTGCTTTTTGCCATAGTGAATCGCCGGTTTTCTGTTTCAGTCTCAAATTAAGGTTATTCAAGCGTTTAATTCACTTGACAAATTCGGATAAGATCAATAGTAATTAAGGCCCATCGCCTGGCGTACCAGGCTCATGGTCGCCGCTGAACTTTTACGTGCCTTTTCGGCCCCTTTCTCCATTACTTCACGAAGGTACTTTTCGTCGTGCCGGATAGATTCGGCCTTCTCGCGGATGGGAGCAATAAAGCGGACCAGGTCGGCGGCAAGCTGTTTTTTCATGTCACCATAACGAATGCTGCAATTATTGAAAGCCTGGTCATAATGATCATAAGTATTCTCATCACTGACCAGTTTCATCAGCTGAAACAGATTTTGAATATAATCGGGCCGCTCGGCATTTGGTGTGGCAGGACCACTATCGGTTTTTGCTTTTTTTACTTTGTCAAGGATTAGTGCATCACTGTCCGATAAATACAGGGTAGCGTTCTGGTTTTCGCTTTTACTCATTTTCCCGGCACCATCAAGACTTGGCACTTTCACCAGTTCACCGCCGAAATTGAATGCAGCGGGCATAGGGAAGGTATCACCATAACGGAAATTAAAACGTTGTGCAAAGTTTCGCGCCATTTCCAGGTGCTGTTCCTGATCCTTTCCAACCGGAACAAGCGCGGCACGATGTAATAGTATATCTGCAGCCTGTAATACAGGATAGGTAAGTAAACCTGCGTTCACGTTCTGTGGTTGCAGTCTTATTTTGTCTTTAAAAGTGGTGGTTTTTTCAAGCTCACCCACATAAGCCAGCATGTTCAGGTAGAGATATAATTCAGACGTGTCATAAACATGGCTCTGGCAATAAAGAGCGACCTTTTCAGGATCAAGACCGGAAGCTATATGTTCTGCAATAACCCTTGATACATTTGTTTTGAGTTCACTCGTGTCGGGGTGGGTGGTAAGTGAGTGTAAATCCGCAACCATGAAAAAACATTCGTATTCAGATTGTAGCCGGATGTAGTTTTTTAAAGCTCCAAAGTAATTCCCCAGGTGTAAAAATCCGGTGGGCCTGATCCCACTCATAACGATTTGCTTCATATTCTTCAAATGGACAGCGAAGATAGAGATAAAGCCGTTTTTTGTTATTTTTGTTTTCATGGAAGTGAACGATAAACTTGTTGAAGAACTGGCAAACCTTTCAAGGCTTAGGTTTGAGGATCATGAAAAAGCCGAAATCAGAAAGGACCTTCAGAAGATGATTCAGTTTGTGGAGAAGCTCAACGAACTTGATACAGAAGGCGTTGAACCTCTGCTGCATATGTCGGCCAATCTCAATGTTTTACGGGAAGATGTGGTTCGGGGTTCGGTTAGCCGCGAAGAAGCGCTGAAAAATGCTCCTGACCAGGATGGCACTTTTTTCCGTGTACCCAAGGTTATTTCCCGACCTGAATAAGCGGAAAATAATGCGGGCTATCCGTAATAATTCCTTTTCTTTACGACGCATGACTTGCACTCATTCCAAATCAATTACCTTACTATGACCCCGATCATCCATCTTGAGAATATCCGCAAAAGTTATTACATGGGTAAACAGGCAATATCCGTGTTGAAAGGTATTAACCTGGATATTTTCAAAGGCGATTACGTGGCTTTGATGGGCCCCTCAGGATCGGGTAAAAGCACCCTGATGAATATACTGGGCTGCCTCGATACACCCACCGCAGGCACCTATATATTAAATGGCCATGATGCAAGCAAGATGCTTGACGATAATCTTGCAGATATCCGGAATAAGGAAATCGGTTTTGTGTTTCAGCAGTTTAATCTTCTGCCAAGATTGTCCGCAGCGGAAAATGTTGCGCTTCCCCTGGTTTATGCCGGTGTTCCCAAAAAGCAACGTGCAGAAATGGCTATGGAGGTGATCCGTAAAGTTGGATTAGAAGAAAGAAGTCATCACAAACCAAATGAGCTCAGTGGTGGACAGTGTCAGCGTGTTGCTATCGCACGGGCGCTTGTTAACAGCCCGGCATTGATCCTGGCAGATGAACCTACGGGTAACCTTGATTCCAAAACTTCTATTGAAATCATGGAGATATTTAATAGTATCCATGCTGCCGGTAACACGGTGGTGCTCGTTACCCACGAAGAAGACATTGCCAACTATGCGCGCCGAGTGGTTCGTTTAAAAGATGGATTGATTGAAAGCGACCAGTTGAACCCCCAATTCGCAGTTCCTGCCTAGGCAGCAATAGCATTTAATATTATTATGGCATTCAGGATCTATACAAAAACCGGTGATGCAGGCACTACCTCGCTGATCGGTGGAACCAAGGTTTCCAAGTCGCATTTACGGATAGAAGCTTATGGGACCGTTGACGAATTGAATGCTCATACCGGGCTTTGCCGTGACCTGTTGGAGGATGAACAAACACGCGAAATACTGTATGAGATCCAGGACCGGCTCTTCACTATTGGTTCTACGCTTGCCGTGGATCCTTCCAAAGAAACAAAGATGAACATCCCGGGACTGCAGGAAGATGACATCGTTATCCTGGAGAATGAAATAGATCGGATGACGGCAGCACTACCCGAGATGAAAAGTTTTATTCTGCCCGGTGGCCACCCTACTGTGTCGGAGATTCATGTTACTAGATGCGTTTGTCGCCGGGCTGAGCGACTTTGTGTAAAGCTTGTTGCAGAAAGCGGCGAAGACTATCCGTTAGTGATCAAATACATCAACCGGCTCAGTGATTACTTTTTTGTGCTGGCACGATATGTTGCCATGCAAATAAATGTTCCTGAAATCCCCTGGAGACCAAGAGTATAATTTTACCTAAATAATTTTCCCGTCTTTCATGTGCAGTATCCGGTCGCTCATGGTAGCGAGTTCCTCGTTGTGCGTAACAATCAGGAAGGTCTGACCGAGTTGCTGTCTTAAGTCAAAGAAAAGTTGATGGAGTTCGCGTGCATTTCCTGAATCCAGGTTACCTGTGGGTTCGTCAGCGAATATAATAGCAGGATTGTTTATTAGTGCACGTGCCACAGCTACCCGTTGTTGTTCGCCACCCGACATACTACCGGGCTTACTTTCAATACGGTGGCGCAAACCAAGTGTTTCAAGCAGTTCTACGGCGCGGTCCGTAACATCTTTTTTCTTTTTGCCGGCCATCCAGCCAGGTATTGATACATTTTCTATGGCGCTGAATTCAGGCAACAGGTGGTGAAACTGGAAGACAAACCCAATATGTTTATTTCTAAAAGCAGCCACCTGTTTCTCTTTCAGGTAATTCACGGCCTGACCGTTGATCACAACCTCCCCTTTGGTGGGTGCGTCGAGCGTTCCAAGGATATGGAGCAAAGTGCTTTTCCCTGAGCCGGAGGGACCGACAATACTAACAATCTCAGATTTGCCTATTTCAAGATCAACACCACGCAAAACCTCCATTTTGCCGTAGAACTTCTGAATATTCGTTGCTTTTAACATAATTGGTAATCAGCGAAGTAAGTTACTAAAATCTAAATTAAAAGAATTATGCAACCGTTTTTCAATATTAGATTTGGTTATTTCGTTTAGAAATTTACTTTTGCGGAAAAATTGAGGGAAGATTTCAAAATCCCTCCTCAAATTAAACAGGCATAATAATGTTTTGGACACTCGCACTGGCATCCTACCTCGAAGACGCACCCTGGCCTGCTACCAAGGATGAATTGATCGATTACGCAATCCGCAGTGGCGCGCCGATCGAAGTAGTGGAGAACCTCCAGGAACTGGAGGATGAAGGAGAAATTTATGAGGTTATCGAAGACATCTGGCCGGATTACCCGAGCCAGGACGACTTCTTCAACGAAGATGAGTATTAATCAGCTCAGACTTATAAAAGAAAAAACGGACCACCTGGTCCGTTTTTTCTTTTATAAAGCGGTGATTATTTTTCCATCTGCTCAATAACGCTGCCGGTTACACCCATGAGTGAGAACCCACCGTCATGGAAAAGATTCTGCATAGTAACCATCTTAGTAAGATCGCTGAACATAGACACGCAATAATCGGCGCATTGGTCAGCAGTTGCATTTCCCAGCGGGCTCATTTTTTCTGCATAGCCTATGAAACCATCAAATCCCTTCACACCACCACCCGCTGTGGTTTTGGTTGGTGATTGTGAGATCGTATTCACGCGAACTTTTTTTCTCAGCGCATAGTGATAACCAAAACTCCGGGCCACGCTTTCCAGCAATGCTTTGGCATCTGCCATTTCGCTATAATCAGGAAATACCCGCTGCGCTGCTATATAGCTAAGTGCTACCACACTACCCCATTCATTTATAGCATCCATGTCCCAGGCAGTCTTCAGCACGCGATGCAGCGACATGGCCGAGATATCCAGGGTTTTCTGGTTGAACCCATAATCAAGATCAGTATAGTCGCGGCCTTTGCGAACGTTCAGACTCATACCAATTGAATGCAGGATAAAATCAACACCTCCATTGAAGTGAGTCATGGCACCTTCGAACAGTTTTTTCAGATCGTCCATATTGGTAACATCAGCACCAAATACAGGTGCCTGAACCTGTTCCGCAAGTTTATTTATTTCGCCCATTCTGAGGGCCACAGGTGCATTTGACAATACAATACTGGCACCTTCTTCATGGCAACGCAAAGCTGTGCGCCAGGCCATAGATTTTTCATCTAACGCTCCGAATATGATTCCTTTTTTTCCTTTCAAGAGGTTGTACGACATAGTGGATCTTTGAGATTCTTAAATTTTCGGTAAAAGTAAGGGATTCAATCCTTATTCCTGATATGTGACCATCTCCCGCGCATTCTGAAGTGCGGCCGCAGTAGGCTTTTCACCACTTAACATCTGTGCTATGGTAGTAATCCGCTCTTCCTCATTCAGCAGTTTTATGTTGGTCTTTATCGTACTGCCCTTAGTTTGCTTGTACACATAAAAATGTGCATCTGCCCTTCCGGCAATCTGCGGCTGGTGCGTTATAGAAATCACCTGACGTTTTGCAGAAAGCCCTTTCATTATGATGCCCACCTGTCTTGCAGCCTCACCTGAAATACCTGAATCTATCTCATCAAATATCATGGTTGGCAGATCAAGCGACTCGGCAACAAGTGATTTTATACATAACATCAACCTGCTTAATTCACCGCCCGAAGCCACCTTACGGATCGGTTCAAAACGATCACTTTTATTTGCATCAAACAACAATTCTATTTTGTCCAACCCGGTTTCTGAAAGCAGAGGCAAACCAGTTATCCTTGCCTTTAAACGGGCATTTGGCATACCTACTTTTGTAAGCAACGCATTGACCTTTGTTTCCAGGGGAACAACCTGTTTGTTCCTGTTGGCAGTAAGTTTCCCAGCCAGTTCAGCTGCCTCTTTATACAAACGTTGCAATTCGGCTTCATTGGTTTCAATGGCCTCATCAATATTTAAAACGGCCTGGAGTTTCTCTGATAGTTGTTGCTTTATTTCCAGCAATTCAGCGGTGGTTTTTACACCGTGTTTTTTGAGTAACTTATAACCAAGCGCAATGCGGTCATTCAAAACTTCGATGCGGCGCGGATCATACAGAACTTCGTCACTCAGCGTTTGCACTTCGTCTGCAATATCCTGTAATTCGATTTGCGTGCTCTGGAGGCGTGCAATAAGTTCAGGCAATTTTTGATGGTAAGAAGCAAAACCCTGCAATTGATTTACAAGCGATTTAAGTGTGCTCACTACTGGTTCTTCCGCTTCCAGCAAATGGTAACCACTTTTCTGTAATGCGGTCCGGATACCTTCCGAGTTAGACAGGAGATTCAGTTCAGCATCTGCTTCTTCCAGTTCAGATTCCCTGAACGCCGCTTCTTCCAGTTCGTCAAACAAAAACTTATTATAATCAAACTCGCGGGTGAATTGTTCTTTGCGGGTACGCAGTTCGGTTAAAGCTTCGTTAGCGGTTATCCATTTCCGGTAGACGAGCTGGTAAGCGTTCAATAGTGCCTGTTGAGCAGCGAGGGCATCGATGACATCTCTTTGAAAACCTGCATCGCCGAGATCCATCGTATCAAACTGCTGATGAAGGTCAACCAGCATAGAGCTGAGCCTTCTGAGCTGGTCCAGGTTTACCGGTGTATCATTTACAAACGACCGTGATTTCCCATTTACATTGATCTCGCGCCGGATCACCAGTTCATCTTCAGCATCCAGGTCTTCCTGCCTGAGAAAATCGCGGATATTTTTTTTGTTATCGGCGGAAAACACTGCTTCAACAAAACATTTTTTTTCGCGGTTACGTAACGCAGCAAGATCAGCACGATCACCCAGAATCAGTGATAAAGCGCCCATCAGTATTGATTTTCCTGCCCCTGTTTCGCCGGTTATGATATTGAGCTTACCGGAAAAAACTATTTCTATATCGTCGATGATAGCGTAATTCTGAATATGAAGTTTATTAAGCATATAGCGCGCTGAAACTTTTCTTACACATGCAATTTCAAAGTGGAAAATTAGCCAATTCAGACTTGTCTGCAACCGCAAAATCCGAAAAAGGACGGGTTATTTTGCACAATGTTTCCAGTACAGATCATTGTGCGCCGGCGAGTGATTCACGACAGCGGTTTAGCCCCGCTTTTGCTTTTTGGTCTATCGAATTTTTAAACTCATGATCTTTCATGGCAAGCACCGAATTAAATTGTTGCCTGGCAAGATCAAATCTTTTTTGTTGCTCGTAGATAAACCCGGATTGTAACGCGGCCCTGGCAGCATAATATTCTTTGCGGTTGCGGCCAAGATTAATTGCTAGTTGATAAAAACGCAATGCTTCTGAGTCGTTGCCGAGATCATCGTAGATCCTTGCTGCCCGGTAGTAAAACTCCAGTTGTTCTGCAATGCCGGTAAAATCACGTTCAGATTTACCATGCAACAGACGCAGTGCCTCACGGTGGTATCCACCATCGCTATACAGCCTGGCGCGCAATAAAAGTTTGTTTGGCCACACCCCACTTTCCGCCTCACGATGTGCCTGTTTATCTGCTTCACTGTTACTTTCAGGACGTCGGATCAGTTCCTGCCTGTATTGATTGGCTTTGGTCAGGTCGTCTGCCATGTAATAGTGCCACGCAAGTTTCTGCAGCGCATCTTTTACATAATAACGACCCTTGAAATCTTTAATGAACCGTTCAAAAGCAACACCGGCTTCCGGACTTCCTTTATACAGTAGCACATAGCCCTTTTCCAGATCCCAAACGGGTGTTTTGAAATACCCGGCATCAGTGTTTCGTCCTATGATAACTGCCAGTGCATTTTCCGCCTGCTGATTGTGTATACTGAGATTTGTTGCCAGGTAAGCAAACAAGTGATTGTTTTTGGTATCAAGCGCTTCACGTTGCACTAATTCAAGCACACCATCTTTATCATTTTCTACATAAAATGAGAGATAACAAAAATAAAATAAAGCTTCGTTTCGGTACAACTGCGCCTGCGGATCATTATTACGGAGGAAGCTTCGCAGGCCATTCATACCTTCCTTAATGGTGCCCCGGATCCCCAGCAGGTTTGATAACCATTTGTAACCATCGGGAATGGTGCCGGCTGCAACCTGCATAGCGCTGCGATACATTTTATTTGGATGGAAGTCTGGAAAACGGCTGGCATTATCCCGGAAATCAACATAGGCGCGGCGAAACTCCCAGCCACCGTCCCAGTTGTAACCAAATTTGATCCGGACAACCGCCCACTGAAAATGTATGACCCCGGTACTGAAACGGTACCATGGCGAGTTCGCAGGCCCGTTTTTCAACAATGCGAGCCGCTTTTCCCGGTTAGGTGCAAGTAGTTTATACTGTGCAGGATCTTCATTAAAAAAAAGTGTAAAGAAGTCGATATAGTTTTCGAGCAGAACCGGTACCAGGTTACCAGGATCCTTTCGCTTCTCTGCATCAAGCAACGACTGTGCCGGTGCGAGCCGCAGTTTGATGATCTCTTCATAGGCTGCACGACAACCTTCATTGTAACTGAAGTGGCTTTGGGCAGCAGCAAAAACGACCGGGAACAATAAGCTTATTATGATTAAAACAGTCTTCATAGAACCCAGTAAAAAACAAAGGTGTTCAGATTATGAACACCTTGTTTGAATGCTTTATGGTTTTACTCATTTTACGTCGACGCTGTCGAACAGATCGCGGTCAACGAGGATACGTCCGCAGTTTTCACAAACGATGATCTTTTTGCGTTGGCGGATCTCACTCTGGCGTTGTGGTGGAATTGCGTTGAAGCAACCTCCGCATGCATCACGTTCTACCGGAACAACAGATAACCCGTTACGGTAATTTTTGCGGATACGATCGTATGAGTTTAATAAACGTTCTTCTACCTTTTCCCGCGCTTCAGAAGAAAGTTTGCTGAAATGTTTTTCTTCTTTTTCAGTTGAAGCGATGATTTTCTCCAGTTCGCCTTTTTTGGTTCCAAGAACACCTTCTTTCGCAGCGATATTTTTCTTTGCGCGTTCCAGCACAACTACTTTCTCACCTATTTCTTCGTTGGCGTCCTTGATATGTTTTTCAGCGAGTTTCATCTCGAGTTGCTGCATTTCAATTTCTTTATTGATAGCTTCAAACTCGCGGCTGTTTTTTACGTTCTCGCTTTGTTTTTCGTATTTCTTGATCAGGGCCTCAGCATCCTTAATAAGGTTCTTTTTGCTGTTGATGAATTCCTGTATGCCATTGATCTCTTCTTCGATCCGGGTCTGGCGGGCATTCAATCCCGTGATTTCGTCTTCAAGATCACTCACTTCCATAGGTAATTCACCTTTCAGAATCTGAATCTCATCAATTTTGGATTCTACTTTTTGAAGGGCAACCATGGAGGCTAATTTTTCCTCAACAGAATAATCTTTAACGTTGGCCATATTGTGTTTTGATGTTTTGAATTTGGTAGACCGGATCACTGCTGATCCGTTTTGAAATCCTCACCGCCGTAACGGTTTTAAAAAAAGTAATGGACCGGATTGGTTCTCACTTTTGTTTTGAGGACGGCAAAGTTAGGGAATTTTTCCCGCAAAATATTATATAGCAGGTCAACGGTGAACTGCTCGCTTTCAAAATGACCGATATCGCAGATCATCATTCTGCCATTGGCATCAAAAAACTCGTGGTATTTTAAATCAGCAGTTACAAACACATCAGCATTCGCGCTTAATGCTTTGGAAATCAGAAAACTACCAGCTCCTCCACATAGTGCCACGGTCCGTACAGGTTTGCCGGTCAGCGCAGTGTGGCGCACTATGTCCAGCCCGAAACCCTGTTTCAACAAACGTAAAAAGTCTGTAGCATCCATCGGCGAGGCAAGTTCCCCAATCATTCCCGACCCAATCTCCCCGTAACTATTCTGGAGATTCACGAGGTCGTAAGCCACCTCCTCATAAGGATGCGCATCATGCATGGCTTTCAACACTTTATGTGAGATCCATGACGGCATGATCACTTCGATCCTCATTTCAGCTTCTTTATGTCTCAATCCCTGTTCGCCCACAAAAGGTTGGGTTCCTGCCCCTGCTTTGAAGCTGCCTTCTCCGCCAGTGCTAAAACTACATTCACTGTAATTGCCAATGTCACCGGCTCCGGCGCTGAACATAGCTACTTTAACCGACTCCGCATGCGCCTCCGGCACAAACACAAACAGTTTTTGCAATAATCCCGGTTTTGCAGCCAGTACTTTTCTGTTGATAAGGCCCATTTTGTCGGCCATGGTCTTATTCACCCCTGATTTGATATTATCCAGGTTGGTATGTACCGCCAGTATAGCAATATCATTTTTGATCGCCATAATGATGGCCTCCTCTATATAATTTTTTCCATTCAACTTCTTGATTCCTGAAAAAATAATAGGATGATGAGCCACAACCAGGTTACATCCGTGCTGGATGGCTTCAATGATTACAGACGGGGTAGAATCAAGACAGGTGAGCACACCGGTGCATTCCCGGCCCGCATCACCACAGATCAGACCCGCATTGTCATACGACTCCTGCAAAACAGGCGGGGCCAACCGTTCAAAAAGATTTACGACATCAGAAATTTTCATAATGATAAAGATACAGTGGTTATCGGTCAGACAGGTATTAAACAAAACGTATGGCTGATTCTTTAAATCGTTAGCTTTACTTCAAGCTCAATTGATTAACATGCGAACCACCTGGGTCATCTTACTTGTAACCATCCTGGCCGGGGCGGCCATTTATTATTATTTTACCACAACCAACAAAACTGCTCCGAGTGACCTCATCAGGTTTGTAAACACGCCTGATTCGTTGCAAGGTAAAATACGCGTTAATATTGCAGAGGACCCTGTTGAAGTTTTTTATGGCAACAACACCTGGATGCTGGCCGACTCGGTTGCGTTGCCTGCCATCTTACAAAACAAAATCTCCGACTCATTTTCGCGGAACTATCGTGAAAAAACGTTGTACCTGACATTTGACAACCGCCTTTACCACGATATTGAACTGCGTAAGACCGATACTTCCTCTGCATTTGTTATTGACCTGCAACTAAGTGCTGAAGCTGACACGGTGTTTGTTTCCGGAACAATTGACCAGGGCAAGGCTGGCATCATCGCATTTAAAAATCCGCTTTCGCCGCTTTATAAATCTTTTGTGATTACCTATCATGACCGGCTGCCGGATTCTGTCAAAAATGATACAACGCGGGCAGCTTTGCAATCGATGGCCACCAAAGTGATCACCGTGCTGGAGCCCTGACAGACTAATGAAATTCTAATGACCGTCTTTGCGCCGGATAGTTATTTTTGCAGCATGAACAACAGTACTGTATCCGCACTCACCAGTCTGCGGAGAATTGGATTCGCAGAAGGATTTTCGTGGTTATTATTACTCGGAATAGCTATGCCGTTAAAGTATCTGGCGGGAGAACCGATGGCTGTTCGCATCGTTGGATGGCTGCACGGTTTGTTGTTTGTGGCTTACCTGTTACAATTGTTCAGGGTTCAATATCTTCATAAGTGGCCGTTGAAAAAGTCATTTCTTGGTGTTGTTGCATCCTTTGCCCCATTTGGTACCTGGATCTTTGATGCAAGACTCAAAAAAGATCAGGCAATGACTGAAGGATCAGCGGGACAAATATCTAACTAACAGAAACGAATACACGAATGCAGAATCAAGGCTTCGATAACCCCGCAACAATTTACGGGGCATATGTTTCGCGAATGAATCGAATTGCGGACCTGCGCTACGCAGCAGGACTGCTTCAATGGGACCAGGAGACTTATCTTCCGCCAAAAGGTGCAGAAAAACGTGGTCAGCAGATAGCCACACTTACCGAGATCTCCCATGAGATGTTTACAAGCAATGAACTTGGCAACCTGTTGGAGCAACTGTTAGAGCAGGATGAATTTGATGCTGTTCAGAAACGTAATATCCAGTTGAGCCGGGAAGATTTTGTTCGGCAACAAAAGATCCCTGCTGATTTTGTGCGCAGACTTTCAGAAACCGTTACCCGTAGTTTTCATAGCTGGATGCAGGCCCGGAAAGCAAACGACTTTGCATTGTTTTCAAACGACCTGGCGGAGCTTGTAACATTGAAAAGGGAGGAAGCTCATTACCTGGGATTCTCCAGTCACCCTTACGATGCACTTTTGAACGAGCATGACAAAGGAACCAACGTTTACCTGCTCGATACCGTATTTAACCAGGTAAAAACACCACTGAAACAGTTGCTTGAAGAGATTTCTGCAGCTCCCGAAATAGATGACAGTTTTCTACGCAGACACTACCCGCGCGATCAACAATGGGCGCTGGGCATGGATCTGCTGAAAAAACTTGGTTATGATTTTGAAGCCGGGCGCCAGGATATTTCAGAACATCCTTTTAGTGTGAGCTTCAATAACGGAGATGTAAGAATCACTACGAGGATCGATGAGAATGATCTGGCGAGTATGACCTGGAGCTGTATACATGAACTGGGGCACGCCTTGTACGAACAGGGTTTGCCGGGAAGTGAATACGGATTGCCCGCAGGGGAAGCTGCCAGCTATAGTATTCATGAATCCCAATCCCGGTTATGGGAAAATCATGTAGGCAGAAGCCGTGCGTTCTGCGAGCAGTATTTTCCACTGTTCGTACAGTATTTTCCGGACCAGTTGAAAAATGTTACCGTTGACCAGTTTTACCGGGCCATCAACAAAGTAAAACCTTCCCTGATCCGCACTGAAGCCGATGAACTTACTTATCATTTCCATGTGATGATCAGGTACGAGCTTGAAAAAAAGTTGATAGAAGGCTCGCTTGAAACCCGCGATATCCCGGCATTCTGGAACGAGCAGTATAAACAGTATCTTGGTGTGGATGTACCGGATCACAGAACGGGGTGTTTACAGGATGTGCACTGGAGCCATGGAAGTTTCGGCTACTTTCCTACTTATTCATTGGGAAGTTTTTATGCGGCGCAGATTTTTGAAACGGCGGTGGAGAAAGATGAAACTGTAAGAACCGATGTTCAGAACGGTAATTACGAATCTTTATTAAAGTGGCTGCGGAATGCCGTACATCAACATGGCCGGATTTACACAAGTGAGGCGCTGTGTCATAAGATTTCGTCGAAAACATTGGACATCAGGTATTTTTTGACCTATTTGCTTGATAAATACAAAAAGATTTACAATTTTTAGCCTCAATTCAATTTAATGTTCAGATTACTTCCGCTCTTGTTTTTGATGTCGCTCTCGCTTTCCTGTAAAAAAGCGATTGAGCGCAAGAAGGAGCAGGTTGTAATCGAAGCTATTACGAATGGTGTTTGGTACGTGCAGTTTTACAAGGAAGATGGAACCGAGAAAACGGGAGAATTTAATGGCTTCGAATTTAAGTTTAACGAGAATGAAACTTTAAACGCTCTGCGGGCCGGTACGAATGTGCCGGGCACCTGGAAGGCGGATGTGGCAGCGAAGTCGATAACTACAAATTTTCCCACGGCCGTGGATCCTCTGAAAAAATTGAACAGTCTGTGGCGCATTACAGACAGCTACCTGGACTATGTGGAAGCTGAAAGTACTGCTTCAGGAACCCTTAAGACACTGCATTTGCGAAAAAAATAAGCTGTTGAACTGCGATTTTCCAATCGCGGATTGAAATTTGATAGCAACTGAACACCTGAGCCGCAACGGCAATATCGCCTGGACCAGCGTAATAACATCCGAACCGACCCGAACATCCAATTTCCTGGTGAAAATCTTAAGGATCTGTAACTATTAAATGCAGCTGGTTTAATGAGGAAATTGTGGCTTTTCTTTGTACTCTTCTTTTTTTGCGGAACGATCATTGCGCAGGACCCCGTCGTTGAGTTTACGGCAACACCATTGTCAGGTTGTGCCCCGCTGGTTGTAAATTTCACCGATCAGTCAACCGGCAATCCCACTAACTGGGATTGGGATCTGGGAAACGGCCAACTATCAACTGCAAGAAACCCTGTGGTGGTTTATAATATTCCTGGTGTATATACAGTTAAGTTGGTAGTACGCAATGCAAATGGAATTGCGGCCCTTGAAAAAACAGCGTATATCCGCGTAAATCCCACTCCCACGGCATCATTCACGGCCAGTACCACAACCGGTTGCGCACCAAACAGTATTCGGTTCACCGATCAGAGTTCATCGCCCGGTGGCAGCGTTACGTCGTGGCGATGGAATTTTGGGGATGGAAACACATCTACAGAACAAAACCCGGTACATGTGTACACAACCCCCGGGTATTATGATGTTTCGCTCACGATCACCAGCGATGGAGGCTGTAATGCATCCGCGAGCCGGTTCAGGTATATCAGGATCGTACCGGGAGTTGTGGCAAACTTCAGCCCTGCAGCCGCTGCCACCTGCCAGGCACCATTCACTACTACACTGAATAACCAGAGTTCCGGGCCCGGAAATCTTACATACAGTTGGGATCTTGGGAACGGCTCTACTTCTACGGAACGGAGCCCTGCGGCGGTTTATACCAATCCAGGCACTTATCCTATCCGGCTCATAACAACAAGCGACTACGGGTGTGCTGATACCGTGCTGCAAAACGTGCCATTCACCAACAACACCACAGCCTTTACCGCACCGGATACAGCCTGTCTGAATATCGGGGTCAATTTTGTAAACACTTCATCTCCTGCGCCGATTTCAAGTATTTGGGACTTTGGAGATGGTGCAGTTTCCGGCTCGGGTTCTCCCCAACATACCTATGACAGTGTTGGAATCTTTGCTGTAAAGCTGGTAAATAATTATGGCAACTGCGTCGATTCTGTGATAAGAAACATCACGGTGGGTCCAAAGCCAACGGTAGACTTTTCATCGGTTGCGAGCGCCAGTTGTAAAGCACCTTTTACGGTGCAGTTCCAGGATCAGACCCCCAATGCAACTGCCTGGATCTGGGATTTTGGTGATGGCACCACTTCAACCGAAAAAAATCCGAGCCATATCTATACAGGACTCGGTCAATACGATATCTCTCTGACCGCAACTTTCAACGGCGGTTGCCAGAACACGATCGTGAAACCGATCTTTGTGAAGCTTGCTGAACCTACAGTGGCCATAACAGGGATGCCGGAAGGTGGCTGTCTGCCTTACACTTTCACGCCTGTGGCTAATGTAAATGCCGTGGATGGCGTAGCTACCTGGTACTGGAACTTTGGTGATGGCACCACGAGCGCTTCGGCAACACCCTCACATACTTATAATGCACCAGGCAGCTACGATATTACGCTGAGGATCACCACAACCACTGGTTGTACAAAAGAAATTGTTTATCCGGCAGGAGTTAAAGTAGGCAACCCGATAAAAGCGGATTTCAGTGCAGACAAATTCGATGTTTGTGCCTCTGACCCGATCACCTTCACTGACCTCTCACCAGGTGCAGATGAATGGTACTGGCAGTTTGGAGACGGCACGGTATCATCAGAACAGAACCCTGTTCATATATTCCAGGACACGGGCTGGATCACGGTTACACTAACAGCCTTGAGTAACCGCTGTGGAACAACTGAAATTAAAACCGATTATATAAGAATAACACCGCCTATTGCACGGTTCGCGTATACCGTGAACTGCGACAACAAACTCCGTGTTAACTTCAGGGACAGTTCTATTGTAGATCCTTCCCTTGGAGCGCCAACTTATAACTGGACCTTTGGATCCGGCGCAGGCGCGGGAACAAGTACACAACTCAACCCCACCTTTACGTTCCCGTCGTTTGGTTCGCACCCTGTTACTTTAACCGTGACCAATGGAGCGTGTTCATTTACCTATACAGGGGAGGTATTACTTACAGATGAAAAAGCCTCGTTCACCAGTTCAAAAACGACCGTGTGCAGAAACGAAGAGTTTACCCTTACTGCTACCGTTGCTAACCCGGCAAACATCAAATTTTATGAATGGACCGTCGGAAACGGCCTTCCGGTGCTGGATACCACAGGCATCTTTAAGTACCAGATACCCATCAATGGTGATTATGCCGTTAGACTGGTTATCATTGACAGCAATTTTTGCCGGGATACCCTGGTGAAAGCAGATTATATGAAGGTGGTGGGACCCATTATTGAATTTGGACCGGAAGCCGCAGGAACCTGTCCCAACACCGATATTCGTTTTATTGATAACACCATTTCCACTGCTCCGATAGTTAAATGGACCTGGGATTATGGAGATGGAACGCGTAAGGAATACAATACAAAAAGCAACTTCGTTCACCGTTATCAACAGGTGGGGGTGTATGGGGTAAGACTAACAGTGACCGACAACCTGGGTTGTACCGCCTCGCGGTTCATAGCAGACACTGTAATTATTACTTCACCATCTGCAGGCTTTGTTGCTGATACGATCTTTTGCCCGGGTGTAAATCTGAATTTCAGAGATACATCATCAGGTCGGAACCTCAGGTATTTATGGTCATTCGGCGATGGAAACACTTCCACGCTGCAGAATCCATCGAATGCCTATCCTGCCGGAGATCGCAACTATGCTGTTTCATTAAAGATCACGGACCAGTTTGGTTGTTCAGACTCTGTTTCAAGAGCGGACTACATTAAGGTGCGCTCGCCGAAGGCAGCATTCACTGCGGAAGACACCACCGGTATTTGTCCGCCGCTTGAAGCAAGATTTTTCCTTGGTGCTTCTGATTACCAATCTTTCTACTGGGATTTTGGAGATGGCGGTGCTACATCCACAGCTCCTAACCCCCGCCATTTTTATAATGCTTATAATGTATTTACCACAACGCTGGTAGCGGTTGGTTATGGTGGATGCGTAGATTCGGCCACCCACAATATAACTGTCAGTGATCCAAAGAGCACGCGATTGGTATATGATCCGCTCGAGGCTTGCAATGCCCTGAATGTAAACTTTGAGCTGAAGCCTCCGGCCTATTCAAGATATGTGCTTTACTATGGTGATGGATTAACCAATACCTCGCAGGACACTGCATTTTCACACTTTTATCGTGGACCGGCATTCTTTTATCCATCCATTTTCCTCACGGATAGTTCTGGTTGCCAGGTAAGTCTTACATCGTATCCACCGATCCGGGTCATTGGTGCCAAACCGTTGTTTGGGGCAGATAAAAAAGAGTTTTGTGATACAGCAAATGTTGCTTTTTCGAACTTCACCATTTATAACGATCCGATTGTTTCCTATAATTGGGATTTCGGAGATGGATCAACCTCAGGCGATTTTGCGCCTACCCACTATTATGCACAGCCGGGGGTGAACGTTGTAAGCTTAACGGTTACAACTGCAAGCGGGTGTACCGATGTTCTCAACGATACCATCCGGGCATATCGCACACCGTTAGCATCTATTAATATTACGGATACGGTTTGTATTAACACACCAACCCTCTTTAATGGTCGCCTGGCAGTTGCTGATACAAACACGGTAGATTGGCAGTGGAGTTTCGGAAACGGCCAGTCCGCAAACGTCCAAAACCCTGTTTATACCTATACAAATGTGGGAGACTATGTGCTCACACTTAAAACTTCTGTGCCGTTTGGTTGCGCTGCAGAGATCACAAAACCGGTTTTTGTTCCCCCTGCGCCTACTGTTACCCTGCCGCCCCAGATAGAGATCATTTCAGGTTCAGGAACCACCCTGCCGGCTGTGTATACCGGCAATATTGCAAATTATAACTGGGCACCAGCTCAAAGACTTGATTGTGCAGACTGCCCCACTCCTTACGCGAACCCTGTGAAGACTACGAAGTACAAGATAACCGCAACCGATATTTATGGATGCGTGGTGAGTAACGACATTACCGTGTACGTGGTTTGCGGTGACCGGAATTTATTTGTGCCAAACACTTTCTCGCCAAATAATGACGGTGTGAATGACGCGTTTTTCCCGAGAGGTACGGGAGTGTTTAATGTGAAATCTCTACAGATTTTCAATCGTTGGGGCGAAAAAGTATTTGAGCGTGTGAATTTTAATGCAAACACCGCTTCATCAGGTTGGGATGGCACTTACAAAGGAACAAGGGCACCCCAGGATACTTATGTATATGTTATGGAGATAGTTTGCGAAAACTCTGAAGTGTCAACATTCAAGGGCAACGTAACATTGATAAGATGATCCGCAGCCTGGTATTAATTTGTTTAAACAATATTAGAACAACTGTGAAAAAGGTAAAGGACATTCGGTTAGTGTTGATCGTTATACTGGCAGTGGTATGTGTTCCTTTTAACCGTGCACATGCCCAGGATCTTCATTTTTCACAGTTTTTTGAAGCACCCCTGTTACGTAATCCATCACTCGCTGGAATTTTTACAGGCGATGTGCGTGTACAAGGCGTTTATCGCGACCAGTGGAACAGTTTCACAAACGCTTACAGAACGGGGTCATTAAACGCTGAATATAAAATGCCCGTGGGTAAGGGTGATGATTTTATCACCACAGGAGTGCAGATGCTTTTTGATAAATCAGGCACCGTCGGACTTACGACAGCACAGGTATTGCCCGCACTGAACTATCATAAATCATTAAGTGACCAGAAAACGATGTATTTGGCGTTTGGGGTTATGGGAGGCATGGTTCGTAAGAGCATTGATATGTCGAAGATGACCACCGACAACCAATGGGGTCCGGGTGGTTATGATCCTACTGCACCCACAGGGGAATTATTAACGGCTCCAAACTTTTCAACGTGGGACGCGAGCGCTGGTCTTAGTTTCAACACGAGTTTTGGAGCAGAACAAGCAAACAGCTTATTTGTAGGTGCGGCATACCACCATCTGAACAGACCGAAAAATTCATTTTACCGGAACCCGGAAATTGAACTGGAGGCAAAATATGTGTTATCTGCCGGGGTGAAATTAAACGTTGATGATTATTCTTATTTTATCATCCAGGCCGATCAGAGTATGCAGGGTAGTCATAATGAAACGATTGCCGGCGCATTGTTTTCTTATAAACTGGGCGATGATCCTGCGAATCCGCTGTATACGGTGCATGCCGGTGGATTTTTAAGATGGAAAGATGCGTTTATACCGGTGATTAAAATCGACCGCGCTCCGCTGTCAATAGCAATAAGCTACGATGTAAATATTTCCCCTTTGAAAACTGCAAGTATGGGTCGCGGGGGTTTTGAGTTATCAGTTTCTTACATTGGTTTCATCAAACGCGATAACAGTAGCCAGTACAAGATGCTTTGTCCTAAATTTTGATCATGCAGTTGCGAACTGTTTTGGCTCCCTGGCGTTAACAAAGATTATTTATCTAATAAACCATTGTAACAATGAGTGTAACTATCGGCAGCCAGGCGCCTGACTTCAGTTTGTACAACACCAATAAAGAGACTGTTGCACTTTCAGATGCAAAAGGAAAAAACGTCCTTTTATTGTTTTTTCCACTGGCCTTTACCAGTGTATGTACCGCGGAGCTCTGCGAGGTAAGAGATAACATTGCAGCATATAATGCAGTTGATGCAACAGTGTATGGAATCAGTGTTGACTCTCTGTATAGCCTGGCCGCGTTTAAAAAGGACAATCAACTGAGCTATGACCTTCTCAGCGACTTTAACAAGGAGGTATCGGCTTCTTATGGAGCTTTGTATGAACAGTTTGGTTATGGTATGAAGGGCGTTTCCAAACGGGCGGCCTTTGTGATTGACAAGTCAGGTATCATTAGATATGCAGAAGTGCTGGAAAATGCCGGGTTAACCCCGGATTTTGTTAAGATAAGTGAGACCTTGAAAAACCTGAGCTGATTTTCAGCTAGTTACGTTACGCGAAAGGGAAATATGTTTAGTTTTTTTACTAATATATTTCCCTTATTATACTGAAAGAAATGTCAAATCATTTGTACTTTTGAACTAATGCGAATATCTTGGGTCAAAATCGTAAACTATCGTCTTGCATGAAGATTTTTTACACACTCTTTTTCTTCTTTATTGTTTCACTGCAGGTATCTGGCCAGGAGCGTCAAAAGCAACAGCCGGAGAAAGAAACTCCTGTGCGACTGGTGAAATTCTACCCAAACCCCGCTACTTCCGTAATCAATTTCGATTTTCAAAAACAGGCCGACAAATCTTATAGCTTCCAGATCTTCAGTCTTACAGGAAAAAAAATGCATGAGATCGCAAAGGTTGATCAAAAAACGACTGTGAATCTTGGCGACTTTTACCGTGGTATCTACATATTCCAGTTGAAAGATCAGTTTGGTAAACTGGTTGAAAGTGGCAAGTTCCAGGTTTCTAAATAATCATCTGTCAGCCAGGTTTTACCAGGCTGTTTATCAAAATTACCATTCAACCCGCGGCTCCCAGACCCACTAACGTACCTGGAAAATCATACACACCACCTCTTCCTGCATAGCTTAGTATTGATTAAAGCACCTGCAAAATCGTCCCTGCATAGCTTAATATTGATTAAAGCACCTGCAAAATCATGAACTTCAAATATTGCGTATTCTCAAGATCACGGATGATCGGGTGATCTGCTGATTGCGTGTTATACACGACCTGGCGCAAGGTTCTTCTTGCATCTTTCGCCGCCATCTGCATAATGTCACTGAACATCGGTGGAGGTACCAGGTTCGTACAACTTGATGTAACAAGAAAACCACCAGGCTTTATAAGTTTCATTCCCCGGAGATTAATTTCCTTGTACCCTGTAATCGCTTTATTGATATTATCACGTGTCTTAGTAAAGGAAGGCGGGTCCAGCATTACCACATCATACTTTTTCCCTTCCTTACCCCAGGTCTTCAATACATCAAATGCATTGGCAACTTCAAAACGGCATTTGTCCTGGTATCCGTTTAAGGCAGCATTTTTATTGGCCTGGTTGACAGCATTCTCTGAGATATCTATACCCAATACTGATTTTGCGCCGTAATGTGCAGCATGAATTTCAAACGTACCGGTATAGGTAAAAGCGCCGAGTACGTCTGCACCTTTTACAATATGTTGAATAGCTCTCCGGTTATCCTGCTGGTCAAGAAAGTACCCGGTTTTCTGCCCTTTATCAAGATCAACATTAAACTTCAATCCATTTTCATTGATCACGATTTGTGTGTCAAATGGCGCAGATAAAAAGCCTTTCTGTTGTGGGAGACCTTCAAGTTCTCTGACAGGCACATCGTTTCGCTCGTAGATACCTTTGGGCGAAAAGATGCGCTCCAGCACTTTTACAATCACCGGTTTCCAGCGGTCGATACCGAGCGCTAAGGTCTGAATCACGAAATAATCATTGAATTTGTCGATGATGAGTTGGGGCAATTGATCAGCTTCTCCAAAAATCAGTCTGCAGTTTTCTGTATAACCGATTTGTCTGCGGTAATTCCATGCTGATTGAATACGATTAAAGAAAAAATCATCGTCAATCACAGCATTTTTTTCCCGGGTTAACAGGCGTACAATGATTCTTGATTGCGGGTTAATGTAACCCTTGCCAATGAATTTTTTATCATGGGTAAAAACTTCGACGATGTCTCCGGCAACAGTATCCCCTACAACTTCTTTTACTTCATTATTAAATATCCATGGATGACCATTCGGAACACGGTGACTGATCTGTTTATTGAGATACACATTTGCCATAAGGCGCAAAAATAATGTAAACGTATTTAAGCGCCCTTACGGCATTATGTTTTTCAGTACCAAAAAGGCCGGTCCGTGGGTCCAATCAACCAGCGATTTGGTGGCAGAAGGCCTGATAGAGAAGTTTCCCAGTATGATATCAGGTTTACCATCCAGATTAAAATCGGCTACATCCATGGTTAGCCAACGGCCCTTCGTGGTTTCGGGAAAAGTTAACGCTTCAAACTCAAAAGGACCGTTTCCTTCAAAATAAACAAAACCTTCTTCTGGTTGACGGGCATAATCCGCAAAAAATGAAATCGCCGCAACATCCATGTACCCATCATTATTAAAGTCACGGGCCATGGCCTTGAAACAACCGTTAATCGGATAGAAAAACTGCTGTCTGTAAATGTTCTGACCGGTATTCATAAAAATGTATACGCCGTGATAAGGCTTTAACACAGGTGAATAATCGGCATTATCCCCGCATGTGTACAGGATGTCTATTCGACCGTCTTTGTTGAAATCACATAACTCGAAATAGGAAGATCCATTAACGGCGGGAAAGGCGATTAGTTCTTTTTCATCAAAGTGATTTCCACCTTTGTTGGTGTATAACATAATGGATTCATGGCCCTGGGCAAAAAGTACATAAATATCCAGCAAACCGTCGCCGTTCGCATCATGCGGCCAGGCCTTTATCGCACCGGGTCTTGAAGCCAGTATGTGCTTAACGTTGGTCTTGCCATCGATCCACGACAACATTCCGGTCATATGTCCGAACTCACAAAGAACATAGTCCTGCGCACCGTCACCGTTCAGATCAGCAGCAGCAAATGCCACAGGTCTGGCAAGAGAATCGCTAACAAAAGCAGATGCTGTTGAATCAAGTTTTATGCTATTACCCGAAAATTGCAGAAATGCGCCAACACGCGCATTCGATGGGTTCATAAACCCGATGTCCAGAACAGTTTTTTTGTTTTGTTGAAAATCGATATCAACCACGACACGACTGGTGGCAACAGAGTCGGTGATTTGCAATTCAGGATTTACTAAATACATCTTTTGTTTCAATACATCGGTGAGCCATAATGCCGGCTGGCTGCCCGTGGTATCAACCTTAGTAAAAACAATGGATGCGCTGTCATATGATTCACGAGGTTTAAGAATTTCAAAGATGCCCGGTTTGTATTGAAATGGCTTGTCGCGGTTTTGTGCAGACAGCGTGTCTGGTGAGCTTGCGAGATAATAATCCATGATGTATTGCCACTCCTGGTCACTCAATCGGGGAGCCGAGGGATAAAAATCGGAGGGAAGATTAGGATCGTTTTTCTGATGCGGGTAGTCTTTATATAAATGTCTGAATATACCAAGTCTTGGCCCCATCTGGGGCAATATGCCTTCGGCCCAGCTGGTTACATCCAGTTGTGTGGGGTCAGGCAAAAGATGGCAGGATTGACAATGGATTCGCGCGAGCGCTTCTCCCCTGTCGATATTGTCTTCCGGAATAGCAGCATAAGTTTTATTCCTGTGCCTGCTTTCGCAACACACCAGCGCAATTGATAAGCAAAGACCCAGGCTGATAACAGCAAACCTGCTAACCAGCCGGCGGTAATAATTCATCTTCCGGTAAAGATATTCGTTAGAAAGCTTGCAACTACATTTTGCATAACAAACCTCACTGTGGCAGAACAACTGTCCGCGCTTTGCCTTTGGAATCCTGTATGGTTATTTCGCTGGATTCGCCGGTTGCTACGAACCTCGCCGACTGCGAAAGAAAAGACGCACCATAAGCTTGTTCCCATTTGCGTTTCCTGCCATTTTTTAATGTGATCATTCCCGCAGTTTCCAGCGGATTTAAGGGTAGGGTTGTAATTGACCTACGACTTGAAAGGAGTTTCAGCGGCCCTTTGTTTTCCCCCGCAGCCATCATCAGATTTCCTGACGGGTCACGCAGTTTAACCAGCGATTTCGTATTTCCAGGAAGATATATGCCGCTTTCCGATATCGGGAGGGCTTTGAAAGTTCCATCACCATTTCCACGGAGCAATAAGCCATTCAGGGCATCATACCTTCCGATAGCAAGGGCGGTACCGAAATCATTACCACCTATTGCGATATCTAGTGCACCATCGCCATCAAAGTCCTCTACTACCATACCGTTTAATATTGAAATCTGGGCCTCAGAAGGCAGCGGTATAAAGTTGAATCTTCCCTTTCCATCATTTTGAAGATAGAACGATCTTAGTTCGTTTGCCTGTAACCGTAATGCACCATTTAATTGCTCTGCAGTAAGTAAGTGCTGTAACGTAGCACCGGCATATTGCCGGTATGTTTGAAACTTTGCCCTTGTACTTACCATTTGTTTTATCATATCATCGCGCAGGTCAACCGGGTACTCTTTGCGACCGGGCTTTTCAAAGGACTCAGGTAAATAAAACGAGGGGATCGCATCAAAGCTGCCATTGTTATCAAAATCTTTTGCTGTGATATAAACGGGGTATTGGGTAGAAGCTTTGAAAAATGAATTATTGCCAAAGTTCCCTGCTATATAATCCATATCGCCGTCGTTATCAAAATCTCCTGCAGCAAGACTGTTCCACCAACCAGTCATTTTTTCAGCGCCGGCAACTTTGGTTACATCTTCATACTTTCCGTTGAGATTGCGCAAAAATTTAAGGGGCATCCACTCCCCGGCAAGAATTAAATCCTGCCATCCATCGTTGTCAAAATCTGTAAATAAAGCATCACAGATCATGCCTATGTTGATCAGCATAGGCGCAACCTCGCCGGTTACATCTGTGAATGTGACAGCACCTTCTTTGGTATCATTACGATAAATCATGCTCGAAACCGGCGTAGGATACTTGCCTGGCTCTACTCTCCCCGCCACAAAGAGATCCAGATCACCATCCCGGTCATAATCCACGGCACGCACACATGACTTGCTTATCAGGTTTTCAGGAATCGCCATAGGATCCTTCATGAAGTGTCCTTTGCCGTCGTTAATATAGAATACATCTTTGTAGGCCGGCGCTTTGCCCGGTGCTTCAAATCCTCCGCGTGCGATATATAAGTCAAGGTCACCATCCTGGTCCGCATCAAACAATAACAAACCCATATCTTCTCCTTTTTTCTGAGTTTGTTCTGCAAGTGTAAGATCTTCCCTCGCAAAACGTCCGTCTGCGCCCTGAAGAAATACCTGCGCTCCGTGAAAAAAGGAACCGCCAACTATGATGTCATCGAGACCGTTACCATCTACGTCGCCAACTGCCAATGCAGGGCCATATTCAGAAAGTTTATGGGGGAGAAGATTTTGAATATTAAAGTCTATAAAGTCCCGGTCCTCATGTAAGTACTGCAGTCCTGCCCGTTTTGTGATGTCCCTGAATAACGCGGTTCGCGTAATAGAATCTGCTTTTGCAAATGGAATGGCTGTACTGTTCCTGTATTCAACAAGCAGTGTTGTATTCACAGGCACTTCATGTAGCACCTGAACACCTCCGCCCTGCCAGTGTACCTTCACAGAATCGATTTTTTGAGCGGCACCCAGCCCGAAATGCGCCATTGTCGGTACAGTCGAAAGATATCCTCTGAATGGAGTATTATCATAAACCTGTTTGCGGGATGAGTCGTAATAGATTTCGATCCATGCACCCAGGCCGTTTTTGTTAGTACTATCTCCTGCCAGTTTAACTTTCAGGTAATTACTGCTCTTCTCATCAATTTCTCTGGAATTGTTTTTATATAACATCGCAACATCGTTGATATTGTTAATTACCAATTCAAGATCGCCATCATTGTCAAGGTCAGCATATGCCGCACCATTTGAAAACCCCGGTGCGGACATACCCCAGTCACTTGTCACATTTGCAAACGTGAGATCACCATTATTACGATATGCATAATTTGCAATTTTAACTTCCGGTATCTGGGCAAGTATTTCCTTTTTTGTAGATAATGCCGAAGCCTTATTACGGAAGGCCATAAAATCGTGATCCGTAACATCTTTAGGAAAACCGTTGGTCACAATCAGATCACGGTAACCATCATTATCATAATCTGCAACTGATGGCGTCCAGCTCCAGTCGGTTTCGGCAATACCTGAAAAAAATGAGACATCAGCAAACGCTGGAACTCCAAGTGAGTCTTCACCTAGCACCCTCGGTCCCTGGTTTATCTGTAAAACATTTCGAACATACTGGTATTGATACTTGTGATAGTCGTTGTTTATGTAACGCTGGTAGCCGATTGAATTCATCATCATTTTTTTCCGGAAATTGTCTTCGGGGTTCATATCGAGTTCAATGATGTCTACCAGTCCATCGTTGTTGATATCAACTATATCCTGGCCCATGGCGTTCTCAGCGGTATGTTTGAAATAGTCTTTGACCTGGTTTTTAAAAGTACCATTACCCTGATTGATATATAGTATGTTTTCAGTGATAAAGTCGTTGGTTACATAGATATCTTTAAAACCATCGTTGTTGATATCCGTAATATTCACACCATGCCCGTAACCTTCGATGGTTACACCGGCTTCTTTGGACACATCTGTAAATACCGGGTGACCGAGTTGTGCATTAAAATCGTTACGAAAAAGTTTATCCGTGCCCGGATGTTCGCCATTGACCAATTGCGGTCGAAAGTTATTGGTGAATTCGTTTTTTACAATTTCATTGTTAAGGAGGTACATGTCGAGGTCGCCATCGTTGTCATAATCAAAAAATGCAGCCATGGTGCTATGTGCGGTATCGTTCAGCCCGTATTCTGCAGCCATGTTTTTGAAAACAGGAACACCATCGCCGTCAACCCCCGTATTTATATATAGGATGTTTTCGCGTTCAGTCGCATTGCGTGAAAGGGACGCACAAACATATATATCAAGTCTTCCGTCGCCATTGATATCAACTACAGCGACACCTCTGCCCCAATGTCCTTCGCCGGTGGTACCTGATTGATTTGTTACGTCCGTAAATTTAAGCTCACCTTTATTAAGGTATAGTTTATTACTAACTCTGTTGCCTGTAAAATATATATCAGGTAAACTATCATTGTTGAAATCACCGATCCCAACACCTCCGCCGTTGTAAATGTTTTCAATGTCGAGTACATTGATCGAATCAGAATCCGGCAATTCATTATTAAAGGTTATACCTGAATGGTCAGGGGAGATGACTTCAAATCGTTTCTTTTCCTGGCAGCCAATTGTAATTGCAGCTACTAGAAAGGCAGTTATGGTTCTTAACATATGCTTACTAATATACTATAAAAAGTAAACCACCCATTACAGGTGGTTACTTAAAATGATCAATATGATATGATTAATATCCTGGATTCTGTTTCAATGTTTCTACCCCGTCTTTGATACTTCTTGCAATTGCAAACTCAGGTATCGGAAGGTATTCATGTTTACCCTTTACGAAAGATGCATTTCCAAGTGCACTTACACGTCGAACACTTTCTTTCGCAAAATATTCATTGTTGATTACGATATCGGCAATGCCCCAGCGCACGAGGTCATAAAACCTGTGGCCTTCCATACCTAACTCGATCTTGCGTTCAAAGCGAACAATTCTTCTGGCTTCTTCTTTGCCTGCGAAAGGGGTGGTGTACTGGGAAACCTGGTAGTTTGCGGCTGGCGCACCACCATTCATCACTGGCGAGGCTGCCGCTCTTGCCCTGACCCGATTGATATAAGTTCTTGCCTGATCAAGTGTTCCTACTTCAATTTCTGCTTCTGCAGCCATTAGCAATACATCGGCGAAACGCATTGGAGTGAAGTTAAGCGCATTATTTGCGAAGCCCCATCCAACGGTACCGGCTAAAGAACCAATGTCCGCTTTATAGTAGGTGTTTTTCTTTGGAGAATATGGACCCCCATAGCTAACCATACGGATCCAGTCTCTACCTGGATGAATACCCCAGTCATAATAAGGAATACCTCTTCTTCCTACTGTCCAGTCAAGTCTGGGATCCAGGGTGCCTGCATAAGGTGTGAAGGCCTGCGCGGAGGTAAAGTTCTCATCACTGGTAACATCAGCATTATCATAAGTATCAATCATCGGTAATCCCGAAGAAGTTTTGAACGAATTCACCAGGTTCTGTGAGGGCTGGAAGAAGCCGCAGCATGCACCGGGTTTCGTATCGGCACTTCCACCGTGCGGATAGTTCAATGTATTGTCATAGTTACCATTGGTGTTTGAGCCATCACCATAAGACGCCTGGATAGAAAACACGGTCTCTTCGTTGAGTTCGGTGAGTACACGAAAGTTGGCGTGGTAGTTTGCTGTAAGATTATACTTAACACCCTGGCTGTTTACACCGTCAGTGATAATTAAATCAAATAGTTGTTTTGCTTCAGTGAATTTGCTCTGGAACATGTATGCTTTAGCCAGGTGTGCAGCAGCTGCCCATTTGTTCACTCTTCCCCTGTTTGGCCGGGTTGCATCGAGATTGTCATAAGCAAATTTGAGATCAGCTTCTATTTGGGGCCAGATGTTGACATATGCACCGCCATTATCGGTATTCGGCACTTTGAAGTCAGTAACTGTTTCATCGATGTAAGGGACATTGTTGAAATTTTTCTTAGCCTCAAAATGCATGAAACCACGGATAAATTTTGCTTCTGCTTCAATCTGGGTTGCGTCTGCCGGCGAAATGTCTGTAGCGAGCGGAAGTACAATTAACACCTGATTTGCGGCACCAACACCATCCCAAATTCCTGTCCATTTATTAGTAAGCTGACCATTACTGGGTAGAATTTCAAAGCGCATCACCGGGTTAGCGTCCACCATGTCTGTTGGCTCAGTACCCTTGTAAGCGTCGCCGCCGCGGATACTTCCCCATAACCAGTTACTGGCTCCACCATTTTGCTGATCCTGGCGGCCATCCAGTGTTGCGTATGCATTGATCAACAAACCGTCAACACCTTTTTTGTTCGACAAACTGGCCAGATCGTACACCCCCTGCGGTGCGAGCTCCAGGAATTTTTTCTTGCAGCCCAACATCATCGTCGTGCCTGCAATCGCGGTTAATATGAATAATGATTTTGTTTTCATGTTTGTTTTTTTCTTGCTGAACAATTAGAATGCTGCAGTTATACCGAAGATGAATTGTTTGGGATTTGGAAAACCTCCAAGGTCCACTCCCATATAAAAATCTCTTGCACCTCCCGGATCACGCGAGATCAGCGTAATGTCAGGATCTGCTCCGGTATAATTCGTGATGGTGAAGAGATTCTGTGCCTGCACATAAATCCTCACATTACTAAGAGTTGCCTTGCTGCTAACTGTGCGTGGCAATGTATAGCCCAGTTGTACAGTCTTTGCACGCAGATAAGAACCATCTTCAACATAATAACTGTTAGGAGTACTTGTAGTGAACGAAGTATAACCATTAGCTGCTCCCGGAGCAAGAAGTGGCAAGGAAGCATTTTTGTTTTGTTCTGTCCAGCTATCAGATAAAACGCGGGTACTAACACCACCAATAAATACGCGCATGTCAGTATAATACTTGGTGTAGTTAAATATCTCGTTGCCCTGGTTCCAGAAAAGGAAGGCAGTAAAATCGAAAGCTTTGTAATTGAATTTCAGGTTGAGGCCCAGTTGAAAATCAGGGTGTGGATTTCCGAGGAAAGTCCTGTCCTCATCATTTATTTCCTTATCTCCATTAAGGTCTTTATACTTCCAGCTTCCAACTACAGCGCCTTGCATAGCAGGACCGGCAGCGATATCTGCCGCACTGTTAAAGAAGCCATCAAGCACAAATCCATGGAAAGAAGAAATCGGCTGACCGAGTTCGCTTCTCATTACATTGCTCAAACGCTCCAAACCAATGATCCGGGGAGAATTCTCATTATTGAATTTTGTAAGGGTATTTTTATACCTTGAAAAGGTTACACCAACTTCATAACTGAAATCCTGACCGCGGTTGCCATTATAATTCAGACCGATGTCAAAGCCAATGTTACGCATCGTACCGATGTTGATAAATGGTTTGTCAAGCTGAGGCTCAAGACCATTTAGTACATCCTGCACCAACAACCCTCTTGTATTCTTTTTATAGAAATCAAGAGAGAAGTCAATGGCACCATTAAACAATGTACCATCTAAAGCGATGTTTGATGTTTCAGCGGTTTCCCATTTGGTATCAAGGTTTCCTTGTCTGGCCTGGCGATAACCCTGCGCAGAGGACGTATTGTTTCCGTTGATATCATAGTTGGTTCTGCTCGGGTTTGAGATGTAAGTGTAGAACTGGTTATCAGGTCCTACATTCGAAATACTACCCATTTGTCCCCAGCCACCACGAAGTTTCAAATCCGTGATCCAGGAAATATCTTTCATAAAAGATTCGTCAGACAATCTCCAGGCAACGGCGAAAGAAGGGAAGTTAGCATAACGTGCATTGGGCCCGAATACCGACGCACCGTCTCTTCTGAAAGTTCCGGTAAGGAGGTATTTACCTTTAAAGCTATAATCAAGGCGCCCGAAATAAGAGAACAAAGAGGTACGTCCAAGATTGTAAGTAGTAATAACCCTGTCACTCAAACTACCGGCAACCGCAGTATTAAGGGAGATAAAGTCAGGAGTCTCAAAATCGAAGTTCTGACCAAACGCCCGTACACCACGTGATTGGTTTTTGACTGCTTCTGAACCTACCAGGAATTTGAAATCATGTTCTCCTACAACTTTTTGCAGATTCAATGTGTTTGTCCAGATCCAGTTTGTATAATACCAGGCTTCTTCCGTCAACTGGGTGTTACCCTGGTTCTCTGACCGCTCATATGTTCTGCGGCTGATGTTTTTTACAAACTGATTGCCCGCGTCAAGACCAAATGAAGTTCTCGCTGTCAGGAAGTTTGTAAAAGGAATCTCTGCAAACACGTTACCAAAAATCCTCGTGTATTTGTTGGTGTTATCTTTCTGACGGGTAAGGTTTGCTACCGGGTTACTACCGTTACCGGATTCACCAACGCCATTTCCACCAAATCCGCCTTTGATATCGTTAACAGGGATATAAGGTACCATGCGGAAAGCACTTGCCCAGGCATCTCCTTCACCCCTGTTCTCTCCACCCAATCGCTCTTCGTAGCTGACCTGGAGATTTTCACCGAGACGTAACCAGCTCACCGGTTTGAATGAAGTATTAACACGGGCAGAGTAACGTTTGTAAAAAGTATTAATGAAAGTTCCTTCCTGGTCAAAGTAGTTCAGGCCCAAAGAATACAGTGCCTTGTCAGTTCCACCCGAAGCGGAAATCTGATGATTGGTCAGAATTGCAGGACGGGTGATCTCTTCAAACCAGTTAGTACCACGACTTACGGGTGAAATCTGGTAAAGGTTACCGGTAACATTATATAAATCAGGATTAGCTCTTGGGTCAGATGCGGAAACACCACCTTTGAAAGCTGCACTGGTAATATAATAATCCGGAATGGTGAATGAACCCTTGGTGCCGAATACAGGATGGGTGTATCCATCTGCCTGTGTTCTTGTCAGATATTCCAGGTATTGTTCTGTATTCAACATATCAGGCATCATCTTGTCTGTAACCTGCTGAACGCCTACATAACCATCATAACTTAATGTAGCACGGCCAGCCTTACCTTGTTTTGTAGTGATGATCACAACACCGTTGGAGGCGCGTGCACCGTAAATAGAGGCTGCGGAAGCATCCTTCAGCACCTGGAGTGATTCGATATCGTTGGGATTAAGTTTTGACGCATCATCCGTTTGTACCCCATCAATAACATACAAAGGATTGTTGTTTCCTGCCGAAGTAAAACCACGGATACGAACAACCGCACCAGCACCTGGCTGACCAGACGAACTAATGGTTACACCCGGTGCACGACCCTGTAACTGAACCGCAAGGTTAGAGGCCGGAGTTACACCAAGATCTTCTGCACTTACCACCGATACAGAACCCGTGATATCCTTTTTGCGTGCAGAAGTATATCCCAATACAACCACCTCATTTAACGCTGAGTTGGCTGAAGTAAGGTTTATATTAATAACAGTTTGATCACCTACGGTTCGCTCCTGTTCTTTAAAACCGATGTAAGAGATCAACAATACAGCATTGTTGTTTGGTACCGAGATACTGAAATTGCCCTCGGCATCCGTTTGAGTACCATTAGTGGTCCCCTTCACAGTTACTGTTGCCCCTGCCACAGGAACATTGTTGGCTTCAGTAACTTTACCCGTGACGGTCTTTTGCTGTGCAGATGCTATCGTGGCAAACACTAACAGCCAGATAGTAGACACCAACCGTAGTGCACTTAGTTTGAAAAGCATAATTGGTTAAATTTTGATGGTTTTTTTGTTGTTTAATGCGTACGTGCAAGTATTCAGTATTGTTAAAACATTTCTGAGTTAATCCAAGCGGGAGTGTTTAAAGTTTAGAAAAAACGTTTTCGTAAACCAATCAGAGAGAGAACCAATGCCGCAACGCGGCTGCTAAACATTATCAGGTGGAAGGAGGGCAAAAATCAACAAAATCAGTCTGGCATGGGGCATCGCCAGCAGCCTCGTGTTGTAAATACAGTGGTTGCATATCGCTAGGTTTTGGTTGGTGGTATGACATATAGCAGACTAAATTTAACTATATTTTAAAATCGTTTGCAAAAAAAAGTTACTTTTTGTGCCTATAAAAAACGTATGCAACTACGCAACATATCTAAGATCGATGAATTACCCTCCATAATACATTGCGTTACAGATATATATGTTTTAAAATCAATTCTTACACTTATCCCAAAAAAATTTGCAGAATTTTCCCGACTACATTAAAAAATGATTAAAAAGCTCCGATTGCAATGACCGGCTAGACATAAGTGACTGATATCATGCAGGTAATAATTTGCGTTCAAACGTCGGTCAAAAAACGAGAACCCGGAACCGGCAATCAGCTCGATAGGCTGTCATAAGTTTACTCGGGCAATGCTTTACAAGACATTTTGACCTATATATATTGGTTGGCAATATTCTTGACATTGCTACCTTTGCGGACAATTTTTAGCATTATGATACAGGAAATGGATAATACTAACAATATGGCAGATCACAGAGAGGAAGAAAACGCAACACCTGCGATGGACATCAATGCAGATGAAAATCAAAGCGGAACCACGCACCTGAATGAACCCATCCAGGAAAGCGAAACCGACAAACTGAAAGCGGAAGTGCAGGAGCTTAAAGACAAGTTTATCCGCCAGGCTGCTGAATTTGACAACTACCGGAAACGCAATGCGAAGGAACGGCTCGAGCTGATGCAGACAGCATCGCGGGAGGTGATGGTAGCTCTGCTGGAGGTATTGGACGACTCTGAACGCGCCGAAAAACAACTGGATACAAGCGACGACATAGCCGCCATGAAACAGGGGGTGAAACTGGTTTTCAACAAGTTAAGAAACACACTGAATGCAAAAGGTTTAAAAACCATGAAAAGCATCGGTGAAGATTTTAACCCTGATCAGCACGAAGCTATTACCCAGATTCCGGCACCTTCTGAGGAACTAAAAGGTAAGGTGGTAGATGAAATGGAAAAGGGCTATTACCTGGGCGATAAGATCATCCGTTTCGCTAAAGTAGTGGTTGGAAATTAAGGGAGGACGAATTACAAATACAATAAATGTCAACTAAAAGAGACTATTACGAAATACTCGGTGTCAGCAAATCTTCATCTGCAGATGAAATTAAAAAAGCCTACCGGAAGGTGGCTATGCAATACCACCCCGACCGTAACCCCGGCGACAAACTAGCAGAAGACAAATTTAAAGAAGCTGCAGAAGCGTACGAGGTCCTCAGCGACCAGGATAAACGCGCTCAATACGACCGCTTTGGTCATGCCGGCGTTTCAGGGGCGGGACGCGGCCCGGGCGCCGGTGGCATGGAAGATATATTCAGCCAGTTCGGCGACATCTTTGGCGATGATATTTTTGGTAACTTTTTCGGCGGCCAGGCAGGTGGACGCGGCGGTCGCGGAGGTCAACGATCACGCGGTGTGCGCGGAAGCAATCTGCGCGTCAAGATCAAACTGAACTTTGAAGAAATTGCTAAAGGCGTTACAAAACAAATAAAGGTAAAAAAATACGTTAGCTGCAATACCTGTGATGGTTCAGGAGCTAAAGATAAAAACAGCGTACAGAATTGTGGTACCTGTGGTGGCAGTGGCCAGGTAAGAAGAGTGACAAATACTTTTCTTGGACAGATGCAAACAGTAACCACCTGCCCTACCTGTAATGGCGAAGGCAGCACCATCACCTCAAAGTGTACTGCATGTAAAGGTGAGGGCCGGGTTTATGGCGAAGAAACCGTATCAATCGACATTCCTGCCGGCGTACAGGAAGGCATGCAATTAAGCGTAAGCGGCCGCGGAAACGCCGGGGAACGCGGCGGATCGAACGGTGACCTCATAGTGCTTATCGAAGAAGAAGCACACAAGGAACTACACCGCGACGGCCTGAACGTAGCCTATGAACTACATATCACCTTCCCTGATGCCGTTTTCGGAACACAGGTCGAAGTGCCGACCATCGACGGAAGAGCCAAGATCAAAATCCCCGCAGGCACACAAAGCGGTAAGGTTTTCCGCCTGAAAGGCAAAGGTTTTCCTGCCATCAATTCGTATGAAAAGGGTGACCAGCTGATTCACGTAAACATCTGGACACCGCAACAGGTATCAGCAGATGAAAAATCGATGTTAGACAAACTCAATAATTCTGACAACTTTAAACCGCATCCGGACAAATCCGAAAAAAGCTTTTTTGATAAAGTGCGTGAGATGTTTAGTTGAAACTGATAAATGAACAGGAAGGGGCAAAAGCGATCAATTCACTTTTGCCCTTTTTTTATATTTAGCGTAGATCTTTTTGGCTTTCTCAACCATACTGATGAACTCTACCTGAACAGAATCCTTTTTGTTCTTTGCATTATTCGCCATAATGATCACATCGTTCCAGCTAACCTGCCTGTAATATCTTGAGTTCTTAAGCATCGCTCCAAACATAGATACTGCAGTTGCAAATCGGTAACAATCCGGCAATTCCTGGAAATCAGAATATAAATAGGGCGCGCTGTACCCGGTAAAACGGTTTGCATTAGTTGCAGGATCCCGATAAGCAATATTTATTTTTGCAAGTTCACCGCTCAGATTTCGCCGATCCTGTAAAATAGTAACAGGCGTTAATTCAAACATGGCCAGCATCGAATGACCAGAACCAATTTCACCTCCTTCAAGATGGCTCAGTGAATCTGCCAGCGCTTTCTTTTTATTCGCATAGCCAACAAGCCGGTAATCACGCACCAACGCGGGATTGAAACGAATGTTCAGGTAAGCATCATCTGCCACCGTGTACATGGTTTGAGTGAATTCGGTGACCAGTATCTTTTCAGCCTCCCGCTCGTTATCCAGGTAAGCAAAGTTCCCATTGCCTTTTTTGGCAAGTACCTCAAGCTTTGAATCCTTATAGTTGCCCATCCCTACACCAAGACAGGTAAGATAAATGCCGGACTCCTGGTGTTTGGCAATCATTTTTTCAAGCTCCTCTTCTGAGGATTGACCCACGTTGAAATCACCATCCGTTGCGAGGATAACCCTGTTGTTTCCATCTTTTATAAACTGGCTACGCGCCAGCCTGTAGGCCGCGAGTATACCCGACTCACCAGGTGTTGAACCACCAGGCTGCAGGTCCTCCACAGCTTTGCGGATCTTTTCCTTTTCTTTACCTGAAGTGGGCTTGAGCAGAATCCCGGTAGCGCTTCCATACACCACAATCGAAACGGTGTCTTTCTCCCTCAGGTTATCTACCAAAAGTTTAAATGCAGATTTCAGTAAAGGAAGCCGGTTGGGCATATCCATCGAGCCGGACACATCCACAAGGAAAACAAGGTTGCTGGCAGGAATCTTTTCCGGATCAAGTTTGCGCGCACAAACCTGTAACATCAACAGATCATTATCGCGGTTCCATGGACAATCGGTTATATATGACCGAAAGGAAAACATACTGTCTTTTTCCGGGGCATGGTAACCGAAGTTGAAATAATTCATCAACTCTTCAATCCGTACGGCATCAGGGGGAACCAATGTATTCATGTTTAGAAATCGCCTGATATTACTATAGGAAGCTTTATCGGTATGAATGGCAAAACCGGTTTCGGGAAACTTCCGGGCAGACACAGGTTCATTTTCGACCAATGTGGTATAGGTTTCGCCGGTTAGTGTCCAGTTGCCACGTTCAGATGGTTTCAGATTGGTGGTAAGTGAAGCCAGCGTATTAGCCGGGGGTGCCACTGCCAGGTGAAGTGGTTTCAGTTTTAGTTGTTGATATTGCGAGGAAGTTGCTTTTACACAAAGTGGTTGATAACCGGTAAGGCGGATTGTCAATGAATCAGTAGCGGCCGGAAGCATGATTCCAAAAGAACCATCACTGCCCGAATAATAAATATAACCCGTGGAATGCACCAGGATCCGCGCGTTGGCTAATGCGGAATTATTCTCGTCACGCACTTCACCCCGCAGATAGAACTGCGCGTTCAGTGACGGACAGGTAGAAAGAAAGAACCATATAATGGCAAGGGTTTTCAATGGGATATGTAAATAGAATTGGTTTTGGATCTGGTCGGCCCGGCGATTACTCGCTGAGCTGATATATGGCCGGAATATTGCGACCAAGGCCGTCATAATCCAGACCATAACCCACCACAAACTTGTCCGGGATCGTGAAACCCAGGTAGTCGATGGTTAACGGGAATTTTGTTGCTTCCGGCTTATGCAGCAAAGCTGCGATCTTCAACGAAGCCAGTTGCTGATGATGTAATTGTGGCAAAAACTGGTTCAGGGTTTTGCCGGTATCCACAATGTCTTCAATAATCACAATATGCCGGTCATAAAGATCAACATCAAGACCAATAGCCGTTATCACCTGCCCGCTTGATTTGGTTCCTTTGTAAGAAGCCAGTTTTATAAAACAAATTTCAGCATCGATGGTCACTGCCTTGAAAAGATCCGCGGCAAAGATGAACGAGCCATTTAATATTGCTATAAAAAGCGGGCGTTTATCCGCATAATCTTTATTAATCGAGTCGGCTAATCTTTGAACTTCCCCGGATATTCGCTCAGTTGACAAATAAGGCTCAAAACTTTTATCGTGTACCCGGATACTTGACATGGTGCAGAAAGATTTTAGTTCGCAGCATTTTCCGCCACCCTGGGTCGGGCAGGCGCTGCAGCACGAAGGTACAGTTTTTCGCCAGCAGCCGGCTGGTCGTATGGCTGCAGGTGATTGTATTCAACAAGACTTTCCAGTCTTAAACCCTGGGCCTGGCAAATATCATATAAGGTTTCGCCTGGCTTCACAATACAAAACTCATTGGCCCCGGTCTTGCGTTTTCTCTGCAAGTACACTAACTGATCTTTACCCAGCACATCAGACTTCAGTTCATTAAATTCTAATAACCTCGCAAGTGCTATATCATATTCGCGGGCAATAGTTAACAAGGCAGTTCCGGCTTCGGCAAATATTACCCTGGTATTATTGATCATAAAAGCACCTGTTGGAAAATCTTCTTTCCGCAATAACGGTGCTGTATTTTCAGTCATTAATGCTGTGGCCACCACCGGGTGTTTATTTTCGGTGGAAGCCAGGATTGCATCACTTTCAGTTGCACGGTTCAATGCAATCATAGTGTAATTATGCAAACCATATTCTTCAATGATACGGATGAGTATCTGGGAATATTTAATATTGGTAGCATAACCAGCCTTTTTAAGACCATATGCCCAGCCTTTGTAATCGGTAGGATCCATTTCAAACAAAAAAGCGTAACGCTGGCTATTTTTCAGGAAATCAGAATGATCACGATATGAGTCAAGTGAAGATGGATAACTTCTGAAACATTCGCCCCGCGCATCATCATCATGGTATACCTTGGCACCGGTCCAGACTGATTTGCACTTGATTCCAAAATGATTATTCGATTTCAGCACAAGGACACTTTTTCCAGCCTGGGTTTCATGAATACCCTGTGCCAGTTTAATGGATGCAGGTACACCCGTGCGACGCATCTCCTCAATAGCGAGCTCCTTATAAGCATCGATATAATCAAGAACCACCTGGCTTTTCTGACCATGAACAAGGTTCACAATAACAAGGGCAACTATGGAAAGAAATGTTTTGAATGACATTGGAATCAATCTTTTTTTCGAATCATAAATAAACCATCACGGATGGTGAGTAATACTTTTTCAACACTGTTATCTGCATCAAGATACTCATTAAACGCCTGAATTGCCTTTGCATTTTTGCCTGATACAGGGTTTTCAAGTACCTGGCCATGGAACAAAACATTATCGGCGAGAATAATTCCACCCGGTTTAACGGCAGGTAAAATCATCTTATAATACTCGATATAATTGGTCTTATCAGCATCGATAAACACCAGGTCCCAGGTTTCGTTCAATGCAGGAATGATAGTTAACGCATTACCTACGTGTAAAATTATCTGGTCGGTAAGATTTGCGCGTTCTAAGTTTCGGCGGGCAGTGGCGGCATCGGCTTCGCGAAGTTCAATCGTATGCACTTTGCCACCTTTTAACAATCCTTTAGCAAGACAGATGGCGCTGTAGCCTGTAAACGTTCCTACTTCGAGTACACGAGCGGGTTTCAGAATGGTGCTCATCATCGCGAGGAAGGTTCCCTGGAGATGGCCGCTCAGCATATGCGCCTGGGGATGCTGATCGTAAGTTTCCTTCCCGATCTGCTGTAGCAGCGGACTCTCAGCATCTGAGAACTTTTCTGCGTATAACTGTGCCAGTGGGTTGACGATGTCCAAACGGCTTTGTTTTATGCAAATATAAGCCGTAACGCTTTTATGGGCTCAACCCTGGTGAACCGCAGGCTTTTTTGATATGAAGTATAAGCCAATAAAGGTCACTATGCCATTATAGATCAGCAACTCATAACCGATGCGGAAGGACCCGAAAAAGGAGGAAGAAAAACCACGCATATCGGTTAGCCATCCACCGGAAAGGTTAAGCTGTTTCACATACCAGTCAACGTTATTAATGAAGTCTATGCCAAGTATCAATAACGGAGCAAACAGGCAAACCACCAATGCGTAACGGTCAACAATCACCCTGCGGGTAAGGATCCCAAATGCAAACAATCCAAGCAAAGGACCATAAGTAAAGCCGGCCACTTTCAGGATGACATCAATAATGGATTTGTTATCCATGTACTTGAAGCCAAGCACCAGCATAAAGAAGAGAAAAGCAAAAATGAAATGGACCGTCAGGCGAACACGCTTTTTCTTTTTTTCATCCCAGGCATCTTTTCTTTTCAAGCCAAGTATGTCAATACAGAATGAAGATGTAAGCGCGGTAAGGGCGCCATCAGCACTTGGAAATAGTGCTGAGATCAGACCAATGATAAAGATGATAGCCACCCAGGTAGGCATAAAACTCAGGGCAATGGTTGGAAACAGATCGTCGGCCGGTACATCTATATTGTTTTTTGCCGCAAAAAGATATAGCAAGCCACCCAGCAGCAGGAAAAGGAAATTCACGATGGTCATTATTACCGTAAAACTCATCATGTTTTTTTGCGAGTCTTTTAGGTTTTTAACTGAGATATTTTTCTGCATCATTTCCTGGTCAAGACCCGTCATAGCAACCGTGATAAAAGCGCCGCCAAGTATATGTTTTAAAAAGAAGGATGAACTGTTATAATCAGTATTGAAGATCCGTGAAAGTCCCTTATCATTTAGTTCGCCCATTACTGCACCTAAACCATCACCGGATTGCTGCATGATGTAGATGATAGAAACAACCAGCCCCAGCAACATAAACGAAGTTTGAAGTGTATCTGTAAACACTATGGTTTTAACACCACCTTCAAATGTGTATAGCAGGATCATCAGAAGTATCACAAATGTTGTTGCTGCAAAACTCACCCCCAGTTGATCCAGGATAAAGATCTGAAGTACATTGATCACGAGGTAAAGCCTGGCGGTTGCCCCCAGTGTACGGGAGATGATAAAAAACAAAGCACCGGTTTTATAAGAAACTACGCCGAACCTTTGATGTAAGTAATGATAAATGGATGTAAGGTGCAGTTTATAATATAGAGGCAACAGGATAAAAGCGATGAGCAGGTAACCAATAAAATAACCTATAACCACCTGGAAATAGGCAAAGCCCGCACCACCAACGGTACCAGGCACCGATACAAAGGTGACCCCGGATAGCGAGGTCCCAATCATACCAAATGCCACCAGCATCCAGTTAGAATTTCTGTTCCCGATAAAAAAGGAATCGTTGTTTGAGTTTCTTGAAGTAAAATATGCTACCACCAGTAACACGACAAAATAGCCAATAACAAACGAGAACAATAAAGTAGCGGACATAAACAAATTTTATAATAAGGCAGGCAAGTTAAGAACTAAAAATTCAAAAGTACACGCAAATTCAAGGGCAATGGCGCATTTGAATTTTTACTGTTTAGTATCTACTTTTAGCGCATGAATATAGACGCCGTCGCGGTTTTTTGCGGGTCAAAAACCGGAAACAACCCGCTGTATGCCCAGCATGCTGCCGAACTCGGCAGACTTATCGCCGTTCTTAATCTGAAGCTGATTTACGGAGGGGGCAAACGTGGCCTTATGGGTATTATAGCCGATTCGGTTTTAGAACATGGCGGCCAGGCATGTGGGGTGATCCCGAAGGTGCTGATCGACTGGGAACAGCAACACGACGGTTTAAGCGAACTCACCATCGTACCCGATATGCATACCCGAAAAAAGATGATGTACGATTTGTGTGATGTAGCGATTGTAATGCCTGGCGGTTTTGGCACCTTGGACGAGTTGTTCGAAATGCTGACCTGGAACCAACTCAAGATTCACGATAAGAAAATTTACATCCTGAACTCCGATGGTTACTATACTCACCTGATGCATCATATAAACTTGATGCGAAAGGAAGGATTCTTGTTCGAATCTCCCGAAGAGAGAATCATATTCTGTAATTCACCTGTTGAACTCTTTAACCGGATAGAATAAGATCAGAGACCGAAATTATAACCAAAGTTGAAGAATATCTTACTACCGTAAGGTGTGCGTTCATTTTGCAACACATCATATTGCGCCATTACAATAAATGCACCCGCACCTCCCATCGGTATGGCAGCACCTGCACCTACCAGCAACGAGGGAACGATCTTACCGGACAGCTTAATTTCCTGTGCCGGGTTGTAGTACTTCACCTTCCCCCAAACATAGTTTGCTTCCGGCTGTACCTGTAAGATGACCTGGTCGATCGGGTAAAATCTGCCAAAAATATTCAGACCGCCTACTCCATAATTCTCCCTGGAATAGGTTGAGCCATCATACGCATTCAAGGTCCTGAAAGATGAATACTGTGCATTAACCCCCAGCCCTGCTGCCAGGTAACGGTTAAAACGATAACCGATCTGTGGTGAGATGTTCACGATCGTAATACTCCCGAAATTCAAAGCAAAATTACCTCCGCCAAAAAGCCGGCTGCGATCAAACCCTGTTTTCTCAACGGGTTCGTCCTGTGCCTTTGCAGCTATTGCAAACAGTATGATCAGGGAGAAAACAAATATCTTTTTCATAATGAGGATTTGAAGAGATTTTCATTACTCAACGTCAAATATCTTTCCTGCGTTCAGTATATTTCGTGGATCAAATGTTTTTTTAATTCCCCGCATTAATTCCAGTTGTACCTGGTTGAACACAATATCCATGTAACTTTTCTGAATCAATCCTACCCCATGTTCTCCGCTGATGGTGCCACCAAGTTGATGTACCAGTTCGAACAATGCGCGGATGCCCTGTACAAGTTCTGCATCTTCGAGGCTATTCGCAATCCCTGGTTTGTTGATACGGATGTGGAGGTTTCCATCACCCGCATGCCCATAACAAACTGCCTTGAAATTATACTTTTTACCAATATCCTTTACGCCCCTGATAAGCGCCGGCAATTCTGCCCGTGGTACCACGGTATCTTCCTCGATAGTGTAGCCGGTTATTTTAACAGCTTCGGCAACACGACGACGCATCTTCCATAACTCCGCTTTTTGTTGCGCATCATCGGCAAAAAATATTTCCCCTGCATCAAAACGCGTCAGCAGCTCTGCAATACTTTCCATCTCCACCATCAGTGTTTCAAGATGATTGCCATCCACCTCGATAATAAGATGTGCTTCCACATCGTCTGTAACAGGCACTATGGTATTATCAACAAAACGGCTCACGATCCTGAGCGCATCGATTTCGACCAGCTCAAGGGCGCTGGGCGTGTACCCCGCCCTAAAGATCGCGCTTACTGCTTCACCTGCCTTTTCAAGTGAATTGAATGGCACAAGCATTAACAGGTCGTATTGGGGCAACGGAATCAGCTTCAAAACTATTTTGGTTACGATCCCTAAGGTGCCTTCGCTGCCTACCACTAATTGCGTGAGATTATATCCGGTCGAATTCTTTAACACGTTTGCGCCGGTCCAGATCACCTCACCTGAAGGCAAAACCACTTCAAGATTCAACACATAGTCTCTCACAACACCGTACTTGACAGCTTTGGGTCCGCCACTGTTTTCTGCGATGTTCCCACCAATAAAACAGGACCCGCGGCTGCTTGGGTCAGGAGGATAGAAGAGTCCTTTTTCTTTCACCGCATTCTGCAAAGTTTCTGTGATCACTCCGGGTTCAGTAATTACCTGCAGGTTTCTTTCATCGATCGAAACGATGCTGTTCATACGGTCAGTTGAAAGTAATACGCCACCAAGATGGGGTAAGGCACCGCCACTGAGCCCGGTACCGGCGCCACGTGGCGTTACATGCAACCGGTCACGGTAACATATCTTCATGATCTCACTTACTTCTTCGGTTGTGCGTGGCCGTAATACCACTTCGGGTGGATAAAGCAGGTGTTCGGTTTCATCGTGACCATAATGCTGCATTGATTCTTCATCAACCAACACATATTCTGCACCGATTATTTCGCGGAAACTGGCCAGGTGTCCGGCAGTCAGTTCACCTGATTTTGTTATGCTGTCTATCATTGTAAATATTAAGCGGCTTCAAAAGTAAGCTTCTTTTTTATCCGGCTATTTTGCGTAAGCGATTTAACATTTTATGATTGTTATGATATTTTGCTCCATGCAGTTTTACCTGTCATTGCATGCAGATGCTCTTTCAATGGTCTGTTTGCGGGCAAATCAAGCGAAGGATCCTGTTCCAGCAATAATTCTGTCTGCTCACGAGCGATGTCCAGGATGTGTTTGTCGTCGATGATATTCACGAGTTTAAAGTTCATTAAACCGCTTTGACGGGTTCCGCTGATGTCACCGGGTCCGCGCAACTCAAGGTCCTTTTCGGCGATCTTGAATCCATCAGAGGTGGCCGCCATTGTATTCATCCTTTCTTTTGCCTCATTACCCAGTTTGGTTCCTGTCAGTAAAATACAATAACTTTTCTCGCTGCCCCGTCCCACCCTTCCACGTAGCTGGTGAAGTTGTGACAATCCAAATTTTTCAGCGCTTTCAATCACCATCACACTGGCGTTTGGAACATCCACACCAACTTCGATAACTGTTGTCGAAACCAAAATCTGCGTGTCGCCATCTTTGAAACGTTTCATGTTCGTTTCTTTTACATCATTTGGCTGTCTGCCGTGCACCATACTGATATAATATTTTGGTTCGGGGAAATAGGCCTTTACATTTTCATACCCCTTCATAAGATTTTCATAGTCCATTTTTTCCGATTCCTCAATCAATGGAAACACGATATAAGCCTGTCGGCCCTGGCTGATTTCTGATTTTATAAAAGTCATCACCTGCGACCGCACCGTTTCAAACCGGTGAACCGTGATGATCGGTTTACGACCCGGTGGAAGTTCATCAATAATACTGTAATCAAGATCACCGTATGCTGTCATGGCAAGTGTTCTTGGAATCGGGGTGGCAGTCATTACAAGTACATGCGGGGGAATCACTGCCTTAGCCCAAAGTTTCGCACGCTGGGCCACACCAAACCGGTGTTGTTCGTCAATGATTGCCAGGCCCAGGTTATGAAATTTCACTGCGTCCTCAATGACCGCATGCGTTCCCACAAGGATGGAGATGGTGCCATCGGAAAGATCCTTATGCAATTGTTTACGCGTGGCGGATTTTGTTGAACCCGTCAACAAACGGCATTGGACCGGCAGATCTTTCAGGAGTTTTTGCAGATTGGCGAAATGTTGCTGGGCCAGTATCTCAGTAGGTGCAACAAGGCAGCTTTGATAACCGTTGTCGGCCGCGATCAGCATCACCAGCAAAGCCACGATGGTTTTGCCGCTGCCTACATCGCCCTGTAAAAGCCGGTTCATTTGCCGCCCGGTGCCTGTGTCTTTCCTGATTTCGCGGACCACTCTTTTTTGGGCTTCCGTCAATGCAAATGGAAGATGGTTGTCATAAAAATCTTTAAATAAGGGGCCCACGTTATTAAAGACTACTCCCCGGGAAGCCCGATGCCGTTGTGACCGTACCATGCCGAGCCGGACCTGTGCAATCAGAAACTCTTCCAACTTCAACCTGTACAATGCCTTTTCATAGGCAGTTTGATCTGGTGGGAAATGAATATTCGTCAGCGCCTGGTAGCGGGGCAAAAGCTGAAGCGCATCCAGTATCGATGTAGGTATGTTTTCGGGTACGTCCCGTTCGGAAATCATACTAAAAAGCTGGAACACCAGTTTGGCAAGCTGTCGCCCTCCGAGTCCGCGTGTTTTTAACTTTTCGGTGCTGGGGTACACCGGTTCGAGAAAAGGTTTACCGTTTGCGGTTGCTTCCTGGAACAACTCTGTTTCCGGGTGCGTGATCTGCGGTTTGTTCTGAAAAAAACTCACCTTTCCAAAAACAAGGTACACCTGCCCCGTAACCAACATCTTTTCGATCCCATTGATACCCTGGAACCAAACCAACTCAATGATGCCCGACTCATCGCGGAGTTGAGCAATCAGTCTCCGGGCACGATTCTCACCCATAATTTCCATACTCATCAACCTTCCCCGGATCTGCACATAATCAGATTCGGGTGTGATGTTCCGGATCTGTTGAACCGATGTTTTGTCGATGTGCCGGTAAGGGAAGTGCTCGAGGAGATCCCGGAAAGTATGAATGCCGAGCTCTTTTTCAAGAAGCCCGGCTTTTTGTGGACCAACCCCTTTCAGATATGCGATAGGGCTTGATAATATATTGGAAAGATTACCTATTACCTCGTTTTACGGCAAAATTAGCAGAAAACTGCCGTCCCGGAAATTGAACTTACCTGTTCCTGAGGAAAGACATGTCGCCGGTCAGGATATTGAACAATGCCGGTAACTGGTCAAGGCCGGTGCGTTTCAGGAACGTTCCAACAGGACCTGTGGCACGATTCGACCTGTATGCCGCCGTTTCCTGGCCCCGGATATATTGATTGAGATGACAAAGATCCGGCAGTTGATTTTCTACAAGAGAGGGTTCTGTTCTGAACCGGATAAACTTAAAATTGCGATAACGGAGCCCGCGTTCAGTTGTGAATTCAAAAATATTATTTCCTGCTTCAAGACGTACCAGTGCTGCCACCAGTAACATGAGTGGAGATAATAACATCATTGAAAGTGATGCAAAGAACACATCAAATATGCGCACGAGGCCATATTGGGTAAAAAGCTGAAAGTTGAAACCCTGGTTTAGATTCTGGCGAACAGCATCTTTATCTTTTTGCAGCTTCTTATAAAATAAAGTTTTATTTACCAGCACCTCGCTACTGTCAATACGCACCATATCAGTGATGGCCTTTTCACCAGATAACATTTCAATCTGGCGGGGCGTGCACCTTTCTACTTCAATCAGTACAGGCAAATTTGCTGTTCCCTGATTTGTTTTTAACCAGGTGACAAAGCCACGGATCTGGGCAACACTAAATTCCCCATCAATCAAAACCAGCGATGGCAGACTACCCGCTTTTTCGAGGCGGACCAATCTTTTCCGGGCTTCTTCAAATGAGAAAAGCAGGTGGGTTACGGCAAAGCCGTTATGCATTTCAACTGCCTGTCTGAACCTGTTACCTATATATAAATAAGATACATCTGTTTGCGGCGCGGTCTTTTCTTCCGTTGCAGCAATACGGTGATAGGCATAAACTCTTTTTGACATTGTGTTTTCAGTACGAACCATAAGGGTAGCTTTTTCTTAAATCAATCAACCGGTTTCAATGAATACTTGCCTTTGACAGCAATTCATCGACCAGGTCCATGATTTCCACAGGATTAAATGGCTTTAAAAAGAAATGGTCTATTCCATAGGATTCACACTGGGATCGGGTTTCAACAGCGTCTAA
>JAEZGI010000072.1 GCA_023416995.1 Bacteroidota bacterium
TGTTGGGGGTAGGCGGTGCATTTCCCGTTCTTGCCGGAGTGCAGAAGCGGTCTCCGAAGTTTATGCAATCCCTCTCTTTAGAATGGTTATATAGGCTGCAACAAGAACCAAAACGGTTGTTCAAACGATACTTGTTTACCAATGTCTCGTTTATGTATCTTTTATCAAGGCAGATTGCACAAAAGCATGTGCCTTTTCGCAAAACCTTAATTCCATTAGAAGAAATAGCGGAGTTCCAACATTCAAAAAACAAAGTAAGCAGCTAATGTTAGGCTTTGTGTAAATAGGCTAACCCTACTGCTTATGTTCATTCAAACACACAAAGTCAGTCTTTTATAATAGTTTTGATATATTTCGTATCAAAATCTAACATGCCTGAAAATAGAATTGTCGCACTCCTGAAACGCCAAAGCTTTCAACCGAGATCCTGGAGCATATTGGTGAACCCTTTTTTTCTTATCCGGAGGGACCTGTTTCTTAATATAAAAAGATTAAGTCCAGAGTTGTCGGGACGATTACTTGATTTCGGTTGTGGAAGGAAACCTTACGAGAGTTTGTTTTCAGTATCCGAATACATTGGCGTCGACATTGAACAGACTGGCCATGACCACACCAATTCAAAAGTAGACGTTTTTTATGACGGGAAAACCCTCCCCTTCCCCGACAATTCCTTTGACTCACTTTTCTTCAGTGAAGTCATGGAACACGTATTCAATATTGAAGATATTCTGCAGGAAATTGGACGAGTAATGAAACCAGGGGCTCCGGCATTGATAACGGTTCCGTTCTGCTGGAATGAACACGAAATTCCGTACGACTATGGGCGATATAGTACGTTCGGGGTGACACATTTATTAGAAACAAATGGCTTTGAAGTGGTCACCTTGCGTAAAAGCGGCCATTTTATGCGGGTCGTATTTCAACTTTCAAGTTTGTATTTTTTCGAATTCTTCAGGCGTTTTGGTAAGGTCGGTTATGCAATCTCAATGCTATTTATAATACCAATCCACCTGGTCGGGCTAATAGTTTCGTTTATACTGCCGAGGAATAACAGCCTTTATTTTAATAACATCATCTTAGCAAGGAAGCGAGCTTAGCATGGTGCCCAAGAAATACATAGCGAATATTATTTTCACTGTAGCACTCTGTTACATAATCTCTCCATGGTTTTTTGAAAGAAACTTCTTCTTCAATGAAATCCTTGCTGCTACCGGTGGAGCAATTTTTTTATACAAGGGCTGTAGATTTGGCAGAGACCATATTAGTATTGCCATAATTCTTCTTTTGTGTTGGGGTGGTGTTCACCTCGTTATTTCCTTATTTCGAATGGATCATATTTATTACTATTTGAGAAACACAGTGATCCTTTATTCTATTATGAGTTTTTTCCTTGGGTATTATCTATTGAAATATCTAAGCGGCTTTTTTTCTGAAATCATTTCATTTTTTAGGTTTTATCTTATCACCCTTTTGTTTGTTCCATTAAGCACTCTTCTCTTTGAAAGATTTAGCACTGCAACGTTATTTCCCGGGCTTTTCAGAAATGTACGCCATTCGATCGTTCCTCTTTTACTAATCGGTTTGAATGTTGTTCACGCTATAAATTACGAATCTTCCACGGCAATGCTTGTTGCTATGTTCTTTGCTTTGGTATTCATTTCACCAGGTTATAAATTTTTTAAACAGCTTTCCCTGGTGGCGTTCCTGGCATTTACGATTTTGTTCATTTATTTACTACCGAACCTCGCATTAATTAAAAACAATTATTCCTCGTTCACATATAACGCTATTTACGACGTGATCAACTCACATCCCATCTTAGCAATTGATGGTAATAGCACATGGCGACTGGTATTATGGAAACAAATTGTCCTCGACCAATTTCCGATGAACCTGTTTGGACTTGGCTTCGGAACACCTTTGTTAAAGTATTTTCCCGTAGAGGATTTTTCTAAACTTGACTCCCTTCCGTATGTGTTGGGAGCTCACAATTCTTTCGTGTATCTTTTTGGTCGTCTGGGCATCGTGTATATCCTAATAATACTATCGATATACAGTAAGATTTTCAGGGAATATTTTTATTATAAAATTTACTACCGACAAAATAACGAGTGGCTCATTTTTTTAAGCTTTTTTGCCATTTCAATTATTTCTTTGTTCAACCCTACCCTTGAGTCACCAATCTTTGCCGGCACTTATTGGCTCTTGCTTGGTTTAACCGCCAGAAGTATTCATAATCGTATCTATACCCCTACATCTACTGATCAGGATGAAAATATTATTTATACATAATCGCTATAAATATCCCGGGGGTGAGGAAGTAGCCGTTGAATCAGAAAGACAAGTTCTAAAGCAACATGGGCATGATCCCCGCGTAATGATGTTCGATAATGATAAAATTGAAGGCACTGTTCAAAGACTGGCCAGCGCTAGAAAAGCGTTATATAATATTGCATCAAAGCGAAAAATTGAAGCCGAGATTCAACAATTCCGACCTGATGTGATACATGTTCATAATGTTTTCTTTGATGCCTCACCGTCGGTGTTTGATGCAGCGAAAAAGTTCAGGATACCTGTTGTCATGACGCTTCATAATTATCGATTGATCTGCGCCAATGCACTATTACTGAGGAAGAACCTGCTTTGTGAAAAATGCGTATCTCAAACAATTCCCCTATCGGGTATTAGATACCGGTGTTATCGAAACTCTGCAGTTGAGTCTGCCCTCGTAACTGGTGTTACCAGCTTGCATAAAGTGCTCGGCACGTGGCGCAGCAAGGTTCACCGGTTTATTGCACTTACCGATTTCGCGCGCTCAAAATTTTTGAATTCATCATTAAACCTTTTGCCTGAGCAAATCATCACGAAACCCAATTTCCTCTCTGATCCTGGCTACAACATAGAAAACAGATCAGGCCGATATCTGTTTGTGGGAAGACTTTCTGTTGAAAAAGGGGTTCGTGTAATGCTTCAAAGTTTCGCAAAAACGCCATCCAGGAGTATCGACATTGTAGGAGACGGCCCTGAAAAAATAGCAATTCAACAGGAGTTCTCCGGTTATCAAAATATCAGATTTCTTGGGATGAAACAGAAGAACGAAGTTTTGGAATATTTAAAAAACTGTAAAGCTTTAATTTTTCCGTCAATCTGGTACGAGGGTTTGCCCTTCACCATTATCGAGGCTTTCGCAACCGGTACACCCGTGATTGCATCGAACATCGGTGCTATGTCGAGTATGATCAGTGATAGTTTTAACGGCTTACATTTTGGTGTGGGCGATCCAATTTCACTTTCGGATACACTTACGCGTTTCGAGCGTCTTAATTCATCGGAGCTTTCCGAAAACGCACGGCATACTTACGAAGAGCACTACCATCCTGAAATTCATTATAAATTCATTATATCGCTTTATAACAAAGTTATAAACGAAGTTAAAACGGCCAGCACATGAAACCTGCAAGAGCATATGCAGTATTTCATTTATCAAAGCTAACCCCGAGGTTGGAAGAGTCGATCTATTTGTGGATCTCGATAGGCATCGTATACTCGCTCCTGCTCTGGCCACTTTTAAATTCACTATGCATCATCACAATGTTTGCATTCTGGTTGCTTTTTTCAAACAAGCAACTTCCAACCAACAATATCGGGAGAATATTGCTGTTTGTTTTTCCTCTCCTCTTCCTGGTCGCGGTTGCGGGCATGCTCAACACTAGCAATATGAATGAGGGGTTGTTCCGGCTCCAGCAAAAAATTCCACTACTTGTTTTTCCTCTCGTTTTTGGAACCACAACCATTATAACTCAACGGTTCCTGCAAAAAACACTGACCCACTTTGTGCTTGCAACCTGTGTTGCCTGCGGCACAAGTTTAGTTTTTAACAGCATAAAATATATCAGTACCGGCGACACAGAACTCTTCTCTATGCCAAAGCTATTTCTTTACAGGGATGGCTACCCATACATTGTCGGTGCATGTTGCTTAACTGCAATTGCAATTTGCTTTTCCAGGCTAAAAACTTTGAAGCCGGCATTTGTTTTCTTAGCATCATCTGCAGTACTCCTTCTTTCCATCTATATTCTGCTATTAAGCGTTCGCGTCATTATTGTTTGCTGGCTTATTGTATTCGCGATTAATATATTTTGGTTGATAAAAAGTCCGTTGACAAGGTTTATCATTTCAATCATTCTTTTGGCAACGGTAATTACGAGTATCATGATCATCCCTGCACTGAACAGGCAATGGTCAGAGCTTACAAAAATAAATATTGACAGAATTCCCTTGGATAGGGATGCATCTCTTGGCAGGTCGTGGGGAGGCGGGGCCATCAGGTTAGCAATATGGGAGTCAACCGAAAACTTAAGAAACAGACACTGGTTAACCGGTGTGGGGACAGGTGACGTACAGGATAGCTTGCAGCAAGCCTATAGGGATCGCCAATTTTATTTTGCGTCAGAGTATAACAGGTATAATTCCCACAATCAGTTTCTTCAAATGCTTATCGGAAATGGTATTGCGGGCGTTTTAATTCTAGCGGCCTGCATTGTTCTACCGGTTTATCTCATGCTTAGAGGGCCCAGCGATAAAGTTTATATAACAGTAATCCTGCTTTTCACAGCTTTATGTGTAACAGAAGTTATACTCGATATCAATAAAGGCATTGTGTGGTATTCATATTTAAATTCCATATTTGCCTTTACAATCTTTAAATCCCATAGAAAAAGTACACAATGACGGAAAAAAACTCAGCCAGAAACGAAGAAATCGATCTGTTCAGGTTTTTAAAGCCTGTTATAGACATTGGTCGCGAAATACTGCTAAAAGTTCGTTACCATTTTGTTTCGCTCTATAAGCTGCGGATACCTGCTTTGGTAGTGTTCCTGTTAATTGCCGCGGTCGGTTATACACTGCGGTACTGGATGCCAAAGGCATATAAGACAGAAGGTCTTTTTGTATCACACGTATTACCCAGTTCCTATTGTTCGATGATGATTCAGCAATTGAATATGTTGGCGGCCAGCGGTAACAATTCCGGTACCCTTTCCCAGCATTTAGCCATACCGGAAACAGTGGTGGCCGACATCAGTTCGATTGCGCTTGCTCCGGTTCCAGACACGATGTTCGGTCGGTTGAATGATACGCTGTTTTCAGTTTTCAAAATTGAAATGATATTACAGGATATGAAAAATCTTGATGTTATTCAAAAGGGCATCATTCACTACCTAGAAGAAAATGATTATGCTGTCAAACGAAAGATCGCAAAAAAACAATCGCTGGTAGCGCTAAAGGAAGTGATGGACGCAAGGATAAAAAGTCTTGATACACTGAAACAACTGGTCAATAATAGTATTGAACCAAGAAGTAAAGGAACCGGGATCATTCTGGGACAACCGCTAAACCCGGTTGTTGTTTACGAAGCAGAACGTAATTTTTATGATGCACAATTGAAAATCAACGAAGACCTTGCAGTAATTGACAACATTGAGATTATTCACCCGTTTTTCAAAAGAAACGACTATAATTTTCCAGATTTTACCTCGATTTTTTACCAGTTTGTTATCTGTGGTATTATTGTGAGTTTGATTGCAACCCCTTTTATTTTTAGCAGACTGCTACGGTAACATAACTCAGGAAACATTAAAAGTTCACCAACAACTAATTGAATGAATCCTGATCAGCACCATTTATGAGCCGAATCCAGTCGGTGATGATAACGTCTTTCCCGAAATCAACGATACGGGCCAACGATTGAAGTCGATAATGTTCGTTCAGCTCTGGGCTCATCACCCTGGAAATAGTATCCGCCCAAAGTTGCGAATCGAAGTCAGCTGGGTCAGTTGTTCCGACGGGAGGCATTAACACCCCATATTTACCAAAACAAGGAAGATTATCACTAGTGGCTGCTTCCTGCTCACTCAATAATATCTCCCTGGGTCCATTCGGACAGTCGGTTGATATAACAGGCAATCCGCAAGCCATGGCTTCAATCAAGACATTGGGAAATCCTTCGTATCGCGAGGTACACACAAGGACATTTGATTTTGCCAAAAACCTGAACGGATTTTTTTGAGCACCTAAAAAAAACACCTGAGCGTTAGAAACTGCAGCGACCTGCTGAGATTGCACAGCGTCGCACACCACCAGCGAGTGGTTCCGGGCTGCATTTATCAGATCTTCTTTTAATTCACCATCTCCCAGAAGAACAAGTTTTGCATCCGGGCGGATTTCATGCAACTTCGCAAAACATTCTATAGTGTAACGTTGTCCCTTAACAAATGCAAACCGGCCGATATTTATCACTACCGGATATTTAAAAAGTTGCTTAAAAAAATCTGTATTTATATCCTCATTTACTTGTTTATTGACCAGCGCCTGGTCAATAAAGTTGTAGAAGACTTTAACTTTTTCAGGGTGGATCGAAAAGTTTTGAATCAGATCAAGCCTGACACCTTCAGAAGGGCAAACAATCCTGAAAGCTTTATTATACAGCCGGTTTACTAGTGGTAAAAGGACACGCATGCGGGCGATGTCTTTCATCTCTGCGGAAAGATTGGTCCTGACACTGAGAATTGTTTTCTCTTTTCGCGCTGATAGTAAATTGACAAGATTAGAAGCCTCCATGAAGCTAACGGCGACGTCTATCTTATATTTCTTTTTAAGACTTCTGATCTTAAAAATCAATGCAAGAAAACGTACAAAACGGGCTACTGTTCCATTTTGAGAAGTCTTTTTATCAAACGGCAACTTCACCTTAATCAACTTGCCGCCCGTTGGAAAATCAGTTTTCCCGAGATCATTGAAGATAGCCACATAAGTATTATACTCCATATCCAATGCAAGGCTGAGGTTTGATACGGTGCGTTGTGCACCTCCAGTATGCATTTGATTCACTAAAAGCAGGACGTTTTTTTTCATTTATATTAAAGATAAAAGCCTTCGGCTACTTATTGACCTGACAAGATATCGATGTATTTATCGTGATACCTTTTGGCAACTTTGCCGATATCACAGATTGAAGTTACGCGTTGATATGCGGCTGTACCAAAAGACCTTGCCTCCTTCTCATCCAAAAGCAACCTGATCAATGCTTCGGAAAGCTTATTGGTATCAATAGGCGGAACCAAAACTCCCGACACGTTATGTTCAATCAGGTCCTGGTTACCGGAGATATCGGTCGCGACAATTGGCATTCCCGCGAGCATCGCTTCCATTAAAGCATTTGACATCCCTTCACGTCTTGATGGCAAAACAAAAATATCAGTCTTACACAAAAGCTCTTTGACATCTGTACGGCTTCCTAAAAAAATAACAGACGAATGAATACCTAATCTACGCACGTAATTTTCGTAATCTACATTAAAGCCTTTTCCAACGATCGTCAGCGTTGCTCCGGGCACTGCATCGATGACATGTTTCCATGCTTTCAGGAGAATATCAACCCCTTTGGCAGGTTGCTGCGTAAGATTACCAACAAAAATTACCGACTTACTCCAGTTGGGGCGGGATACAGGGGGCGTAATCCCGATCCCGTTAGGAATTATGGTTAGTCTTTCAGGTGGCACCCCGGCACTCGTCAAATTCGCCGAAATAACCCGTGTCATTGCAACAAAATGAGCATTGTTGACCACCGCCCTTTGTTTGTTTTTTCCTGATGGATATCTGGTAAGATTAAAGATTCCGTTCATTGTAGAATCTTTCAACAACACGGGTTTGTTGAACCACTTTCCTACACGAACAGCTACGAATGCGGGCCATTCCATAGCATGTACATGTATAATATCAATCTGCTTGCGCCGCCAAAATAAAAATAAAAACAAATCGATAGTAAAAAGCGTGTATCTCAATCGCATCGCCAGATTTACTTTGCCGGTCACTTTATTATTCTCAGTCTCGCTATCATCGTATTCAATCTTTACAGCTCCCGCTGAACGACCGCTATCTGAGGGTTTGACAAGAGACGGCAAATCAAGTATGACGTTCCAGGGCGAATGCAGGCGATGGAATCTTAACCCATCAATTTTTCCCTTTCTTTTATGCCAGATTTTTCCCCAGGTAACAATTTTAATATCAATGTTCCTCGTCTGCAATTGTTTTGATAGTCGCATCGCCTGGATCTCTGCGCCACCCAGACCCAAAGGTGGCAGATGAGCTACTACCATCAACACCGATATCTTTTGCTCAAGGTTGGAAGTGGTCATAAAGGTCACTTAGGGTTTTGGATTCGATATTGTTACTTTCGCATGACTGAAACAACATCTCAAGTTGTTGCATATACTTGTCACAATCGTTTTCCGTTTTTGTGTACGGGCTCAATCCAGGGATCACCTCAACGTTATGAAACATCAGGTTATAGACAAGAATTCTTTCATGCTTATGAGTTTCATATGTTGCCTTAAGTAACCATTGGATTTCATCATTGTCTGAAAAAACGGGTCTCAACCAAACCGGCTCGTACCGGATCTTAGTTGTTTTATGAATGACTAATTTTTTAATCGCTTGTTTCAATGAGGTTTTACGCAATGCAATTGTTACAGGCACCTCAAGCAACTTGCCTTGAGAACCATTTGGTAAAATAGTATCAGAAACCAAATAAGGCTGTTCCGGTGCAGAACGATAATTGACCGGACGTTGCCTGGACTTATCGTTCCAACACATATGCGGTGTAACACTTGTATCGATTTTGTAGCCGAGTTTCACGAGTGACCGGATCGTGTTATCACCGGCACTGAAACGACCCGCCCTGAAGGAAACCGGCGCATAACCAAACGATTTTGTAAACAATTCGGTGATTGAACGAATTTTTGCATACTCGATTTCATGAGGGTAGAAGCAACAGTTCGCAACACCCTTTTTTCCAGCGTAATCATACACTTCTTTCATCGGCTCGATGAATTCAGGATGAAGATGTGTTCCCAACTCATACGAACCCTTAAGCTCCCTGAAGACATTTACACTGGATTCGTCCTCAAGTACCACGTTATTTATAAGATATGTTGGTGAGATTCCATATTTATCAAATAATGGTTGAAGCCGTTGGCGAATTCCAACGGAAACCCCCTCGAAGCTAAGCGGATTTGAATATGTCCAGTTCGGACTGCAGTCTGGCTCTACGTCTATCGTGGTAACCAGGATTTTTTTCATCTTGACAATTCAGATTTAATTGCTTTAAACTTTTGATTCCATAGTACGAGGTTAAACAGGCTCCAAACGTCATGTTCATAGTATGGCGCCTGCTTTTCAAAAAACGCCCTGATCACCGGGTAAAATCTTTCGGGATCGAGACCTGCTGACTGCAATTCATTTTTTGATGTCGCATCCAATACTTTTTCTTTCCACGGCCCAAGCAGCCAGCGTCTCAGAGGAAAATTAAACCCTTTTTTTGGCCTGTTAACTTCATAATGTGGAGCAAGCTTTACCAGTAACTCTTTCAATATTGCTTTGCTCGCGAAAGTTGGATTTGATTTGTTTACAAAAGGCAAGCCTATGGCATAATCCACCATCTCATTGTCAAGGAAAGGCACCCGAACCTCGAGGCTGCTTGCCATACTGGCCCTGTCAACTTTATACAACATGGCATCAGCGAGGTAGGTCTTGATATCTAAAATTGCAGTAAGGTCTTTGCGGTTCTGAATCTTCTCCACTCCTTGCATGGCCCAAAGGTTTGGATGCAGCACATTTTCGGTAACCAGAAACCGCATACCAAGCGGAAGAAATTGATCGAAATGCCGTCTGACGGGATCAGTTTGGAAGGTAGCAAGAATTTTATGTTGGAAAGCGGTTGAAGGCATCGCTGACGCAACCGACCGTATAGCGGTGGTGGCGCCATGCCACTTGTTTAGTCTTGTGAATTTTTGATAACGATGATACCTGCTATAACCCCAGAATAATTCATCAGCACCATCACCTGAAATTGCAACGGTTACAAATTCCCGCGCCTTTTCAGACACAACCCAATTCAATAACGAAGCCGGATCACCAAATGGTTCGTCAAAAAAATCGTAAAGATTACCAACCTTTTGTTGAATGTAATCAGCGTTAACCTGAAGCAAGCGATTTTTCAAACGTTCATTTTTGAACCCTTCTATAAATTGCATAGCATCTCTGCTCTCATCAGATGAGGTGTTCTCATCAAAAGCAACGGTAAAAAAGTTTACATCGTCATCGCCTACGAAATATTTGTTAACCATCGCAGCAAGCAATGATGAATCGACCCCTGAGCTAAGAAACAAACCAAGTGGTACATCAGCATGCAGCTGACGCTCGATGCTGGCGCGTAGCACTCCTTCCAAATCAGACGACTTTGAAGAATAAGGTAAAGCAGCTGTTTCATAAGCATCCCAAAACGGCTGTGGTGTCAAGGATTTGCGAGAATCAAGATCAGCAAAACTGCTTTGAATAAAGGTGCCAGGTGGCAACTTATGTATGCCATCTATAATGGAGAATGGTGTCGGCACAGACTGTAACCACAAATACATTTCCGTCGCTTGCCGGGAAACACTCAGGTCTTCTGATGAAAAACGAACAATGGTGTGAAGTTCAGAACCAAAGCTCAGCGATTGTTGATTTTGACGATAATACAACGGCTTAATCCCTAACCGATCACGACCCAGTATAAAAGTTTTTTCAATTCTATTCAACCAAAAGAACGCAAACATTCCGTTTACTTTTGGTAGAAAAGCCGCTCCTTCAAGTTTCAATCCATAAAATAATACTTCTGTGTCTGAGGTCGTACGAAACCTCACCCCTCTTGATTGCAGTTGATTTTTTAGTTCACGATAATTATAAATCTCACCATTAAATAACAACAGATTGCTTCCATCTTCGAATGGCTGATCCGACCGGGGATCCAGATCCAGAATGGCCAGTCGATTAAAAAATAAAGCGGTATTTCCAGCTGATGCGTTTTCAAGCTGGCTGTCATAAATCCTGATCCCACAACTATCTGGTCCACGAAACGACACGGTACCTGCGACACGCCCAACGGTTGCGCGTTCATGTTGCTGAGGCCCATTAATTATTCCACCAAATCCGCACATAGTTTACAGTTTAATTATGCTCCATATTTCTCTCTGTCTTTTATAATCACCAATTTTGATCAATTCACACTTAAGCCCGGATATCAGAAAGTCGATGTTATGATTATGCGTGTACTCGCGGTCGCCAACAGTATCAATGATAAGGCAGCCATCCGTCAGGAGATTATTTGAAAAGTATTCAGACAATTGCTCCTTAAGGACGGATGGTTCAATATGGTGAATCCAGTTTACAAGGATAATAACGTCCGCACGCTTTTCTAAAGTGCTTTCCGGGAAACTGAATGTCGCATATTCCGTTTGTCTTCTTTTCCGGCGTGTCATGAAACGTGCAGCCTTCAACACCCTGCTATCAACGTCATAACCAAACCGACGCTGATAATCAACATTTCGGATGATATCTCCTAACCCACAACCAATTTCCACAATGACCGCTCTTTTACTCCTGGCGTTGCAGTAAGTTATAATATCTTGTGCATAGGGCCGCTCGGTCAAAGGCGAAACGTGCCAATGATCAAAGCCGAAAACATGCATTAGTATCTTCCGAAAAGCTTTTTGAAAAATGGTTGGTGACTGAAGTCTCATGTTGTTTTTTTTCTGGCTACACAAATAACATAGGGGGATAGGAAGCGAGAGGAGATACGGATCGGAAGCAGTTTAAAAAGGGTTGTTGCGATTTTATCGTACGACTTCAAAATAAACATCGAAACACTTCTTCCTATTGATGCTTTTTTCAGAATCCCCTTGTTAGCCTTATGCAGGGGCATCACACCAATGCTAAACATTCCCGCGTATCCGTTCGCCAAAATCTCGAGCTTATTTTCGTCATGTATTTTTCTGAGCATCGATGCATCAAATACATTATGAATAGCGTATACGTCTGGCATATAGCGCTTAGTCATAAGACCCGCCAATCCGGTCAAATTTGGCACAAGCGTAATAATTAAGCCATTATCGTTGGTGAAGCCTGACAATATCTTTACGACGTTTTCGGGCTGATCAAAATGTTCGATTACACCATAGCTAAACACTATATCATACTTCTTCCCTTCAGTTGCATTTGGGGCAAATAAGTCGCGACAAAAAATATCTTCGTAAGGTATGTTCAACATTTGCAGATTTTTCTCTGCCAGTTGACATCCAATTTCTGAATAATCAATACCAGAAATTGATAAACCATACCTTTTCGCAAAATAAGGAAGCCATCCGGATGACCCGCAGCCCACCTCTAAAAAACTGGAATAGTTCCCACCGCTGATATGTTTATGAACGAAATCCATCGTTACTTTATACAAATAGCTTTGTGGGGAATTCACCCTGGGCAATCGTGCATTGCGTAATACTTCGTCCCAGTATTCCTGGGTTGATAGCCGTTCATCTGCATTCCCTGTTGGCATGATCAACTAATTTTTTTCAGAATAGTTTTGAGTTGTACATTAACCTCATCCGAAATTTTGAAAACCTTATTCAGTACCAGTAATATAACCAGGTGGAAACTAAACGCGCAGATTAATCGGAGAAGTACTACATCTATTCCTATTTTACGAACGCAAAAATAGATCAAAAGACTGAGAGCTGCGTTCAACATCAGAAGCGAGAAGAAACGGCGCAACAAGGCCACATATTGGATGTATGGAAACCATCTCCGCTTTATGAAGTATAAGCAAAGGACATTTAATACGTGAGCACCAAGCAAGGAAATCGGGTAACCGATGAGACCAAAATTTTCAACGCTAACGTACATCACGGTCAATAGCAATATATTGAATGCCACCTGGTACCAAAATCCCTCTTTTACCTTATGAGTCGCCATAAATAGTCTCCCGGACATTGTGTTGATTACTTGTAATGGCAACAGCAATCCCAGATACTGTAAAATGAAGCTTACCTGCCCGATTCCGCCGACACCAATTACTTTTTTACCTACCAGAAAAGTGGCAATCTCGAATGAATACAAGTAGATAAAAAAACCAAGGGGGACCGTCAAAAAAAGTAGAAACCCGGTAGTTTCGGAATACACCTTATTCAGGTGGAGAAAATCTTTACGGGCAACAAGTTCGTTGAATTTGATTCCTGCCACCATGCCAAACTGGGCGATAATCAAAGCATTTGGAAGCCCCGCAATCTGCTGCGCGAAAGTGAGGCTGGTTATGATACCCGTCGCAAGACCTGCCAAAATGTAGAGTGGCATATATGAACTGAGAACACTCGTGATATTTCCCAGATTTGCGAATAGAAGGTTGCGCCATATTTTTTTTTCTATCCGAACTTTTACAAATCGGAATTCCCACCGAAGGTAATACCTCATTAGTCCAAGCAGTAGTACCAGGTTAAAGGTGTACGATACTATTAATCCAAAAAACACACTTTTCATATCCAGTACTTTATGAAAAGCAACGACAAAGATTATTGAAGAAAGTCCGTTAATAATTCCGATCATCATTGAAATGGTGAAGAACCGATACGAGGATAGAATATCTATCAACAAGGTTATTACACCTATCAATAGAACCAGGGGTAAGGACAGTAACAGCAACGACGAACTGGCTTCCAATTGTGTTCTCGAAAAACTCGAAATCAGAACAAAAAAATCGACTGGAAATACGCTGATAATAAGAACGATTAAAAGCATCACTCCACCATACAATGCAATAAAACGGTTAAGAAAATACATGGCATACTTTTCTCCAACCGCAGTCCTTAAGTGCATCGATTGAGGAATCAGCACCGTACTGTTTAAGCTTGCAACAAATACACCGACCAACAGTACTGTATTATATACATAGAAAAAGATGTCTGTTTCATTTCTGACCCCTAAGTAGTAAGCAACCACTATCCCATTCAGAAAAACTAAACCCTTATTAAAAAAATTAAAGAAGGTGGAAAGTACTATTCCCGTTTTATATGATTCGATTTTGAAGAAGGCCATTTATTTGTGATTAGAACCTGATGTTAAGACATACAGCAAACGGCCAGGTTTTCACTGATCTTCCGTTGCGTTCAGGATTCGCTTTCATGTGGTTCAGCGCTATTAATACAAGCTTTATCAGGGAAACCAGAAATACGCCGATTGTATGTTGGCTATCACCCTTAAGTATGCTTATCGGGTTTTCCTGCAGTGATTTCATAGTAGAAGAATAAAGGCTTTAAACTCAGGACGGTTTTTTAAAACCTGCCGAAGTTAGACATTAATTCGTCAGTCAGGAGGGAATACACAAGATTTTCAACATTACTACGTCCTCAACCTGTCCGGTTGAAACGCACCGACTCCACCTTGTGAGGTTTACCTGCCGGTCCGCGCCGGTTAACGTCAGGGATATATGTACCAATCTCTCCCATGACTCCGCATCAATAAGCTGTGAAAAATGATGATCATTTAAATAAGTAAAGTTCCTCCCCCTGCCATCTTGCCATTTTTCACGATCTTGTACGGAATTTGCAACTGGTGCAGATTCATACCTAAAGTGCCGCACAAATCATGAAAATTCTCTTTCAATACCTCAAACCGCATAAATGGCTGGTGA
>JAEZGI010000076.1 GCA_023416995.1 Bacteroidota bacterium
CTTGATATCTATAAGAAGTATTTCAATAAAGATGCTGGTGAAAAACAAATGGTCTGGGTGGGAAGAATGACCGTGCTGGTTTCAATGATCGTTGCACTGGCTTTCACCTGGAAAGATACTTTGGGAATCGGGGGAGAAGGCGGATTTACCTTCATTCAAAAATATACCGGCTTTATCAGTCCGGGGGTTTTTGCCATGTTCCTGTTGGGGATGTTCTGGAAACGTACCACCGGCGCTGCAGCTATTGCAGGTGTAATTACGGGTTTTGTGTTATCGGTATTTTTCAATGAGTTTGCTCCTGCAGTATTTGGCAAAGAAACATTGCTATATACTGCATACGAGTATACGAAGATGAATGGTGGTGTGGAAGAAACAGTGGTAGAAATTCCATTCCTGATCTGTATGGGCTGGGCGTTCTTCTTTACAATGCTGGTAATGATCTTAATGAGTCTTGCGGGTCCGAAAATTAATCCGAAAGCTTTTGCGCTTGACAAAGAAATGTTCAGGCTCAAACCTTCAACTATCGTAATGATTGTAATTACTATCCTGATGCTTTCAGTATTGTATGTCCGGTTCTGGTAAAATTCACTGTTGTTGTGCCGTTTACTTTGTAAATTGTCCACCACTTAATCGTAGTACCAGCCTATGAGTATCGTAGAATACAAACATTATGATCGGTTATTGCTTGCCGTTGATTGTATCATCTTTGGTTTTGATGGTCAACGTATCAAAAGTCTTTTGATAAAAAGAGGATTCGAACCGGAACTGGGCAACTGGTCGCTGATGGGAGGTTTCGTAAATGCCGAAGAAAGTGTTGACGATGCGGCTAAGCGGGTATTAAAACAGCTTACCGGGTTGGATAATATCTATATGGAGCAGTTGCATTGTTACGGTGCACTCGACCGGGATCCGGGTGGCAGGGTAGTATCTGTTGCTTATTTTGCGTTGATCAGCATCAACAGCAACAACGACGAGTTGCTTAGCAGGCACCAGGCGGAGTGGTTCGCGTTTGATAATTTTCCTCCGCTTGTATTTGATCATAACCAGATGGTACTTCATGCAAAAGAGCGGCTGCAACAAAAAGTGGCGAATCATCCGATCGGGTTTGCATTACTTCCAACAAAATTCACCTTACCTCAATTACAGGCTTTGTATGAGGCCATTTATGAGAACCCAGTAGATAAACGCAATTTCACGCGCAAAATATTATCACTCGACATTCTGAATAAGCTTGATGAAAAAGAACGCTCCACTTCTAAGAAGGGAGCGTTCCTTTATGTTTTTGACCAGGAGAAATATACCAAACTGGAAAATGAGGGCCTGAAATTTATTTAGAAAGTAGGGCAAAGTGATTGTCTCCGATCCCCGTTGTATTCACTATAGAAGCCATGATGCATCAAAGCAAATTCGAATGCACCTCTCGAATTGTTATATTGTTTCAGCGAAGAACCCGTGGCATCATAAGTAAACACCATCCGGACATTTTTCCACGAGAATCCGACCATTGGAATAAAGGCATCACCCGGACGGTAGTAGATTCCACCCAACAATTGAATATCGCCGTCTCCTGAAAGATTGTATTGCAGGTTGCCACCGGCAACCAATTCGGAAGCACTGGCCTGTGTACTGTAATAAGCCATGGGGTTCACAATTACTTCATCACTTAATTTGATGCTTGCATTGGCAAAACCCGTATAACGCGGCGCGATCCGGCTGTCGAATCCTATCGGATCAGCAGAAAAAAATGATTCACGCGGACGATTAAGGTGATGCGCTGAAACACCCCCGTTTACGTACAGGTTTTCTGTGGGAAAAAAGGCGTAGTTCAGGCCAACCTGCACATCAAAATAATTAACAGCAGCACGATCAAGGGCCACGGTAGTCGGCAGTGTATTGTCAAAAAATTTCCCATCAAACTGGTCTGGGAACTTCAGGTCGGTTACGTTAACGCGTTTGTTCGCCCAGCCCACATTAAAGCCAGCCGACAGCAGGTGCGACAAACCGATCATCTGGTGATAGGCGATCGAGCCGTATACCTTTGTTGACCGAAGTGTGCCGGAGCCAGCCACATCCTGTAAGATCACGCCGCCGAGTCCTAACCAGCCGCTTTCTATGCGATCACGAAAAACCTGTGCATCTCCCCATACGCTCATTGTTTTGAAAGGGGTACTCATGATGCTTGACCACTGATTGCGATAATTTGCTCCGAGCCGGTAATCGGCGTCAGGAATAAATCCCGTGTTTGCAGGATTGGTCGTTAGTGGTGAATTGAACCATTGTGAAAAATGCAGATCCTGTGCGGAAGTGGTTTTCGCGATAGTAAAAGATATGAGTAAAACGAAACATTGCAGTGCTCCCGCGCGTAGTTTATTACCATTGCGGCAACTGCTCCGCGCATGGCGTCCTTTTTTCTTTCTACCCTGATATGTCAGCATCGTCTTTGTCAATTACTGGTTAGATAAATCCTTTCTGCAGTTGTTATGGTTTCGGGTTAGGCGACCCGTTGGCGCTGCAGTGTGTGGTCAACATCCAACACTGCATATTAGTTTACCTGATCAGTGTTATATCACCTGTTTTTCTGGTCCGGGTTCCGTCGGTAAACTCAACGTCAAGTACATAAGCATAAACCTCCATGGGTTGCGGTTTACCGTTGAAATTGCCATCCCAACCCACGCGCCGGTCGTTGCTTTCGAATACCTGTTGTCCCCAGCGGTTATAGATGCGGAAGATCATACGGCTGATGCCAAAACCTTCAACACGTACCACGCTGTTCTTCCCAAATCTGCCCGGGGTAAATGCGTTCGGTACATCAAGCAGCGGAACAATCTCGGCGGTTACTGTTTTACAGATAGTATCTGTACAACCGTACTGGTTATAGGTTACCAGGCAGGCCTGGAAGGTTCCGGTTGAATTATACTGATGCGATACGTTTTCCATGGTGGTGGTAACTGTTGAATCGCCATCACCAAACAACCATTTATACCTCGTGCCCCCGGTTGACAAGTTAGTAAAGATAACCGGCTTGTTTACCTCTGGCGGGTTCGGTCCCGATGTAAAGTTGGCTGTAGGTTTAACGTTAACATTAATTACGTGTTCCGTACTGTCGATGAGATTACAGGTGTTAGGGTCGCGCGCAACCAGTTTTACCCGGTAACTACCCACGTTCGGGTAGAAGTGTACCGGGTTGGTAGCAGTAGAAGTTGTACCGTCTCCAAAATCCCAGAAGAATGTTTCTCCGGCCAGCGAGGTGTTGTTAAACACTGCCGTATACGGTGCACAGGCCGGGGTAGGTATGGTGAATTGTGCTTTAACCAGTGGCGACACACGTAAGGTATCTGTCAACGAGTCGGGAGCATTACAATAATTTGTATCAACCAGCACCAGCCGGGCATAATAGGTACCGGCGGCCGGGTATTGATGTGTTACCGGTCCGAGACCCGCAGGTACTCTTGGTGAGCCATCACCGAAGTCCCAGACAAAACTTGTTGGTCCGAATGGTTTTCCCGGAGGCGCTACAGACACATTTTCAAAACGATAATTCAGATCAGCACAAGGCGGCAGTTTTGTGATATTCATTGCAAGATCTGCCCGATCTGTACGAACAATTATTGTTGTATAGGCAGTGTCGCGAATGTTGCAGGATGTTGAATCAATAGCAATGAGTCTCACGCGGAAGTTGCCGACATTATTATAAACATGGTTGACAGCAAAGTCTTCAGTTGTCACCTCGGGGCTGCCGTCACCAAAATCCCAGATATATTGTTTTGCATTCCTGACAGTATCACGTAGAGTAACGGCGAATGGCACACAACCGCTGGAGTCAGGAGCATCGCCAACAAAAGCTTTCGGTCCCGCCGCCACGCCGGCGAAATTGAAGGATATTTTCACGGCACCGAGGTTACATCCTTCACTTCCGTTTACCGGGGCTATTGCCCCGGGCGTAATCGGGTAAGGACGTGTTACCTGCGATGATCGACTGCCAAAGCAATTGGCACAAATGGCCTGGTAAATTACACCTTCCTGGTCGTAACGACTGGTGCCACCGTCAACGTGTTCGCCTTCCCCACCATCCTGACCGAAAAAGGTGCCGTATAAAACTTCAGAAACATCCTTTTTCAGCACGATAAAATACATATCGCGGTTATCTGTTACCGGTTTGATCGCATCAGGGGTAATTGGCATACCTGCTACGCCGGCTGTCCTGTAGGGGTCTGGCCCGTTTTCGAGCCAACCGCCCCAGCCGGAGATATACAGATTTTCACAACGATCTACCAGGAATGCAACGGGCGACATATTAGGACTCTTCGTTCCGGTTCCAAAAACGCTTGAATATATATATGCAGAAAGATCAGGTTGTAGTTTGGCCACAAACTGGCTGGAATTAGGTGAGAAGGCTGTGGCGTTTATTACTGGCCAGTCCCCGGCTGTGATGCCCATTACATAAGGAATGGACAAGCGGTCAAATTTCAATCCATAAACCCCGTCGGCCGCAACCGTTCCCAGGTAAGTTGATTTGATCAGAGTATTTCCATTGTTGGCGATAATTGCAACAAATCCGTCAATGTTTTTGCCCGGAGTGGGTCCGATGGTGCCGGTCTTGTTCCCGGGGAAATTTTCGCTTTCGGTTGACCCGGCTACAAATATATCTCCTGTAGCGGGTCGCACACCAATGGCAAATGCTCCGTCGTTTTTGGAACCACCGAGGTAACTGGCAAAAACAAGACTGTTGCAGGTAGGATCAATTTTAAGCACAACACCATCCTGTCCGCCACCGGGGTTACGCTGAAATGCGCTGCCAGTCACGGGAAAATTACCCGACTGAGTCTGTGCCGCAACATAAATATTTCCCGCCCCATCAAGGATAACCTCACTGCGGCTGTCGTCGCCATAAAATCGAATCAACGAGTTGGCGCCAGAGCCGCCACCACCTGCCTGTGCATCACTGATGTTGACACCATCATTCTGACTTCCGCCAATTAAAATGGAGCCGATCAGGCTCGTTCCGTCCGCACTTAGCTTTGACACGATAATATCTGCCCCGCCACCTGTTCCAATCACATCAACTGTGCGAGGGAAGGAAGTGCCCGAGTAACTTCTGCCAAGTATAACAAGATTGCCGTCCGCATCAGCAATCAAACTGTGCGGGTATTCATTGGCATCGCCACCAAGATAGGTGCCGTATAAGCGCCGTGTGCCATCCGGGCTAAACCTCGTAATGCCGATATCAACGGCGGGTCTTGACCCACCTGATGAACCTTTGAAATCCATTTGGAACGCTCCATTTGTTACCACATAGCCACTGCCCGCTACCCGCCCGCCAGAATACAAAGATCCATCCGGACCAGGTGTTGCCGTGAATCCATATTCGTCTGCCCGGCTTCCGGTAAACGAAGAAAAGATCAATGTAGGGTCGATGATAAGTGTGGCATTGCGATCATGATTCTTAACGCGGAACCGAACTGTGTTTTTTGAAATGATTTCGTAATTGCACTCAATCGTCTGTTTCCCTTTTACTTTATCGAACTGGTAAGTATAAGGTGATAATTCTTTTACATCGCCAACAGAAGTCTTAATGACGAGTTCGCGGTTGCGGACAGAAAGTTTATCAGCGCCTTCAAACTTCATCACGATATTATCAACCGAGCCGCCCGGATGAACGATAAAATCATACTTCAGTTGACTGTTCTCCGAATAATACCGCACATCGATATTCGGGTATATATTTTTATACAAAACCGCCTGGAAGATCTTCACGTTGGATTTCCATTTGGTTGAATCGTTCCCGATAAAATAGTTGTTATAAGTAGCCAACGCCTTATCAGGGATGATAAGCGGATTTGCATTGGCACCAACAAACTCTACAGTATATGCATGTGAGCGGACTTTCCCGTTTGAAGCAGGGGTTGTGCCGCGGGGCGGGAGGGCAGGGCGGCTGCTGTCCGGCTCCCAGGGTTTATGCGTGCCATGCTCAGTTCCTTTGGTAGTATGATGGTGGCTGTTAAGTGCACGGCGTAGATCTTCTTCATGATGAAGCACCACTTTGAACCCGTTATTTTGGAGGTAGAAGGCACCTGCCGGCAACTCGCCTTTATATTTAACGCGGTTATCCCACTGCCCTTTGTTCTCAATAAAATCAAAAGTTGAAATGCCTGACTGCGCAGATAATCTCAGGGCCGAAATCAACAAAACGAACA